>NZ_WTLB01000099.1 GCF_011378855.1 Pseudoalteromonas sp. Z1A8 | reverse complement strand
ATGATTACTCATTACGGCATAAGCACATACATCAATACAAAATACCTTCGCTAATTCAAGCAGCTTATCTTCAACCCACCCTCTACGATGCTCGTAAGACTTCCCAGTAAAGTGGTCTTCACCACACAAAAATGCTCGACGAACACACCGTGAAATACAATGGTAGTATTTTGTATCAACCAAACTTACTTGACGCTTTCTTGCAATCGCCATAAGACACCCTGCTCGTTTTTTGCACTAAATAAAGGCTAACCTCTAACTTCGAAAAGTGCAAAATTTAGTATGCGTGTCTTGTTAATTTCTATGCGCCTGTTAGGTGCAAATTTTAATACTGCCCTTTTAGCCATCTTTTTGCTGTGATTTTTTCAAGCTTTCGTCTGTACTTTTTTGGTGAAAACTCTTCTACAATACCATTCATAACATCGAAAATATCTGCTGATATAATTGCTCCAATAGCATGAATTGTTTCATGCCTATTCAAGCCTTGTCTCATAAGTCTTGCGAAAGTTTCTGGTATTAATTTAACCTTCATAGCTAATTGATTTTCAACTATTACATGTATTGATGAATGTACACTTAAAGCGTCCTCGGTTAATTCGTGATCTAAACCAATATGGAAATCATGAACTAATTCAATTCTTGTAGCTTCATCTAGGGCTAACCAGTTTTCGGGTTCTACTGCTTTATTGGGATTATATGTATCCATGTTGCCTCGAATGCATGAGTTGTCTTTGCACCTAACGAGCCTATAGATTAACTCGTTTTTTATTTGTTTTTATTGATAAATAAACCATAGCTGAGTTCCTATTTTGATTCAATTGATTACTGTATTTTTACGCAGAATATAAAGAAGTGTTTGCTGTTGGTTTTAATTGGAGTTTTGGAAAGGATTACTGGTGTTTATGTGCAAAATTTAGGTTGGGTGTCTTTGTTATTTCGTTCGCATGATTAATGCATTTATAATAATGCACTCTTCATACTGTTTTTGTTGGCTTTTCTTGTAATGATTAGGATGGGTGTCATCCTCAAAATTTAGTGTGGGTGTCTTGTTTATTGTTACTCCCAACTTTTTGAAGGAGCTAAAAGTCTTATATACTTTTTTGCGTCTTTCAATATCAGTGGCCTTAATATTTTAATTAATACTATTTAAATTAACTTAAAAATACATCATATCAGTTTTATTTTTTAATTTACTAACTACAAATTTGAAGGAAAGCTAAAAATTAAAAAATAAAGTGTAGGAATTTTTGCGAGAAATGAAATTATAATTATAATTATAAAAAATAAATTAATTATAGATAAATAATATAGTTACTTGATAACTATAACTCATGCCTACTCGTTATAGTTTCGACAAATAGGTTGGTACTCACCTGGCAGGCAACTTTGAGCTCACAGCGATAACCGGACACTAAAGAAGTTAAAGTTATTCCTATTTTGATGAGTAGGATCCTAACTTTGTTAGATAACATTATTAACTGCCGTGTTGGTGTTTTATGAAGCACAAAATGGTTAGATATATACGAGGATACAATGAGTAAAACTAAATTTGGAAGCATTTGTGAAGACTTCGTTGGGGAGTTACTTTCAGTAAAAACAGGATTAGATGTCTCAAATCTCAATGAAATAAAAATGAACCACCCTACTACTGATTTGGTCATGACCGATTCAAATACTGGAGATGAATATGAGGTTTCAGTCAAAGCCAAAAAAGGTAAAGTATGGCCTGCTGTAAAAGGTATAAATAAAGAGAATCAATACATTGTTTTTGTTGACCTTTATATGGTCGAATCACCTATATTTTATGTACTGAATAATGCACAATGGCGTATTGTGTTAGAAACAATTCAACCGCATAGAGATAGTGGTGCTGAAATTATAAATGGTGCATTGGAGTGGAACTGGGTTAAAGATGGTAAAAATAAGAAGTTCAGAGGGAGCCAACTTAATGCTAAAGATATTTCAGACTATATAAATAACTGGGCCATATTACCAGGAGTTGAAAATGCCTAATAAAAGTGACAAAAGGACTGTTGACTTCTGCTCCTTCTACGCTATTTTAGCAAACAATTTTTGCCTGTAAATCAGGCATTACTACCGTCTATTCATAGCGTGTGTGGAACTCTCAAATTAGACAGTTCTAAGTTGATTGCCGCAGAATAATTGTACGCTCTAATTTTTTCATTTCCTCACCCAAATTATTAAAATTATATTTATTACTAGCAATAAGTTACGCTATTTGCGACTAATGAAAAATCATAAAACACGTAACTTTTGCCGTAAGATAGTGAGCATCATCTGATAAAGCCGCTATTTCATAAGGAGTCAGAATAATGTTAGATCGCTTAGATGAATTTTATGCCCAATACTTCGAAAAAAATAGTGGTGACACTTGGAAGTATATTCAAACTGGAAAAGCCGTTGTTTCACCGAATAAAGATACGGTGAGGTTCAATCTAAGAAAATTAGATGGCTCAGAAGATATAGAGGAGTTTACAACCGTAATTAATATCGAAGATGGTGAATATTTCATTAAGTCAGACTATTATCAAGAACCTTCAGATTGGTATAAGTTGAAAGTTACTCAAAGAGATGCGGAAGTTATATTTGAGGAAGAAGATGATGAGGGTAAATTCACTGTTTTTGCCGAAATCACACAATAAGGTATTAATGCAAATTTAGTGTGGGTGTCTTGTTTATTGTTAACAGCGGGTTACGTTTTCTAAATTGATTATCCGCAATGTAGGTATCGAACCCGCTTTGCGCCATAAATTCAAGATTTACTTCGCTGTTAAACCCACTGTCTGCGGTGAACTTAATCGTGTGCTCGTCTTTGGATTTGTCAGTGTTCAATTTATCAAGCTGCTGCTTTAATTGCTTAACAGCTGGCTGTAGGGTTTGTTGCTCACCCACTGAGCCCCACGCTTGAGCTTGCAGTATAATTTGGTGTTTATCGTCATTAATCGCGATGCCGTTGTAGCCTTGAATTGTCCCTTTTGAGGTCGTCATCTTCGCGCTATCAGGGTCAGTGATATTACTTTTAACAGGCTTGCCCTTACTGCCTGTTTTTTCTTTGTGAGTGGCTAAGAACTCGGTAATTTTATCTGCACTTCTATCCAGCTTTTCTTTTTGTTTTAAGTCCTGAGTTATCAACTCTTCGCCCAGTCCATCTTGTGATTGGTGGCGTTCAATAATACGCTTGCTTGCGCGCTCTAGTTTTGCTTTTTTTCGACCTAACTCATCGAATGTGCCGCTCCATTCTTTACTCGCATTGGACTTTAATTTACACCCATCAATGGCAAACATGTTGCAACCTATCAAGCCTTCTTCATCACATATCATCAGCACTTGCGTAAAAAGCGGCTCAATCTGTTCATGCATTTTAGCCACAAAACCGGCTATTGATGTGTAATGCGGCTGGATATCACCCGACACACTCATAAATAAAATGTTCGTCTCACACGCTTTAGCAATTCGGCGACTACTGATCAAACCATGTGCGTAACCCAGTAAAATAATCTTTAGCATTACCGAAGGCGGATACGCCGCCGCGCCCGTTTTATCGTTGTTATACCACGCGTCAAATCCCGATAAATCGAGTTTATTTTCGACGATATAACAAAGAGCATATTCAAATGTGCCAGGCAAAATTTGCTCAGCGAAATTGATAGGAATGAATTTATTTTGACAGGATAAGTCAGGCTTGTAGTTAGCCATAACAGTTTACCGTGAGTGAATAATAACTATTAGATCACAGCGAACTGATGGATTCAAGGTTAAAAAGCAATCAACCAAGAATAGTTGGATACGTTCCTAAAAAGAGTAATTCTACAGCCTCAACGCCGCAATAAAGGGCGCGCGTCTCTTTGCGCGTCCAGCCCACGTTTCTTTGTGGGCGATCTTTGATTGCTTTGTTATATTTTAAGTTTTATAGTAAGACCTAATTAGCGACCACTTTATCGTACTGGTGAATTTATGACAACACGAATTTTAACTGAAATGGCTGCAAGCATAAGCGAGCTTAAAGCAAATCCAATGAGAGTGGCACTCAGCGGTAACGGTGAGCCAATAGCTGTACTGAATAGAAATGAGCCTGCATTTTATTGTATACCTGCTGAAGCCTACGAATACTTAATGGATAGGATTGAAGACCTCGAGCTTATTACACTTGCTGAGAAACGGAAAAGTGAAGAAAGTGTAAAGGTTAATTTGAATGACCTATGAGCTAGAGTTTAAAAAGTCTGCCCTGAAAGAGTGGAATAAACTAGGCGCTACGGTAAAAGAACAATTTAAGAAAAAGCTAGCCGCAGTTTTAGAGAGTCCAAAAATTAAAAGCGCCAAACTGTCAGGGGCAAACGAACTTTATAAAATTAAGCTAAGGCAGGCTGGATATAGATTAGTTTATGAAGTTAATGATGAAATAGTAACAGTTACCGTGATATCTGTTGGAAAACGAGAGCGCGGAGCTGCTTATAAGAAGGCGATGAAGCGGGCTAATTGAAAATATAACGAGCCTGTAGATTAACTCGTTTTTTATTTGTTTTTATTGATAAACAAACCATAGCTGAGTTCCTATTTTGGTTCAATCGATTACTGTATTTTTACGCAGCATATAAAGAAGTGTTTGGTGTTGTTTAAATTGGCGTTTTGGAAGGGATTACAGGTGTCTGAGTGGCTTATTTGAGGTTAAAAGGGCTTCCCCTTCTTAATGCATCGTGTTTTGCAGCTTTTCTATATTATGAACAAGGCAATACAGTTGCCATTGCGTATTAACTTTCGTTTGACCCCGTAAGGTCAATTTATTCATGCC
>NZ_WTLB01000098.1 GCF_011378855.1 Pseudoalteromonas sp. Z1A8 | reverse complement strand
GATGGCTTAAGTTACAAGCCATCCTGGAAGGCTACGATTTAGCAAAATCTCTTGAGCCAGACTTGTGATCAAGAGACAGCTTTATGCGCCTTTTTTAAAACTAACTAATACAAAACTCATGTAGTTAAAATTCATAACTTACGCTAATACCGCCATCGGCTCTTTTTTCATTGCTATCGCTTGCTTTACCGTAGCCCACATCTAGCTCTAATCTAAAACCAGCGTGGTTCAATCCATTAAAGTTGTAGCTGTACGTAAGCCCTATGCCGTTTGTTGTTTCTTCATCAAAAATACCGCCAATTACACAACCTAGCGTATTAGCAAAGTCAGTTGCTACATCATTTGTTGAACTTTCACACTCTTGGTCTGTATCTCTTGCGCCAATTGCACCTACAAGCGCGCCAAAAGCATGTTTTTTATTATCACTTACCGCTTGTTCAAAACCTGCTGAAAAACCATCATCAAGGCCTATTTTGTAGTTTGCATACCAGCGTTGTGTGTCGTCGTTAGCCGATAAAGACACCTCAGGAATAACTAAATAAGGATAGCCACCCCCAATCGAAAAACTAACATCGTTAGCAAAAGTAGAACAAGAAGCGATAGATAAAGTGAGTAGTAATATTTTTATTTTCATAAAGTTCCCTTTGAGTAAGCATAAAATGTACTTACTTTAGGAACACTGTGCAATACGACAAAAAGCTCGTTAAATTTAGCTTTAGTAATAAAATAGGGATTAAATTTTAGCGAGTATTTTATCGCTAGCCGCTTCAATTAAATCGAGCACATTTTCAAAGCCATCATCGCCGCCGTAATAAGGATCAGGAATAGCGCTTTGGGTTTGCTCGCCATATTCTAAAAATAGCGCCAGCTTGTAGCGTAAATGCTCAGGGCACTGGGCTTTTAAATCAGCTAAGTTTTGCGTATCGGCCGCTAAAATCAAATCAAACTCAGTAAAGTCGCTACTGCGTACTTTACGTGAACAAATACCTTTAAAGCTATAACCACGTTTTTCGCCTGCTGCCATTGAGCGGCTATCAGGCGTTTTACCTTCGTGGTAACCAATAGTCCCTGCCGAATCAACTTTAACGTTAACGCCTAGTTTTTTAGCACGGGCTTTTAATACCGCTTCTGCGGTTGGCGAGCGGCAAATATTACCTAAACACACTATGAGTATTTTTTTCATTAAGGCTCCTCTAACTAATTTAAAAACCTAAACTTTAAAACTGTTTTAAAATACTTGCGTCGTAATCTTCAACGTTAAGCGTTACGTTATGTTGCGCTGCAACAGATTCAAGCTCAGCTTGTTTAATGGCTAAATCGTCCATGGTGATTAGATTATCGTCTAGCTGCCACAATAACCGAGAGCCCGCGTAACTATAATGAATCGCTAATAACGCATCGGCATTACCCTCGCGCCCTGCTGCTTTTAACTTAGCCATTTTGCGGGTTATTTTATTAAGTGCTTTTTTAAGCTCCCACACATAAACAACTTCTGTCATAAAACTATGTGTACGGTATTTATTAAGTAACCACGCAAGCCCAACGCTAGTAATAGCAACACCTATTAAGTTCCAATGAAAATGGCTACCACTTTCATCAGGAAATAAAGCAATTAGCGTTTGCGATATAGCCAAGCTGCCTACAGCTAAACCAATACCACACCCTGCAATAACACGGTTTAAATGTTTACGGTAACGCGCTTTATTTATTTCAATGAGTTGCATAACAGCCTAAAAATGTAAGTTTTAATATTTGCGAATGGCTATTGTAACTAAACCCCACATTTTTTATAAAATTATTTCACCCCTTTTTGATTTGCCACCCGTTATAGCTTTGAAAACACCCTAATTGTTGTGATCAATAAAATTTGGAGCGGCTTATGCACACACTTGAAGTACCTAACAACCCAGTATTTATTAAAACATCAACCGCCGTTATTGGCGGTGCAGTAATGACCTTTGCAGCTTTTGCGTTTATGCAATATTTAATAAGTGGCGAGCAACGCGCACCGGTTAAACCTGGGGACGATATTATAGTAGAGATTTTTCAAGCGCCTGAGGATTCAAAGCTAAGGCATATACAAAAAATACAGCCGCCACCGCCAATGCCTAAAGTGCCGCCAAAAGCTCCACCGCTTGATACATCAGCCGATCCTGTGCTTGCAATTAGCGACTTTACGCCAGTGATGATTGACGATTTTGGTGGCGACATAAATAACACCATTAATCGCCCAACAGGGGATGCAACACCCATAGTGCGCATAAACCCTAAATACCCAACCACAGCCGCGCGCGATGGCATTGAAGGTTGGGTACAACTAAGCTTTAGTATTTCGCCAACAGGGGAAGTAATCGACCCAGTAGTTATTAACGCCGAGCCAAAACGCACCTTTGACCGCGAAGCAATAAGAGCTATTAAACGCTGGAAATATCGCCCCAAAGTAATTGAAGGTGTGGCACAATTACAAACAGGTCAAACCGTACAACTCGACTTCAAATTACAACAATAAAAGCGATGAGCCTATGCTACTAAGTATTAAGTCATGGTTATTTGAAACGCCAAGCAAGGACTGCATGGCAAGTTACGCAAAAAGTGGCGACAATCGTTACTTAGAGCAGCTTATTGCCCTCTACAGTAACGACTTATACCACTACCTTATTACGCAATCTAATACGCATTTAGCATACGACGTAAGCCAACAAACATGGCTAAAAGTAATCGAAAAACGCCACCTTTACCAAGCACAAACCACACCTAAAGCGTGGTTGTTTAAACTTGCTCGCAACACACTCATTGACGAATACCGCAGGCAACAGCACTTTGTAGAGCTTGACGAAAACACGCATTTACCTGCAAAGCAAAGTGAGCAAAGCGATACAAATATAAGTTACGAAGCATTCGACGCCGCCCTAAAACAACTTAGCTTTGTACAACGCGAAGCCATAACATTACAACAAGAAGGCTTTTCGCTCACCGACATAGAACTTATAACGCATAGCAATGCTGAAACCATTAAAACAAGGCTGCGCTACGCCAAAAAAAACCTTAAACGTTTATTAGGAGCAAGCAATGAACAAGCCTGATGAGCCGTTTGATCAAAAGCTCACACAACACTACAAAGAGCGAAAAGTGCGCACTACACTCAGCGCTGCCCAGCAAAAAGCATTGCTTAATAGTGCTGTGCATTCAAAGCCTAAAAAGCCCACAAGGCTTAGTTTTACGCTACAACTAACCAGCCTTGCCTGTGCGCTTGGTGTGTTCGCCTTTATTGTTTTTGATAATAACAACGTAATAAATACCGCACCAAAAACAGTGCTTAACACAGAACTTAACACCATAGACATTCACGACTATTTATTCATAAAAACACACGAAATAAACCAAGCAGGCAGCTATGCAAGCTCTATTACAGAGCAAAAACACGCGCTAGACAGTCAATTAGCTAACGATTTACGTCGCCATCAACAACGCCACATAGAATACGGCACACTCGTGAAGGTAGATAACGACTGGTACATAGCCAGCTGTAATGACGAGGTGCTAGTGCAAATTAAGCAGTCACTGTTGAGTGATTTAAAGGGTAAACACGCAGTTGAAAGTAATATAAATACCGGCGATATGCTCGCTATGGCGCATAACGGCAAAGGGCAAATTATAGCGCTTAAACATGCGGGTAATGGGGTTAGGCAATGTGGGGCTTAGGTGGTTTCAGTGGTGGTAATATATAGAGAATTACCACCAAGAACACAGAGGCGCTTCGCGCTGCACAGAGTTAGTTGAAAAGTGAGATGGATAAATCAGCGGAAAGATAATTTATTTCACTGTAAGAGTAAACCCTACTAATTAAAATTTCTCCGGATACTTTTTAGATATGTTAAATCATTTTTTACTGTGCTTTTTGATTGAGATAACACTTTAGTTGCTGCGATAACTCCAGCTCCAGAAATACCAGCAACAAGTGGTGACATTCCAAAGGATGAAGTAGCAACTGTCGCTCCAACAGCTAATCCAGTACCAACCACACCATCAACTCCAGATAAAATTGAGCGTAATGATTCAGTAAAAATTTTTATTTTAGATTCTGACATCGTTTTTTCAATATCTCTGATAGCCATCTCTAAACGGGTCAAATTGGTAGTTCGTGACCTTAGAATATCGGCTGATCCTATAATCTCTTGATACATTTCATCTAAATAACACCTAAACGCTAAAAGCTCTGATCTATAAGATTCTTTAAACTCTAATATCTCATATAGCGGGGTATCAATGCTTGGTACAGGAAGAAGGTTATACAGCTCAATTTCGATTGCAGCTTTATCCTCTGAATCAAAAGAAATTATATCTTGTGACACTTGAGCTTTAGACCACTGCCCTGGCTCATTGCCAGAGCGTAATAAAAATACATCTTCATGAGCTCTTAGAATTTGGTCTCCACATTCTCGATTTATCGTCACATTAGTACAGTCATCGATCTCACCAGACATAACGCCACCTAAATAAATTTGGTTTGATTGACTAATTCTATAACTCTTAAATTGTTGTTTTCTTCCATAAGGAGTTCTAGATATATGCCCTGATGCTTCAAGTAACCTAAATTGATGACAATCAAATTCTATAAATGAACTTTTTGGTACATCTATTTTATCCCAATATGTTAGATATTTTCTTAGCTCCATTTCATCGACAGCCGACTTAAATAAAACATCCCCAGTTGGGAGCCTTTTAAATTTAGGTGATAAAACAATACCTCTTTCCATATCTATTACTCCATTATTGATACGTGTCTATCCCACAAGATTAATACACCACACAAAACTTATAAACATAAGTACCGGATTTTATATTCCCACTAAGCTATAAAACTAATAGTAGATCAACAAGTCATGACTGCAATCAAAATAACATTGTTAAAATCTAGAAAGACTCACAACTTTTTAGCCGCTGTCATCGATACGATAAACGCTTAGATAAAGCTATATTTCAGGGCTAACGCCTGACGCGCTAGCAAGCTGTACGCCTTGTATCTCTCATTGATAAATGATTAGCTATCATTTATCACATCGAAGTCAGTGAGCTTGCCTTTGCGTCTAGTATTTAATACTGCTCCGTAGATAAAGCCCTGACTTTCTATTCTCAGAAACTGAATGGTATCCAAGCACACTTTTATTTAAGTAGATGCTGTATGTACAAGGGGAGTAAGTAGAGATGATGTTTATCGGCATTGACATTAGTAAAGAGAAAATTGATTTATCATGGTTGAGAGACCAACTTACAAACAAAATTAAAACAAAAGTCTTTAAAAACAAGCGGCAAGACTTTGTAAAAATCCTAAATTCGGATAATAAGTGCAATTTCTCAGATTAGATGGCCAGCTGTTATAATTCGGCCATTTTCTCGCCAAAGGAAAT
>NZ_WTLB01000097.1 GCF_011378855.1 Pseudoalteromonas sp. Z1A8 | reverse complement strand
CCCAAAAGTAGGACCGTTCGAATTTCAAAAACTCGGTACACCATTAAGTCAAAACATGCTTAACTGAATGGTGTTAGCTATTTCAGCGGCTTTTGATTTTAATTATTTACAATTAACGCTTAGTAAATACCAAGCCTTCGTCACTTGCGTCGATAACAATAACGCAACCAGGTATGTAGTCCCCATTAAGTAGCTTTTGTGCCAGTGGGTTTTCTATCGTTTGTTGAATAGCGCGTTTAAGTGGACGTGCACCATACACAGGGTCAAAACCACTTTCTGCAATTCGCTCAAGAGCCGCATCGCTTATTTCAAGTAAATATCCCATTTCAGTTAAACGCTCACGTAATTTCATTAACTGAATATCAGCTATTTCTTTTATATGCTCGTTAGCTAACGGATGAAATACAACAGTCTCGTCTATACGGTTAATGAACTCAGGCCTAAACTCATTAATTAATACTTCCATTACTTTAGCTTTAAGGGTCGTGTAGTCATTATTACCCGCTTGCTCTTGGATAATATCTGAGCCTAGATTTGAGGTCATGATAATAACGGTATTTTTAAAATCTACGGTTCTACCTTGCCCGTCTGTTAATCGACCATCATCTAATACTTGCAGTAGAATATTAAATACATCTGGATGCGCTTTTTCTATTTCATCAAGCAGTATCACGGAGTAAGGTTTACGGCGTACCGCCTCGGTTAAATAACCGCCCTCTTCGTAACCCACATAACCTGGAGGTGCCCCTACTAAACGTGCAACTGAATGTTTTTCCATAAACTCAGACATGTCGATACGCACCATGGCATCTTCGGTATCAAACATAAAACCAGCGAGTGCTTTTGTCAGCTCTGTTTTACCCACACCTGTTGGGCCTAAAAACAAAAATGAACCAATAGGACGATTAGGATCTGCAAGCCCAGCACGTGAGCGGCGTATTGCGTTAGAAACAGCCACAACCGCTTCATCTTGCCCTATTACTTTGCTGTGTAGCTTATCTTCCATTTGTAGTAGCTTTTCACGCTCACCTTGTAGCATTCTTGCCACAGGAATACCTGTCCAACGCGAGAGTATTTCAGCAATTTCATCCTCACCAACTTGGTTTTTAAGCAATGTCATTTCTTGCATTTCGGCTTGTGAGGCTAAATCAAGTTTACGTTCAAGCTCTGGGATTCGCCCATATTGAAGCTCTGACATGCGCTGTAAGTCGCTTGCTCTTCGCGCTACGTCTAAGTCTAATCTTGCTTGTTCAAGCTCAGCTTTAATTACTTGCGTGCCTTGAAGCGATGCTTTTTCAGCATTCCATATTTCGTCCAACTCGCGGTATTGTGCATCAAGATCTGTGATTAGCTCTTGCATTTCACTGCGGCGTTTTAGACTTGCTTCGTCTTTTTCTTTAGCGAGCGCGTTATCTTCTAGCTTTAATTGAATAATACGGCGTTCAAGCTTATCTAACGACTCTGGTTTTGAATCAATTTGTAATCGAATTGAAGAACCCGCTTCGTCTATTAAATCAATTGCTTTATCCGGTAACTGACGATCGCTAATATAACGATGAGATAACTGAGCTGCAGCAACAATAGCGGGATCCGTTATTTCTACTGAATGATGTAGCTCGTAACGCTCTTTTAAGCCTCGTAATATTGCGATGGTATCTTCAACCGACGGCTCTTCAATAAGTACCTTTTGGAATCGACGCTCAAGGGCTGCGTCTTTTTCTATATATTTACGGTATTCATCAAGCGTTGTTGCGCCTACGCAATGTAATTCTCCGCGCGCTAATGCTGGTTTTAGCATATTACCCGCATCCATTGCGCCGTCACTTTTACCTGCACCCACAATAGTATGTATTTCATCAATAAATAAAATGACTTGGCCTTCTTCTTTAGCCAACTCGTTTAATACCGATTTTAAACGCTCTTCAAATTCGCCACGGTATTTTGCACCTGCAACTAACGCACCTAAATCAAGTGATAGTACGCGTTTGTTTTTTAATCCTTCAGGCACCTCACCGTTAATAATACGTTGTGCTAAACCCTCGGCGATTGCTGTTTTACCAACACCTGGTTCACCTATTAACACAGGATTATTTTTAGTCCGGCGTTGTAATACTTGAATCGTACGGCGAATTTCGTCATCGCGACCAATAACTGGATCAAGCTTACCTTGCTCTGCCCGCTCAGTTAAATCAATTGTGAATTTTTCAAGCGCTTGGCGTGTTTCTTCGGCATTTGGATCATCAACCTTTTGACCACCACGAATAGCTTTAATTGCGGTTTCAATTTTAGTTGCGGTAATATTTAACGATCTAAATATATCACCAAGCGGACCTTTATCGTCGCATGCAGCGAGTACAAATAACTCACTTGAAATGTATTTGTCTTTGCGTTTTTGTGCGTATTTGTCGCACAGGTTAATAAGTGAAGCCATATTATTTGATAGCTGCACGTCGCCGCCTACGCCTTCAACCTTAAATAACTTTTCTATTTCTTGAGAAAGCTTGGTGTTGAGTTCGTCAGCGCTGACACCTGTTTGCGCAAGTAATGCACGCACACTAGAGCCGCTCTGCTTAAGCAATGAATACATTAAATGTACTGGTTCAATAAATTGATGATCACGGCCAAGAGCTAACGATTGCGCATCAGAGAGCGCAGATTGAAATTTACTTGTAAATCTATCTAAACGCATGGTATTACCTATTAAATAATCTAATTGCTTAATTAATGGGTCTGTTTAGGTGTTTGTTCAAGGTGTGGAGGGAAATATAATGTTGAAAGATGTGAATTATTTGAGCCAGATCAAACTTCCCATACGTCCAGTTTGTCCATCTCGTCGATATGAAAAAAACAAGTCACTTTGAGAGACTGTACAATAGTCGCCGCCCGTAATATTTTTAACCCCTGACTGGATAAGTAATATGCGAGCAATACTATAAATGTCAGCTAGATATTTACCATTTGCTTGTAGTTTAAAAGCTTGAGTAAATGAAGTGGATTTCTTTCTAAATTGCTCAAATACTTCAGCACCCACTTCAAATCGGTTTGGTCCAATTGCAGGCCCTAGCCACGCACTTATATTTTCATATTTTGTACTAAAGCAATCCAATGTGTTTTTAATAATTCCCTGCTCTAGCCCTCGCCAGCCGCCATGTATAGCTGCGATTTCTTTTTCATCATCACTCACTAATAAAATAGGTAAGCAATCGGCAGTCATTATAGCCAAAGGTTGGTTTAATAACCGAGTATAAAGCGCATCAGCATTATGTAACTCATCAAAATCAAAATGTTCATCAACAATAGCAACATCAGAACTATGAACTTGATTTAGCCACACGGCAGGTTTAGGTAAGTGTTTAGTTAATAGTGAGCGGTTTTTTGCTACATCACCTTTATTATCACCAACATGGTATCCCAAATTAAAACTTTTAAAGGGGACTTTTGAAACACCACCTCCACAAGTAGTACTTAACGTTGCTACTTTATGAAGGTTTTGCCATGTCGCTGACAATAAGTGCATTATCTATCGATATCAGGATTAGCTTTAGTATCTTCACGTAATGCAAGTGTCATAGCAACCATATCATCTGGGATAGGTGCTTGCCATGTCATCATTTCACCCGTGATTGGATGCGCAATACTCAATTTTACAGCATGTAGTGCTTGGCGTCTAAAGCTACGAAGTAACTCGAACAACTCAGGTGTTGCACCTTTAGGTGGGCGCGGACGGCCGCCGTAAGATTGATCGCCAATTAGCGGATGATTTAAATGTGCCATGTGCACACGAATTTGATGCGTACGCCCTGTTTCTAAGCGTAAGCGCAAGCGTGTATGAGCACGGAATTTTTCAGCAACACGATAGTGCGTGATAGCAGGTTTACCCAGTTCATGTACTGCCATATGAGTACGCTGAGTAGGATGACGGCCAATCGCTTTTTCAACCATACCACCTGCGGTCATAGTGCCATTACACAGTGCTTCATATTCACGCGTGAAGTTTTCACGCTTTTGCAGCGCTGTCACTAAATGCGTTTGTGCTGGAATCGTTTTAGCTACAACCATTAAGCCAGTCGTGTCTTTATCTAAACGATGCACAATACCTGCGCGTGGCACGTTAATTATTTCAGGGTAGTAATGTAGTAATGCGTTTAGCACTGTTCCATTAGGATTACCTGCACCAGGGTGAACCACTAGGCCCATAGGTTTATTAATTACCAAAATATCATCGTCTTCATAAACAATGTTTAATTTGATATCTTGTGCTTCGTATTCGCGTGGTGCTTCAATTGTTGTTTCAACACTTACAACTTCACCACCTAGTAGTTTTTCGCGTGGAGTGTTGAAAATTTCACCGTCTACGGTGATTTTATCATCCAATATCCACGTTTTTATACGAGAACGTGAATAATCAGGGAACAATTGTGCTAATACTTGGTCTAGACGTTTACCACCTAATTCGGTTGGAACGTCGGCTTGAAGAGAAATTTGCTCTGACATTAGTAACTTTACCCAATTTACCAGTGCAAGCTTTGCTCGACTGGGTTAGAATCGCTTTTAATAAAAGCATAATATAATACGCATAGTTTACTCGGTTTTACCGACTTGGCCTAGCCGAAGACATCGAAGGTAACAAATAAAATGATAAATAAAATAGGGAAACGTGCATTTGCCATTGTTTTTTCAGTTTCTGTACTTAGTTTAGGCGCTTGTTCGTCTGCTCCAGACCAAGAAGATATTCAACGTGTACCTAATAAGTCTGCACACGCTTTATATGAAGATGCAAAAGAAACGCTAGATTCTGGTTTATATGCTCGCGCAATTGAACTTTTAAGTGCAATAGACTCACGCTACCCATTTGGCCCATTCTCTAAACAAGTACAAATGGACTTAGTGTATGCACATTACCAATCAGGTAATACTGAACAAGCACTTGCAACCATTGACCGCTTTATTCGCTTAAACCCAAATCATAAAGACCTTGATTACATGTATTACATGCGTGGTTTAGTAAATATTAAAGCTGATAAAAACGCGTTTCAAGAGTATTTTGGTGTAGATCGAGCTGATCGTGATGCTAACCGTACACGTGTTGCATTTACCGATTTATCGACACTAGTAAAACGCTTTCCAAAAAGTGATTACGCACCTGAAGCGAAACGCCGTCTAGTATGGCTTTTAAACCGCATGGCACGTTATGAGTTAAAAGTTGCAACTTACTATTACGAACGTGAAGCTTATTTAGCTGCCGCTAATAGAGGTAAGTTTGTTGTTGAGCATTATTCACAAAGCAGTTACTTAGATCCAGCCCTTGAAATGATGGAAAAAAGTTACGACCAATTAGGTTTAACTGAACTTAGTGAACATGCAAAACAAACACGAAGACTAAATAAAAGAACTAAATAAACAAAAAAGGCGCTTAGTAAGCTGTCTCTTATACACAAATCCCTGCTAAGAAATTAGCGGGGATTTTTTTGAACTAAATCTCAATGTCATGATCAGATCTT
>NZ_WTLB01000096.1 GCF_011378855.1 Pseudoalteromonas sp. Z1A8 | reverse complement strand
GAGCGAACCCAAAAAGAGATAAAGAAAAAGGACGATTAAAATGCGGCCTGAATCCAATTCTCTCTTAATGTCTAACCTATGAATACAGGTTAAGTCGTTTTATTTTTCAAGTAAGGTATTTAATTCATTAATAATTGAATGAATACGCTCAGCATTTTTACCTAAGTCACTACGTCCTACTCGTGATTTACTACGAATATCAACAAAACGTTGGCTGCCTTCATCTTTAATACGAATGACCACATCGTCTTTAAAACCAAACCATGTTGTTGTATCAGTCGCCTCAACAATACCCGTAGCCGTATTTGCACTTACTACAGCAAAACCAAGATTTTTAACTGCTTGCTCGCTTGCTGTCATTAAATCGGCTTTAGATTGTGCAAAGCTTAACGTTGTCAGCTCAGGGTATGCTTTGCGTTGCTGTGCTGCAATTTCTTCACCCGCGTATTCTACTGGGTTAGATGCATTTGCACGTAGTGGCGCAATTGCTACAAACTTTGGTGGGTTAACTAAATCGGTTGAAATGTCATGAATTGCCGGTACGTCTTTAGCTTTGTTCATCATGTTAAGTGGCATAGCAATAGCCACAACCGAAAACACAAGTGCAATAACACCACTGCTTAGCGTTAATGTTTTACGCATAAATAACGCTTGTACTATAAGCAATACCAAAGCAGCGCCACCAGCGTAAACACCAAATTTAAAACCCGCAAATGCAGTGCTAAGTTCTACAATACCAAATTTATACAAAGGCCCTGGCAGTAGTACGAGTAAAAAAGCAATTAAACTAACTAAGCTCACTAAAATTTTCATTTTATGATTCCTATATTGTGTGTGATTTTTATTATTAAAACAGATAAGCACTATTAACGAGTAGCTTATACTGCTAACAAGTGCTTTTAGATTACTATTAGCGACTAATTACACAAAAAAGTCCAATGTTGTGTGATCAAAGTTGCTTAAATTAGGAAATATATCAACAAGCTCTGAGCTTGGCACACCAAACCACTGGGCCAATGTGGCAAAGTATTGCTCATTAGCAACACTTGGTATTAAACGCCCGCCACCGGTATCTTGTGGGCCGTCTAAGTGTTGGGTTAGTAGCTCACCATATATATTGCCACCTTTTACAGCGCCGCCCATTACTATTTGATTTCCTGCCCAGCCATGGTCAGTGCCATCGCCATTTGAGGTAAGCGTACGACCAAAGTCAGACATAGTAAATGCAGTCACTTTATCAGCCATATCAAGCTCTTTCATTGCGCTATCAAATTCACTTAACCCTTGAGCTAACGTATTTAATAAAGCTGGGTGCGTTGTTAATTGGTTGTCGTGCGTATCAAACCCACCCATAGAAACAAAAAACACTTGGCGCTGAGTACTCAATTTTGCCTGTACGCTAATTGTTTTAGCAACCGCTGAAAATTGCTCACTGAGGCTATTATCACTAAATGGAGTAATAAGTGTTGGTGCACTTTCTAACGCGCTGTTCATTGCTTGAGTGTTATTTATCGCACTTGTTAAACCATTCGCGTAAGCAGTACTTAACGGATGGCTCGTATTGCCTAGTAAGCGGTTCATAATAGAAGTTACATGTTCACTACGTGGTTGATACCCGCCAAACGCGTTAATGTTACTTATGCCGCTTTTGTTAAGTGCAAATGCATTAGTAGCACTTCCCGTTTGCCATAAATTAGTACCGTCGAGTGATATATTAGCCGCAAATTCATCCTGTAACTCTAAGCGTTCTAAAAGCCGTGCACCCCAACCACTGTTAAGCGATTGTTTTTCTCGGCCATACATCCAAGCAGCTTGTTGATCGTTATGTGAAAATAAATGCTTAGGCAAACCTATTGTTTTATTTTTGTAGTCACTTAATGATGTAGGAGCAAGTAAAGTACCGACTCCACCTATAAATGCTAAACTTTGAGACTCAAACACACTTTGAATAGGTGCAAGAGATGGGTGAATACCTACTCCACCAGCAAACTGGTTTTTAATACTCAGCGCAACAGGGTTTTCTACCGCTAGATTTTGCCTGCTTTGCTCGTAAACACTGCGCTGCTCGCCTTCAAGTGGCACCAGCATATTTAACGAGTCGTTCCCGCCGTATAAATACACACACACCAATGCTTTGTAATCACCTAGCTCAACGGCATTAGTTGCTCCCGTTAACGCCTGCAGCTGTAAACTTGTTAATGCTGCTGCCGATACGCCACCTTTTACACATAACGACAAAAACTCTCTTCTATTAATGCTCATTATGCGCTCCTAATACTGCACGTTAAATTCTGGCGAAATAGCAATCATATATAACAAATACGAAACCCGCTCACGGTATTGGTCTTCATTAAAATAGGCATCTAAATCAAGTAATGCTTGGCGCGTGTTGCTACTCATTGCGCTAGCAAAATATAACGCGTTGTATTGGGCTAATAACGCACTCACACCGTTTTTCTCTAAAATATTCATGTCACTTTGAACATAAACATAAATACTATTTGAATTTAAATCACTGTGTGCCTCTGCGGTACTCCATACTAAACTTGCGTAAAGCGCGTTCATGGTGCCAATCAGTGTTGCATCGTTTGCTATTTGTAATTCTGGTGCAACAATACCTTCATTTCGCAAAGCTGCAGTTTGATAATCGGGCCTAAAAAAGTTAAATACCGAAGCCGACTGCATGGGCCCTTGCCCGTAGCTATTTATTAAGTTCCATGTTTTATAATAACCCGCTGGCGATTTAGCATCGAGATTTCGCCAAAACTGTACGGTTTTTAAAATAGGTTCTTTAATTTTACCTTGATAATTTAGCACTGAGCCAAAATGCCGCGCTTCATCATCTAAATAAATAGCCTTTACTACCGCCGCTAAATCGCCGCGCACACCAGCACCATTATTAATAAATACACTAGCTACTCGCTCAACATATTGCGGTGTTGGGTTTGAGGTAATTAATCGCTGAATAAGCTGCTTGCTAATAAACGGCGCAACATTTTGATGGTTAAATAAGTTATCGAGGGCTATTTGCAATGACTCTTCTGCTGCATAACCTTGTGGTATAACCTCACCGTTTAGTAAGGTTTTTTGTTTACCAGAGTGGTACTCGTCAAACGCTTGCATTGGCTTAATATAATCATGACTTTTACGCTTAAATGTTTCACTATCGGCAAACGTCCAACCTGTAAATACGCGTGCAAAACCCTCTATTTCTGACTGTCCATAAGTGGCAATGGTATTACCTTGGGCATCAAGCTTGACGCTACCATCTAGGTTTAGCTCTTCAAGGCCAATAGTAAATAACTGCATTACCTCACGCGCGTAGTTTTCATCGGGGCGAATATTAAGTGTATCGTCTGCTTTTTCGTTACCCAAATGGCTTAAATAAGTTCCCATAATAGGCGAAAGCGTCACATCTTCAAGTAAGTCACGATAGTTACCAAAAGCATGCTTTAGTAATAAATCGTAATAAGTAACCATGCCCTCAGGTTGCCCTCTTAACGCGCTGTTTTCATCCGACACTACTAATATTTCACTTAACGCAAAGGCAACACGTTGACGAAGTTGATCGTCGCTTTGCATTACTGCTTTCCACCATGCGTCAATGCGGCTTATGTATTTAAAGTCGTCATCGTCATTTAGCTTTACTAAATAATTACGGTGATAATTAATAGGTAGCGCTATTTGTTTATCAAGCCATTGCTGCTCGCTTAATCCTTGTGCGTTTTGTATTTCACTAAGCTTAGGTCCCATTGTTGCTTGATGCAAAAGCCTTGCTGCGCTAACCTCATCCATATTATTACGCGCTGTAAAACTCAGTGTTTTTGCATTACTTGCGCCTTCGTTATCGGTTGCTGTCACCGTAAACGTGTAAGTAACAGGCTTGTAACTTTGTGCCTCGGGAATGGTTAACGTCGTACTTATTGACTCTAAAGGCTCGCTAAGCACTGTTATGCCAGCAGTTTGTTGCCAAATAACAGATTCAATTGTGCCGTCTTTATCACTGGCTGTTGCTATTAGTTCAACTGTTTGGCCTTTACTAAGGTCGCTGGGAATATCAGCTACTGACAAAATGGGGATTTTATTTCCGTTAACGGTTGGCGTATCATCTGAGCCTGAACCACCACAAGCGCTTAGTATAAAAACAGAGCTTGCGATCAGAGCAAATTTATAATGCATGTAAAGTCGTCATCATTTGTTAATTAAGGTACGTTAGTGTGTACCGAGTTTGATGCATTTATTGAAACACAAAATTTACAATTTAACTCTTTATTTTTTGTAACCGAATCATGAACGCCCCATTAATAATGCACTAGCTGCAGGGGTAAACAGCCAGAGCTTTATTATTTATGAAAACAGAAATTCGCTATCGTTTTGAATCTTCACAAGTTGCTAACCGATTTTTACACGAGCTAAAAAACTGGCCAGTAAACGATGTAAAAACGCGGCTTTTTAATGGCGGCGACAGTGTAAAAGTGACATACGAATACGACGAAAGTGGTTTTGATTACACCTCAGCCGAGCTCGACGACCTAGCTGAAAAACATGGTGGAAAAGAGGTTTAAAAGACTGCTACATACAAAAGTAGTGCCTATTTTTAGCAATAAAAGCTAAGTGTTATTTAGCTCATTAAAAAAGCCTAGATCATGCCGACACGCTGCATTTAGCTGTATGCGACGTTTTTACAAACATGAACTGTGATTCAAAATAGTTAAGTATAAATAGTTTTATTCTATAAAAACGCCAATAATGCACTGCTTCATTGGCGTAAAATTATATTTTAACTAATTACCCTTCGACAGAAGATTCTACTTTTGATGCAGATGAACTCGCAAGATCCAATACTTCATAATAATTTAAACCATCTATTTTTTTGCCAATAATAAAGTAATTCATTTCCCCCATCATAGTCGGGTCGCCCATAATATCTTCTAAGCTTTGCACGTCAGAAAACTGAATTGCGATTAAGGCGCCTAAAAAACGCATTGAATCTTGAGGCTTTAATGCTTTTAAAACTTTATTAACTCCCATTTGAGTTGTCTCTGGTGTGGAGCCATCAAATCTAAAATCATTTTTTGTGCTAACGCATGCACTAAGCATTAATATTGATAGTGCGATAAGTAAATGTTTCATAAATATATCCTTATTTGTTTTATTCGTTTATTCGTTTATTCGTTTATTCGTGATATTTGCGGATCATCGCCACTTTGCCGTTTTCAATTTCGATCACTTCCATCATTGTGGAGGTATACTCAATTGGCTGCTTATTTTGCGGGTGAATACCTTTTACATAGTTTTTATAACGAATAGCAAAGCCTGTATCGTTAAACACAAATGTATTAAGCAGTGTGCTTTCAAACAACGTGTGTGCGCCTAAGTAAAAGCTCATGCCTTTGCGCATTTGCTTTTTACCATCAGGAGTACGTGAGTCATCGGGTTGATACGGAATATGCTGATTACCAATATCATCAGTTAATAATGCAAGATAAGCCTCAAGCTCTTTAGTACCTGCGTTAGGGGCTTGTGTCGCGGTCATGGCGTTGTAATAATTTTGTGCAAACAACTTTAGGTCTAACGGCTCATCGGCACGGGCTGAAAAGCTAAAAAATATAATTAATAGAAAGCTTAGCTTGCACTTCATAACGATTCCTTTAAAAAAAGTATTTTTACTAAAATGACTAAATTTATTAATACTTGAATTCAAGTATTAAGTGCAATCATTATGCAGCCACCAGAACTTCTGATTGCCCCGTAAATAATTCATGAGGGGTTTT
>NZ_WTLB01000095.1 GCF_011378855.1 Pseudoalteromonas sp. Z1A8 | reverse complement strand
TGGATTTTTCTAAGTTCAATTTAGTAAAAGTAGATAAGTATCAGTATGCTAATTAGATCACATAATTTGGCAGATTGGTATAATGTACACTCGTCCAACACCCATCATGTAGGTCGGGCAAGCGTAGCGACTCCCGATGTTAAAATCATAAAATATCCACGGCTGTAAAAAAGTGCAGCATTTCACTGCGGCTCTTCACACTGTTGATACTACGATATTACAAAACTTAAAATTAAAGAAAGTCCTAATCGAAATAGTCGTTTTTTGCATATATAGAATGTAAAAATATGAGTGAATAATATCAATTCAAATATATAAGCAGATTGGTATTATATAAAAAGTATGAGATCCTCATAAATCAAAGTTATTTTAAATTAATGGTATTAGTTAATGATTACTCGTTAACAAACCTCTGACTTAACTTGTTTATGAAGGCAATGAATACTAATATAATTTCATGACCTTATAACTAAAATTTATTGAGTTAGTTGTTTTAAAATTACTACCAATAATGATTGTGAGCTGTAACTAGATGCCCTATGAAACATTTTTAGATGACTCTACTTCGCTAGTTGAATTTACACGTATTTACTTAGCTATTTTTTATACTTTTGTTGCGGGGTTTTATACATTTAGAATTATTTATAAAAATCGAGATACACCATCAGGCGTTATTTATCCCGGTGATAAATACTGTACTAGTTGGTGGAACCATATGGTTTTTAAATTTTTCAGAGCTGCTATTTGGTTTGTATGTGTAATTAGGGTGTTTGTACCTGAGTTAGATAGTTATCTTGGATTATTCCCAATTCTGAATGGCTGGCCAGGTGTATTATTCGGTGATGTATTATTGACCGCAGGCTTTATTTTAACGATGTTTGTACATTTTCATATGGCAGCACTTTGGCGCTCAGGAATTGATCCCAAGGGACCGCATGAGCTTAAAACATCAGGGCTATATGAATATTCTAGAAACCCGATGTACTTAGGTGTTGTAGCAGCGCAGGTCGGCTTCTTTTTAGCTTTACCTAGTGTATTCAGTTTGACCTGTTTAGTTATTGGTTTTGCAGCTATATATAGACAAACGTTAGTTGAAGAGGCTCATTTAGCTCATCGTTTTTCTACACAATACAAAGAGTATAAACAACTTGTGCCTCGTTGGTTATAGCTTGGGATTAAACTCTAAATATATAGGATTTAAATTAAAGAGTTAGTGGGTTGCTCCATGTTGGATTAATAAATTTCAGCATAACAGGCATAAGCTAGATAACTTCTTTTTGTTCTATATATTTTTTAATAAACTCTTTTTTAGAAACTGCCTTTGAAAAAATGTAGCCTTGGATATAATCGCAAGCAAGCTGCTTTAATAGATCGTATTGTTTTTGTGTTTCTACGCCTTCAGCAACAACCATAACATCTAAATTATGTGCCATAGTAATAATTGCTTTAACGAGAGCGATACTATTATCATTAGATTCAAGGTCATTGATAAACGAGCGATCTATTTTTAAAATATCGATATCTAAACGCTGTAAATATGCAAGAGAAGAGTATCCAACACCAAAGTCATCAATAGCTATATCTATATCAATGGCGCTCAACCGTTTTAATTGTCGCTGTATTGACGAGTCTGGATCCATTAGTGTGTTTTCAGTTACTTCAATTAATATAGTTTTTGCAGGCAGCTGATATTCCCTACTTGCTGCAATCCAATCATCCACCCAACAACCTGCACGATCAATTTCAAGCGGTGATGTATTTACACTTATTTGAATTGTTTTTTTACTCAAAACGTTAAATTGAACGGTATCTTGAATCGCTTGAGATTTTACCCATTGACCGATGTCGTTTATTAACCCATTTTTTTCAGCGACGGGTATAAATTCATTGGGTCCTATTAGGCCTCGGTCAGGATGATTCCAACGAATAAGGGCTTCAGCTTTTGGCACAGATTCTCCATCAATTGAAAATATAGGTTGGTAATATAATTCAAATTGATTATGAGTTATTGCTATGCGTATTTCTTCTATTAGGCGACGTTTTTCTGTGGCTTTTTCTTCAATAGCATAAGAGAAAAACTCATAGCGATTTCGACCTTTATTTTTAGACAAGTACATCGCTTGATCCGCACGTTTAACGAGTTCTTCTACTGTTGAACCATCAGTAGGAAAAAACGTTAAACCTATGCTTGCAGTAACAAATACTGTTTCTTTTTTTATTTTAATACTCTGCATTAAGCTATTTTTTATAGCTTCGGCAATTTTTGATGCTTCATCTGGACTGTTTACACCCTCTAAAATTAATGTAAATTCGTCTCCGCCTAAACGAGCTACTGTATCTTTACTTGTTATACAGCTTTGAAGCCTGGCTCCTACTTGATGTAATAATAAATCCCCGTAATCATGGCCAAGGCTATCGTTTACTTCTTTAAAACCATCTAAATCTATAAATATAAGTGCGAATTTCATTCCTTCAACACTTACTAAGCTTTGTAGTTTCTCGTAAAAATACCGTCTATTTGGTAAATCGGTTAATCCGTCTTGGTAGGCATATTGTTGCAACTGAATATTTGCATTTTCAAGTTCATTAGTGCGAAGTCTAACTTGGTTTTCTAACGAGTTTTCTCTTTGCTCAATGTTGTATAACATATCGTTAAAACAAGATGTTAACTGTCCGACTTCATCTTGTGATAGTTGTTCTGCGCGTAAACTATAGTCATGTGATGTTGTTATTTTACTGGCTGTTTGTGCTAAATATAAAATTGGGTTTAAAAATTTACGTCTTAGTAAAAGAGACAAAATAAGGCTAACCGCAAAGGTAAATACCATCAGGATCATTATAAACTTGGTATAAAAAGTGATTCTTTCTTTAATGTAGCTGTCGTTAGCACGTATCTTTAATACACCATAATTATACATATCAAGTTGCAGCAAAGTATTAACTTCAATGCTTTGTTCTGTTTGTGTATCTTCGGAGTGTGCAATAGCTAGTTGTTCACCAGTCGTACTCATTACTATTATACTAATGACATCTGCACGCATCAGTATTGGGTTTATAAGTTCTTGTACTGCGTCTATATCGTCAAACATAAGTGCGGTAGTTATATTGGGTGAAAGCATTTTTGACAGAGAACCTAAGCTTTCTATTTGCTCCTCTTTAGCGCTGCTGATCTCATAAGCACTAAATACAATCGTCACTATTGCGGTAGATACGAGCGCTACACTCATTAAGATGAATAATAATTTTTTACTTATTGTATTGAGTGAAAATAGTTTTTTCATTACATTACCTTTCTACAACGCGGGCTAGGCGTAGTACTTTTGAACTCATAGTAATGCCTGCATCTTTAAGCTGTTGTGGTGCAATTTCAAAGCGAATTTTACCACTGGAAAGAAAGAATTTGATATGGCCGCCATTTTCAATAAATGAGTCTGTTTCACCAATGACCATAATATTTTTTAGATCTAAAGGAGTTATGTTTTGCCATTGAGCAAATGTATCCGAGGTAATAAATAGCATGTTACACGCAGAAGTTGAGACTTCATCAAGAGTAATTAATTTGTTGTATAGAGGTAAGTTTTTTATCGTGCGATTTTTTAAAGCGGTATTAGCCACATTAATAAAGTATTTATCAGGGCTACAAATAGTAAATTCATTAAGGGATTCTAATTGATAATCCCAGTGTCCAAAACGTGCAAAGTTATATAAGAAGCCTGCTTTTAACATGTATTCTTTTTCAACAGCGCTAACGCTGGCACTAAAAAGTGTCAATGTTATTAAGCTACTGTGAATTATACTTCTTAACTTAATCATCTAATTAACTTAGAAATTTGCTGAAATAGTGAATGTAATACATTCATCAATATAGTTCGGTAATGTATAGGTTTCGCGCGTATTGTTGTACTCAATATGTGAACCTGAAAATAGGTTTTTACCTGAAATTGCAGTAGACCACACTGGAGTAGCCTGCCAATTCCAACTAATATCTAACGTTGTGTAATTATCGGTGTTATATGCATTGGAGTTTACTGATCGTAATGTCGCAAATACATTATGGTCATCTAAGAATGTATAATCGGCTTTTACAAATAACTGCCTGTTTTTAGAGTCATAGCCGATAGCCGGTTCTACTCTTGGAGGTAAGTCGTAATTATAGTCAGTATAGCTATAGCCAAACTCAGTATTGAGGTTATCAACTGGTTGCCATGATACAACTAGGTCGAACCCTTTAGTGGTTGTGTCTGCTACAGATGCAAAGTCTAAATCTAAGCGAGTCATTGTTAGTGCTTGAAAGACTTCTGGAATTCTCCCTGCTAGAAATAAATCGAGTATAGGAATGAATTGCTCAGCATGAGTATTCATATCAATAACCGCTACATTTTTAGCATCAGTATAATAAGACGATAAATCTAACGACCAGTCGTTAGTTGTAAATCGGTAGCCTAATTCATACGATAGATAGTTTTCCGATTCAACATTGTCATTACCATTTAGGTATGTTGGAATTCTATAGTTGTCTATTTGTTCAAAGCCTGAACTGATACCCGCTAGGTTTATTACTTTTGTACCATTAACTTTAAAGTTATCGTTAAACTCAATTAGAGTAGGAGTTCGAACACTTCGTGATACAGCACCCCATACAATGTTGTTGTCGGCTGGCTTATAAATAAGTCTTGCTGATGGTTGATTTTCCCACCCAGTTAAATCGTTATGGTCAAGTTTAGTACCAATAATAAAGTCAAGGGTATCAGGAATCACATTGTACTGAGCTTGGACAAGTGCACCATATTGTGTGAGGTTATCGAAGTCTTTATCACTATCTAAAAATACGCTTTCTGCGAAAGATATAGAATTGTATCGGTAGTTTAAGCCCCAATCTAGTTGTAGAGATTGATATATAAAGTTCATCTGATAATCAATATCTATCGATTGAAAGTCTTCTTTAATATAATTTTGAGAGCCATTTTGTTTAAGCCAAGAAACTTGTAGCATCTGGTTTGCATCTGGCGACATTCTATTTTCTAACCTTGCCATTATGCGTGAGTCTGTTCGTTTTAAATCATCCGAAAATGCAATGTTTGCGTTGGTTTCATCTATAACGCCTCGATAGTTTTGGCCAAGTTTTGAGTGAGTTATATCGCCTTGAAGTAGTGCTGACCACTCATCACTAGGGGTAAAGTCAGCCCTAAAACCTAAAGAATTTTGCTTGGTTGTATCGCTTGGAGTGAGTGAAATTCCTTTTTTTGACTCATTGGCATCTTTTAAGTGGCCGTAAATTCGGTAACTTCCTTTGTTACTTATATCTCCACCATAGCGAAGGTTTGCATCAGCATTTATTTGGTTACCAGTGGTTATATTTGCGTATCCACCGCGAGTATCAATACTATTTTTAGTGATAATATTAATAACGCCATTATTTGCATTACTTCCCCAAAGTAACCCGCCTTGCCCGCGTATTACCTCAATGCGTTCAATATCGTACAAAGGCACGTTTAGGGTTTCCCAGTAAACTGCCGCAAATTTTGGGGTATACAAGCTTTGCCCATCAATCATTACTAACAGTTTGCTTGAAAAACGAGAGGCAATGCCTCTTGATGAAATAGCCCATTGGTTGTTATCGAGCTGGCGTACAATTAAACCAGGCACCATTTTGAGTGCTTCGGGAACAGAGGTTGCTCCAGATTTAGTAATTTGTTCTTTACTTAAAACATAAATAGATGAAGCGGTATCAAATGCTGATTGCGCTCTTTTCATTGCAGAAGTTGCTTGCACATCCATGCCCATTAAAGCATCAAGATCAAGGTCTTCGTCTTCAAACGGCTCAGCCGCTAAAAGTGGGCAAACAAAAAGTAACGGCCAAAATAAACGTTGTGATATTTTCACCCAAAAGTCTCCAGCGCAATCAAAAAATCAAAAACAGTCATTGTTTTTGTAAAACATGTGATATCACACAATGTTAACATATATTAGCAATGTAAAAGTATAATTACGATTAAATCAAACAAATCAATTTTGTAGTTATTAAATTTTTATTACAGGTTACGAATTGTAAAAAAAATCTGGAAATAAAGTATACAGCCTTCATATAAATATTTTCAGCAGAGTAAGCAAAGAGGAAGTTACTGATAGCTATCAGTTATATAAGTTGAAAGTTAGTCTATTTTAGAAGGCCTAAATTCGGATAATAAGTGCAATTTCTCAGATTAGATGGCCAGCTGTTATAATTCGGCCATTTTCTCGCCAAAGGAAA
>NZ_WTLB01000094.1 GCF_011378855.1 Pseudoalteromonas sp. Z1A8 | reverse complement strand
AGTTTTCCTCGCTCAGTCAAGCCAAGACCGCAGCGGTACGCTAGAAATAAAAAAGCCGCTCACCTTAAGTGAACGGCATTAGAGCCTAGGCTCCTTTTTTAATATGCTCAACTTTAGATGTATAGGAAGTTAATTAATAAACGCTTTAATAGCAGTTAATATTCCTTGCTCACCTAATCCCATTTCATCGTGCATTTCATCTTGCGTGCCGTGTTTAATAAACTCATCAGGAATACCTAAGTTAAGGATATTAATATCAGCTTTTTGCGTTGCTAAGTATTCGTTAACTGCAGAGCCGGCACCGCCAGCGATTGCATTATCTTCAAGCGTAACAATTACATCGTGGCTAGCTACAAGCTCATTTAAAAGCGCGGTATCAAGAGGTTTAATAAAACGCATATTAACAAGCGTTGCATCTAACTCATCTGCAGCAAGCTGTGCATTTTCAAGTAATGTACCGAACGATAAAATGGCAATTTTACTGCCTTTCTTAATTGTATCCGCCTTACCTATTTCAAGCAGTTGCATCGAGCTTTCAATGTCTGCAGTACCTGCACTACCTCGAGGGTAACGAACGGCAACTGGGCAATTTGCTTTATAACCGGTGTATAGCATTTGACGGCACTCGTTGGTATCGCTTGGCGCCATAATCACCATATTTGGAATACAGCGCATAAAACTTAAATCGTATGCGCCTTGATGAGTTTCACCATCGGCTCCAACAATACCGGCGCGGTCAATAGCAAATAATACAGGTAAGTTTTGCAGTGCAACATCATGTATTAATTGGTCGTACGCACGTTGTAAAAAGCTTGAGTAAATAGCAACAACAGGTTTTAAACCTTCACAGGCAAAACCAGCAGCTAAAGTAACAGCATGCTGCTCTGCAATAGCCACATCAAAGTATTGATCTGGATGTTCTTTAGAAAAACGGACCATGCCTGAACCTTCACGCATTGCAGGCGTGATAGCCATTAACTTGCTATCTTGCTCGGCCATATCGCATAACCAATCACCGAATACTTTTGAGAAAGTAGCAGCACTAGGTTTAGATTTAGGCAGACTAGTTGTGCTCGGATCGAATTTTGGTACACCATGGTAGCCAATAGGATCGGCTTCAGCCGGTTTATAGCCCTTACCTTTTTGTGTTTTTATATGTAGAAGCTGTGGGCCTTTTAAATTACGCATATTACGTAGCGTATCAACAAGCATGTTTACATCGTGACCATCAATTGGACCAATATAATTTAGACCTAATTCTTCAAAGAAGGTACCCGGGATCATCATGCCTTTAATGTGCTCTTCCATTTTACTGGCAAGTTGCTTTACAGGAGGTACACCTGAGAGTAACTTTTTACTACCTTCACGAATATTAGTATAAAAGCTACCCGATAAAATACGGGCAAAGTGATTTGTTAATGCGCCAACATTTTCAGAAATCGACATTTCGTTATCATTTAAAATAATAAGCATGTCTGATTTTACATCACCTAAATGATTCATCGCTTCAAATGCCATGCCTGCGGTTATAGCCCCGTCGCCAATAATGGCAACAGACTTTCGACCTTTACCTTCTTTTTGTGCGGCAATAGACATGCCTAAAGCAGCTGAAATAGACGTGCTTGAATGGCCTACGCTAAACGTATCGTATTGACTTTCATCGCGAAAAGGAAAAGGGTGTAAACCGTCTTTTTGACGAATAGTGTGCATTTGGTCGCGACGACCAGTAAGGATTTTATGCGGATAAGCTTGATGACCCACGTCCCAAACTAGGCGATCGTCTGGAGTGTTATAAACATAATGCAGCGCAACGGTTAGTTCAACCGTCCCTAAACCAGACGCTAGATGACCGCTACTTTGCGATACTGAGTTGAGTAAATAATCGCGCAGCTCATTGCTAAATGCAGGGAGTTTGTCTTGCGCTAAGTCACGCAATTGGGCTGGCTCGTCAACCAAATTAAGTAATGGATACTTGCTACTATCAAGTGTCATGGTTTTATATATATCCTTCGCTAACATTAATTAATCCAAAGCTTTTACGAATAATTAATGTTGAGTAATAATGTCAGTGCTAATTGCAATACGTATGAGCAAAAATTAGTGGTCACGCTCAATTAGGTAATTTGCTAGCGACGCAAGAAGTGTTGTGTCAGCATCTATATTTGCTAACGCTTCATGGGCTTGTTGTATTAAATTATGCGCCTTTTCTTTAGCGCCTAGCATACCTAATAACGCCGGATATGTCGCTTTATTCGCGGCAATATCGGAGCCTTGTGGCTTTCCTAAAATAACTGTATCGCCTTCAACATCTAAAATGTCGTCGTGTACTTGAAATGCTAGCCCTATAGCATACCCAAAAACACTTAAGTTTTCTAAGGTTTGTTGATCAGCCTTTTCACTGCACAGTGCACCAAGTGTAATTGCGCAATTAATTAGAGCCCCGGTTTTTAGCTTATGTATTCGCTCAAGCTCTTGTACGGTAATTACTTTATCAGTTGCTGCTATATCAAGGCCTTGTCCGCCAACCATACCCTGAAGGCCTGATGCGTGGGCAAGTGTAGCAATCATTTTTACTTGTACTTGCGATGAGCATTCAAATTTGTGATTTGCAATAAGCTCAAAAGCAAGAGTTTGAAGAGCATCACCGGCTAAAATTGCATTTGCCTCGCCAAACTCTATATGACAAGTAGGGCGTCCGCGGCGTAAGTCGTCGTCGTCCATTGCTGGTAAGTCATCATGGACTAACGAATAGCTATGAATGCACTCAATTGCAGCAGCAAGTACGTTTAAGTCTTGATGGTTTGCGCCGAGCATTTTACCTGTGGCATAGACTAAAAATGGACGTAATCTTTTACCGCCATTAAATAATCCATACTGGGTGGCGTTCTTTACAGTTTCTTCTGTATCGAGAGGCTGGTTAAAATGCTGCTGTAAGGTCGCTACTACATCTTTTTGAGCACGTTCAATATGATTTTTTATGCTCACAGTTATTCCATATCATTATCAAAATTTGTAAGTACTGACTTTTCGCCATTCCCCATCAAAACTGATACTTTTTGTTCTGCTTGCTGTAATTTCCCTGATGAAGCACTTGCTAATGCAATTCCACGCTCAAATTGCTTTAACGATTGCTCAAGCGATAAGTCACCTTGTTCCATGTCACTAACGATTGTAGATAATTCTTCTAGTGCTTGTTCGAAACTTAAGTTTTCAGGTTTTTTAGTCGCCATCTTTATTTCAGCTTACATAATAAATTTAGGGGTCAATTTTAGGGGGAATGCTAAACTAGGTCAAAGGATGATATTGGTTTTTTACTTTTATAACGTTAAATTATATTTCAAGTGCATTAATAAAGCCTTAATAGCGGTCTGTTGGTTTAATAAATCAATTGATAGTTAGGTAGCCCTTATAACTTGATCTAAGATAGTGCTAAAGGCTACTTTTTATGTTTATTTATAAAAATGGCTTAAGCAATTCAATATGTTGCCGATAAGCAGTTAATAATAAAAATTTATGATAAGGCCATTAAGCATGAAACTTCTGGAGGAAATGTGGATTTAGCAACCATAATTGGGATCCTAGGCGCAATTGGCTTAATTGTCATGTCTATGTTTATGAGTAGTAGCGGTGAAATGGCTATGTTTTACAATACCCCGTCTGTGGTTATTGTATTTGGTGGTTCACTCTTTATTGTTTTATCAAACTTCACCATGTCGCAATTTTTGGGGATAGGTAAAGTTGTTGCCAAAGCGTTTATGTTTAAAATCGAAACGCCAGAAATACTTATCGAAAAAGCAGTAGAACTTGCGGATTCAGCTCGTAAAGGTGGTTTTTTAGCACTCGAAGAAGCCGAAATTCCAAACCCCTTTATGCGCAAAGGCGTCGATATGCTCGTTGATGGCCACGACGCAGATGTAGTTCGCGCTACACTTCAAAAAGATATTTCTCTAACCACGACTCGCCATGAATTGGGCGCGGGTTTATTTAAGTCGTTAGCTGATATAGGGCCTGCAATGGGTATGATTGGTACTCTAATTGGTTTGGTTGCAATGTTGTCTAACATGGATGACCCAAAGGCAATTGGTCCGGCAATGGCTGTAGCACTATTAACAACTTTATATGGCGCGTTTTTAGCCAATGTTGTGGCAATTCCTATTCAGGTAAAACTTGAATTGCGTAAAGACGAAGAAGCGATGAATCAGCGTTTAATTTTGGATGCTATTTTAGGCATACAAGATGGTCAGAATCCAAAAGTAATCGAAGGTATTTTGAAAAATTACTTAGCTGAATCTAAACGCAAAGTAGATACCGAGGAGTAACTATGTCTGATCAAGAGTGCAAATGCCCACCACCAGGATTACCTGCATGGATGGGAACGTTTGCTGATTTAATGTCACTGTTAATGTGCTTTTTTGTGCTCTTGCTCGCGTTTTCAGAAATGGATGTACTTAAGTTTAAACAAATTGCGGGCTCTATGAAGTTTGCTTTTGGTGTACAAAATAAAATTGAAGTAAAAGACATCCCTAAAGGTACCTCTGTTATTGCCATGGAATTTACCCCAGGCAAACCAGAGCCAACCCCTATAGAAACCATTCAGCAGCAAACAGTCGAAATGACTCAACAAATGTTAGAGTTTCAGGCTGGCGATGAAAGCTCAGCTGGCGGCAGGCAAGAGCAACGCGGAGATAAACGCGGTGGCGAGTCTCGTAGTACTTCTCAAGAACAATCATCGGAGCAAGCAACCTCAGCAGCCGATCAGGAACAAACTAATGAGCTTGTTAAAAAAATTGCACAACAGCTTGAAAAGCAAATAATTGATGGCGCAATAGAACTTGAATCATTAGGGCAGCAAATAATTATTCGAATTAGGGAAAATGGTTCATTTCCTTCAGGTAGTGCATTTTTACAACCTAAGTTTAAACCTATAATTCAAGATATTGGTGTGCTGTTAAAAGATGTACCTGGTGAAATAACAGTATCTGGCCATACTGATGATTTTCAGGTGTCGAATGAGTTATATATTAACAATTGGGATTTATCGTCAAAACGGGCAGTAGCCGTTGCAAGTGAACTGCAAAAAGTTCAAGGCTTTGATAAAACCCGAATGATGGTGGTTGGTCGAGCTGAAACAAGGCCATTAGTGCCTAATGACACCGATGAAGATCGCCGCAGAAATCGCCGAGTAGAAATATCTATACTACAAGGTAAAGCAAAAGAGTCAGCTCCTATAGATGTAAGATAACTTCTATTGGCAAACACACTTATTTATCATAAAGTATGGTTTCTTTAACAAATGTAACGGAATAGTTTATGAAAAAGGTCGATAAGTTTAATTATATGCCAGGAAATGGTGGCGGTAATGACGAAGATGAAAAAAAGACTTGATTAACTCTAATGCCTGAATGGTTTTTAACGACTATATTAATATTAGATACTAGTTGGGTGTTTGTTTTAAGCCCTGCTATTTTCATCTTTTATTTTAGAAAAGATTATTTGGCCCTGCGTTTCGCTTTAATTACAGCTACTTTTTTTTTATATGGAACCATTATCCATCCTTACTTGAAAGAATTTGATAGTGGGATTTATGTTTATCGATATCTTGTTTGGGCCTTTAATGATATTGCCTGGATGGCACTCATTGCTTATCAGGGTTTAAAAGATAAGGTTTATTTATGGCAATGTGTGGTAGGTCAGTTAGTTGTTATTATGGCACCAATTTTACAGCTATTTAGATTAGTCGACCGCCATTTATGGGATCTTTCTTATAGTACATACATTTATAAAACCTTATTGCCATTTATTAATATAGGCACCGTTGTTGTTTGTTATCTTCCGCTTATTTATATTTTAACAAAAGACAAAAAAGCCCAGCTAGCCAATAGTTACAAAAAGTTCCCTCCTTTAAAATAGCTGTGCTAAACTACTGTTTATATGAACAGTGGTGAGCAGGCTATGAAACTCTACATTGCAGAAAAACCTTCACTTGGACGCGCTATTGCTGATGCGTTACCAAAACCACATAAAAAATATGATGGTTATATAGAAGTCGCTAATGGCGATTGTGTATCGTGGTGCATTGGACATTTGCTAGAACAAGCAGAACCCGATGATTACGATGAGCGCTTTAAAAAGTGGCAGTTTGAACACTTACCTATCATACCTGAACAGTGGAAGTTAAAAGCTAAAACCAAAACACGCAAACAACTCACTGTTTTAAAAAAATTAATTAAACAAGCCTCGCAACTTATTCACGCTGGCGATCCAGACCGTGCACTGTTACGATATTTTAATGAAAACTCATTGTTACAATAAATATCGTTAAAAGTGTGAAATAGGATCTGGCTTATGAACT
>NZ_WTLB01000093.1 GCF_011378855.1 Pseudoalteromonas sp. Z1A8 | reverse complement strand
GGTTGGGTACGAGCTCACTGTCTTCCCGATGTGACAAGTGCTAGCTAAACACTCATCAAGAAGAGATACAAGGTTGGGTAGAGCGTAGCGAAACCCAACGAACCTGCAATACCCACGCCGCCAATACCCCAGCATTATATATTTGAAAACGTAGGTCGGATAAGCGAAGCGCCATCCGACACAGTAACTTATTTAAATTTCGGCGAATATAAACAGCTAATTAATTATGATGTATGAAGTCAAGATTTTACCCTGGCGACTGGCGACTGGCGACTGGCGACTGGCGACTGGCGACTGGCGAATCAAGGCAGGTATTGTATAGGATGGATTACAATCATGATAAAAATTCAAACAATCGGCAAAGACGATTTTCTTTGTTATAGCCTTAAGCAGCTTTCACAAGCAATTAACAAAGTAGTTGGTTGCCATACTTCAGTTAAGCATCGCCTGAAAAAGAGTTCTGGGCGTAATTAAAGATACCTATACTGAAAAAGTATTCGAAATAGAAGAGTTGTGGCGATTGCACCTAATATAATCAATAATATTGAGTTCAATCAGTAGCCTATTTATACAAATATGTTTTAATACATGCAATTAAACATTTGGATTAAAAAAAATGAGCTTCATAAAAAAATCAATCTTAGCACTATCAATGCTTTCATTGGCAGCTTGCATGTCTACTCAGCCACCTGTTATAACAATGGAATCAAATGAAGTTTATCAATTTGACGATGATGCTAGCTTTGCATTAAATGTGGCTCAAATGACACGTAAAACCGCCGGTTTGTCAGATGTAGCGTTACCAGAAGAAGCACAATTCAAAGCAAATCGCGCATTAGTTGGGGCGGAGTACGCTATGTCTTTCCTAACTGGTGGCTTAATTGATTTAGCTGGGAGCATGGGTGCTCAATCAGAGGCAGACAGAGCCTTTAATTGGAAACCTATGCTTGTTTTTTTAGGTGATTTAGATAACCCAAATGTTGATGCTGATGCAGTAAAAGTTGTAGAAGCTGAATTAACAAAAACTTTTGAAAACATCGAAAATTCTAATTACATTGGCATTATGAGGCTCAGTGCTGACGGCAGAGATAACAACTTTATGTTTATGTTTGATGGAGCGCTGTGTGGTAAGACAGGGCAGCCAAAATTAAAGTATGATCTTGCTAATGCTCAGGGCAATTCATTAACGTAAAACGTGAATACGAAGGCTCATGCTCTACGCCAGTAAACGTAGAAGTAACTGGAAAGGTAAACTATCAGGGTGAGCAAAAAAGTGTTATTACAGTAACCTTCCATGGAGGGTATGCAGGTTTTACTGATATGGCTATTGCTACTTCAGGTTTTGCGGTAGTACCACAAACATTCGGTCGTTGGGGTAGTGGGGTTAAATACACTGTTCCAGCCCCTTACGTAATCCATAACAACACAATGCATTTATTCACTAAAGAAAATTCTTCCTTTAAATTAAACTAATATTTTTCTAAATTAGTTATTCATTTTACTCTAGTTGCCAGCCTACTAAGGCTGGCATTTTTTCATCCTAACGAATATCAGCCGCCTTCCTCACTACCAAGTGTAAACCCGAACTCACAAATTTGTGGACGCGGGTACTTTGAACAATCCAGTGGTTCGTTCATTTTTCCTTAATAGCCTTTGCTCCCTCAGCTGCATTGCTTGTTCTTTGTAGAGTCCTTTCAGTGGGTGTCTCTCTGTATTCAGTGTTTTCATACCTACCACCAGCGCTCAAATCATCTTGATTCGACTCGGGTATTAAATTTGACTCAATCATTACGCCAATCTATTCACTCAGATCTATTTGATTGAAATCTAGTAAGAAAATCAACGTGACACCCATCCTAAATTCTTTAATTAAGGTTGACGTTTAGTTTGATTTTTATAACCCAAAAAACGCGGCATAAAGCCGCGCCTACAAGTATAACATCAACCCTGTAGGCGTTATTTTACCTGGTGTGTAGTCAAATTAGGAAACCAAAGGGGGTCAAAGCTTGACTCCAGTCATCAAAATTATTGACTGCTTATTTATCCCTCGATCATGCTTTCACTTAACCAAAATACTTAATAATTAGCATAAAAAAAGCGTTGCCCTTGAGCAACGCTTTTCTGTATTTGTCTAATAGCTGGTAGCTAATTTACCCAACCACTAGCTTACTCTGCCGCTAGCTTATTCTGCTGCAAGATAATCCAAAACCACTTGATGATGATCTTTAGTTTTAAACTTATCAAATAGGTGTTTAATTTTACCGTCTTGGCCTACTAAAAACGTTAGGCGATGAATACCATCGTACTCTTTACCCATAAACTTTTTGTAGCCCCATACGCCAAATGCTTCTGCAATGGCGTGATCTTCATCGGCTAACAGGTCAAAATTAAGCTCTTTTTTAGTTTCGAAGTTTTTAAGGCGCTTAATTGGATCTGGGCTAATACCTACAACGCGGGTGTTAAATTTAGCAAGCTCAGCTTGTTGGTCGCGTAGGTTTTCGGCTTGTACAGTACAACCCGGCGTTGACGCTTTAGGGTAAAAGTACACAAGCACTTGTTGCTCTTTTAACAGCTCACTTAATGTTACTGTTTCGTCGTTTTGGTTTTGTAGGCTAAAAGCGGGTGCAGTATCGCCAGCTTGTAATGGACTAATTGTGTTCATGTTTAGCATCCTTAACGAATTCGTTTAAAAATATAATCTACGTTTAGCGTGTGAGAAAGGCTCTCAAAACTAATTTTAAATTGATCTATATCTACATCAACAGGTATGTTGAATTCAAGTTCACAACGCATTTTAATGTTGTCTTCTTGGGAATAAGTGTCTGACTTAAGTGAGCAAATACTAATATTATTGTCGGCAAAAAAGCGCGTTACTTTGCTCAGTGTACCGGGAGTGTCTATGCCAGTGTATTCTAGTGTGTAACCTGCACAAAACTCCTCAGGAGTATGACTCGCTGTGCGCTTCATCATGGTTAGTAGACCAAGTTCCATGGCTTTAGTGGGCAGTACGTGCTCTATGCGGCTTATTGCCGACATGTCACCGCTGAGTAACATTATAAAGGTAAACTCGCAGCCTAAAATTGCAATGCGGCTGTCAATAATGTTGCAGTGGCAATCGCTAACCAGTTGGGTTAGTTCGCTTACAATACCGGGTCTGTCTTCGCCAATCGCTGTTAAAACAATTTGATGATTTGAAAATGTAGTCATGAGTTCAAATACCTTGTTACTTGAATTATATCAACCGAGTTGGCAACACCAAAAATACACATGAGAGGTTGCACGGCGGCGAAGTTTAACACAAAAAGGGCTCTAAACTACAGCACACGCTAATTAAGCGCTTTTAAAGTACGGTGTTTCTTGTTTTTACTGGCACGGGAAAGTACCATAGCTAAAATTTGCTTATTTGTGCTTAGTTTTATCGCTAAGTTGAAGTACTGAACTTTATTGCATTTAGGCAGCCAAATAATAAATGTAAAGTTAATATTGATTTTACACTGAACCAAATCGGCATTACCCACTCATATATTTGTTAAAACAATTAAAGGGTTTGCTAAGGAGAAATATCTGTGCAGTATTGGATCCCAAAAGCACTTGCAGTAAGTGTATTGGTAAGTTTATCAGGGTGTAGTGTATTTACTAATCAAGCACATGACGAGCGTAACTATCGCACGCATGAGCCTGTAAAAGCACCAGCGTCGTTATCTCAACCAGCTCAAGACCCAGTTTATAAAATGGACGTAGGTCAATACGACAATAATCCTGAAGCTACAAATTACCGCCCACCGGCACAAGTATTAACAATTGCAAAAGGCAGTTGGGTAGAAGAAGCAGATAAACAAGCGCGTATTTATTTTGATAAAAACGATGGCATTGCTGATTTAGATGAGTTTCTTTGGGACACAATTCAATCGGTACTTGCTGAGAATAATGCAGGCACAATTAAAGAAGATAAGCTACTAGGTACAATTGAAACCGATTGGTACTCAATCATCAAAACAGAAGAAGGTTTTTGGTGGTGGGGCGATGAAATAAACGATGACTTAGAAAAATTTAGATTCACTATTGAAGAAAAATCACATCAGCGTACTGCGTCTTTACGTGTAGAGCTGATTGATTTTAAAGGTGATAAAACGCTAACTGATTTACTTAAGCAGCAGTTAGAAGTACGTGCGCTTAACCAAGTAGTGAGCGAGTTTGATTACCGTTACCGTCAACTTGAAGTTGATATGCGTAAACGCCAAGGTATTATTTCTCTTGAAATGGGCTTTGATAACAAAGGTAATGCAGCACTTGTAACTGAGCAATCTTACGAAGCTGTGTTTGACCGTTTTTCTGGATTTTTAGAGCGCTTGTCGTTCACTATTGTTGAAATTAACCCTGATACTGGCTTAATTACTGCTGATTATACTAAACCTGAAAGTAGTGTGTGGGATTCAATTTGGGGTGATGAGGTAGCTCAACTACCGATTGATGAAGGCCAATACCAAATTTTAGTAAGTAAAACTAAAGAAGGCGGTACTAGCTTAACGTGGATGGATGACAAAGGCGAAACGCTTGAACCAGGTACTATGAATGGTTTACAAGAAGCACTAGAAGCAGCACTCATTCAGCGCGGCATTAAAATTTAAATAATAATAAGTTTTACCACAAAAAGAGCGCTATGCTCTTTTTGTGGTTTTTATAGGTTAAAAAATATGTCTCAGCTACCTGAACGTTCACACTATACGTGGCGCACTTGGTTTACTTTTTTGGTTCCTTCGTTAATTGGTGTGTTTTTATTTATGACGCCGATTAGTACCTCGCAAGGGATGACCATTCCTATTGCTGTTATGGCAAAAGCAGTTCAAGCAATGATGCTTGGTTCTGGTCAAGCAATTATTACTCTCATTATTTGTATTACAGGGGTTCTTTCTGTAATTACTAAAGTATTTAAACCCGCCGCTATATGTAATTCACCTTTGCTAAAGCATTTATTTGACGTGAGCTGGATATGGTTAGCTGTGCGCTTATTCGGTATGGCGTTTGGTTTAATGACGTACTTAAGTTTAGGCAGCGAGATGATTACCTCGGCCAATACTGGCGCGCTGGTATTAAATGACTTACTACCAGTGTTGTTTTCGGTATTTATTTTAGCGGGCTTATTACTGCCGCTACTAATTAACTTTGGTCTACTAGAGCTTGCTGGTACGTTAATGACTAAAGTAATGCGCCCTGTATTTGGCGTACCGGGTAGAAGCGCGGTTGACTGTACTGCATCATGGTTAGGCGATGGCAGTGTAGGTATTTTGATGACTGCAAAGCAGTACGATCAAAAACACTATACACAACGCGAAGCGGCTATTATTGGTACTACGTTTTCAGCGGTTTCAATTACGTTTAGTTTAGTGGTGCTTGGACAAGTTAAACTTGAATACCTATTTGCTCCGTTTTACGCAACGGTATGTTTAGCCGGTATTGTTGCCGCTATTATTGTGCCGCGATTACCACCACTTCGCTTTAAAAAAGATTTACTAATTGATGGCACTGAACCAGATAGAGACGCTGAGACAATTCCGGGCCATAAAACTTTATTTAGCCATTCGCTAGATGTTGCATTAGCTAAAGCTGATAACTCAACAGGTGTTAAAGGCACTATAAAAGAGGGCGTACACAACGCGCTTGATATGGTATTTGGTGTACTGCCTGTGGTTATGGCCGTAGGTACATTTGCACTGATCATTGCTGAGCATACGCCTATATTTGAGTATTTAGGCATGCCATTTGTGCCATTTTTAGAGTTATTGCAAATCCCAGAAGCGGCAGCCGCGTCACAAACTATTATGGTTGGTTTTGCTGATATGTTTATCCCATCAATATTAGCAGCAGGTACAATTGAAAGTGATGTAACGCGCTTTATTATTGCAGCAATGAGTGTAACTCAGCTTATTTATATGTCTGAGGTGGGCGCACTTTTACTTGGCAGTAAAATACCAGTAAATATTTTAGAGTTATTTATTATATTTATTTTGCGAACGCTAATTACTTTACCTGTTATTGCGCTGATGGCGCATTGGTTAGTAGGCTAGGTTTAGCACGTATTAAAAAGCCCTGATTAATCAGGGCTTTTTTGTGTTTGTTGTATTTTTTATATTGGCGCCGGACTTTTTAAACTCCGTTTTTGCAGAGAGTTTAATCAGCGCAATATTACCAATAATAATGGCAAAAACAACGGCGAAAATTATTACAATATGCCAAGTTTGCATCGCAGTATCACTTAATCTTTAGTACTTTAAGTGTGACCGCTTTACGCTGTAACAGCAATTAAATAACTCAAAACACAATCAATAACGTTAAAAACGTCTAGCTACCGAAAGCGTTAAAAAGTTAAGCCCTGGGTTTGGCTCTTTAAAGCCCGCGTTTGAATAGTGAATTACTCTAAGGGCAACATTGGTGTGGCCAAAGTCGGCAACAAGGCCTATGCGGTCTTCAAACTGGTAGTGAGTACTTATGTTTTTACCGGCGAACTGCGTTTCATCAATCAGTGATACACCAATCCCTGCTTCTACATAAAATGGGGTGTTGTTAAAACTGAAGGCAGGAAATTGCAGCACAGGTGACATAGCAAGTACTCATAGGTTAGACATTAAGAGAGAATTGGATTCAGGCCGCATTTTAATCGTCCTTTTTCTTTATCTCTTTTTGGGTTCGC
>NZ_WTLB01000092.1 GCF_011378855.1 Pseudoalteromonas sp. Z1A8 | reverse complement strand
GTTGTGAAGAATCAAACTGAATACCAGCCTCAAGCTATTTAAAGAAAGCTTGAGGCTGGTTAGAAGAGATGGTATCTACGTACGCTATAAACGTGAGCCTAGCGCTAAACAAATCATTGTTAATGATTACTGCTTTAAAAGTCGCTTTTCTGGATTGTTTAAATACTTTAAGCCAATGGTCACTATGCGTGTATGTACCATTGTTATAACGCGTATTTGCACATTACCAATAACAACAATATCGCCTTTACTGACTTCTCCTGAAAGCTTTTGGTTAATCACTTCTTCTAAGCTTATCTCTTCTGGGGCGTCTATTTGCATGTGGTAAGAGTAAAATATATCGCCTACCAACGTTACCCCTTTCACTTTAAGTTCGTTGTGCGCTAAGTGGCTATCTTGATGGTTAGTTTTATCGGTTGCTGTAAAAACTAAATCAACAAAAGGTCGGTTATCTGGTTTTAAAACAACAAATAAATGATCGTTTGCTTTTAACTTAGTTGAGCCTCGTGGCGGAATAATTGACGGACCCCGTGTGATCATAGCAACAACCACACTCTCGGGAAGTGCGGCATGTGACAAACTGCGCCCTGAAACACGCGAAACGTCACTTAATGTGTATTCTACAATTTCTATATCAATATCGTTTAGGGCTGTGATTTCGAGTGTTGCAGCGGCTAGGTCGGGCGGCGGCTCCACTAAATTTAGTTTTTTAGCCATCCAAGGCATTGTTGAGCCCTGTAACGTGGCTGAAATTAACACCACGAAAAAAACAACATTAAAAATAAGCTCAGCCCCTGAAAGGCCAAATAGTAATGGGAAAATAGCTAAAATAATGGGTACTGAGCCTCTAAGGCCAACCCAAGATACGAACAAAGTTTCGCGATTATTAAAGCCAAACAGTTTTAAAATAGGGGCTACAGCTAATGGGCGAGCAACAAAAATGAGTGCCAGTGCAATAAGCAATCCTTCTAACCATACATCAACCAATGACGATGGGTTAATAAGGAGCCCTAATACAACAAACATGGTTATTTGCCCAAGCCATGCTAAGCCGTCATGAAACAGAAAAATACCGCGTTTATATACAAACTTGCTGTTACCTAAAATAACACCTGTTATAAATACAGCTAAAAACCCACTGCCGCCGAGCGTTGCAGAAAGGCCAAAAGAAAGCAGTCCAAATGCTGTTACCATCACTAAATACAAACCCGATGCATTTAGTTTAATTCGATTAATAAACCAAACCGATACTTTGCCAATTAAAAGACCACAAATAGCGCCAACACCCATTTGTTGAGCAAATAGCTGTAGTAAATCCAGCCCTATTGGCATGTCGTTAACGAGCATTTCGAGCAAACCAACCGTTAGAAAAATAGCCATTGGATCGTTCGAGGCACTTTCTATTTCAAGGGTAGATTTAAGCTTTTTGTTTAAGTGAATGCCCGCACTTCGTAAAAGCGCAAACACTGCTGCGGCATCTGTAGAGCCAACAATAGCGCCCAGTAAAACACCTTGTAATATGGGTAAGTCTAAAATATAAGTGGCCACAAGGCCTGTAATTACAGCAGTAAATAACACCCCGACAGTTGCTAAAGCAGACGCGGGTTTCCACACTTGTTTAATTGAACTGGTGGGCGTTTGTAAGCCGCCATCAAATAGAATAATGGCAAGCGCAAGAGTACCCAGAGCATGTGCGGCCTCTGCGTTGTCGAATGAAATACCTGCAATACCGTCTTCACCTGCGAGCATACCTACAAGTAAAAATAGCACCAGTACAGGTAAGCCAACGCGTGCAGATAACTTGCTCGAGATCACTCCTAGTAAAATTAATATGGCACTAACGAGAATGATATTATCAATTGCAAACATAGTGTGGATTTACAGCCTTATATGAATTATACCAATCCGCAATAATACTTAGTCATTTTGCGGGGCTAAACGTGTCGCTACCTGCGTTAAAAAATTCTCATTTAGAACAACTAAATAGCGATTTTTTTGCCTAGCTATCAACACGTTTTTCCAGCCTCAAAATAGATTACTTAATTAAGCGAATTGGTATTAAAAAGTAAGAATTTATAGCTAACAAAAAGCTTAAAGCTCATGCTATACAATAACCTAAAAAATATAAATACGGGTACTTAAGTCTATATTTAAATAATTTAGATAAAAAAGAGAGTGTTGCTGGACTTAATATTACTTAGCTCGATTCAACTTAGCTTTATTTATTTTTAAAAACAAAAAAGCCTGCGATTAAGCAGGCTTTTGAGTATTTAAATAATCAAATTTTATAAAACAATAATGCTTGTTACTAAGTACGCTAAAAACGTAAGGCCGCCACCAAATAAGGCATACGGTAGCTGCGTTTTAACGTGGGTGAGTAAGTCACACCCCGATGCAATAGCCGATACAGCACTGGTGTCGGATATAGGCGAGCAGTGATCGCCAAATATACCACCACCCAAAATAGCACCAACAACAAGCGATGGCGGTAAACCTAGCGCTTGAATAAGTGGCACACCAATTGGGATTAATATAGCAAACGTGCCCCACGATGTACCCGTAGTAAACGACATAACCGCACCTGTTAAAAACAGCACCGGTACGATTAAGTAAATAGGTAGGTAGTCGCCAACAAGTGATGCTACAAATACGCCAGTACCCAACTCTTTTAAGCTTGCGCCAAGTGTAAGCGAAAGCAGTACAATGGCAACCAATGGCATTAATTCGCCCATACCTTTAAAACCGGTATCAACTAATTGATGGTGCGTAAATTTACGCGAACCAATCATTAAAAAGTAAGCGACAACAATGGCTAAAACCGTTGCATATAATACTGATTTAGAACCGCTGCCCTCTGCTAATACACCATTACCGGTGTAATACATAAAGCCAACCATGCTGGTAATGAGCGTAATAAGCGGGATTAACATGTAACGCGCTTTAGAGGCTTTTATTTCATCTTTTAAGTCGGTTGTTTGAAGCTCTAGTTTTTCTTCGGCTTCTTTCATTGGGCCGTGCACTTTATCAAACGCTATTGTGTAAAAAACAATAACAAGGGTAATTATGGCGTAAAAGTTATACCCAACGCTGCCCCACAATACCGATACCGCCGACTCACCTAGCTCGTAGTTACCTAACAAACCAAGTACAAACGCACCCCAGCCATTAAGTAGTATTAAAATACACACTGGCGCACTGGTGCTGTCAATAATGTAAGCTAGACGCGCTCGACTCATTTTAAATTTATCGAACAAGCCACGCGATAAAATACCCGAGGTAAGTACGCTCAGGTTAGATTCTATAAATACCGCTATGCCAGTAAACATGGTTAAAAATCCCACTTGGCGCTTACTTTTTGCAATACCTTTGTTCATTAGCATATTAACAGTTGCTGCAACGCCGCCAGATTCACGAATGTAGGCAAGCAGTGCACCAATTAAAATACTAAATATTAATATGCGTGTATTACCTGGCGAGCTGGCAACCGAAATAATACGTTCAATGGTATTTAAAAAAGTATCAAACAAGCTATTACCTTCGCCCTGTAAGGCGAGTAAAAACTCAGAAGAAGCAACGGCAACAAGTAGCGCCATAATCACTTCTTTTCGCCAAAACACGATAGCAATCGCAATTAGCGGCGGTAAAATAGAATACCAATGCATAAAAAGTTAACCTTAATTATTAGCGAGTAGCCTCGCTTTGTACGCGTTTTAACGCTTATTTGTTAAGCCTAACAACATAAACCGGCTTAGTTTTATAGACCGCTTAGCTTAATGGATTGGCTTACTCAAGTCACCTGTAAATAAATCACTTGGAGTAGCACAGTTAGTACGTTTTAACCTATACGATAGCTTATTGATTTAGTAGTGCTTCATAAATAAGCGACACTACCGATCCGTACTGTGCTGTTTCAAATTGTTTGCCTGTAAATTCGTAGCGTTTTTGCGAGCCTTTAATGGCACTATGGCGAGCATTAGTAAGTAAAACAATAGCTAAGTCGTAAGCGGGGTCAATTACGGTCACTGTACCCGTCCAACCTGTGTGACCATAAGCCTGTGCGCTTGCATAAGGGCCAAAGTGCCAGCGCCTTGCTTGGTTATTGCCGGCAAGCCTAAAGCCAAGCCCGTAGGTTTCATCGCTGCTTTGCGGCGTTAAAAATTGTGCTAAGGCGCTTGCACTAAATAATTGTTGGTCGCCGTAGCCACCGCTATTTAGTAATAACTGGCAAAGCACAGCTAAGTCGTGGGCGTTACTAAATAACCCCGCATGCCCTGCTACGCCATCAAGCGAGTAGTAAGCTCGCTCGTCATGCACTTGGCCTTGTAAAACAGTGGTGCGAATATTATCAAACTTAATACGCCCGTCTCGCGTGTTACCGCTAAGCTCTGTGGCTGCAAATTGCTGCGGCTTAAAGCCTTTTTTCAGTGGATTAAATAACGTGTTAGTTAATTTTAGTGGCGCATACACGTGCTGCTCTAGGTATTCATCCAAAGGTTGCCCTGTAATACGCTCAATGAGCACGCCTAAAATCATGTAATCAATATCTGAGTAAATAGGCTGAGCAGATGATTTACTGCTAAAAGGCACGCTGGTAAGTAATAGCTGTTTGGTGGTTTTACTGTTTTGCGAATAAAACGCGTCGCCATTGCTGCCATCTTTACGATGAAAGTCAAATACTGGCGGGTATCCGGCGCTGTGTGTAAGTAAATCTTTTACTGTGCGTTGTGAGCGCCCTTCGCCTTTATATTCGCTTAGGTAGCTTTGTACGGGTTTATTAATATTTAATAGCCCTTCGCTTACTAATTTCATAAGGGCAAAGTTGGTGGCAAATATTTTGGTGTTTGAGGCTAAATCAAACAAGGTATTAGTTTGCATTAGCTCCGGGCGTAACAGCATTAAGTCACTTTGCTGATATTGCTTTGCATCGCCATAAGCAGTTAACTTTATTAGCTCGCCATTTTTAACAACAGCCAACACAGCCCCAGGAAAACCCGCTTTTACATCGCGATTTATTAACGCATCCACTTCGCTAAAATCTACATTTTTTACTGGATCGTCGCTTAAAGTAGGAAATGCAAAACGCAGCGTTAAACTTGCGCCAGCAGGGAGAATATTTTCAACTTTAAAGGTATTAACGCCGTTGTGAGTGTTTTTTGCCAAGCTGTAATTGTATAAGGTGTTGGCGCTTAGTTGGTTAACGTCGAGCTTTTGATTATTAATGTAAATATCGGCGCTTTGTGCGTTGTGGTTTTGTATTAATAATTGCCCGCGCCCTTTGTAAGCTTTAAACGTTCCTCGGTTATTTACATAAAACCGGCTACTTGGATTTACCTCAGGAAACGTTACAACCACTTGTGCGTTAGGCAGTTCTACAAGTTGGCTTTTTGTAAGTGGTAGCACCGAGCTAATAGGCTCAGGTGGTGTACTACAACCCACAACAATAAAGCTTAACGCCGCTATAAATGCTTTTTTTATATAACTACACCTTTGATTTTTTAAAGCAATAAACATGCTTAGCCCTTATTTATATAACAAGTAAGGCGCTCTTTGCGCTTTAAATTGCGCAAGCCCCGCCTGCCAACTTTGTTTTATTTGCGCCTCTGATTGCCCTGCTTCAATAGCTAAGCGCAATTTATTAGTACCCGCTAGTTTATCCATAAAGTCAGCGCGTTCAAAAAACGAAATGTTATTTTTACTAAGCTCCGTGTACGCATTTATTAAGTAAGTTAAATTTAAACCTGTAATATTTGCTTGTCTTAAATCGAGCCCTTGTACGGTTTGGTTTTTAAATTTAGGATTTAAAGCAGCGCCTTTAATTGCGCGCGGTGTAAAATTAAAATCACCCAGTGCAACTGGCGAGTAACCTATTACCTGAAATGCAAAGTCGGTACCTCTACCAATGCTAATAGGCGTTGCCTCAAAAAAGCAAAGTGATGGGTAAAGTGCAATGGCTTGATCGTTAGGTAAATTAGGGCTGGGTTTTACAGGCAAGCTATAGGTACTTTTGCGAGCGTAATGATCAACAGGGATCACGGTTAGTTTTAAATCGCCCGCTTTATTGATCCAACCCTCACCTTTGATCATGTTGGCAAGCTCGCCAACGGTCATACCATGCAATACAGGAATGGGGTGCATGCCTACAAACGATTTAAATTCTGGCTCTAATATTGGCCCATCAACGTAGGCAATATTTGGGTTGGGTCTGTCGAGTACTAAAAATTCTATCCCCTGCTCTGCAGCGGCTTCCATCATGTAGTGCATAGAGCTTATGTAGGTATAAAAACGTACGCCTACATCTTGAATGTCAAAAATAATGACATCAACATCGGCTACAGCAGCTTGGCTTGGTTTTTTATTTTTACCATAAATAGAAATAAGCGGAATACCCGTTTTGCTATCAACGGCATTTTTTACATGCGCGCCCGCATCGTGATCGCCCCTAAAGCCATGCTCAGGTGCAAAAATTTTAGTTATGTAGATGCTTTTAGTCAGTAGAGCATCTACTAAGTGAGTTTGCCCTACCGTTGATGTTTGATTGACCACGAGCCCTATACGTTTATTTTTTAACTGTGGTAAATATTTAGTATATTGCTGCGCACCTACAACAAGTGAGTTATTAGCTTCGTTGGCTTGCACGCTTGAAATAAAAATAGCGCTAAGAAATAAAAATAGAGTAATAAATGCGGTTTTAAACATGCAGTCAGATCCTTTTAAACAAGGCGTTTAAAATAACATAGGTAATATTAAAGAGCAGCTTTAGAAAGGGGCTAAGTGGGCTTGATTAGGCTTTGAATGGATATAGTAATTAGAAGCTACGCTTCTCACGCGAGCAAGCTCAGCGTCTACAGCGAATGAATAGGCTCGGAGTTTGGATTTAAAGATTAGGGCTGGCTTTACTTGTAGGCGTGCAGCTTGCTGACGCGACGAGCGAAGCTCGTAAATAAAATATCCGTTATATTAGTGGTTAGTAATTAGAAGCTTCGCTTCTCACGCGAGCAAGCTCAGCGGTTACAACGAATAAACAAACTCGGAGTTTGGATTTAAAGATTAGAGCTGGTTTTACTTGTAGGCGTGCAGCTTGCTGACGCGACGAGCGTAGCTCGTAAATAAAGTCTGAGTTATATCGGCGGTAAGTGATTAGAAGCTGCCGCTTCTCACGCGAGCAAGCTCAGCGTCTACAACGAATAAATAAGCTCGGGGTTTGGATTTAAAGATTAGAGCTGGCTTTATTTGTAGGCGTGCAACTTGCTGACGCGACGAGCGAAGCTCGTAAATAAAGTATCAGTTATATCAGTGGTAAGTGATTAGAAGCTGCGCTTCTCACGCGAGCAAGCTCAGCGTCTTGTATCTCTCATTGATAAATGATTAGCTATCATTTATCACATCGAAGTCAGTGAGCTTGCCTTTGCGTCTAGTATTT
>NZ_WTLB01000091.1:7190-7872 GCF_011378855.1 Pseudoalteromonas sp. Z1A8 | reverse complement strand
GCCAGGTTCAATTCCAAAGAAATTAAGGGCAATGCGAGAACGAGTGAAACGTTATATTCTTCCAGAAAAAAGAAAACGGCCCAGAAGTAGGACCGTTCGAATTTCAAAAACTCGGTACACCATTAAGTCAAAACATGCTTAACTGAATGGTGTTAGCCTATATGGGTCGCTTTTACACTTTTAATAAGTTTGAAGCTTGCAACCTCCTCAAATACCAACACTTATATTAAAAACATACCTGCAATTTAATGAAATGACCCACCCATTAAAGGTGCTATATAGATTTCAATTAAATCTACCCCCTGCTGCGTTAAATATTTCCGATTTAAACAAACTATATTTAATAACAGCGCCCACTACGTAATTACTCTAGTGAGTAATTAAATTGAACGGGAAATTATGACATACAATTGTTATCGCTAAATGCTCTCTGCATTTCTTCACCTTTTGCACTCACACAGTAGTATATAAATAACGTTTAATACCAGCCTGCTTATATACGGGGCTATTTAACGATAAGAAAATCACACTAGAGCTAGGCGAATTTTTGTATCTAGTTGTTCTAAATAAAAACTTTTAACGACGTTATAGTTGCAATTTAGTTCGTTAAATTGCTCAAAGATTTATGCAGGTTGAAATAGCACAGTGAGTGAGCTATTTAATGCGATAAAATGATCATGCT
>NZ_WTLB01000091.1:0-7180 GCF_011378855.1 Pseudoalteromonas sp. Z1A8 | reverse complement strand
AATAAATAGCTGATCTATTTTACTTGCTAAAACAACCCATTTCTTTGTTGTAAATTTCGCAAAGGGAACAACCATTTACATCAATTTACGCCTAGAACTGAATTATTTTTTCGGCGTAAAATTTAGATCACAAAATTAATGGAATTGGTATAATATTGGATATAAATAATAAAATTAGTATTTGAAGATTTAGATGATAAAAATTTAGAGTTTCAGAATGAAGATATTTATTAGAAGGTATTTTATAAGCAGAGTGCTTAATATAAAGATGGTGCCCGAGGCCGGACTTGAACCGGCACGACTTGTTAGTCGAGGGATTTTAAATCCCTTGTGTCTACCAATTCCACCACTCGGGCATCGAGTTTGCTAATTAAAGCGTGTGGAGTAAATTATATGGAGGCGGAACCCGGAGTCGAACCGAGGTAAACGGATTTGCAATCCGGTGCATGGCCACTCTGCCATTCCGCCTAAATGTGTCCAAATAATTTGGAGCGGTACACGAGGCTCGAACTCGTGACCTCGACCTTGGCAAGGTCGCGCTCTACCAACTGAGCTAGTACCGCAAAATACTGTTTTATCAACTTTAAATTATCTTGGTAAAATAACTTAAAGTGGTGCCCGAGGCCGGACTTGAACCGGCACGACTTGTTAGTCGAGGGATTTTAAATCCCTTGTGTCTACCAATTCCACCACTCGGGCATCGAGTTTGCTATTAAAAGCAAGTGGATAAAACTAATATGGAGCGGTACACGAGGCTCGAACTCGTGACCTCGACCTTGGCAAGGTCGCGCTCTACCAACTGAGCTAGTACCGCATCATATTAATTCTAAATTAATCATTTTATAAATTACACTTGGTAATGCAATTAAACCACAAAGTGGTGCCCGAGGCCGGACTTGAACCGGCACGACTTGTTAGTCGAGGGATTTTAAATCCCTTGTGTCTACCAATTCCACCACTCGGGCATCGAGTTTGCTAATTAAAGCGTGTGGAGTGTTGAAATGGAGGCGGAACCCGGAGTCGAACCGAGGTAAACGGATTTGCAATCCGGTGCATGGCCACTCTGCCATTCCGCCCCAGTACGGGGTATTAACCTTGAGATAAACTTGGAGCGGTACACGAGGCTCGAACTCGTGACCTCGACCTTGGCAAGGTCGCGCTCTACCAACTGAGCTAGTACCGCATTTTATTTATCAATTAATTGAATAAGCACATGATGATTTATGTGAACATTCAGGTAACTGATTAATTACCGTTTCGTTTATCTCGGGGGCTATGCCCTCTCAACACGGACGCATTCTACAGAGATTATTAAACGCGTCAATACAAAAAATGCTAGTTTTGAACTGTTTGCTTGTTTTTTATCTAAAACGGTGCGTTATTATACATTTAGAGTTAATTTTTAGTCAATTCACCCCATGCTGCACGTAAGTATTGCATCATAGAACTCAAGGTTAAAAAGGTCGCAATATACAATAATGCAAAACTTAAATAGTTCATCCAGGTATCGTATTGCCAAATCAAACCGATAATGGCTAACATTTGTGCAGCCGTCTTTATTTTACCCATGTTTGATACAGCAACATTACCACGCTTACCCTGCTCTGCCATCCATTCACGAAGTGCAGATATAATAATTTCACGACTTATAATAATAAGTGCGGGTATTGTCATATACATTGATTGGTACTGATCAGCTAGTGCAACAAGCGCAGCACATACCATTACTTTATCAGCAACAGGATCTAAAAAAGCACCAAAGGGGGTTGATTGCTCAAGCTTTCTTGCTAAATAACCGTCTAATATATCGGTGATCGATGCAAGCCAAAAAATAAAGGCGGCAGCAAAAAAAGCCCAGCTATAAGGCAAATAAAATATCACCAAAAAAACGGGGATAAGAAAAATTCTAAATGTTGTAAGTGTGTTTGGAATATTCCACATAACTACTTGGATATGTCTTTTTTGCTATATTCGCATGAAGGGCTAGCCCTTGTCATGCAAATGGTTAAATATCTTCTCAGCCATGTCAGGGCTGATCCCAGGAACTTTCTTTAACTGTTCTATATTAGCAGCTTTTACTCCCTGCATGCCCCCTAAATATTTTAATAATGTTTGGCGACGTGTAGAACCTACTCCATTTATTTCTTCTAATAGTGATTGTGTACGTTGTTTTTGGCGTTTGTTACGGTGTCCTGCTATAGCAAAACGATGAGACTCATCTCGTATATGTTGAATCAAATGAAGTGCTGGTGCATCGGAATCCATTGGTATTGTTTTTCGACCACCATCAATTAACAGGGTTTCAAGACCAGGTTTGCGGCTAGTCCCTTTTGCAACACCCACTAATAAAGGCATCTTTGTATGCGGCCAATTAGAAAAGTACTGCTCAGCGCGCCCTAGTTGCCCTTTACCACCATCAATAAAGATAACATCAGGGATTTTGTCTTCGTCTACTAACTTGTTGTAGCGTTTGTTGAGTGCAAATTCCATGGCAGCATAATCATCACCACCGGTTATGCCCGTTACATTGTAACGCCTGTACTCTTTTGTATTTGGTCCTTGTGAATCAAATACAACACAACTTGCGACGGTGTTCTCCCCCATGGTGTGGCTTATATCAAAACACTCCATTCGGGTTATATCGTCAAGTCGCAGTGTTGCTTTTAACTGTGCATAACGTTTATTAATAGAGTCTTGAGTACTTTGCTTAACGGCAATACTGTTTAAAGCATTTTTATTCGCTAATTGTAAGTATTGAGCGCGTTCACCACGAGTAACTACTTTAAATGTTACTTTGCGTTCACTTACTTGTGTAAGTGCCTCACCTAATGCTTCACTCTCTTCTATTTCAAACGGTAGTATAATTTCTTTTGCAATTCGCCCTGTAGCACCCGGCGCTAAATAATACTGCCCTAAAAATGAAGTCAGTATTTCTTGTTCACTCGAGTCTTTAGGGACTTTTGGAAAATAGGTTTTACTACCCAGTACTTTATGATCGCGGATCATTAATAAATGAATGCCGTTTAACCCGTTTAAATGCGCAAAACCGACTACATCCATTTCTGCAAAGTTACCCGAAATAGACTGTTGCTCCTGCATTTTACGAAGTAGCATTATTTGATCGCGAACTTTTGCCGCCAGTTCAAAGTTTAATTGCTGGCTAGCTGCTTCCATTTTTTTTATTAAATCAGCAATAACTTCGTGAGATTTACCCGTTAAAAACTTACGAACATAATCAACCTGCTCACTGTAATCATCATCCGTTACTTTATTAACGCACGGAGCTGAGCAACGCTTAAGCTGATATTGTAGGCACGGACGACTTCTAGCACGGTAATAAGCATCTTCACATTGGCGAACAGGAAAGATTTTTTGCATTAGGCGCAAGCTTTCAGATACCGCACCAGCACTTGGGAAAGGCCCAAAGTACTCACCTTTAATTTTACGACTTCCACGATGAAACGCTAAACGAGGATGCTTATGATTAGTCAGTAAAATATAAGGATACGACTTATCGTCGCGCAATAATATGTTATAGCGAGGCTGGTATTTTTTTATTAGGTTATTTTCAAGCAGCAGTGCTTCGGTTTCGGTATTGGTAAGCGTGACTTCAATATCACAAATATTATTTACTAATACGCGTGTTTTGCTATCGGTAATATTACTTCTAAAGTAACTACTTACACGTTTTTTTAAGTGCTTGGCTTTACCAACATAAATAACTTGGCTGTCACTATCAAGCATGCGGTATACACCGGGCTCGCTTGATAGCGTTTTAAGAAAATGTACGTGATCAAATTCAGACATAAATTATAGGTTAGTACGAAATATCTATATCAATCATTTTATGACGAATAGCTAAATGGGTAAGCTCAACATCACCACCTACATTTAACTTTTCAAACATACGGTAGCGATAGCTATTTACTGTTTTAGAACTTAGATTTAAACGCTCTGCTATATCTTGTGCTTTCTCACCTTTGGTGATCATGAGCATAATTTGCAGCTCTCGCTCAGATAAACTCTGAAAAGGATTTTCGTCTGTACGGCCTGTCACTTGCGCAAGTGCTATTTGTTGTGCAATTTCTGGTGCAATATAACGCTGCCCCGCATGAACGCAGCGAATAGCGCGTACCATTTCATCAGAGCCCGCACCTTTAGTTAAAAAGCCGTGTGCACCAATTTGCATTACTTTGCTTGGAAACGGGTCTTCGCAATTAACGGTAAGCACAATAATTTTTACATCTGGGCAGTAACGACAAATCTTTTTAGTCGCCTCTAATCCACCCATTCCTGGCATGTTCATATCCATAAGTACTATGTTAGGTGAGTGCTGACGACAAAATTGTACCGCCTGCTCGCCATCTTTAGCTTCACCTACTACTTTAAACCCTCGTACGTCATCAAGAATACGCTTGATACCTGTTCGTACAAGTTCATGGTCATCAACTAAAAGTACATTAATCAATGGAACATCCTCACTTACCTAACAACATGCAATTTAATTAAATTAATTTGCCACAGTAACATACATAAAGCGAAACAATAACTAATATTATTGCCCCGCTCTAATAGTTTAAGATGACGATTTTTCGCTAAATCGGTCAACCCATAATGCAATGATACCATCACCTGTTACATTACACGCAGTACCAAAGCTATCTTGTGCTAAATAAAGTGCAATCATTAATGCAACCGCGCCTTCGTTAAACCCAAGCATGCTTGTTAATAGCCCAAGTGCCGACATAACCGCGCCACCTGGCGCACCAGGTGCTGCAATCATTACTACACCTAACATCATAATAAACGGCAACATACCTACTAATGAAGGCACTACCATGCTCGGCGATAAAAACATAACAGCCATAGCACAGGTTACAATTGTAATTGTAGAGCCCGATAAATGAATAGTCGCGCAAAGTGGTACAGTAAAGTTAGCTACGTCCTCTTTTACGCCATTCGACTTACTTGATTGTAGCGATACTGGAATTGTTGCAGCGCTAGACATTGTGCCCAAAGCGGTAAAGTACGCTGGTAGCATATTTTTAACTAATTCGATTGGATTACGCTTTAGTAATATACCTGTCGCTATATATAAAACGCTTAGCCATAACCAATGCATAACAAGCGCTGCAATTAAAACTACACCAAATGTTTGCAATGTATCAACCACAGTGCCCGCTACCGTCATTTCGGCAAATACGCCAGCAATGTAAAATGGTAAAGCTGGAATAATTACTTTCGAAAGTAAACCATCAACTACATCACGACCCTGATCAGACACCTTTTTAAGCGTATCAAGCTCTAGCTGGCTCATGCCTATGCCAAATACAAAAGCAGTAACAAGTGCAGTCATAACGCCCATAAGTGGCGGGATTTCTAAATCAATAAAACTACCAATCTCGGTTGCTACTTCAGCTTCAAACGTAATACCACCGCTTAAAAATGGAATTACGGCACTCACTAATAAAAATGCAAGCGTACCGGCAATAATGGTAGAGCTGTAAGCAAAGCCAACTGTTTTACCAAGTAAATGCCCAGACCCTTTTGGAAGGCCAGCAATACCCGATGCAATAAAAAATAAAATAATAAGAGGAATGGTAAAGGAGATAATTTGACCAATTAGCTCTTTTACTGTGAATAAAAGTTCAACACCAGTGATAGGTACGTAGAGTCCGACCAAAATACCGGCCACAATACCGGCAATTAATTTTAAGATTAACTTCATTTTGATTGCTTAATTGAATTTAGATACGTGTTTTTATCATGTTTTAGGCACATTGTGTGATAAAACTATTCAAGTTACATTCATATGCACAAATAACACACAAATGCGGTTCAATTTAACCTCTCTTTTGCATATTTTTTAATTTAGCTGAATTCTTACTCTTTAAATTTTGAATTTAGCCCGCACCTTTAATAACTAAAGCACCGTAAATAATTGATTTTTATTTCACCAGGTTATAAGCCCAATAGATATATGTTATAGCCAAACTTTACTTTAGTTTTTTTAAACTCACAGTAAAGTGTGTGTATATAGTTAGTAGCAAAGGCTATTAGCACGTTGATCAGATTGTATCCAAAGGAACATTATGTCTACTATTTTTGAAGATAACTCACTAACTATTGGTAATACGCCGCTAGTAAAACTTAACCGTGTTACGGGTGGGAATGTATACGCTAAAGTTGAATCTCGTAATCCAAGCTTTAGTATCAAATGCCGTATTGGTGCATCAATGATTTGGGAAGCTGAAAAATCAGGTCAGCTTGTTGAAGGTAAAGAACTTATTGAGCCAACATCAGGTAACACCGGTATTGCACTTGCTTTTGTTGCAGCTGCACGTGGTTACAAGTTAACACTTACTATGCCTAACACTATGAGCCTAGAACGTCGCAAGCTATTAAAAGCACTAGGTGCAAACCTAGTACTTACCGACGGTGCTAAAGGTATGAATGGTGCAATTGAAAAAGCAAAAGAAATTCAAGCAACCGCACCTGATAAGTATATTTTATTACAACAATTTGAAAATCCTGCAAACCCTAAAATTCACTTTGAAACAACAGGCCCAGAAATTTACGATGCGCTTGACGGCAAAGTAGACTTTTTTGTGGCGGGTGTTGGCACTGGTGGTACTATTACAGGTGTTAGTCGTTACCTTAAAACAGAAAAAGGTTTAAACGTTAAGTCTATCGCTGTAGAGCCAACTAACTCTCCCGTTATTAGCCAAACGCTTGCCGGTGAAGAAATTAAACCAGGTCCTCATAAAATTCAAGGTATTGGTGCAGGCTTCATTCCTGGTAACCTAGATATGGATTTGATTGATGCAGCAGAGCTTGTATCTAATGAAGATGCAATTGCAATGTCGCATCAGTTAATGAAAAAAGAAGGTATTTTAGTCGGTATTTCATCTGGTGCAGCGGTTGTTGCCGCTAAGCGAATTGCTGAAAAGCCTGAAAATGCTGATAAAAACATTGTTGTTATCCTACCTAGTGCCACTGAGCGTTACTTATCAAGCCCAATGTTTGATGAAGAGTTTAGTGAGCAAGAACTAGTGCAATAATTAATTTTATTACGTTTTAAAAGGATGCTTTAGGCATAATGCCGATCATTTAAGAAATAGTTAATAGCACTTGAACGATCTTCTAGGTATGTAAGAATCCGAATTCTTTTGTAGAATTC
>NZ_WTLB01000090.1 GCF_011378855.1 Pseudoalteromonas sp. Z1A8 | reverse complement strand
TGAAGATCTGATCATGACATTGAGATTTAGTTCAAAAAAATCCCCGCTAATTTCTTAGCAGGGATTTGTGTATAAGAGACAGCATAAAGCGCCTTTTTTAATGAGCCGCTTTTAGTGGCGGTTAATTTTAAAGTCGAGTTGTACCTGAGAAGTAGCGCTAACGGGTTTGCCATTTTCGAACTTTGGTGCGTAACGCCATTGCTCAACGGCTGCTTGGGCTGACTTTTCAAATGCGTTGCCACCTTCAGAACTAAGCACTTTTAGGTTTTTTACAAAGCCTGCAGTGTCTACCTCAAACTCCATAACAACGCTACCATCGGTACTAAACCGGGCTTTATGCGCTGGGTATTTAGGATTAACACGATAGAGAGGTGTTTGCTCTTGCGATTCTTTCCATGGCACCATTTGAGCGATAGCTAGGCAATGTTTAGTTGCTTCTTCGCTTTTACCTTGTTTTTCGTACAGACCCACAAGTTTTGAATGAGCAGTTAGCTCAGCACTGTGATCAAAGCTTAAGTTATCGTCAAATGCAGTAACTATATTATTTAAGCGCTCAATTGCTCGGTTATATTTTTTGCTACCTTCGGCAAATGAGGCTATTAAAAAATTGGCTTTAATTTGCTCTACCGAGCTACTCGGAATATTTTCACGGTAGTATTCGTCGGCTTCTTCTAGGTAGTTTTTAGCTTCGCGATATTTTTTAGAACTAAACTTTTTAGCCAGTAGCGTTGCCGCTTCTAGTTTCATGTCGGCTACAAACTTAGGATTATTTTGTGTTTTAGCTATTTCAATTACTTGTTCTAAAAAGTTAGCTGCTTGATATGCCGATGTTGTGTAGTTAGCTTGGCCGAGCAGTGCATCAACTGTTTCTATTGATTGTTTGCCGTGGTTTGCAGCTAAAATAGTATGGGCTTCGTTATAAAGGGTATAACGCTGCTCGTTTAGCTCATCGCCGTAGCCTTTAATGGCCTTAGCGTAGTTAATAGCTAAGTTAGCGGTGTTATCTGAGCTTTCGCCATAAACAGTTTTACCCGATGTGTAAGCAAGCTTGGCAGTTTGTTGTACGTTTTTGTTTGCTTTAACTGCTGCTAAATAGCTTTGATATGCCTGGCTAAATACCGCTTGAGGATCGTTTGCTTGGCTTGCAAGTGCTGTAGTGCTTAAAGTTGTTGCGCTTAAAGCAGATAAACTTAAGCCTATAAATAAAGCGAGTTGTTGACGTTTCATAATAATCCCTATTAACTTTTAAATTAAAATTAGGTTGACGTAATTACAATTGTTTTCTTATTAATATAATTCTTGGCTGAATGGTAAAACTACTTAAAGCCGTTCAAAATACAGTTCAGCTTGTGTTATTGCATTTACAGGTTTTCCATTTTTAAACTTTGGAGCGTAACGCCATTGTTTAACAGCGGCTATCGCTGATTTTTCAAACGCTTTAGAACCTTCAGAACTAATAACCTTAGGATTTTTCACAAAGCCTTGGGTATCAACAGTAATCTCTAATATAACTATTACATGACTTTTATATTCACCACGGGGGTATATAGGCTCGATTATGTAAAGTGGATTTTGCTCTGAGGCATCTTTCCACTGCGTATTTTTAGCAAAGGCTAAGGCATGTTTAGTCGCTTTATCGCTTTCATCTTGTTTTTCATATAGCTGAACTAAACCAATATGAGCATCAAGCTTAAAGCTTTGATCTAAATTTTTATATTTATCAAATAAGCCAACTATACGGTTTAGCCTTTTAGTTGCTTTGTCGTAATCTTTACGGCCACTCTCAAATGAAACCATTAAAAGGTCAGACTTTATACGCTCTACTGCATTATCAGGTAGCTGGGCTTGGTAATATTTATCTGCATCTTGAGCGTATATTTTCGCTAAAGAATATTCGCTATGGCTAAACCCATAAAGTAATGTTTCTGCAGCTTCAAATTGCATATTGGCGACAAGGCCTGGGTTATTTTGTAATTCAGCGATTTTAATGAGTTGCTTAAAGTTTTTGACTGCGGTATCTGATTTATTCGTATGAGTTGCTTTGGCTAGTAGCGTATCCATAGTCTCTATTGAGTTTTCGCCATAGTTTTTAACTAAAATACGGTGGGCCTGTGAATACAAATCAAACCGTTTCTCTTCATTACCATACCCTATAGCCACAAGGTTCTTTGCAACATAACTGTTGATGGCTTTAGCGTAGTTAATAGCAAGCTTTGCCGTTTCATTGCTATTTTCTCCATATAGAGCGAGCCCTTTTTGATAAGCAAGTTGTGCTTCTTTTTCAGCTTGTTCTTTGGCTGCAACAAATGCTGAGTCAGTTTCTTCGGCGTTTGCAGATACAACTTGAATGCTATTTACTTGGTTTGCGAAAGTGGAGTTAGCAAAGGCTAATAAGCTTAATCCTATCGATATGGCGAGCTGTTGGTGCTTCATAATAATCCCTATTATTTATTAGCCCATAAAATTACCAAAACTATCAAGGCCTGTCATTATTTTAGGTAAATTAAAGTAAACAAGCGAGGTTGTAATATTCGGGTTATTAATTGCTTAACGATCATTGAAAATAACGCCTGTCGTCGCCATATATTTGCCATAAACAGTCTTGTACTACGGTGTATTCATCCTATCTTGTGATATTATCACTCTATTATCGTGTCGTAGTTATTTAAATATTTGGATTTGTCGTGGCGCAAGTAAGAGCAAGAGTCCAGCTTAATGTTGGCAAAAATAGTGATATCCCTGCAGAAATAATCTCATTTACTGATTTAAAAGATGGTAAAGAACATATTGCTATGGTGTTTAACAACGCTGATACAGAGCAAAATGTACCGCTTATTCGTATGCATTCTGAGTGTTTAACGGGTGATGTATTTTACTCATCGCGTTGTGATTGCGGCGAGCAGCTAAATGAATGTATTGAAATGATGCACGAACAAGGCGGTATTTTATTATATTTACGCCAAGAAGGCCGTGGCATTGGTTTATACAACAAAATTGATGCTTACGTATTGCAATCGCAGGGTATGAACACCTACGAAGCTAATAATCATTTAGGCTTTGCTGATGATTTACGTGATTTTTCGGATGCGGTGTTAATGCTTAATGCGCTTAATTTAAGCCACGTTAAATTAATGACCAATAATCCTAAAAAGCTTAACGCATTAAAAGATGCCGGTATTAATGTTGACTCGGTTGTTGGCACGCATGCGCATATTAAAGCGGGTGTTGCGGGTAACAAGTCGTACCTAGAAACTAAAATTAAGCATGGCGCGCACATGTTAGATATTAAGAAAATTAAAAAACCTTAAGTATTTAATTACGTTTCGTCTATTAATACCCCCTCACGCCAAGTTATACTTGGCGTGTTTCGTTTTAAATTAAGAGCAAGTATGTCTACACAATTACGAATTTTTAAAGCCGATGCAGGGCTAAAGTGGTTAAAAGCCGGATGGCTTATTTTTAAAACCCAGCCAGCAACCTTTATTTTTATGCATTTATTTATTGGCATTGTAGGGCTGCTGTCTTTATTTTTACCTTTACTGCAAGTTGTGGCAGCGCTAGCTACGCCATTTTTAACCGCAGGCTTTTACCAAGCGGTGCTTAGTAAGCAGCAGGGCGGAAAAATTATGCTAGCCGATATTCTCAAGCCATTTACGGCTAAGGGAAATCGTTTAGGGTTACTACGTTTAGCACTTTACCAAATGGGTGCGGGCATTTTAATGGCGTTACTTGCTAATGGCTTATTTGCCGATGCGGTGGCTGTTATGAGCCAACCAGGACTTGATCCAAACGTAGCACTTGAACAAATGCTTGAGAGTATTTCGGGCGCGAATGTCATTTTGTTTTTTATGGCAATGCTAATTTATTTAACGGCGTTTGCTTACGCTGTACCGCTTGTTTATTTTAGTAAAGAAACACGCATTTTAACGGCACTTAAAAAATCGTTAATGGTGTTTTATCATAACATTTTGCCACTTGGCGTTTTTGGCCTTATTTGCGCATTATTAATGGCGCTTTCGATGTTCTTATCGTTCTTACCACTGTTGATTTTAATGCCAATTTGCTACATTAGCTTTTTTGTATCTTATCAAGCCATTTTTATGCCTGTTGTACCACCAAGTGACGACATTAATGTTAAGCCACTTAGCAGTGAAACAAGCGGGCGTTTTGACGCTTAATGGATGATAAATTAAAGCAAAAGCTAAAAAACTATGTACTTTGGTTACTAGGGCGCCAAGAATATTCGCGTCGTGAGTTAACGCTTAAATTACAGCAAAAAGAAGCGACAGAAGAGTTTATTGAAACGCTGCTTGATTGGTGCGAAAAGCATAATTTTATTAACGAGCAGCGATACTGTGAAGGCTTTGTAAGAAAACACATATTTAAATGCCACGGGCTTAAGCGAATACAAAGCGAAGCTATGGGCAAAGGGATTGATCGTTCGCTACTTGAATTGGTAGTTGAGGAGCTTGAAGTAGATTGGTTTGAGCTTGCGCAGGATGCGTACAATAAAAAATATTCGAATACACCGGCCGACCTCGATTACAAAGATAAAGCTAAGCGCGTGCGCTACTTAATGTATCGGGGTTTTAGCTACGATGAAATTAATTTTGCAATGCAAGCACAGTAAATACAGGTGAGACTTTCAAATGCAGCACATGACTACCGCACAAATTAGGCAACAGTTTTTAGACTTTTTTGCCAGCAAACAACACCAAGTTGTACCTTCAAGCTCGCTTATTCCGGGTAACGATGCCACGTTGTTATTTAACAATGCCGGCATGGTGCAATTTAAAGATGTATTTTTAGGCGCAGAAAGCCGCCCTTATACACGTGCGACTAGCTCGCAGCGCTGTGTACGTGCTGGCGGTAAGCATAACGATTTAGAAAACGTGGGCTACACTGCTCGCCACCATACATTTTTTGAAATGTTAGGTAACTTCAGCTTTGGTGATTACTTTAAGCAAGAAGCTATTAAGTTTGCATGGGAATTTTTAACTGAAGAAGTAAAACTACCAAAAGAAAAGCTCCTAGTAACTATTTACCACGATGACGAAGAAGCGTTTGAGTACTGGTCAAAAGACATTGGCTTATCTGAGGATCGTATTATTCGTATTGCTACCTCAGACAACTTTTGGTCTATGGGCGATACCGGTCCGTGTGGTCCGTGTTCTGAAATATTTTATGATCATGGCGAGCATATTTGGGGCGGACCTCCGGGCTCTCCAGAGGAAGACGGCGACCGTTTCATCGAAATTTGGAACTTGGTATTTATGCAGTACAACCGTCAAAGCGACGGCACAATGTTGCCTCTACCTAAGCAATCTGTTGATACGGGAATGGGCCTTGAGCGTATTTCTGCTATTTTGCAGGGCGTGCATTCAAACTACGAAATCGATTTATTCCAAGGCTTAATTGCCGCTGCTGCAAGTGTTACTAATGCACAAGACATGGACGATAAGTCACTACGTGTAGTGGCGGATCATATTCGTTCGTGTGCGTTTTTAATCTCAGACGGTGTTATGCCATCTAACGAAGGCCGTGGTTATGTACTACGTCGTATTATTCGTCGTGCTGTACGCCACGGTAATAAGTTAGGTGCACAAGGTTCGTTTTTCTATAAATTAGTTGCTGCGCTCATTGAGCAAATGGGTCAAGCGTATCCTGAGCTTGCTAAGCAACAAGAAATTATCGAAAAAGTATTACGCATTGAAGAAGAGCAGTTTGGTAAAACACTTGAACGTGGCTTAGCTATTTTAGAAGAAAGCTTAAGCGACCTTAAAGGCGATATTATACCGGGCGACTTAGTATTTAAGCTTTACGATACGTACGGCTTTCCAGCTGATTTAACAGCCGATGTTGCGCGTGAGCGCCAGATGACGATTGATCATCAAGGCTTTGAAGAGTGCATGGCCGTGCAACGTAAAACAGCGCAACAAGCGGGTAAATTTGGTGCCGATTACAACGACCAATTAAAATCAGACAAGCACACTGACTTTAAAGGTTACGACAGCACACATTATAGCGCGACCGTTATTGAAATTTTTGCCGGTGGCGAAGCTGTACAGTTACTAGAAGATGGTCAACAAGGTATTGTAGTACTAGACCGCACACCGTTTTACGCAGAATCTGGCGGCCAAACGGGTGATACCGGAACTATTACAGTGGCTGGTGGCGAATTTAACGTTACTAACACAACTAAACTTGGTAATGCTTTTGCTCACCACGGTACTGTACAAGGCCGTATTGGTGTTAATGACAAAGTGGATGCAACTATTGATGATACGCGCCGCGACAGCATTAAGAAAAACCACACCGCTACGCATATTTTACACGAAGCACTACGCCAGTTATTAGGCGAGCATGTAGGCCAAAAAGGCTCACTTGTTCAGCCAGATCGTTTACGTTTTGACTTTTCGCATTTTGAAGCCGTAACTAAAGATGAGCTACGTGAAATTGAGCGTGTAGTTAATGACGAAATTCGTCGTAACTTTGCACTTAATACTGAGCTTATGGCTATTGATGATGCTAAAGCGAAAGGTGCTATGGCGTTATTTGGCGAAAAGTACGATGACGAAGTACGTGTAGTAACTATTGGTGACTATTCTATTGAGCTTTGTGGTGGTACGCACGTTGAGCGCGCTGGCGATATTGGCTTATTCAAAATAGTATCTGAAAGTGGTATTGCCGCAGGTGTTCGCCGTATTGAAGCCGTAACTGGCGCCGATGCAGTTGCGTACGTTAGCGAGCAAGAGCAACAACTTAGCGATGTTGCAGCACTTGTAAAAGGTGATAGCGCATCGGTACTTGAAAAAGTTACTGCGCTTCTTGAGAAGTCAAAGAGCCTTGAAAAGCAAATTGCGCAGCTTAGCGATAAGTTAGCAAGCGCTGCGGGCGCGTCTTTACTTGACTCAGTAGTAGAAATTAATGGCGTTAAGTTACTTGTAGCTAACGTTGAAGGGACTGAATCTAAAGCGCTTCGCGGTATGGTTGATGACCTTAAAAACAAGATTGGCTCAGGTGTTATTGCACTGGGTGTTGCCAGTGGCGACAAAGTAAGCCTAATTGCCGGTGTAACTAAAGACTTAACAGGCAAAGTAAAAGCCGGTGAGTTAGTTAACCACATGGCAGGCCAAGTAGGTGGTAAAGGTGGCGGTCGTCCAGATATGGCACAAGCAGGTGGTAGTGAACCACAAAACCTTGCTGCTGCACTAGATAGCGTTACAGCTTGGTTAACTGAGCGTACTTAAGCCTAAGTGGCGCTTATTGTTCAAAAATTCGGTGGCACTTCGGTTGGCTCAATAGAGCGAATTGAAGCGGTCGCCGACCTTGTTGTTAAAACCAGACAACAAGGGCATCAAGTGGTTGTGGTTCTCTCTGCTATGTCGGGAGAAACCAACCGCTTAATTAATCTCGCCAAACAAATTGATACTCGCCCGAGTAGCCGTGAACTAGACGTACTAATTAGCACAGGAGAGCAGGTTTCTGTTTCGCTCCTTGCTATGGCTATTATTAAACGTGGCCACTCTGCGGTGAGCTTATTAGCCGATCAAGTCAATATTCTAACTGACAACATGTTTGGCAAAGCCCGTATTGCAGAGGTTGCTGCTACGCGCTTAAAACATGAACTTGAGCATAACCGTATTGCTATTATTGCAGGGTTTCAGGGGCGTGATGTTGAGGGTAACATTACAACACTTGGACGAGGCGGCACCGATACATCGGCTGTAGAAATAGCCGCAGCTATAAAAGCTGACGAATGCCAGATCTATACCGACGTTGACGGCGTATATACTACAGATCCTCGTGTTGAACCTAATGCGCGCAGAATGAGCCAAGTTACCTTTGCCGAAATGCTAGAGCTGGCAAGTTTAGGTGCTAAAGTTTTGCATATTCGCTCGGTAGAAGCTGCAGGTAGACATAATGTGCCACTTAGGGTGCTTTCGAGCTTTAATCCTGACGAAGGTACGTTAATAAGTTTTGAGGAGAGCGATATGCCAAGTAAGGTTGTATCGGGAATTGCGTTTAATCGTGACGAATGTTTAATTAAAGTAGAGGGTGTGCCAACAGGTACTCAATATCTTTCAAAAATATTGAAACTTTTTGCTGATAATGGCATCGAAATAGATATGATTAATCAAGTTAATCATATCTTTGAAAAAATAGACTATGCTTTTACTGTGCACTCGAATGATTATCTGCAAGCACTTGAATTATTGAGCGAAGATCAAGCTCAACTTAGTGCTCAAAATATAAGCGGATTACCAACAGTCGCTAAAGTTTCTGCTGTTGGTATGGGTATGAAATCGCATTCTGGTGTCGCTAGTTTATTTTTTGATGCATTAGCGCAGGAAAATATTAATGTAGTTTTAGTCTCGACTTCAGAGATTAAAATTTCAGTTTTAATCGATGAAAAGTACCTAGAGTTGGCTGTTCGTGCATTACATAAAGCATTTTTAACAGAAAATGGATAGATTGGGAGTTTTTACTTACTTTTCAGTCTAATTTTCATTAGTATGTTTAAGCGGAATCTTATAATTTTTATTGGAACATGGGAGCAAGAGAATGCTAATACTAACTCGTAGAGTAGGTGAAACCCTAATGATTGGTGACGAAGTAACAGTTACCGTTCTAGGTGTTAAAGGAAATCAAGTTCGAATCGGTGTTAATGCACCAAAAGACGTATCAGTGCATCGTGAAGAGATTTACATGCGCATACAAGCTGAAAAGTCGAACCCTAATCCGGGCAATGCTTAATCAACACGTATACGTAGTTGAGCAATTAGCTCAACTAGACTAAAAGCCACTCACTGAGTTAACACCATTCAGTTAAGCATGTTTTGACTTAATGGTGTACCGAGTTTTTGAAATTCGAACGGTCCTACTTTTGGGCCGT
>NZ_WTLB01000009.1 GCF_011378855.1 Pseudoalteromonas sp. Z1A8 | reverse complement strand
TCCATAAAACAACTCAACAAGCGCGGCGTAAAGCCCCGCCCACAAATAACACCACCCCGTAGGCGGGAGTTTACCTCGCGCAGGTCTTATCGCGGAATTTACCTCGTGCAAATAAAACATAAGCTAAAAAAAAGCGCGGCATAAAGCCCCGCCCACAAATAAAACGCGCCCCGTAATCTGTAGGCGGGAGTTTACCTCGCGCAGCTCTTGAGAGTTTACCTCGCGCAGCTCTTGAGAGCTTACCTTCATGCATCCATAAAACAACTCAACAAGCGCGGCATAAAGCCCCGCCCACAAATAACACCACCCCGTAGGCGGGAGTTTACCTCGCGCAGCTCTTGAGAGTTTACCTTCACGCATCCATAAAACAACTCAACAAGCGCGGCGTAAAGCCCCGCCCACAAATATCACCTAACCCGTAGGCGGGAGTTTACAATATACAACCCTGTAGGTACGAATTTGCTTTGCGCTCAAGTAATTTAAAGCCAATAAAAAACACTGTCTCAAATTGAGAACAGTGTTTTTAAATGACTTACAAATTGTAACTTTTATTTATAAAAATCTTTATACCACTTAACTAATTCGTTAACACCTTGCTTAACATCAACCTGCGCTTTATAGCCTGTCGCATTAAATAAATCTGTAGTGTCGGCAAAGGTTTTATAAACATCACCTGATTGCATTTCACGGAAGTTCTTTTTAGCTTCAGTACCGAGCTCAGCCTCAATAGCTTCAATAAACTTCATTAAATTTATTGGGCTACCGTGACCAATGTTATAAACCGAATAAGGGGCAGAACTAGATGCTGGCGAGCCAGTTTCTACTCTCCAATCAGGGTTTGCAGCGGGTATAACATCGGCTGCACGTACAACGCCTTCTACTATGTCGTCTATGTAAGTAAAGTCACGCCACATATCGCCATTGTTGTTTATGTCAATCGTGTCACCAGCAAGTATTTTTTTAGTAAAAATATACGGTGCCATATCTGGGCGACCCCATGGACCATAAACAGTAAAAAAGCGCAGCCCTGTTGTAGGTAAGCTATACAAGTGAGAATAGCTATGTGCCATTAGCTCATTCGCTTTTTTAGTTGCAGCATAAAACGACACAGGATGATCAACACTGTCAGTTGTTTCAAACGGTGTTTTTTCGTTTAAGCCATATACAGAGCTCGATGAAGCATAAACCAAGTGCTTAACTTTATTATTACGACACCCTTCAAGCACATTTAAGTGCCCTACTAAGTTAGAGTCTGCATAAGCATCAGGGTTTTCTATTGAATACCTAACACCGGCTTGCGCCGCTAAATGGATTACTTTATCAAACTGCTGTACTTTAAATAACTCGCTCATTGCTGGGCGTTCACTTATATCAAGCTTAATAAATGTAAATGCTTCATGGTTTTCAAACTGCGCTAAACGAGCTAGTTTTAAATTTACATCGTAATAGTCATTAAGGTTATCAATACCAACGACTACATGGCCGGCCGCTAACAATTTTTGGCATGTTGCCGCCCCAATAAAACCAGCAGCACCCGTTACTAAATATTTCATAATTTCCTAATCTTTAAGCTGATAAAGTTGAAAGTTGAAAGTTGAAAGTTGAAAGTTGAAAGTTGAAAGTTGAAAGTTGAAGACTAAAAGCCTAATCCCAAGTTTCAATAGTTTTCATTAAGGCAGATATCATCTTTGATAACTGCCTAGACTCTTCTATCCAGGTTTCTGCTGTTTTTGTATCAACCTCACCAATTTTTAAGGCAATATATATTTGTGAGCGAAGCTCACCACAGCTACCTTTAGAGTAAGAGAGAAAACGGCAGTAATCTTTAGCTGTCTTTCTCTCATAACCCTCCGCAATATTTGATGAAATTGATAATGCTGAGCGTGTAATTTGATCTTTTAAACCAAATTGCTTACTTGCCTTAAAATAAATAAAAACTTCACAAGCTAAATCGGCAGAGCGCTGCCATACATTTAAGTCCTCAAATTGCACAACGCCCCCTAATATAAATTCACCTTAGTTTTTGACTTATACTTTAGCCTTTAGTCTTTAACATTTAACCTTTCGTCTTTAAACTTTAGTCTTTAACCTTTAACCTTTAGTCTTTAAACTTTGTTTATTAATCGCTACCAAACAAATCGCGAGTATAAACTTTGTCAGCAATATCGCTTAGCTCTTCAACCATACGGTTAGATACAACAACGTCAGATATTTGCTTGAATTCATTTAAATCTTTAATTACACGAGAATGATAAAACTCATTTTCTTCAAGCACTGGTTCGTATACAACAACCTCAATACCTTTCGCTTTAATACGCTTCATAATGCCTTGAATAGCAGAAGCTCTAAAATTATCAGATCCTGTTTTCATTACTAAACGATACACACCAACCACTTTAGGATTTCGTTTAATTATTGAATCAGCAATAAAATCTTTACGTGTAGTATTGGCATCAACAATTGCACCAATAATATTATTAGGTACATTTGCGTAATTTGCTCGTAATTGTTTCGTATCTTTTGGCAAACAATAACCGCCATAACCGAATGATGGGTTGTTATAATGATTACCAATACGAGGGTCTAAACTAACACCTTGTATTATTTGCTTAGAGTTTAATCCATGTGCTTCAGCGTAGCTGTCAAGTTCATTAAAATAAGCGACGCGCATTGCTAAGTAAGTATTTGAGAATAACTTAATAGCTTCCGCTTCTGTTGAATCAGTAAACAGTACTTCAATATCTTCTTTTATAGCGCCTTGCTTAAGTAAATTAGCAAATACTGTTGCGCGATCACTTTGCTCACCAACAACAATACGTGATGGATATAAGTTATCGTGCAGCGCTTTGCCTTCACGCAAAAATTCTGGTGAAAATATTAAATTACTAATTCCAAATTTTTCTTTAATACTTTGCGTAAAGCCAACAGGCACCGTCGATTTAATGACCATAACTGCATTTGGGTTATACGCTATAGTCTCTTTAATTACAGCTTCTACAGTACTCGTATTAAAGTAGTTATTTTCAACATCGTAATCAGTGGGTGTAGCAATTATTACAAACTCGGCATTTTTATAAGCAGCTACTTTATCTATAGTGGCTGTAAAGTCTAAATCACTGCGCGTTAAAAACGCGCTAATCTCAGCATCTACAATAGGCGACTGCTTATTATTTAAAAGTGCTATTTTTTGCTCATCTATGTCTAAAGCAACAACCTCATTGTGTTGTGATAACAGCATGGCGTTTGAAAGCCCAACATACCCTGTACCTACGACAGCTATCCTCATATTTATTCCCTTTGACTATTTACCCAGTAGGCTATTAATAATACGCTGGCTTGATAAACCATCACCATACGGATTATGCGCTACACTCATTTCTTTATAAAGCGATGGATTTTCAATAAGTTCACTTACTGCATCAACTATTTTATCCACATCAGTACCGACTAACTTTACCGTACCGGCAGCAACTGCTTCTGGTCGTTCGGTTGTCTCACGCATAACCAACACCGGCTTACCTAAACTAGGAGCTTCCTCCTGAACACCACCCGAATCAGTAAGGATTAAGTATGATTTATCCATTAAAAACACAAAAGGTAAGTAATCTTGAGGGTCGATAAGCTTAACATTATCTTTGTCGGCTAAAAGTCGGTTAACAGGCTCTTGTACATTTGGATTTAAATGCACAGGATAAACAAAATTGAAATCAGGATACTTAGTTGCAAGTTGAGAAATAGATTCACATATACGTTCAAACCCGCCACCAAAGCTTTCACGGCGGTGGCCCGTGACTAAAATATATGGTTTATCTACTATGTGAGTAAATTTTACATTCATTTGCTGCTGAACACTTTCTTTGGAAAGAACTTCCTGCTTTACTTTTAATAATGCATCAATCACGGTATTACCCGTAATGACGATTGAAGAATCAGCAATATGCTCACGTAATAAATTATCTGCAGAGGCTTGTGTAGGCGCGAAATGCTTCGCTGTTAAGACGCTTGTTAATGTACGATTTGCTTCTTCTGGCCATGGGCTATATAAATTACCTGTTCGCAGACCAGCCTCAATATGCCCTATATTTACTTGCTTATAAAATGCAGCCATTGATGCTGAAAATGTTGTTGTTGTATCGCCATGCACTAATACCCAGTCAGGTTTAAAGTCATCTAGCACATCACGTAAACCGAGTAATATCTTACTGGTAATATCGTAGAGATCTTGACCTGCTTTCATTATATTTAAATCATAATCAGGAGTAATTTCAAAAAGTTCGAGTACTTGATCTAACATTTCTCGGTGCTGTGCAGTAACACACACTTTAGATTCAATAGCAGGCTCTTGCGCTAACGCTAATACCAATGGTGCCATTTTAATAGCTTCAGGGCGGGTACCAAATACAGTTAAAACTTTCATTTACTTTCCTAGCAAAAGCCTGCGGACTAAATTCGGCAAGCTTTCTACATTTTTTAAATTAAAAAATACCGCGACTATCTACAACTGCTTTTTTAGCAACCAATTCAGGGGCGATAGCTTTAAATTGCTTATGATCGACTAAAACAGCTAGCGTATTACTCAATTCCAGTGCAGTTTCAAGACTTACCAACTCTACACCTAGTTCGGTTAATGACTCTGGTAGCTTATTTATATTAGGTTCTACTACCAGCACTTTAGCTATATTTTGTTGAGCCAACATTTTAGTAATATCAAGTGCAGGGCTTTCGCGCAAATCATCAATATCGGCTTTGAAAGCAATTCCTAAGCAAGCAACAACTGGTTTTTTAAACTGCTCAGCGGCTTCAATAATTTGATTTAATACATAATGAGGCTTGCTGTCATTAACTTCACGAGCTTGACGAATCAGCTTAGCTGTATCAGGCGCTGAACTCACAATAAACCAAGGGTCAACAGCTATACAATGCCCACCTACACCCGGCCCGGGGTTCAAAATATTAACTCTAGGGTGGCGATTAGCCAATTTAATGAGTTCCCACACGTTTATATCTAATTCATCACATATCATCGATAATTCATTTGCAAAAGCAATATTTACATCTCGAAATGAGTTTTCTGTCAACTTAGCCATTTCAGCAGTACGTGCATTTGTGAGTAAGCATTCGCCTTTTACAAATATTTTATAAAGTGATATCGCTTTCTCAGAACAAGCCTGCGACATACCACCAATAACGCGATCGTTTTCAACAAGCTCACGCAGTACATGACCAGGTAATACACGTTCAGGGCAATGCGCTATTTTTATATCTGCATTATCACCATGGGTTTGCGGAAAAGTTAAATCCGGGCGCGCTTGTTCTAACCACTTAGCAAGCTTCTCAGTCGCACCTACCGGTGAGGTCGACTCTAAAATAACTAAGTTCCCCTTTTCGAGCACAGGTGCAATTGCGTTAGCTGCAGACTCAATGTAAGTAAGATCGGCTTCGTAGTTATCTTTAAATGGAGTAGGCACTGCTACCATAAACGCATCTGCTTTTTCAGCTTGCGTAGTCGCACGTAAATTACCGGCTTTTACTACGCTGCGCACAACAATATCTAAGTCGGGTTCAACAATATGTACATTACCAGCGTTTATAGTATCAACAGCATGTTGACTAACATCAACACCAATTACATTTACACCGCGCGATGCTATCACCGCAGCGGTTGGCAAACCTATATAACCTAAACCAATAACAGATACATTTCTAAATAACATTAAAACCTCAAAATCTGAATTAAACAAAGTGAATTTGCGCGTATAAGTTACTATATTTTTTTTGTTAAATAGTAATATATATATTTGAGTAAATTACCTTGACGAAATAGGCGCGATGGTTGTGATAGCAATCTAAATAACCACTCTAAATTCAAGGTTCTAAAAAATAGAGGTGCACGTTTTACATTGTTTGTAAAAACATCATAAGTACCACCTACGCCCATAAAAAAAGAATCTGGCGCATACTTAATACATTCAAAAATAAATAACTCTTGTCGTGGAGAACCTAATGCTACACTAACTACCTTAGCACCAGACTTTATAATTTCATCAATAACGGATTGCTCTTGTTCTTTAGTGAAATAACCATCTTTATAGCCTACAACATCAACACCTAGCGATGTTAATTTTTCATAAGTTTGTAGCACTGTACTTTGGGTTGCACCAAGTAAAAAAACGGGTATTTGCTGCTCAACAGAACGAAGCATTAAACGCTCCCATAATTCACAGCCAGGAATTCTAGCAACTTTTGAACCTAAACGCTTTTGCATAACATAAGACACACCAATACCGTCAGGATAACGAAGTGTTGCATTTTGCAAAATACTCATAATATAAGGATCGTTTTTTGCGGCCATAATCTTTTCTGGGTTAATTGCTATACCCACGCCAGGTTGTATACCCTGAGTTGTCAAAATTGACGAGCTTATAAGTTCATCTATGGATTGGTAAGCAGCAACATCAATGCCGCCTATATTTACTTTATTTATCATTAAAGTTTTTCGCTTGTAACTTGGTGTACATATTAAATATTTGCTTTGCAACCACCGATAAACGATATTTTTGTGCTGTATTAGTTGCACTATCACTCATGCTTGCATATTGTTTTTCTGACATGCTTAAAATACGTTGTATTGCATTAATAGTACTTGAACAAACACTGCCGTCTTGATTTGGTATTAAAAAACCGTTTTTTCCATCTGCTACTTGCGTACTAGCGCCATCTGTTTGAGTGGCCACAACTAAAGCACCGCATGCCATAGCCTCACTCATCACCAAGCCAAACGATTCATTATATGATAAATTAATCAACATAGAACTTGAGTTATAAATTGTAACCAACTGCTGCGGGTTACAGCTATTAAAATATGAAATGCTCACATTTTTATTATTTTTAACACGCTCTATAAACGTATTATCGCCATCCCCTACTATTGCCACACGTATTTTACAAGGAAATGCGATTAAAATCTTCTCCAGTCTTTCAATTCCTTTATTTTTGTCAAGCTGGCCCACAAACACAACATCATACTGCTTCTCTTTAAAGCTACTTTTTTCATGTTTTTGATAAAAAACCTCATTCACACCAGCGCTTAATACAGTGCAAGGTACTTGCTTAAAAAAGCGTGCTTTTAGTTCATCGCTTACAAAAATTGATTCATCAACAAAATCAATACACTTTTTGTATATTCCACTAGGGGGGGAATAACTATAAATATCACTACCATGAAAAGTTACAGCAATTTTAACTTTCCAATTTCTTAGTATTTTGTAAGTAATAGCTAACAAAATATTAGGGAAGAAAAAATGAACATGAATAATGTCTAATTTTTTTACCGAAAAAATATATTTAAATAAAAAATGAAGTGCAAAAAGAGGATATCGAAATAAGCGCAATAAACCAGACTTCTTTTCTTGATCTAGATAAAAGTAATTCATATCTAAATCAGTATACTTTTTTAGGCTAGTATACTGGTTCATTATAAATCGCCCTGAATTAGGTTTATTTTTGCTTGGCCCCATATTAGACAGCAGTAGTACACGTATTGCTTTTTTCATTTTTTTTTATTTTCCATACGCTTGTTTTTTACGCCATAATTTGCACGTGATGGAATAAAATGGAACATTAGCCTATAAATCAATTGTATAGATGGAATTGTTACGGGGTTTGATAGTGGAGTATATCCTGATTCAACTTTGATTTTTTTATACTTTACAGCCACTTTGCTCCATATTTTTTTAAGCGCTCGGTAGCGAACCGCTTTAGCGTAATCTTGCTGTATAAAAGAATCAAAGATCCCCCTTGCAGCAAAAGGTGAAACAACAGTAAAAAATTGCGCAGCTAAAATATTACTGCCAAAAATAGTATATCTGCCACCTCTCCCATATAAAAACTCATAATAAGTCACTTTTTGGTAATCCGTTAACGCTAGGCTATCTGTACGTTGAACAAAGTCTTGCCACAAAATAGTAAATTCTTTATCGGTTAACTCTTTGTACCTTAAACGCATTAAAGTTTTTGCCTTAAAATTAATCACACTATAAATAAACGGAAATAACTTTAAAACTTCACCTCTTTTGCCTTTAAAATTTATATAAGTGCCACGCTGAAATAAATCACCTAAATAACCATCAAAAAATATTTTTGCTTGTTCAAAGTGTTGTGCTACAAAACTATAATTAGTTAATAGCCTTGGAATAGGGTTGAGTGTGCCAAAAGCCATTTCATCTAAAATAGCCTGCTCTTGTTCATGTAATGGTTGCTCACTATAATCAAAAGCTAAATACGTTTTAAAATCCTCACTAAAGCTGGCAGCTATTTCTCTCTCTGGTGAGTTATCTGGCCCATAAGTAAAGCCATATTTATAAGTGCCATTTGCCAATAAATACCTAGAATCAAGGCCGCTACTGATAGGTAATATTTTAGAGTGCTCTTGCCAAAGTGAAGTTAACTTTTTAACAGCGTCAGCTAATGAATCTAAAGGCTTAGCTTCATGAAATACGAAATAAGAGCGCTCACTCATCACTCCAACACAGCTCCCAGGGGTTAGCCTCTGCAAGCCATCAAAAAGAGTGTAATTACCAAACAAGTGGTTTTTCTTATTTAAAATACATTGCATGTCATGGTTGAGATGATGCGAATCATTTTTTAACACTTTAACGCTAGGGGCAACACGTAACTCAGTCGATAGCTTGTCGATAAAGTGCGTTGATAAACCAAGCGGATCGGTAAAAACAAACTCTTCGTGCTCATTTTGCCAAAAAAGCGTAAACACACCAGTCAAAACATTATTTAAAACGTCAATTCCTTGTGCCACTATATCGTTAGCTAAAAGAGTTAATGGGTTTAGCTGCTCTTTATAAATAAACCAGCCTGACATAATAAAAATATTATGCTCTATATGCTCATACGGTAATTGCGACCAATTTTCCTCGTCATATACAATGCAACCGGTGACTCTACACGCATGTGGAAAATCGAAAATACGGCTATTGTTTTTAGTCAAATAAAGTGACGACGGTAGTCGTTCTTTATCGCAATTAATATACATGCCACGCATCAAATGCCCCTTAATAATCCGAAGTAGTCATACTGACTGAAGAACGCTGCTGACGTTTCAATAAATAGTACTCAAGTGGCTTTTTACCAAAAAGACTGCCAAGTACCAGTTTCGCAAATACGCGCATTGATAGGGGTGACATTTTTAGGGCTTTAAAATAATGTGTTATTGCAGTAGTACGATTACCACTTCTTAGCTCAAAATCAGCAAGGCTTTCATATTGACGCGCAAGGCCTTTCTTTAAACCTAAACTTATATACTCAGCCTCATATTTAGCAATAACCGCCCTATGCCCATTCGCTTTTGAAATTGGGTTACACGATATACCATCATCCGCTAACTGATAGGTGATCAAAGGCTGCGCAATATGTATTGCTTTGTATTTTTTTGCTAGTCGAAGTAATAAGTCATAGTCTTGCATGCTGGGTAAGTTGCTATCAAAGCCATTAATTGATCGGATAGCTGTTGTTGATATAAGTAAAACGGAGGTACAAATCCCAAAGCCTTGCTTTAGCAGAGACAAATAAAAATCATCATCGCTTACACAAGTAAAATACCGCTTCCAGCCTTGATATTCTAAAAACATATCTGAATAGCAAATATCTGCATCGCTCGAATTTAAAGCAGCCACTTGAGTCTCTAATTTTGTATCAACCCATAAATCATCATCGTCTAAAAAAGCAACATACTCACCTTTGGCTGCATCTAAACCTGTGTTTCTAGCTTGGCAAGCGCCTTTATTTTTATCGTGGCGTATATAATGAATGCGCTCATCGTTAGCGTATCCAGCCATAATATCAGCTGTTAAACGTCTGTCTTCACCTGAAGGGTCATTATCATCAACAACAATAATTTCCAAACATGAATAAGTTTGACTTTTAACACTTTCAATCGCTTTTAATAAAGCCTCTGCGCGCTTAAAGGTAGGTATTATAACTGTAACTAATTTATTCATATTTAGGCCTAAATAAGAGGGTACAACTATTTATTACGGTATCCATCATAATAAATAACTTCGGTGTTCCAATAGTGCTTAAACATCACAAGGTAATCAAAGCCACGCCTCTCTAATGGGTGGATATGTTTATCACCTTTATAAAAAAATTTACTTTCGTTTATTAGCACTACATATGAAAAAGCAGCTATATGAAAACCCATCAATAAAAACAAAAACACGCCTGTGATCGACTTAGGTTTTATATATTGCAAAGCAAAAAGTAGCATTGGTGCGTAAAGTAAGTACAAAGGTAGAAAAATACGATGCAACTCCTCACCTATAAAAAACAGTGCCACCGAGCTGAGTAAGGTTAAGTAACTCATCATGTTAAACAACCTTAAATAAGCAACATTATTGGTTTTTAAATAACCGGGTAGTGCAATAAGGTTCACAACAATAAAAAACAACAACGAAGGAAGCTTTGAAAAATTAGGTTCAAATACTAATCGCGTCAGTATTTTATTCACCATATAATTATTAACCACAGAGCCGAGTACTTTAATGCTAACTACGCCCACTAGAGCCACTAATATAAACCCTAAAAATATGACAATAAGTTGTGACGCACTCCAGCGGCGAGTTAAATGTTTACTAAAAATAAGTAAAGGAAGTAATAAAATAAACGTAGAAAAGTGAACAAGCCCCCCTAAAATAAAAATAAGGCTGCCATGTTTTTTATTTTTTTGCGCATACCAAACTCCCATAAGTAAAATAGGAACTGCCATGCATGTACGTATCAAGTGCCACTGAAACTGAAAAAATTTATAAAACAAAATAATCAGTAAAAAACATAATAGCGGGCTTGGTCCATCAACTAACTTACAAAATTTCCAGATTAATCCATAAGTGATTAATACGGATAAAAAATAATATGTAAAAATATCGTTATCGGTAAACCAGGCTACAGCCCAGCTATAAAATCCAAATAAGGCATCACCATGCTTAGCATATAATAATGATACGCTAAGCATTCCAGAGAGTTCATCATAGCGATCATAAGCCATTAAATATGACGGCATATCGTCAGAGCCACCCCACAAATAACCTATAAACCTTGAGGCTATTAACATACTTAACGATACAGAAATAACACCAACTAACAAATTATCTAAACGCGTTTTTTTTACGGCAAATGCATACAAAAAAAGCCCAAGGACCCACAAAATAAACGGTAAAAATAACCAGCCTAAAAGCAATAGGCAGCTAGAAATGTATAACTTAGCGTTTACTTTGTTATATACGTTTAAAGTATTTGTATCATTACTACTATTCAATATGTTAACTCGCAAGTTCATATATTAAGAACGTGCATTTGAGGACTTATTCTCACGAATAAAGTGTATAAGCAATACAGTAATACATATAAAAAACACCGAAAAAACAGCTCCTAGAATACATATAACAGCTCTGTTCGGAGACGACTTTTGCTCTTCAACAATAGGGCTTTCTATTACCTTAAATGCAAACTCTTTTCTCACTTTGGCAAGCAGCATAGACTTTGTTTGCTCTTCAATAATAGTGTAAAAAACGTTTTGCATTTCAGCTATATTGGTATTGGCTAATTCTTCATTGAGATATTTAATACTTTCTTTGTTTTCCGCTATTTCGCGCTCTCTTACTGATTTATTAATTAGCGTAACGATGTTTTCGACATACGTTTTAGCAATACGCGGATCAATATGCTCATACGAAATTTCAACCAATCCTGTTACTTTGTCTTCTTTAACTGTTAGTTTTTTTACAAAATATTCATACGCTTCGTACAAAGTCGGCTCAAGTGTCTTTTGGGTTTCTTCGTCAACTAACCACTTACCATTTTTATAAATAGTATCATCAAGCTCAAGTTCCTCAGTATCTTTGTCCCACTTTTTTGCTGCAAATAAGTTTACTTTTACATTATTTTTTTCGATAAATTTATATAAAAAATCTTTTGATTTAATTATTTCTAAATAAACAGCTGTTTTGTCACTTGAGCCGCCTAAATTAATACCGGCTACGCTAGCTAACCCTCCAAACTGGCCTGCTAAAGAAGATAAGCCACTGCTTTGCTGCTCTTGCTGAGGAGAAAGTAACACTGACGATTTATACATATTAGGAAGCGTTAATGAATACGCCAAAATACCTGCACAAGATAAAAAAGACAGCACAATAATCAGCCACTTTTTGTTCCATAAAATTAGCCATAACTCAACAAGGTCAAGTGCATTACTATTGTCTGAGTTTGGTGTTGGAAACTGATTTAAATTTTGAGACATTAATGTGTTCCTGCTGCCAGTTTTAAAAGGTACTGACCGTAACCAGTTTTATTAAGTGCGTGCCCCTGCTCCACAAGTGCATCTTTTGTTAACCAATCTTGCGTATAAGCAATTTCTTGTAAGCAAGCAATTTTAAAGCCTTGTCGTTTTTCAACCGTTTGAACAAACAACGACGCCTCCATTAAGCTATCGTGAGTGCCGGTGTCTAACCAGGCAAAGCCGCGCCCTAATACTTCAACTTTTAAATTTTTATCTTCTAAGTATGCTTGGTTAATTGCTGTAATTTCTAGCTCACCGCGCTCAGAAGGTTCAACTTGCTTCGCTTTTTGTATTACCGAGTTGTCATAAAAATACAATCCAGTAACAGCATAATTAGACTTTGGATTTAATGGTTTCTCTTCAATTGAAATACCATTAAAGTGTTCATCAACCTCTACCACACCAAAGCGTTCAGGGTCGTTTACTTGATAAGCAAAAACGCATGCTCCTTGCTCAATTTTTGCCATCGCTTTTAATTTAGGTGAAAAATTAGCACCATAAAAAATATTATCGCCTAAAATCAAGCAAACTGAATCTTGGCCAATAAAGTCCTCACCAATTATAAAGGCTTGAGCTAATCCTTCTGGTTTTTCTTGAATTGCATACGTCAGATTTATACCAAAATTACTACCATCACCGAGCAGAGCTTTAAATTGAGCCTGATCATGTGGAGTCGTAATAATCAAAATATCTTTAATGCCAGCAAGCATTAATACCGACAGTGGATAATAAATCATCGGTTTATCATAAACAGGTAAAATTTGCTTTGAAACTCCTAGCGTAATTGGGTGTAGTCTAGAACCACTGCCGCCAGCTAAAATTATTCCTTTCATGTGTTTTCTCCTAAACGTTCTCGCTGATAAGTTCCGGCTTGTACTTGCTTACACCAATCAAGGTTCTCTAAGTACCACATTATTGTTTTACTAATACCCGACTCAAACGTTTCTTGCGGTTGCCAATTAAGTTGACTATCTATTTTTGATGCATCTATTGCATAACGTCTGTCATGTCCTGGTCTATCTTTTACAAACGTTATTAGCTCTTTAAATGATGTTAGGTTACGTGGTTTTTTTTCAATAAGCTTATCCAGCTCTAAACAAATAGTGGTGACCACTTCAAGATTGGTTTTTTCATTATGGCCGCCAATATTATACGTTTCGTCCACTTTACCCTCGGTAGCCACTTTATATAGTGCGCGGGCATGATCCTCAACATATAGCCAATCTCTAATTTGTGAACCATCGCCATAAATAGGCAATGCTTTACCTTCTAACGCATTTAAAATAACCAATGGGATGAGTTTTTCTGGAAAATGGAACGGCCCATAGTTATTCGAACAATTAGTAATAACAACGGGTAACCCGTATGTACGTTGCCATGCTCTTACTAAATGGTCAGAACTCGCTTTACTGGCAGAGTATGGGCTGCTTGGTGCGTACGCTGTTTGTTCGGTAAACAGTGGTAAATTTTGAGAAGTGCTAGGTGTTAAGTAAGAGGTGTTTTCACTCTTCACACTTTCCGCTTCACCCTTCACATCATCAGGATGGGGTAAATCACCATACACTTCGTCTGTAGAAATATGATGAAACCTAAAACCAGCTTTAGCGGTATCATTTAGTGTGCACCAATACTCACGTGCCGCTTCAAGCAAGGTATACGTTCCTACAATGTTCGTTTGAATAAAGTCACCGGGACCATCAATAGAGCGATCAACGTGAGACTCAGCCGCTAAATGCATTATTATGTCAGGCTGATAGGTTTTAAAAATGCTATTTAGGTGCACTCGGTCGCAAATATCGCCTTTTACAAAAGTATACCGCTTAGAGCTATCAATGCTTTTTAATGACTGTAAATTACCTGCGTAAGTTAGCTTATCTAAATTAATTACTTTATGTGGTGTCTCGTTTATTAAAAAACGAATCACAGCACTACCAATAAATCCTGCGCCACCCGTAACAACAATAGTTTTCATTAAAAGCCTTTATCTCTACTTATTTATTTTTTGTTTACTAAATATAACGTGTAAACGCAGCAGGTTATTATCGCAAAATAATCTTGCGTTTACCATATTCGCGCGCACTTGAAATTTCACTGTAAGCGTTTTAAATAAAGCTCCACAGTTAATAAACTACCTATTTTTTCAGGTTTTACTGTATCGCTCATGGTAAAAAAACTATTCACAGTTTCATCTACAAACTCACTGCCTAATAACTTTTTAACTTCACTATTGTCTTTACATAAGGTTTTTTTCACAAAGTGTTTAAATTGTGGCTCTCTTAACCACGTATCATAAGCAACATAATGCCTTTTGGGTGTTACGTTTCGGTATAATTTACGAGCTAGCGCTTCAAAAGCAGAGCCTTTAATTAAACCTTTTAAGCGTTGCTTTACAGGGCTTCTTGCAGGCTCAACACTTGTTGATTGCAACGAAATCGGCTTTCCTGTTTGCTGCCACGCAATCGTTTTAAAGTAATCAGGGTAATAACGCAGTAACATCGCATGATAAAGCTTGCCGTTACGGCGATATTCATCAGGTAACGAATACAAAAATTCCACTAAGTCATTATCCATAAAGGGTTTTAAATTATGTAGTTCATGGCTTAGTAAATCACTACCAGCACCAATAAAGCGCACACCCCGGTTATAAATTAAAACAGGGTCGTCATTAGCGTGTTTAAAATAATCATCTGTTATATTGGCATAGGGAGTATGTTCAAAGTAACGCAGGGCTAATCGTTGCTGTTGTGAAAGTGATGATTTATCCTCAGCAAATAAATAACTACCACCAAAGGTAACATCACCTAAATAACCGTTAAGTAAATAATTAGAATCAGCTGAAATATTACTTACCGAACTTAACGCATGCATATGTAAAATGTTTTTTAAGCCATCGGTTAGCCATACACCCTGCTCACGTCCTTCAAACCAGTTATGCTCATCAATACTTACCAATTGATTAGATACACCCGCAAGCTGTGCTACTTGTTTTGCCAATACAGCATCATCGCAGCCTGCTTCACCAAAGGTATAGGTTTTTATTGTGCCTTTAAAATGCTCTTTTGCAGCGGCTAGTAACACGCGAGAATCAAGCCCGCCGCTTAACGTTATAGCAAGAGTTGGTTGCTTAATTGTTTTTAAGCAGCGCGAAACTGCATTATCAAATAAGGTATAAGCATCATCTATTGCCTCATCAAACGTTATTGTATTATTTGTTTTAATATCGGCCCAACTCCAATATTGAGCGGTGTCATATTGTAAAGTAGTCATATTAATAGTTGTTATTGAAGCTGGGGCTAAACGTTTAATATTACTAAACAAGGTTTGTGTACCGAGCATATGCCCTACATCAACAAACGTTTTAAGAGCATTGAGATCAATTTGTTGCTTATAGTCAGGGTTTAACACAAGCGCTTTAGGTTCGCTTGCAAAGCCTTTAACTAAATTATTATCATCCCACATATAAAGTGGTTTTATACCAAAGCGATCGGTTACCAGGGTTATTTTTTGTGTTTGTTTATCAAAAATAACAAATGCAAAATAGCCATTTAATTGGCTACATAACTCACTTAAGTTACCAATTAAATACTGATTAGCTATAAGCTCAGCTACATCGCCTTGCTGGCAATCAATAGCATTTATTGAATACACATCACCCCATATATCAACGCTTAAATTTTGATTATTAAAATGATGATGTGCAATATCTGCCGTTGTTTTTATTAGCTGTTGATATTGCCCTTCTATACACCAGCTACTTGAAACTTTACCTGCCACCTCTAATAAACAAGGGTGAGTATCGGGTAATATATTTTTACCAATAAAACCTACTATGCCGGGCATTTTACTAACCTCTAATAAACTTAAATACTTTAATTAATTGTGGAGCTATAGCAAGCACATACCCAACACAAATAAACGCAAACAAATATACTGCCGGTAACATTAATAAAGGCTGTACACAAATCAAAATAAACAACGACACCATAGCAAATGCCAACACTGCTGGCGCAAGCGACAAAGCTAACCGCCCAAACGACAAGCCGCTCACTGGTTTTATTAAATACACCCAATGCAGCATAAATAACACAACTTGCAATAACACCAGCATCTTAACCATTTCAACAATGCCCAACTTAATGCTAAACACAATAATTAACGGCCTGACTATCGTTATTGCAATATTCCACCAAAAACCGCGTTTAACTTGCCCGCTTGCTCTTAAAAGTACACCGATAGGATTCATCATTGAAATAATAAGCATATACAAAGCTAACCAACGTAATAGCTCAGCATGCTCAAGCCATTGCTCACCAAACGTTAGGTTTAAAATTAAGCCCGGAAACAACGCCACAAGGCTATATAAAGGAATATTAATTAAACTAAGCAAACGTAATATCATGCTATATAACAGCGCTAAACTGTGTGTATGTTGATGATTAACCATGAGCGGAAACGCGACTTTATTTACAACCGGGTTAATAAGCTGTAGCGCAGGCCTAAATACAAGCGCTTTTACATAAGCATAAATACCTAATACTTCTGCACCTAATAACTTACCAATTAAAAGCTGATCTAGCTGAGCACTCATAAAATTAACAAAGCTTTCACCTGTTTGATATAAGCCATATTTAATAGGTTCCATAATACTATTTAACCGTAAACGCGTAAGCTTGGGCCGTAAATGTGTAAAACCAATTAACAAGCAGCTACTAAGCATTACTGCATTAATTAACTGCGATATAACAACCGAAAGCAAACGAAAATCAAATATAAGCAACGTAATAAGCACAATAAAGCTTACTACACTGGCAACTACCTCTATTTTAGCAATGCTATTAAAGCGCATAGCTTGCTGTAATAAAGCGAGAGGCTGCTGGCCAAAACTACGAATTAAAAATACCGGCGATAACCACCACAACAATAACGTAAGCGCCTGCATATCAAAAAAAAGCGCCACAGGAAACGCCATTACAAACACCACAGCTGAAATAAACAACCCCAGCAGCACGTTAACGATATAAAGCTGATTAAGTTGGTCTTTAACTAAATTTTTATGGAAAATAAGCGCATTTGAAATACCCGCGTCACCAAAAATTTGGGCAAAACTCACCACCAACTGCACAATAGCCAATATCCCCAGCTCCGCGGGAGTTAAATAGCGCGCCAGTACAATTAATTGCGCCAGCTGTAATACACCTTTGATTATGGTTGAAGACGCCGTCCACGACACGCCACTTAATGCATCGCGTGCTACGCTCATATTATTTTCTTACTAAAAAACAGACCCATTAAGCTACTCATGCAAGTTTTGTAACATAGCTTGCCATTTAGGTGCCAAAGCATCTTCTGTAAAGTGTTGCTGCATTAAGCTTGCATTTTTGCTCTCTTGCTTGTTTGCTAAATAGGCAAGCTCGGTAAAGGTAAATTTGGTGAGTTTTTGCGTTTTATATATGTCAAAACCAAGGGTTGATAAATGACTGTAGCTCGACGTACCATCAAGTAAAAACAAAGGCTTGCCCATAAGCAACATAGCATAAGCTACGTAAAGCCCTTGCTGCCTCTGTTGGGCAAACACAGTTAAATGCACCTCATTTAATAGCGCGTCGTATTGCTGTTTACTTAACATTGTTGTAATAGCATGTACTTTATTAGCAAATAGCGCATTTGCGTGGCTAATCACATCACTAACGTAATTTGGCTCACCACCATAATTAAGCGGCATTACTATTTGTATGTTGCTGTTTGCTAAATGCGTTAACTTATTAAGTGCATCAATATGGTTATTGCTTGGCGCTGCTGAGTTACCTACCAGTATTTTTAATGGTTGCTGCTCGCTAAACTCACTCGGCGTTGTTGTGCTAGCTACTTTCATACCTATCAGCGGGTAAGGTAGTACAGCTACATTTTTGCGCCACAGCACTGTTTTCGCTAATTGTGCATCGCCCGGGTTTAGTGCAAACACCTTATTAAAGCGCCTTATTACTAGCGCATGCAGCACATGCACAATACGCTGCTTAAGTGTGCGCCCCGGCTTTGTGTGGCGATACAGCTCCCCCCCCCATAACACACAGCTACTGCGTTTTATAATAGGATTAAAAAGCAGTTTTTTCCAAATATGCATATCAAATAAACCATGAAACACCACATTATCGGCTTTATTTAAGCTGTTAAATAAAGTAAATAGCTCGTCATTATTTGCATACGTTATAAAGCCCTCTACAGGCTGCGCCGATTTAACCCAAAATTGCTGTGTACAACTAGGCTTACATTGCAGCTCAAAAAATTGCTGCATGGGTAGGTAGTGGTGTGGAGTGTCGGCAAACACATGAATAACTTGGCTCATATAGTTTTACTCATATAGTTTTACTCATATAATTGGCTCACTGCTGCTTGCTATTATAGTAATTTAAAAATGTAGGCACTAAATTTAGTAAGTGTTTACTGCGTGGTTTTATGTATTTTGCTGGTTGACCGGCGTATATACCCCACGCTTGTAAGTCACGGTTAACTAGGGCTAAAGCACCTATAGCAACCCCCTCTGCTATATTTACATTAGGTAAAACAACACTGCCACAACCTATAATAACATGCTTATTAAGTGTAACAGGACCGTGCTCTACGTTAGTAAATTGGCTGTTAATTGTAGGATTGGTTAAGTACTCCCCAGAGTAATCGTCGCTACTTGAGTAAATAGCCACCCGGGATGAAATATTACAAAAGTCGCTAATGATTATTTTACCCGCGCCAATCAGCGAGCTGTAAACCGCTATATGTACATGGCTACCAATAGTAATACCGCCCTCACCTGCACTCAATACGCAAAAGTCATCAATACGCACGTTATTACCAATACTTATTAATCCAACGCCATAAAGCGATGCTTTAGTAGAAATACGCACATTTTTGCCAACACTTAAAAACCCTAAATCGAGTAGTTGTTGCTCTGTATATATAGCCAATTAAAAACTCCTTTTAATTGTAAAACCTGTATTCTTTAACTAGCCTGTTTAAGCGCTGTAATTAAGCATTCGCAAATTTCATCAACGCCACCAAGCGTTAAATCGGTATACATAGGTAAGCATAAAATACGCTCACTAATGTTATTAGCTATAGGAGTGCTACCTTGCATACCATAGGCGGGAACCAATGATAAACTCGGATAAAAATAACGACGTGTTTGTACACCGCACTCAGTTAATGCTTTTTGCACCTGCACGAGTACCGCTTCACTATTGAGTAAAACAGGCATATAAGCACCATTATTCTCGCCACTGTCATGCCATTGTTGCAACTGCACCCCGGCAATAGCAGCTAATCGCTCGGCATAGCGAGCAGCCAGAGCACGGCGCTGCGCTGTAATGTGCGGCAAGCCTTTAAATACACTTAACCCCATGGCTGCATGCATTTCGCTCATTTTAGCGTTTATACCAACAAATTCAGGGTGTTGTTGTGCGTCAAAACCAAAATTAATAAGTTGTTTTGCTTTTAAATAGTCGGCTTTGTGTTTAAAAATAATAGCGCCACCTTCAACACTATGAAATAGTTTAGTGGCATGCAAACTCAATGTTGCAGCGTCGCCATAGCGCAGTACACTTTCACCGTTAAGGTTACTAGCAAAAGCGTGGGCGGCATCGTAAATCACTTTTAAGTTATGCTGCTTTGCAACTTGCTCAATGGCATTAACATCGCACGGATTACCAAATACATGCACCCCAACAATAGCGCTGGCTTGGTTGAGTTGCATGGTACTTGCTTTGGTTATATCTATATTGTAAGTGTTAGGGTCAATATCAATAAATTCAGGGGTAATACCTGCAAAGCATAACGAGCTTGCAGTAGCGGCAAATGAAAAGGGCGTGGTTAATACGTTATTTTTTTTATGGGTATCAATATTAAGTGCGGCAAAGGCTACTTGCAGTGCCAATGTCCCATTAGCAACTAGCAATAAGTGTTCAACATTAAAATACTCTGCCAATTGCTGTTCAAGTTGTTGTAAGCAAGGGCCATTATTTGTTAACCAACAACGTGCAAAAATAGTCTCTATATGTGCAGTGTAATCGTTTAATACTGGTAAAAATGGCTTAACAATGGGGTATTTCACTTTGAATGCTCACAAAACTAAACAGTGTCGCAGTGTAGCAAACAACAGGAGGATTGTGAATTTTGAATTAAACATTAAACATTAAACATTAAACAGTCGCATTTAAATTAAATATTATTGGTCAGCATTAAAAAAGCGAGCCTAAGCTCGCTTTTTATTATAAACCAACTGGTTTATGTAAAACTAATTACTTAGTTTTTACACGATCACCGTCAGCTTTAGCGTAGTAAACACCAGTTACTTCGATGTCATTAGCTGGAGAGTTAACTACAACTTTCACGTGTGCATTACCAGTAACACCACTTTCAGTTGCAAAAGCTTTAACTTCAGCAGAAATGTTAGTAGTTGCTTTAGGTGTAGCAGTAGCTGTTAAAGTTTTAGTGTAAGTTTTTCCACCAGCTGTAATATCTACAGTGATTGCACCAGCTACAGAACCAGTGTTAGAAACATTGATAGACTGAGCATACTGAGCATCAAACGGCATGAAAACGATATTTTCATCAAAGCCATTTAGAGTCCAAGCACCAGCAGAAGCTGAAGCGATAGTCTTAGTAGCAGCAGCGCCTGCAGCAGTGTTGTATTTGATTGCAGAATCAATAGTGAACATTTGCGTAGGTAAGATTGGCGCTTTAGCGTTTGCTTTACCAAGAACAGTGAATGTTGCAGTCATTGGAGCTACAACACCAGTAGCAACTACTGTGATTGCATCGCCAGCTGTGTTAATTGTTGGAGTTGCTAGTGTACCACCAGTTGCAGTGAATGCAGCAGCTAGTTCAGCAGCGTCAATACCTGCGTCGCCATCGCTTTCCATCCAAGAGAAATTACCCTTGATTACGTGAGTAGCACCAGTAGTAGTAACTGGATTCACAGAAGCTACTTCAATCTTAGGAGTGATTACTAGAGTATCAGTAGTGATTGAATCGTTACCAGTAGTAAATTGCTTACGCTCATTTTCAACGTCAATTACAGCATCAAGTTTCTTAGTAGCTGAAGAGCTGATTTGTGAAACTTTAGTCGCAAGAGTAGCATTTTTTGTGCCTGCATCAAGAGCAATACCAGTTGAAGTTGCAGCCGAGTATGCTACTTCAACTTTACCAGCAGCAGTAACGCTAGTAGTTTTAAATTCCATTCCAGATAACTCAGCGAAACCGTCAGTAAAAGTTACTGGAGAAGATGCAGCAGTAATACGGAAGGTAACTGTATCAGATGTTACTGATAGAAGACCTGCACTTGCAGAACCAGTCTCAGGAGTTAATGCTAGATCTGGAGCGCTTTCTACTGTGTCAAACTGAGCTCCAGTAACATTGAACTTAATAGTATCACCAACAGTGTATTCAGCAGCTAGTTTTACTTTAACAGGTGCAACAGCAACTGAAGAAGCGCCTACAGAGCCTTCTACTGATATATTAGAAGAGGTTACTGTAAGTTCAGCCGCGTTAGCAAAACCAGCAACACTTGTAAGCGCTAGCGCTAGTAAGGTTTTTTTAAACATTTTTTATTCTCCAAAAGTTTCATGAAACAGGAACGTTCATTGTTCCCTTTATAATTATGGCTGACCATGCACCATAGGCCGTCACCTAAGTGACTACTAATCAGACCAAGAGTAGTCTAAACATTGTTAGTTTATTGTCAAGCAATTAACTAAGCTTAAACTAATTGATTAATGTTACCGTTTTATGTACCCGTTTACAACAACAAATAACCCTTTAAAATCAAGAGGGTAAAGTAGTGGCAACAGAAAAGCATAGTTTATAATGTTCTTTCAAATTATTAATGATGTTATTTAATGTGTAGTTAATAATTTTATCAGCAAATAAATTTAGTAAATATCTAACGTAGTGTAAAAAGTTTATCTACCAACAGATAAATTACTATAAAAAATAAATTTAACGATGCTTAATTTGTAAATAATATCATAAAGAATAATTTTACATCAAAAATAACAACTTAAAAAGCGCTTAATTATTACTTTTTAGTTACATCATCAACTTTATTCTCATCTAAATTAAGCTCTGTTAAACTCATTTTGAACTGGTTGTATACACTTTCCCACTCTGCCGTTGAGTTAACAATACGTGGAGTAACCAATACTACCAATTCTGTTTTATTAGTATTATTGTCAGTGCCATCAAACAAACTCCCAATTAATGGTATCGTCGAAAAAAAAGGGACGCTGCGATCGCTCAATGTACTGTTTTCGCTAATAAGGCCGCCAAGCATTATTGTTTGACCATTACCGGCTATTACTTCAGTTTGTAGTGATCGCTCAAAAATAATAGGATTACCTTCGGCGCCACTCGCACTTGCTTGATTACTTATTTTTTGGGTTATTTCCATAAGCACTACCCCTTGGGCGTTTACTGTGGGGGTTACTTGTAGGTCAATCCCAGTTTCTAGGTATTCTACCGAGGTGCGCGAGCCATTTACTGGGTCGGTTACTATATCGCCCACTATAGGGATGCGGTTACCCACTGTTATGCTGGCTTGTACACCGTCGCGCACTGCAAGGCTTGGGCGCGATAGCACATTAACATAGGTATTTTTTTGTAATAAATTAAAGGTAAGGTTACCCCGTGCGCCACTTAACACATAACTTAAGCCTGAGTCGTTATTTTCGAGGTTGAAGCCGCCCTGCTTATTTGCCCCTTGGTTAGTTAAGGCAAATTCAACCCCTTGCTTAAACTCGTCGGTTAGGGTTACTTCGGCAATCATCATTTCAAGCACTATTTGCTTTGGCATTATGTCTAGGCGCTTAATCATCGGCAATAAGTTGCGGTAGGCATCGCCGGTGGTATAAAAAATAAGGGAGTTAGAGCGCGAGTCTACCACCATTTTCATACCTTCTACGCTTACAGACGCATTTTGCTTAGTATTACTGTTTGCATTATTTGTACGGCTATTAACTTGCTGGTTTTGACTCGCCGCTGACGTATTACCACTTAAGCTTTGCGATGTGCCTCCACCTAGTAACGCTTGTAGGCTTTCACCTAAGTCTGACGCTCGGGCAAATTCGGGGTTAAATACAAAATACTGTTCTTGATTACCATCTGCCGGTTGATCTAACTGTTTTGACCAATACGCAACGCGCTTTATAAAACGTTTATCGTTAGTAAAAAACACCAGTGTATTGGTACGCTCTATAGGCACTATTGAAACAGCCTGTTCATTTGAGCCGTTAATGCTGACCGAAATACCTTCTTGTTTCATTAAGTCTTGTAATTGCTTACTTAGTTCGTCAACCGGTGTAAAGGTTGATTTGTACAACCCTATAGAACGGTTTCTAAATGCAGGTTGGTCAACCAATTGCATAAATTCAAGCGCTTTGATTATGTCGCCGCGCTTGCCTTTAAACATTATGGCTTGTTGATCAAACAATGGAGTGGCATTTACATTAGTTAACTGCTTTATGGTGTTTGCCAATGGTGTTTGCATACCGGATTTAAAAGGCGCTAGTTGTACAATTTCGTTAGCTGAATTTGGTACATCTTCAGGATTTGCGCCATAACCGTAAACTAAGTTACTCGACACTCCGCCTTCCGATTTATGAATATAATAAACGCCATTTTGATAGCGAATAAGTATATTACGCTCTTGCAGCATTTGCTCACTTAGGGTAAACAATTTACGTTTGGTAAGCTCGTCTTGCAGGTTTAATGTTACTTTATCTTTAGAGTTATTTAGTTGCTCACCTAAAATGTAATTTACGTTAAGTAGCTCACCAAATACGTAATGCAGGTAGTCTTTTACTAATAGGCTGTCGGCAGTTAGCTTAACGGTTTCGGTATTGCTAAATTGGTTTGCTAAATCGGTTTGCTCACTTTGGCTTGTTTTATTACTTGCCAATGGCTCAAGATAAGTAATACCGTGTTGCGCCGCCGTTTTTACAGCATCGGTACTTGGGTTTTCGTCATCGTTTGCGGAAACCACTACTACGGCATTTTTTTGTAAGTACGATGGCTTTGGCGATATACCGCTATTGGTACTTTTACAACCAGCTAATACGCTACTTGCTAGTAATCCTAAAATAAGTGTTTTGCTGTGTTTCATAATTTTTCCGTGCAATAGTGTATTGAGCAATTAACCGCGCTGGTACATTACTAAGGTAATATGTTGTGGCGCTTTGTTAAGGGCCACTTGCGTGTTTGACAGTATGCTAAGCGTATACCCTTGTATACTTTGCTCGTTTAAATATTTAACTAAGGTTGTTTGCTGCGTTTTAATGTTTTTTTGCTCTATGAGTGCATAAGGCGTAGGCGCAAAAATAACGGCTTTTAGCTTTAATTCTAAGTCGCCTGCAAATAAGCTAAGTAATTCGCCTTGTTGCTCTGCTTGCTGCGCGGCGGTTAAACCCTGCTCTGTTTGTACGCTTTTAGTTGGCTTGGCGTAACGGCTAAATAATGTAGTAAGCTCTTTGTGCGCATTGCTCGATAACAGCGGTAAAGGCTGAGTATTATTATTACTTGTGTCAAAGTTGTTTTGCGCATGTGGTGAGCTTTGTATAAAACGCCCGGTAAAGTCACTTATTAATAACAATACACATACGGCAATAACGCCAATAGTTAATTTGCTCATTGTGCCTCCTGCGTTTGCGTGTTGCTTTTAGGTGGCTGCTGCATATAAAACGCCAGCTCTATGGTGCCATCTACCCTTCCTAGCTGTTCGTCATTTTGACCTTTACTATTTATATTAAAGGTTTTTAGCTCAGCTTTGGGTGTTGCGCTTTCAAGCTCTGTAATTAATTTTGTAAAGTCGAGCATTTGCCCTTTTATGCTTAACCGTAGTTGGTGGCGCATTAGTTGCCCATTGGCCACTAAAATACTAGGTAGCCAATTGCTGGTGTTTATTTGTAGTTGGTGATTAGCAACGGTTTGTTCTATTTGTTGTTGCATGGCCAGTTTAAACTCGTCTTCGGGTTTGTAATTTATAAATAAACTATTAATGGCTTTTAGCTGCGTACTAATACGCTGTTGGCTTTGAGTTATTTGGGTTTGGTTAGCAATTACATTTTGCGATTTACTTACCCGCTTTTGTAAATTAGCTAAGTTAGCTAACTGCTCGTTTTGCCAATCAAATAACGGGACTAGTATAAATTTTAATACTATTAATAATGCAAGAACGCCCAGCGCTATTTGTTGTTTAGGCTGTTTTATGTCAAACATGGTTATTCAGCCTCGTTTATTGGGTTGCTTACTATTGGCTTTGCTTGGTCTTGTAGGGTGTTAAGTGTAAAGCTAATTACAAAGCTCTCGCCACGGCGCGCTTTACGCGATGGGTAGTCAAACTTGGCATTATTTACGCGTGGGTTGTTTATTATTATTTGTAGGGCGTCGGTGGCTTTATCGGCGTTGCCACGTAATATATAGCGGCCATCTTCAAAGCGAATATTACTAAGCTCTGCGGTGGTAAACAATTGCTGCAACACAAAAAATAATGAGCTGGCTATTTGCTGATTACTCGTAAATATTTGTAAAGTGCTGAGCTTGTCGCTTGATGTTTGAAACTGTTCAAGAGTTGTAAGCGCTTGGTTAACACTGCTTTTATTTTGTTCAAGCTGACTTTGCAAACTTTGCGTTTTATACACTAAATAACCACTTGTTAGCGCCCCATAAGCAATAAATAGCGCAGAAATAATAACGGCTATTTTTTTTAACTGCCCTTTACTAACCAGCCCACCGGGAAGCGTAAAAAATGAGGCTAATTGCTTTACAGGCAAAGCTTTTAAGCCTTTTATAAGGGTGTGTGCATAATGCGCAGGCTCATTAATATTAATAACGTGCTTGCAGGGTACGCCAAACATGGCGGCAAAACGCTCAGGGCTATTAACAAGCGGGCTTGATAAGGCCGAAAACACACTTTGCTGATGCTGCGTAGTAAACAATGCACTAAAAACATGAGTACTGACGACTTGTTCGGCCGCGAGTGTTTGGCTAATTAGCACGGTTTCGGGCAGGTTTAACCACGCTTTAGGCACGTTTGCAAAACGCCAATGCGTTACTTTGCTTTGATCTTGTTCAAGGGTGCTAATAATATAAGCACTATGCGTATTAGGTTCGCGATTAGCTGTTTGGCTGTTAATTTTTATTAAATTTACAAGCTCTTTTTTATTACTTATAGGGTAATTTTCACTTTGCTCTGAGTAGTGTTTACGCCCCACAATTTGTATTAATGCTGCGCTTGCGTTTAAATCGCTACTAGCCGGCTCTAAGGTAAATTGCTGTTGGTTATTTAGTGCAAAGCGGTGAGGCTTATCGCTGTAGTAAACTACATTTTTGCACAGCCATTTTTTTATCCACAATGTTAGTTTACTTTTTATCATTAAATGCTCTACTGCGCCTTAACTGCCACTATGTTGACCACCGGCTTGCCGGTTGGTTGCAAATGGTAATAAATTACTTTTTTTATGCTTGCGTCGCCCACGTGAGCTTGCAAGGTTACTTTAAATAAATTTGACGGATATAAAATAATATCTTCACTTTCACTAAAGCCCGTTACTTGCGCAAACTCTTGTACTGTTAACTGTTTTGCATTACGTAGCATAATAACATGGGCTGCTACGTCGCTACTTAATAATGCGTTAAGCAGCGAGTCGGGCGCTGTCATGGGGTTAAACGCCCCTTTTTTATATTGTGTTGTGTTCGCTTGTAATATATTTAACAGCTCAGGCTTTAAGCCTAAGTGCTTAAGCTCGCTTATATCGTGAATAGCGGCATGACGCGCGGTTACAGTGCTGGGTATGTAATCTGAGCGCGTATCTAAGTTTTGCCAATCTATTATTTGCTGCGAAGTTAGCTGCGCATCATAATCATTTAGGCCACTGTAGGTCAATAGTTGCCTTAACCTCTGCTTATTTGGGTAATGCAAATTAAGCAGCCCGCGTAAATCTTGCAAAGCAACATTTACATATTGGTTGTATGTAAACTGTGCTCCATAAAAGTTCCAACTGTTAATAAGCGTACTTGTGTTTTGATTATTTACTTGATTGCTTTTCTCTGGATTTTTTGGCTCTGTTAGTAAGGCATACAACACGTTGGCTTCTGCGCTGTGTAGCTCTACATAGGCTTGTGCTTTGTCGACCATTAAGGTGGCATTATGTACCTGATTGCGTGCCGACTGGGTAAAATATAAAGCAAGTATTGAAAGCACGGCCACAATTAACAATACTTGCACTAACGCTATACCCGCGATACTACGCTGCATTAAAAGTCACCGGCTTGCATGTAGTTACTAAACCAGGTGTTTGCCTCTTTATCTAACTGGCTATAAAACGTAAGTGGTTGCTGGTTTTTAACTAAGGTGACTTTTATTTTTTGCGGTGTAAGTTGTTGGTCAATCCCCGAGTAGGTGTTTTGCCAAGTGGGTAAAACACCGGGAGTTTGCATTGCCATTTCATCTAGATTTTTCCAGCCAAAATAATTTATAGTAACTTCATCTAGGTTAGTTAATAATATTTTTTGCCTAGTAAACTCTATATTTTGCTCGGTATTAATAAGCAATAACTCACTACCCGATATAGCTTGATAAACTAAATTATATTTTCCGTTTGGGGTTTGCACGGCAGTTAATCTAAATATTTCGGGATTTTGTGTATCTATAAGGCCGCGCTTGGTGATAGCTAACAAACTGTCACTGCCCCCTACAAAAAACATTTCGGGGCGACCTTTTTTATTTTTAATTAAGTAGGGCTCTACGCCATCAAGCGTGCTTTGCAATAAGTAAACGGCCTTGGTTTGCGCGGCATTTTGCTCAAAACTACCTAGCTCTTTGTTCCAGCGTGATGCTAATTGCATATACACGTAGTTGCCAGTAAACATAAGTAACGACAGTAACGTAACCGATATTAGTAGTTCTATTAAAGTAAAGCCTTGCTGTTTACGCATCGTGCCAGCTCACTTCGTTAAAGGTGTAGTTTTTTTCAATACCATGGCTGTTAATAACGAGGGTTACTTGCCATAGTTTAAATTGCGTTTTTACTGAGTTACCCTCACCAAACTCCAGTGCCATTGTGGGATCGGTAATTTTTTTTGTTTGCTGTACGTTTGCTTGCCACGTGTAAGTACTTTGCCATGCATTGCCTTGGCCGTTTAGTTGTGTTTGCTCGGCGCTTGCACTTTGTACTTGCTGCTTTATTTGGCTTAATAATGCGGGCACATTAGCCACTATATTAACGTGGTTACTGGCTTTTTCGCTTGATATAAATGCGCCACGGTAAATTAGCGATACGGCTCCCATTGCCATAAATAAAATAATGGTGGCAACTAGCAGTTCTATTAAGGTAAAACCGGTGCTGTTTTTATTTTTCATTTGCTGGCTCAAGCATAATAGACAAAGGCTCATTTCTAAAATGACCATTAATGTGCTCTGGTGTCACAAAGCCATTAGCATTAAAGTTAACCCACTGCTGAGTAAAGCTTAACGACTCTAACGTTTTAGTTTTAACTAATAGGTTACTTGGTTTTTGATATAAGTTTAAAGTATTACCAGTGAGCTCTAATGCGTAATTTTGTTGTTCTATAAATGCCTGAAAACCTATGTTTTTAATCCATTTTGTTGTGCTTAATAGCTCTGTTTTAGCCTCAGTTTTATCTACCGCTTTAATAGATATAGGCGCAACTATAGCAAGTAGCAAACCTACAATACTAAGTACAATAATAAGCTCAATTAGGGTAAACCCTTTATTAAACCTATAACTAACTAAATGCATTTAAAAACCTACGTCGTTTAACGAAACCATGCTCATTAGCATTACTACAACAATGCCACCTACAAACCCGCCCATAAATAAAATCATGAGTGGCTCTATAAGCGCGGTCATGTTGTCGGTCCAGGTTTCAAAGTCTTGACGAGAGCGATTAGCTATTTCTTCAAATACTATGTCGAGGTTGCCTGACTCTTCGCCCACTTCTAATAACGATATATAAAATGGTGGATACAATGATGTTTGTTGCAGTGTGGGGGTTAGCTGGCTACCACGCTTAACTTTTTTACGGGCTATATTCATTTCGTGATTTAACACGTGATTTTTAATATTACCAGTTGAAAGCTCAAGCGCTTGGTCGATAGGTACACCCGCTTTTAGCATTAAACTTAAACCGCTGTTAAAACGAATTCGTTCTACGGTAATAGTGGCGTTGGCAATAACTGGTAGCTTTAGTGCCGATTTATGCCACCACTTTAAAAATGCGGGCTTTTTAGAGGCCCACATAATTGCTGGCACAATAGCGATTATTCCTAATGCTAATAGTCCTTGGTATTGGTTCATCCATGCACTAATAGAGAGCATAACTTCGGTGTACCATGGCATGGTTTCTAGCTGGCTAAACATGTCGGCCATTTTAGGTATAATAAAATTAAATATAAAAAATATACTTAGTACACATACAAATAAAATAACGCAAGGGTAGGTAAGCGAGCCAATAATTTTACGTTGTAGTTCGCGTTTAAATTTTAGATCTTTAGCGAGCCCTGCAAATATTTCACTTAAGTTACCTGAGGCTTCACCTAACTCTATTAAGTTACAATAAAGATTATCAAAAACGTCGGGGTGCGCCCTACATGCCTGCGATAAGCTACTGCCTTTTTTTATTGTATTACTTATATCGCCTAACATTTTTGCCAGCGCAGCTTTTGCCTTTGTACGCCTTATAATGTCGAGGCCACGGTCAATTCTTACACCTGTTGCAAGCAATAAACTGAGCTCAGCGGTTAAAAATTCAAGATCAGACAACGATATTTTGCTATTAAACGATAGCCCAAACGATACTTGCTTTTTTTCTTCGGTTACTTCAAAGGCAAGTAACTTTTGGGATTTTAGCTTAGCAAGAGCATCTTGCTGATCGATGGCATCTATTTGCCCATGCGACTTAGCACCCGACCCATCGTAAGCTTTGTAATTAAATAGTGGCATTAACCAGCAACCCTAATTACTTCTGCTATGGTAGTTTGACCAAGCACCGCTTTATATAAGCCATCTTCTAATAATGTACGCCTATTTAAGCTTTGGTTATGCTGCTTTGCTTTAGGGATAAAGTCGGCATTTTTGGGCATGGCTTTTATTTCACTGTCGCAACGTAAATACTCAGTTACAGCCATACGCCCTTTATAACCGGTTTGGCTACAGTGCTCGCAACCTTTGCCTCGTTTTAATTCTATTTTTGGTAAGTTAAAACGCTCGGCAAAATTATTAAGATCGTATTTTTCTATTAGTTGTTGTGCGTTTGGCTCTGGCTCTGAGCAGTTGGCACATATTTTACGCGCTAGACGCTGCGCTACAATTGATACTAATGCGGCGTTAAGTAAAAATTCTTCAACCCCTAAGTCAAGTAAACGGGTGTATGCACTTGCAGCGTCGTTAGTATGCACCGTACTAAATACTAAATGCCCCGTAAGCGCCGATTGCAGTGCAATTTGAGCCGTTTCTTTGTCGCGTATTTCACCTAACATTATTATGTCGGGATCTTGTCGTACTACTGAGCGCAGGCCTGCCGAAAAGTCAAAACCTATATCGCTATTAACCTGCACTTGGTTTATACCCGGCAATTGATATTCAACCGGGTCCTCTAGGGTAATAATTTTTACATCGTCGTTATTTAACGCATTTAAAAAGGTATATAAGGTGGTGGTTTTACCCGACCCTGTAGGGCCTGTAAGTAATACCACTCCGGAGGTGGTTTTTATGTCTTCTAAAATCAATTGATTTATATCTGACGATAAACCAAGAACTGACATGTCGTAACGTACGTTTTCTTTGCGTAAAAAACGCATTACTACCGATTCGCCGTCGTTTAATGGAAGTGCCGATACACGAATGTCGATTTCTTGATTGGCAATTTTCATTTCTATTTTGCCGTCTTGCGGACGGCGTTTTTCGGCTATATCCATACCCGAAAGTATTTTTAATCGAGTTATTATTGGTAATTGCTTTCGAGCTGATATTGTTTCAGCTTCGTGTAATACACCATCTACACGAAAACGTGCGCGGTAGCGCCCTTGATACGGCTCAAGGTGCATGTCGGAAGCACCTTGACGCAGTGCTCGGCTAATAAGCGAGTTAAGTAAATTTACCGTTGGTGCTTCTGTTGCTAACTCTTTAAGGCGCTCTTCTTCGTCAAGTGGGTTGTCGTCAAAAATATCGGCTGTGGGTTCTTCGTATTTAGCTATTAGCAGCTGTATATCAACTTCGTTTGCTATAAATAATGAGTACGCTTGGTTATTTTTAATTAACCATTCGTTCATTACTTGGTTTAGCGGATCCTTACAGGCAAATTCAATATGCTGAGCATCTTCGCTAATAGGCACCCAGTTTTGCGATATAAAAATATCGAGTATTGGTTTATCTATCATTAAAGGAGCAAAATTTGCATATTGCTCATTGGTAAACAAAGGAATATCTAAGTATTCACTTAGCAATAATGCAACTTGATCCTCTGGCAAACTTCCCATATTAACGAGAATCTGTTCAAGTCGGCCACTGTATTTTGCTTGGTAGCTTGTTGCACGTTCAAGATCGTGCGGATCGATGCTAAATTTGTTAAGCAGTAGGTCATGTAGTTGCATTATTGATGAATGATGTCCGCGTTATTTTCTGTGCCACCTTCTTTGCCATCACTGCCATATGATTTTAAGCTGTACGGATTACCTTCTGTACCTGGTACTTTATATATGTATGGGTTTCCCCAAGGATCTAGCGGAACATCTTTTGGCAAATAAGGACCATCCCAACGAGGCTCATCGCCTTGGCGTAGCTGCGATAGTTCTGTTGGGTATTTACCTAAATCAAGACGGTAAGTGTCTATTGCTGTTTCAAATGATGACATTTGCGCTGCTGCAATTTTTCGCTCAGACGAACTTAATTTTGAGAAAAACTTAGGTGCTACTAACGACATTAGTAAACCTAAAATAACAATAACAACGAGTAGTTCCATCATTGTAAAACCGTGATTTTTTTTCATAACTCTCTCTTAATTCACTTATGCTTAATGTTTTTTCGTCTTAAAAAACGGGCTACTTTCCAGCAATGTTGCAACGTTAACGCATAAAGTACAAACACAAATATAAATAACGCTAGCATTAACCATTCTGGCACTTGGAGTATTTCACCTAAGATTCCAATTGAGCTCATAATCACTGCAAATAATAATATGACACTTAAAGCTCGACGAGGGCTAAAGCCTACTCGCATAAATATGTGATGCAAGTGATCTCTATCTGCATGAAATGGAGATATCCCCTTTCGGGTACGACGAATTATAATTGCCAACATATCCATTAGCGGAACTGCAATAATCCAAAGTGCCGTTACAGGCCTAAAAGCGGGCTCACTTGCTTGTGTACTTACCATTAAAAACCAAATAACACTTAAACCGATAAACATTGAACCGGCATCGCCCATAAATATTTTTTTGTTTTTATGACCCTTAATACCCAAATTAAATGCTAAGTACGGTGCTACAGTCGCAACTATGATGAGAGGTAAATATGCAAAAGCATAATTACCACTTAGTAACATTAAAATAAATACTGAGAGTAACGTTAATATACTAAGCGAGCCTGCTAATCCATCGATACCATCTATCATATTGAAAGCATTTATACAGGCTATAACACTAATGATTGTAAATATAATGCCAAACCAACTTAAATTAACATCACCTAAAGAAAAGAGATCTCCGAGGTTTTGTATATATACATCACTGCCCAAAATCATAACTAGCGCGACAACTACCTGTACACACAACCTAATTTTTACACCCAGTTGGCGGTAGTCGTCAACAACGCCCAATATAACAATTGCACCAGCACACACTAAATAACTAATAACTTGTGTAGTAAGTGGATAAAATACCATAACAGATATAAATACCGCTAAAAAAATCGATAACCCACCAATTAGCGGTATTGCTCCATCGTGCTGCTTTCGGTTGCATGGCATGTCTACTAAACCAAATTTTACGGCTAGTGGTGTTATAGCAAATATAACTATATACGAAAAAATAAATGCGAAAAACAACATAACAAGTTCAAATATCATAGCGAAGGCCCAATTTCTCTTTAGAAATACACTTCATGTTTACAGTGAACTAATAGCAGCCAGCGCTACACCCATTTGATAAAGGATCTGTGTAGCTGTACTCCACATAGTTAAGTTGTCTACGTGCTCAGTATCTAATGGTACAACAATGGTATCACCCGGATTTAATTCATCTGCTTTATTTGCAGCAAACCATGAGCCTTCATTTGGCACTTCTACCAAACCACTGGCTTTAATTATATATATACGATCTTCATCTGCACGCTGCTTAAATCCACCACTACGATTAATATAGTCGTCAAGCGATAGTCCCGAATTGTAAATGTGTGAGGTAGCAAAGTTAACTTCTCCTACCACGCTTATACTATTACTTTTTGTTGGAATATAAAGCACGTCTTGATTCTGTAATGGTAAATGCTCTTTACCTTGCTCAATAGCTGGTAAATCTATAACCAAACGCCCAACCGCTTTAACTTTTGCTAAATCAGCGATTAAACTATCCATATCTTTATAGCTAAGAGATGAGTCAGTTATAGAGCTGTTAAAGCTTTTAGTTGCTATATCTCGCCTTAAATCTTCTGATAATTTATTAAGTTGCTGCTGCTCTTGAAATCGAATAGATTCACGAGTAAAAATAGCACCTTGTGGATATGAAAACTCAGTAAACCCACCCGCTCTTTTTAATACACTTGTTAGATCTTCGCCTTTACGAATACTGTAAACACCTGGAAAGCGTACTTCGCCCACAATCTCAATTTGTAAATCTTTTTGCCAATTTGGAATTGGATAAATACTAATTGAGTCTTTACTTTGGATTACAAACTTTTCACTACTATCTTTTGCAAGAGCTTTATTTAAATTAATCTTTACATGATTTAATACACTTTTATCTTTATTGTCGTAACGTGTAATTTCTGCTTTTTCAAGGTATGTTGACTCTTTTAAGCCACCTGCTGCGAGCACTGCTTCTTTTACAGTCGCATTTACTGGCAGTGGATAAACACCACTAAAATGAACTTCACCACGGATCCCAAATATTTTAACTTGGCTTGCATAAGTAGATTGCTGGTTAAGCTTGGCAATAATTGGCTTCAATAACTTTTCGCGGCTAAAAACAGCATAGTCACTTTCTTTTAGCTCTTTTTCTTGGCTATTAAGAAGGTCGGTAATATTAGTGATTTTTTTACTTTCTTCTTCTGCCAACTGCTCAGCTAACTCTTTTTCTAATGAGCCACCTAAATCGATAAATTCATAAAATTGTTTTTCTTCATATTTATCCCACAGTTTTATTTTTTCGCGTAATTCTAATTGCTCTTTTGTAAGAGCAACTGTTTTCAATGCCGTTTCTTCTTCTTCTTTTGTTTGAAAACGACTAAAAACAACAACAATATCTCTTGGCTGTAGTTCTATATCATTTTTTTTGTTTTGTTTTGAAACTTCAAGTGGAGAAAATTGGTGTATTTCTATATCGCCTTTTTCATTAACTTCCCTAACAACTAATGCGTAGTCGTAGTCAGCAGTTGGTAATAAATCACTTTTTATTGAAGTGAATAAACGACTAATTCTATCCCCTTGTTGCCAAGAGTAGTTACCAGGGTAAGTAACCGCACCTAATAGTGTTACTGCATTATCTAGCTCATCGCTTGATGCCGGAACTTTTATCGTGTCGCCATTTTTAGGCTTATACTGCGAATTTTTAGTTAGATCTAACTGTAAAATAGTCTTTGAGCTATTGCCTGTGAAGCGTTCAATAACTGTTTTTTGTGGATAAGCTTGTGCATTAAAACCACCTGCCATTGCAATTAATTCATCAATTGACTCAGAACCTTTAAGTTCAAAAATAGCAGGGCGACGAACCTCACCGCTTAAGGTAACTTGCTTCCCTACTGGTGGGATAAATACGACATCACCAGGTTTTAAAATAGCATCATGTGAACTATCCCCTTTTATAAGGAGATCATACAAATCAAGTGTTTTAATCGTTTTTCCAGCGCGCTTAAGCTGAATATTTCGTAATGATCCGATATCTGAAAGCCCGCCACTTACAAATAATGCATGCGTTATAGATGATAAAGAAGGAATTGTATAAGCGCCTGGTTTATAAGCTTCCCCTAAAACCATCACTCTGATAGTGCGTGTTTCGCCCATAGAAACGAATGCCTTTACACCTATCATTTCTTGTTCGACTTTGCTTTTTATTAAGTCAACAACTTCGTTATATTGCATACCAGCAACATTAACAGGCTGAAGCTTGTCTATCGCTAAACGGCCTTCTCGGTCGACTATAACTTCACCATTAAATGACTCTTTACCATATAGATTAATCGTAAAGGTGTCACCCGGGCCTACCATGTAAGTATTTGGGACTAATGCATTTTCGGAAGGAGCAAACGTAGTAGGTTCTCCAGAGAAAAGTTCGTAGCCGAATGCTTTTATTTCTTCTTCTTTTGGCTTGAATTTTTCTTCGTCGGTTAATTCTTCAGTATCTTTCTCTTCTAAATTTCGAGGAAATACTGAGGGTGATTTTTGTTCACCAGTTTCGTTATCTAGCGTTTGACTACCATCTAAAAAACCAAGTGAATCTAAATCTATACCGTATTTTTCAGCTAACGCTTTTTGTTGTGCCTTTGGTAGTTTTTTAAATTGTTCTAGTTGTTGCTCAGTTGGCGCAACACCTTGACCACTTCCTTGCGCAAATGTTGGTGTAGCTATTGCAAAAACTAGCAGTACCGTAATTAATTTAATTAACTTCACAAAGTTTCCTTCCAGTATAAAATAAAGATAGCCGCGGCATACTACATCATTTTTTAGGTAAAAAAAATGGGTAAGCATGCTTACCCATTATATAATTTCATAATGATATTAGAAACTATAAACCAATGTGAATGACGTTTCAGTATCTGTACTTTCTTTATCATCAGCAACATCTGAGTTGTTGGTAACATTAAAAGCAACTTTCATTTGTAACGAGCCGTTTATTTTTGCAAGTAATGCAGTTTCTGAACGAGTTTTGGTGTTTGTATCACCATATTCAACAGCAACTAATTGCGTAAAACGTGCATTTTCAGAAATTTGCCAGTTGTAATCTAATTTACCTAAGGCAATTACTTCACCTTCAAATTCACCAGCAAGGGAGTTACCATTATCATCAACTTCAGAGCTGTCATCTGGGTATTCAAAGTATTTATAACCAGGACCTACTTCAGCATTTAACCACATCGTTTTTTCGTTTAATAAACGTAAACCATAACCAGCAGAAATTACTGACTCACTTCTATATGCTCCAAAATAATCTGAAACGTGTGAACCATAAATGAATAAATGAGAATGATCTTCATTTAATTTGTAATTACCTTGCGCAGAAATAGAGTACTTTTCATTTGTACGCTGTTTGTTTTTGTCCCCGTTAGCATCTTCAACTTCATCTTCTTTATAGATGCCGTCTAGTTTGTATTCGTTGTTCCAGTTTTCAAGATTGTGCTGAACTTTAATACCACCTTTAAGTGTGGTTGTTTCTGTATTACCGCTTGTGATAATAGCACCAAGCTCACTGGTAACTTCCCACGTTTTTTGGTCTGCGTCTGCAGCAAATGCGTTAGTTGCAGCAGAGGCTGCAACTAAAATTGATAAAAGCTTTAATTTCATTAAAAAATAACCTTTGTATAAAATGTGTATCTATTTTATTAAACCGCTACTTGTTAGAGCAAGCAAAACAACTCATTAATTACATTAAAATTTTCATGCAGAAAATTCCACATGAAAATTTTATATTTTTGAGTTGCTTTACTACTACAACAATTAAGACGAGCTTTAATTAAATAGGTATTTAAAATTAGTCTTGCTTGTGAAAATGAACATCCATTTGTGGAAACGGGATAGCAATATTAGCTTCGTCTAATGCAATTTTAATGTTTTCCATTAGAGACCAGTATGTTGGCCAGTAATCAGCAGCGTTAACCCAAGGGCGAACAACAAAGTTTACGCTAGAATCACCTAACTCATTTACAGCTACAGTATAAGCTGGATCTTTAAGTATGCGTGTTTCTGCATCTAATACAGACTTCAATACTTCTTTAGCTTGACGTAAATCAGCATCGTAACCAACACCAATAACTAAGTCGATACGACGAGTAGACTCTCGCGAGAAGTTTGTAATAGCACCTGACATTATTTGAGAGTTAGGTACGATGATTACTTTGTTATCTGGAGTACGTAGTTCAGTTGAGAAAATTTCGATTTTCTTAACGGTACCCATTTTATTACCAGCTTCAACAAAGTCACCTGATTTGAATGGGCGAAGTAAAATAATTAGTACGCCTGACGCAAAGTTAGATAATGAACCTTGTAACGCTAAACCAACAGCTAAGCCGGCAGCACCTAAAATAGCAATGAATGATGTTGTTTCAATGCCAATTTGCGAAAGCGCCATTAAAATGGTTACTGCGAACACAAGAGTGAACACGATGCTAGCAACAAAAGATCCAACTGCCTTATCTACTTTCTTCTTAGCAAAACCTTTTTCGGTTAAGTTAGAACAAAACTTAGCAACACGACTACCAATTAAAAAGATAACAAGCGCAATAGCAGCTTGTATACCGTAGTGTAAGATTAGGCCTGAGTTATCGTTAAGCCAATTAAGTACTGAATCCATATTTACTCCAAATGTTTTTTATTAAGCGTTTTCGGACATTATTATACATTAATTTACAATTTATTCTCATGAAATAATGAATTAATACTATCAAACGCAACTTAATTCGATTTTTTAGAGGTGATTCTGTGCTAAATATACCGCTTGGTATGGATAAATATTAATTGCCCAATGCTGATTACATTTACATAGTTTAAATTATTTTAATTTATTTCACTTTTGGGCTTCACAACATTTAATATTTTATGTATTATGCGCGCCACACCAAACATGGTGTGTGTAGTGGCGGTTGTAGCTCAGTTGGTAGAGCCCCGGATTGTGATTCCGGTTGTCGCGGGTTCAAGCCCCGTCAATCGCCCCACTTTTTCCCCTGTTTAATTTCTGCAATAAATACTATCCTTTTTATATTTAAACCAAAGTTCACTCAATAAACTGACCTTTATTATCTCAAATTTACTCCAAAAATCTCGATTAACAATTATTTAATAACGCACTACTTAACTTTACATACAAATAGAAAGTGCTACCTTATTAAAGATTAATAGCAATTAGTATTAGCTAATAGTTCATCATTTTACGGGATATTAAAATAAGTATGATCAAGCAAGTTTTTTTTATTTTACTACTTAGTTACTTTGCTTTATTTAGTTTGAATGCTAAGGCTCAAGATAGCATTTCTTATGTGAAATTATTAGGTGAACTAAAATATCTAATATCAGAAGAAAGGTATTCTGAAGCCTATCAAAATAGTCAGAAAAATTATAAATACCTGGGTGAGCCTGATTTTGACTATTTATTAGGGGTTTCAGCACTTAACTCAGGACTCTCGGCCCCTGCTGTATTTGCTTTTGAACGAGTCGTTGAATCAAAACCGCAATGGTATGAAGCTCGTTTATATTTAGTCAGATCTTATATTGCTGCAAATAATTTACCCGCTGCCAATTCTCAAGCTTCAGTATTAATAAATACAACCACGTCACCAAATAGAGTGAAGACGGCCGCACGAACTTTATTAGAAATCACACAGCGTAAGCAACGCTTTGCTCAGCGCTCATATAATCAAAGTATTGAAGTTGCTTATGGTGTAGATGGAAACGTTAACGCAGGTACATCTGAAGACACTATTTTAATTCCTAATCTGGGTGAGTTTTTACTATCACCAGAAAGTAAAAGTACCGACGATAACTATGTAAAGTTAAATTATAAAGGCCATTACTCACACCCTATTGATCAACGTAGTGCGCTTTCTTTGGGTGTAAATGCTGATTGGTATAAATTTAATAAGTTATCTGAGTATGACCGTATAAATACAAGTTTTGTAGGGCGCTACCAGCAACAGCTAGATAATATTCGTTGGTATGTGCAAGCAGGCATTACCCCTTTATTGTTGGATGGCGATTTATATAGAACAGAAACATCGCTTACAGCTGGCTCAACTTACCAATTAGATAAGCAACTAAGTTTTTTTAGTGCTTTATCAATTGGTACTATGAATAACACGTTTGATGAAAAGTTAGACAACTCGTTCTACGCACTAAATATCGGTGCTAGTTACATGTCGCAGAGGTGGTATCAGAGTGTTAGTGCTAATTTAAAAAATGAAAGCGCTAACATAAATAATGGTGATTTTAATGCTAGAAATATTAGTGGCATTTACTACCAAGTAACCGCTTTGCTTGCTAAGCAATGGCAGTTGTCTGCTCAAACTGGCTACCAATGGATTAGTTATCAAGATGAGCACCCTTTGTTCTTACAAGATCGCAACGATAACTTACTAATACTTTCAAGCTCATTAAACTACTCGGTTAATAAAAGTTTAGCTGTGCAACTAACGTTAAACTACCAAGACAAAACAAGTGATATTTCTTTATTTGAATACGACCGCTTTGACACAAACTTAAGTGCGAGCTACTCATTTTAATTTAAGGTACTTATGAAACATTTAATTCCAGCATTAGCCACCTTACTTTGTGTGAGCTTTTTATCTCAGGCAAATACTGTAGCTGCAGGTAAAACTATTTTAGCCCGAGGTGAAGTACTAGCAACTGATGCAAGTTCTGCCCAGCAAAGAAACCTAAAGCGACGTGACACTGTATTTGGTGTAGATAGAATAACCACAGGCGAAAAAAGTAAGGCACAGTTTTCGATGTCTGATGGTGGCCTGATCGCATTAAAAGAAAATTCTGAATTAAATATTGCTAGCTATGAATTTGATACTGCCACGCAGCAAGGTTCAGCCTCTATAGAATTAATTAAAGGCGGACTACGCTCTATCTCTGGTGTTATTAAAAAAAATGGAGGCGCTTATAATGTTAAAACGCCGGTTGGATCGATTGGTATTCGTGGTACGCATTTTGAATTGCAACTTCTCGGTGGTGATATGTATGTAGCCGTTTGGGATGGCGCTATTGACCTTACACTGAATGATCAAAGCGTTGTCTCGCTTGGAAGCAATGAACCTTTTTCTTTTGCACACATTACCTCTTTAGGTGATGTTATAAAAACAACGCAAGCACCGGCTGTTTTTACCCAAAACATTGTTGCTATTAATAGTGACAATGAAGCGAATTCAGAATCAGAGCAACAATCATTAGCTGCAGATAATACTTCAGAAAATAATACAGATGCCGATACACTGCTTGCTGATGTATATGTAGAGCAACAGTTTCAGGCGCTCAGTAATGCATCTTTAATAGATCAAATAGCGCAGCGCCAAGGTATTTTAAACTATCAAGCAACACGCTTTGATGTTTTATCAAGTTTAGGTGAAGTAAGTGATTTTTCTATGTCTATGTCGGTAGATTTTGACAACGGTACAGTACCCGATGGTGAAATAAGTTTTAACGATGCAGGCGGAAACTGGTATGCCGCTTATAGCGGTTTTATTGATTTAACCAAGCTAGATTTAGCCGTTACTTTTGCGTCGCATAACAATAATAAAGCCGCCGGTGAAATTGATGCTATTTTTTTAAATAACGCAGACACTATTACAGGTGATTTTAGCCTAAGTGAAATAAGTAACCCCGCAGTAAATGCCTCAGGTGCTTTTAGATTAGAGCCTTAAATAATTTGAATACAAAGCTTTTTATTGGAGTATGTAGAATGACAGCAAAAAACCTTTTTTTGCTCGGTTCAATGGTTTTTTTGCTCAGTGCCTGTGGCGGCTCTGAAGAAACGTCACAGCAAGAATTAGTGTCATCGCCTATTGGAAAAGCCCCCTCTACTTCACCAGCAGGAACACTTAATTTATCCGGTGTGATAGGTGAAACTATCACAACTAAAACTCAAGTTTCTGGTGCTATCTCTTCTAGTCGAGGTATTGTTGGTTCAGCAACAGCAAATGCTCAAGCCACAATTTCGCTTTCGCAACCGAACGAAGTTATACAAGGCAATATTACCTTTTTACTTGCTGTGTCAGACCCTGATGGCATAAATGCTGTAAATTTGGTACTCCCAAGCGTCAACAAAAGCTTAGCCATTTGCACACAAGAGTGTGGAACTAATTTTGAACAATCTATAATAGGGCTAAGCCCTTACTTTTATGGTCTTAATGCAGGCGATTTGCGCCTAGAAATATGGATCACTGACAGCCTTAGTAATCAGGTACTTGCAGATGCAATTACGGTTAGCTGGCAACCTTATCAAATTGAAGGCGTGACCGCGCAAAGAGACGGACAGACCATTAATTTATCATGGCAAGCAAATGAAAATTTAAACCGTTATAACGTTTATTTAGCAACCGAAGCGGGTGTAACAACAACGAATATAGATGACTTAGAAAACGGCCAACAATTTTTAGGTTTATCTGGTACCACCTACAGTGTTAACAATTCATTAGCCGATAAAAGCTACCAAATTTTACTTACTGGAATCGACGGCAGTGGAGAAAGTGGTTTTGCAGAGATAATTAATGTAGCTCCTGTAGGAGGCGAATTAAACTTTGCCCCAAATGCAGTTAATGATCAATTTGAAGTTAATGAAGATCAAACACTGGAAAATAATGTGTTAACTAATGACACAGACCAATTTAAAGGCGAACTTAATACAAATACAACTCCCTTGGTGAGCCCGCAGCACGGTAGAGTTACAATTAGCCCAAATGGAGCGTTTACTTATACCCCACGAACTAATTTTAATGGCATTGATGCATTTAGCTATCAGGTAATTAATGAGCTTGGGATGATTGATACTGGCATTGTACAAATAACAATAAATGCCGTAAACGATGCGCCGATAGCACTTGATAACACTTACAATATAAATGCAGACGGTACTTTGTTAATTACAGCCCCTGGTCTATTAGCTAATGATAGGGATATAGACTTAGACCCACTAACCGTAGATACATCTCCTGTTACTTTACCAAATAAAGGCAGCATAACGCTTAATGCAGATGGTAGCTTTGAATATGTAGGTACTTTAGGTATGCAGGGCGAAGATAGTTTTGAGTACCGTATTTTTGATGCCCAAGGTGCTCAAGCAATAGCTAAAGTAACTATTGTTGCTTTAGAACAAAACAGCCCGCCAACGGCTTCAAACGATAACTATAGTTTGAGTGAAGATACGACACTTGCTATCAGCGCTAATTTGGGATTACTTGCAAACGATACAGATCCTAACGACGATAACTTTATAATTGATGACACTTACTTAGTATCACCTATTCATGGCCAGTTGCTATTAGCTACCAACGGTAGTTTTTCATATATTCCAGATGCTAATTATTATGGTATTGATGAGTTTCAATACCAAGTAATTGATACTTTTGGTGCAACTGCTATTGCAACTGTAACGCTCACCATAAATAGTATGCCAGATAACCCTTCGGCTCAAAATGATGAATATCAATTTCAATATAATCAAACTTTAAATGTGACTGCTGAAAATGGTTTGCTAAAAAATGATGTGAATATAGAGCCAGGCCAACTTACTGTTAATACCTCTCCGGTTATTGACGTGCAAAGTGGTATTCTAACTTTGAGCAGCGATGGCTCATTTACCTACCAGCCAAACTCAGATTCATTGGATGTAGATAGCTTTACATACTCAGTTTCTAATGAGCAAGGACTAGAAGCTACAGCGCAAGTAGTATTGAGTAAAACGGGCTCAAACTCTCCAGCAAAAGCCAATGATGATCAATATACGTTTGCCGAAGACAGCCCTAGCATAATATTTAATGTATTAGAGAATGATACTGATGCTAATGGCGATATAATTACACTTACAAACGTTACAAACACGGTTGGTACAGCAAGGATTGTAAATAATAGTATTAAGTATACCCCTGAGCCTAATTACTTTGGCGAAGTAACTCTAAGCTATACAATTTCTGATGGAATTGCAGATGATTCGCCGCTATCAAGTAATGCAACTGTAATACTTACAATTACACCCATAAACGACACTCCTATCGCCTTATCAGATAGCGCCTCAATGGTAGAAGATGCATCGCCCATATTAGTTGATGTACTCGCTAACGATACAGATGTCGATGGTGATAACTTAACAATTACAAGTGTTGCTACCGAACTAGGCATGGCTTCTATTGTTGGGAATAAAATAGAATATACACCAACGCCCAATAGTAACGGTGTAGCTATTGTTTCTTATACACTATCAGATGGTAACGGAGCGAGTGCCAGTGCCAATTTACAAATAACTATATCCCCGACTAACGATGCGCCAGTGGCTAATTCAGATAGCATTACAATTGCTGAAGATACTCAGGGAGCGCTAATAAATGTGCTCAGCAACGACACAGATTTAGACGGTGACAGCTTAAATATCAGCTCAGTTATGAGTGATATAGGCAGTGTGTCAATTTTTAATAACCTGGTTCAATATACACCAAGTGCTAATGAAAATGGCACAGCGACAATTACTTATACTTTAACAGACGGCATCGCAAGTGCCACAGGGACGCTAACTGTTACCATTACACCAATTAATGACGCGCCAATTGCAAACCCTGATGCAGCCACTGTTTTAGAAGATGCTACAACAACCAATATTAACGTATTAAGCAACGATACCGATGTAGATAATGATTCTCTGTCTATTAGCTCAGCAAGCACAAGTACGGGCTCGGTGTCTGTCGCGGGTAGTAACTTAGCTTATACCCCAGATGCAAACTTTAACGGACAAGCTACTGTAAATTACACCCTAACTGATGGTACAGACTTAACTTCTGGTGTATTAACTATCACTGTTACACCAGTGAACGATGCCCCTATTGCCAACCCAGATACAGCCACTATTTTGGAAGATGCCACAGCAACAAATATAAATGTGTTGAGTAACGATACGGATGTAGAAAACGATACACTTTCCATTAGTGCTGCAAACGCTACAACTGGCACTGTGTCAGTTTCTGGCAATAATATTGTTTACACACCTGAAGCCAATTTTAACGGCCAAGCCATTGTAAATTACACCCTAAGTGATAGCGTAGTTACAGCCGCAGGCGTATTAACTATAACGGTCACCCCGGTGAACGATGCCCCTATTGCTAGCCCAGATACAGCTACTATTTTAGAAGATGCTACCGCAACAAATATAGATGTGTTGAGTAACGATACAGATGTAGAAAACGATACACTCTCTATCAGCGCAGTAAATGCGAGTTCTGGTTCGATTTCAAGCTTAGGTAATGATGTAATTTATACACCAGATGAAAACTTTAGCGGCCAAGCCATTGTAAATTATACCCTAAGTGATGGCGTAGAGTCAGCCGCTGGCGTATTAACTATCACTGTAACACCAGTGAACGATGCCCCTATTGCGAATCCAGATACAGCCACTATTTTAGAAGATGCTACCGCAACAAATATAGATGTGTTGAGTAACGATACAGATATAGAAAACGATACTCTTTCCATTAGTGCTGCAAACACAACAACTGGCACGGTATCAGTTTCTGGCAATAATATTGTTTACACACCTGGAGCCAATTTTAGCGGCCAAGCCATTGTAAATTACACCCTAAGTGATGGCGCAGAGTCAGCCACTGCCGTGTTAACTATAACGGTCACCTCGGTGAATGATGCCCCTATTGCTAATGCTGATAGCACGACATTGAATGAAGATGCACCTGAAACTATTATTGACGTGTTAAGTAATGATACCGATGCTGACGTAGCTGATACTCTATCAATAACTGCGGTAACTGCTGATATAGGTACTGTAAGTATTGAAAGTAACCAAGTTAAGTTCACCCCCGACTTAAACAACGAAAACACAGCAACGGTAACGTATACAGTAAGTGATGGTACAGATGATGTTCAAGGCACCTTAACAATTACTATTACACCAATTAACGATGCCCCAAATGCATTAAATCAAAATTTCACAATTGATGAAAATGCAACTGACGGTGAAGCAATTGGTACTATTACCGCTACTGATGTTGAAAATAACACCCTTAGCTTTAGTTTAAGTGGCGGCGATACAGGATTATTTACTTTAAATAGTGCCAACGGCTTACTAACTGTAAATGGTACAAGCCCGTTTAATTTTGAAACTGACACGCAGCACACAATAGATATTGATATTACTGATGATGGCACGCCAAATAAAACCACGACCGTAACCATCACTGTAGATATTACTGATGAAGTAGATCCGCTCATCCCAGTCGAAGATGATATTTTTGGTCGCCCTCTCAGCGGTGAGATTGAGCTTTCAGGTGCTTTTTCTGATGGTGAATTCAAAGATAGTATATTGCTTAATACTAACCTTTACTTTGTTGGCTACAACAATAATTTAGATAAAGATATTGTTATTGCGTCCTATACAAATACAGGGGCTGTAAACACGGCATTTAACGGTAATGGCTTTAAAATAATAGACCTAGGCAAAGACGAAGAAGGCACCGCTATTATCTCTGGCAATGGGGAGCTATTTATTGGCTACTCAAGCTTTGATGGTACAAATACCGAAGCCTGTTTATTAAAAATGAGCGCTGTTGGCACTATAAGTACTAACTCTGGCGACGGTAATACAGGCACTAAATGTACAGCACTTGCTAGTAATTCTGTAATAAACGATCTTGAATTCACCGATAATAAAGTACAAGGCGTGGGTTATTCGTACAATGGCTTAGAAAAAGATAGCTTGTGGCTTAAATACGATATTTCTTCTTTAACCTTTGAAGCCGGCACGCCAAGCACCGTCGATGTAAGTGGTAGAAATCGTGATGACGAATCGCATGCAATAAAAAACTTTGGTAATTCAGATTTGCTCATTGTAGGTAGTGCTATTGGTGAAGAAAACGATTTAGATGCGACAATTAGGTATATTCTCCCTGATGGTAGGAACAACAGTAATTTTAACTCTGGTAACACACTGATAGTAGATTTATCAGATGAAGAAGGTGACGATGAGTTATTTGCTATTGCCGGCATAGACGCCATTAATTTTACCGCCTTTTTAGGGGGTTATATCACACGTTCTTCAGGTGAAAAAGAAGCGGCTGTAATTGCAATTGATAATTCAGGTGATATTGATGACGATTTTGGTGATGATGACGGTATCGCACTATACAACATAGATGGGAATTCAGGGAATGGTAACGGAGGCGATATCATTACTGGATTAGAATATGAACCTATGAGTAACAAAATCATACTCTCAGGTACTACAGGGCTAGATGCGAGTGATGAAAATAAAATTGAGCAATTATTTACAGCACGCATTGATCTAGGTGATGGAGAGCTAGTTTCAAGCTATGGTGATTCAGGAATTAATATAATCTCAACTGGAAACAGTAACCAATCTGCAAAATCATTAACTATTGATGAAAATGATACCTTATGGCTCGCTGGTAAATTTAATGACTCAACGAATGAGCCTTTTATAGCTGCAATAACTAATGAAGCAAGCCTATTTACTGATTTTTCAACTGATGGTTATACAAGCTTAAATAATGTAAATATTAGCTCTGATGATCAATCAATGAAGGTGTTAAAACTTAAAAGCGGTACCCATACCAATAAATATATAAGTGCTTCTGTTGCACAATATAACTCAAATAATAAACTCATTTTAACCCGTTTTACCAGTGCAGGGCTTATTGATACCAGCTTTAGTGTTGATGGTAGTAAAGTAATAAGTATAAATGTAGCCGATAAAAAGGTTACTTTAGCTGAGCTCGGTGATGGCAATATTATTATTGCAGGTACACTAATTAATGGTGCAAGTGAATCAGGCTTCATAGCAAAAGTAGACCAAAATGGTTACCTTGATGATAGCTTTGCAACTAATGGCATTTATACAACAACGGACCTTATAGATACTAAAGTTAACTTTGCTGATGTAGCAATTGATAGCAGCGATCATATTGTTGCCGTCGGCTCAGCTATATATTTGGGTGTTACAAATTCATTTGCAGCTATGCTAAAAAGCGATGGCAAGCCAGAAAATAGTTTTGGTACTAGTGGGACTTATTTTGGCGACGAAAATGAAAATTTTGAAGTTTTATACATAGATGCAAACAAAGATATATTTATCGGTGGTAAATTTGCCTCTGGTAGCGATTCACAGTTACTGATGCTTAAAATAGATGATGATGCCAATGAAATCTTTAGCTACCTTGATACCCGCTCAGCTGTAGATGTTACCAATAGAGCCGCTAAGATTTTAGCCGATAGCTCAGCAAACCTATATTTGATTGCAAATAATGGAACTACGCCTGATCAAGCAACTATTATAAAGTTATTAACTGATGGTAGCGAAGACTCAAGCTTTGCAGTTAATGGTGTAGGCCAATATCAATTAGCATCAAGCGGTAATATTAAAGTAACTGATGCAGCGTTAGATAGTGCTGGTAATATTATTCTCACAGGAATGAGTGACTCTAAAGGCATGATTGCGCGTATTTTAGCTGATGGAACAATAGATACTTTGTTTGGCTCAAACGCACTTGGCTATTACCAGGCAGAGCAATGCGACAATACTCATCAGTTTTCATCTATGCTTTTACAAACAGATACAGAAGTAGTGGTTAGTAGTACATGCTTTGATGGCACTTCTAATAATATAAGTCTGTCTAAATTTAATTTTTATACCGATGGAGTTAAACCCTAAATTATGAAAGTTGAATTTTTTGGTGTTCGAGGCTCAATGGCTTCAGCTGGAAGTAATACGCACATTTTTGGGGGGAACACCTCATGTGTGTATATTGAACAAAATAATGGCAAAGATCTCATTTTAGATTCTGGTACCGGTATTGTAGAACTCGGCACTCGTTTACTAAAAACACAAAGTCCTATCAATATTTTGCTAACTCATAACCATTGGGATCATATTCAAGGGTTTCCTTTTTTTAAACCTATTTACCAACCCAACCGCGACATAACTATTGCTGTGGGTAACGTTGATGATAAAAAAAGTAAAGATGCTATATTAAAGCAAATGAGTGGTTCGTACTTTCCGGTGTGTTATCAAGATTTACCTGCCAACATTACGCTTAATACTGATTTATCTTCTCAAAAGCAGTTCACTATAAATGACTTTTCAATTTCGACTGCGCCACTAAATCATCCAGGTGGCGGAACTGCTTATTGCATTAAAGCAGACAAAAAAAAGATAGCTTACGTTACCGACAATGAGCTAATCCCGCAAAAAAAAGCCAAAACAAGTATTAGCGAATGGGTCAATTTTATTGAAGGTGCTGATTTACTGATCCATGATGCTCAATTTATAGATGCAGACTTGCCTCTTAAACATGGTTGGGGGCATAGCACTATAGATCAGGTTGCTGAGCTTGCTATAAAAGCGAGTATTAAAAATGTGGTTATTATTAGCCACGATCCATCAAGAACCGATAAGCAGTTATTAGCTATAGAAAAATATTTACACACGCAGTACGCTCAACAGGTAAAAATAGAATGCGGCCGAGAAGGACGAGTTTTTGACTTTTAGTCTATCAAGGAGCGTTACTCATTAGCTCCTTAAAACCAATTACTTCAAAGCACTTTTTTATTGGCGCTGTTATTACATTATTAATTGCATCAATAGAGCTATTTTCAACTGGGTCGCTCGCAAAGTTAGTGAACCGTGTAGAAGGTATAATATACGACTCTCGGTTGCTACTAACGCTTTCAGAGACGCCTAGGCGCATTGATGAATCAGTAGTAATAATTGATATCGATGAAAAAAGCATGCAAGAACAAGGTCGCTTTCCTTGGAGTCGCTCAAAAATAGCCGACCTTGTTACAAAGCTTACCGATGCAGGTGTTATTGTCATTGCGTTCGATATATTTTTTTCTGAGCCGGAAGAAAATCCCGTCGCAAAAATTATGTCTGAAATACCCGATTTATCAAAAAAGTACGCTATTCCCTTTGCTGAAATAACAAAACAAGTCGATGCAGACACAAAACTAGCAAGCGCATTATCTAAAAATGATACTGCTCTGGGGTTTTTATTACTGAATGAACAGCTCACCAGCCAAAAACCGCTAGCCAAAAGCAGTGTTGTATGGGCAACCGAGGAGCATACTAATTCACAACTTAACCAGTTTTCTGGCGCTATTGTAAATATTTCTCAGTTACAAAATGCTACAACGGGTACCGGTTTTATCAATGCTCATAGTGATGAAGATGGCTTTATTCGTAAAGCAGCTATTGTAAGCCGAGTTGGCGATAAGCTCTATCCTTCTTTAGCTCTGGAAGTTGCTCGACTTTATACGCTTGCTGAAAACATAGAAACTCGTTCCAATATATTAAATGATATAACCTTATTCGAAGGTATAAAGTTTCAAGATAAGTGGATTCAAACGGATGAATATGGGCAAGTATTAATTCCTTACAAAGGGCGTGCGCATAGCTTCCCTTATTATTCTGCTACCGATATTTTGTCCCAACGAATTGGCTCAGATGAATTAGAAGGCACTGTTGCTTTTATTGGCACATCTGCAATTGGACTCGCTGATTTAAGATCAACACCTGTTGGTTTGCAGTACCCCGGTGTAGAAGTACATGCCAATATATTTGAAGGATTAATGCACCCAGAACTACTTCCATCTAAACCTAACTGGTCGTTAGGAGCAAGCCTATTCATTATTGTATTAACTGGTAGCGTATTGTCGTTTTTTAGCCATGGTAAAAGCGCACGTTTTATTATTGTTTTGTCTCTTATAATTACAAGTGTGGTTATATTTTTAAATGTTTATTTATGGTCAGTACAAAAAATTAGTTTACCTTTATTAATGCCTCTTTTAATCATCATAATATTAGCGGGTTATTACATTATTATTGGCTCTATTGCTGAGATGAAACATAGCCGAAAAATAAAATCTATGTTTGACCAATATATGCCTCCTGAACGTATAAATCAGATGATATTACAAGGTAAAAGTTTATCTCAAAAAAGTGAGCGAAAAAATATGACAGTGCTGTTTGCCGACATTCGTAGCTTCACCTCGCTATCAGAAAGTATGTCGCCTCACCAGCTAAGTGAATATTTAAACGAATATCTTACGGCTATTACTAAAATCATATTTGATAATAACGGAACTATTGATAAGTACGTAGGCGACATGGTGATGGCATTTTGGAATGCTCCGCTAAAAGATGAAAACCATGCCCGCCATGGTGTTGAAGCCGCAATGGGTATGATCAACGGGTTAACGCAAATAAATAAGTTATTTGCAGAGAACAGCCAGCCTGCAATAAAAATTGGTATAGGCATAAGTACTGGTGAAATGAATGTAGGTGATATGGGTTCGGTTTATCGTAAAGCCTATACAGTTCTTGGTGATACTGTTAATTTAGGATCGAGAGTAGAAAACTTGACCAAATTTTACGGGGTAGTTATTCTTGTTACAGAAGAAACGATGAAGGAATGCCCTCATATTTCATTTCGTCTAATAGATAAAGTGCAAGTTGTTGGAAAAACAACGACTGTACAGTTATTTGAACCTATAGACTTTATAGATAAGCTCGATGAAAAGCAGTTAAATGAAGTTAAAAAATCACAGCAGGCCATGACGCTTTTTTATAATAAAAACTGGCCACAAGCGCTTAGCTTATTTAAAGAACTACAAATCACTACCGTATTTAGCTCTAACGTTTATACCATTTTTATCGAACGTATTAAGGGCACTGATTTAAAAACACTTGCTAAGGATTGGAATGGTGCCTTCAAACATACTAAAAAGTAGTAAAAATATGCGACAGCACATTAATGACAAAACAAATCTTCAACATTTTATCGATATTAGTATTAGGCTAACAACCGAAAAAAACTCGTCTAAGTTACTTGATGAAATACTGCAAGTTGTGATGTCGATAGCTAATTCTGATGCTGGCAGCATTTACTCTATTACCCCAAACAAACAACTCAAGTTTGAAACAGTAATAAATAAGTCATTAAATCTTTATTTAGGTGGCACTTTAGGTAGCCCTGTTGATTTTCCTAACATTGATCTTTTTATTGATGGCAAACCAAATGAAACAGCGATTGTCGCCCACTCGGTTAATTCAGGAGAAGTGATTAACATTCCTGACGTGTATGATGCTCTGCCTTTTGATATGAGCGCTGCACGCAAAATGGATGAACGCATCGGTTATCGCTCTGAGTCTATGCTAACTATACCTTTAAAAGATCACGAAGATGACATTATTGGTGTAATCCAGCTTATAAACGTAAAAGATGTACATAATAAAAATATCCCTTTTAGTGAAGAGCTCGTTACTTTAATCCGCTCGTTCGCTTCTTTAGGCGCCATTTCATTAACGAACTCTACTTTAATTAAAGATATGGAAGTGCTTTTTTCAACTTTTGCCGAAGCGATCGCTATGGCAATCGATGAAAAATCACCTCATACAGGTGGCCACTGTAAACGAGTGCCTGCACTAACGTTAATGCTTGCTGATGCAGTGCATAAAATAGATAAAGGTCCGCTTGCAGAGTTTACAATGAGTGCAGCTGATCGCCATGAGCTAAATGTTGCGGGATGGCTACATGATTGTGGAAAAATTGCTACTCCAGATCACATCATGGAAAAATCGACAAAGTTAGAAACCATTTTTGATCGTATAGAGTTTATTGATGCCAAATTTGAAATAATTAGCCGAGATTTAGAGATCTCTTATCAACAGCAAATAATTTTTGCAATGAAAAAAAATAAGCCGATTGAAGTTTTACAACTTGAACGGCTACTTGATACAGATCTAAAACAATTAGCGCTCGACCGAGCTTTATTACAACGAGTGAATGTTGGTGGAGAGTTTTTAGGCGAAGAGGAACAAGCTCATATAATCAGAATATCAAAGCAGTATTCACTGAAAATAAAGGGTGAAAAAACACCGTTACTTACTGATAATGAAGTTGAAAACCTAATGATACGACGCGGCACACTTACACAAGATGAGCGTGACATAATGAAGCGTCATATGGATATAACTAAAAATATATTAGATATATTGCCGTTCCCTAAACATCTTAGTAATGTGGCTGAATATGCATTGGGCCATCATGAAAAACTAGATGGCACTGGCTACCCACGCGGATTAACTAAAGAGCAAATGTCTGTACCTGCGAGGTTAATGGCGATCACTGATATTTTTGAGGCCCTTTCAGCTGTAGATAGACCTTACAAAAAAGCAAAACCAGTAAGTGAATGCTTGAATATTTTAGGAAACATGGTCAGTAACAATCATCTTGATCCTGACATTTTTGCTATTTTTATTGAGTCAGAAGTCTATAAAAATTATATCAATGAATATGCTAACCCAGAGCAGCTAGATGAGATAGATTTTGATAACTTACCCGGTTACACACCTATAAGTTAGCACCTATAAGCCATGCCTTTATTCAAAATGCGCTTATTACAGCCTATACCTATCCAAACAAAAAAATGCCACCTTACGGTGGCATTTACACACGGGGTTATTTCTACTTATAGAAATCCTTTTACTTTTTATTTGTTTTTTTATGTTGTTTTATTAACAAAAAATATGTTCCCAAAGGTAGCATTTAGCGCTTTGGGTAGCAACAGTAAAAGGTAAAGTTCATATATCTGCCATATTAACGTCATAAAAAAGCGCGAAGTAAATTCGCGCTCGTATACTTAACTGCCGTTATATTTTAATACAAACGTATTTTTCTTCTAGGTACTCATCCAGCCCTTGATGCCCACCTTCTCGGCCCAAACCAGATTGTTTAACGCCACCGAAAGGCGCTACTGGGTTTGATATAACACCTTCGTTTACACCTACCATACCAAATTCAAGCCCTTCACTAATTCGGTAAATTTGCTTAATATTTTGGCTGTAAAAGTAGGCTGCCAGACCAAATGGTACATCGTTAGCAAGTGCAAGCACTTCACTTTCTTCATCAAAAGGAATAACCGTTAATACTGGACCAAATACTTCTTCGTGGTAAATATCCATCTCTGTCGTTACGTTGTTTACTATTAATGGGTTTTGAAAGCTGCCACCTAAGTCACTATTATCGCCAATCAACGTAGCACCTTTATCGAGTGCGTCTTGTACTAACTGTTGTACTTTATCTTTGGCTTTAGGGTAAATGAGTGGGCCAATATCAACATCGTCTTCAAAACCATTTGCCACTTTTAGCGCTGCAACCTTAGGCGTGATTTTTGACAGTACTTTGTCGAGAATATTACGCTGTATAAAGATACGGTTTGCAGCAACACATGCCTGCCCACTATTTCTAAATTTAGCCGCCATTAGCCCTTCTACAGCTTCATCTAAATCTGCATTATCAAAAATGATAAAAGGCGCATTGCCGCCAAGCTCCATCGAGGTGCGTTTAATTGTGTCTGCACATTGAGATAGCAACTGCTTACCTACACCGGTAGAGCCGGTAAATGTAAACTTACGCACGACTTCTGAGTCAGTCAGCATTTTACCTACTGTTTTGGCATCTTGTGAAACCAGTACATTAAATGCACCTTTAACAAAACCAGCTTGATCGGCCAAATAAGCAAGTGCGATAGCGCATAGTGGCGTATGTTCAGAAGGTTTAAGTATAAAGCTACAGCCCGCAGCGTAAGCTGGAGCTACTTTACGAGTAACCATAGCAACAGGGAAGTTCCACGGCGTAATACCAGCTACAACACCGACAGGCTGCTTAAAGCTAGTTAAACGATGCGAGTCATCTGTTGGCGGAATTACATCTCCGTAACTACGTTTGGCTTCTTCTGCAAACCATTTGATAAAACCTGCACCGTAATCAATTTCACCAAGGGATTCTTTAAGTGGTTTGCCTTGCTCTTTAGTCATTAGCTCTGCAAGTGTTTGCTTGTGCTTTATAACTAGCTCATACCAGCGCATTAACGTTTCGCTTCGCTGCGTTGCATTCGCCGTTTTTAGTTTTACAAAGGCACCTTGTGCGGCGGTTATTGCATTATTTACGCCTTGCTCGTCTATGTCACTTACATCTACGATACTTTTTTCGGTCGCGGGATCGTTAACGCTAAAGCGCGTATCAGTTTTATAAAATTCGCCGTTAATAAATGAGTCAGAAAAAATAAGATTACTCAAAATACACCTCCGAAATAAATTTTAGGGGTTAGGTTCAACCCGTAGCAGCGGGTTTACCCCGCGTTTATATAATCTGAAAAATACGTAATCATTTTTGAGATAAAACCTAAAATTAGTAAAATTTAGCTTAAAACGTTTGAGATTTAAAAAACGCGACATAAAGTCGCTGCTACATGTTTATGAATGGTTTTTTGAAACAAAAAAGCCGCTGTATCAAACAGCGGCTTTTAAAAATACATCGTTAAAAACTAGTGCTCTTCATTAACGATATTGAGATTGTACTTAGGTATTTCAACCACTAGGTCTTCATCTCTTATAATTGCTTGGCAACCAAGGCGTGACTCAGGCTCTAAACCCCATGCTTTATCTAGCATGTCATCTTCTAGCTCATCACTCTCTTGTAGTGAATCAAATCCTTCACGAATCACTAAATGACACGTAGTACATGCACACGACTTTTCGCAGGCATGTGCAATACTAATGCCATTTTTAAGTGCAGCGTCGAGTACTGTTTGGCCTGCAGGGGCTTCAATTGCAGCGCCGTCAGGACATAATTCAGGATGTGGAAGAAAAACAATTTGTGGCATTCTAATCTCTCTTAAATGTTGTCTACTGACTGCCCTGTAAGGGCCTTTTTAATTGATGCATCCATTCTACGCGATGCAAAGTCGCTACTCGCATTATCGACTTTTTCGATAGCTGCTTTAATTTCGCCAGGCTCTTGTGCATTTTCGCGCACTTTTACCAGTTCTGCAATTTCAGCGCGTAAGTTAGCAAGTTGCATATCGTCAAGTAATGCAGCATCGGCTGCAAGTGATGCATTAAGCGCTTCTATTACGCGTAACGCTTCTACTTGTTGCTCTTTAAGCATACGTGCTTGCATGTCGCCTTTAGCGTTGCTCATTGACTCTTTTAGCATGTTAGCTACTTGGTCGTCAGATAAACCAAACGAAGGCTTAACTTGAATTTCAGCTTGTACGCCTGTTGATTTTTCCATAGCTGAAACACTTAATAGGCCATCAGCATCAACTTTAAAGGTTACACGAATATGCGCAGCACCTGCCGCCATTGGTGGAATACCTTTTAAGCTAAACTTAGCAAGCGATCGACAATCATCAACAAGCTCACGCTCACCTTGCAGCACATGTAATGACATAGCTGTTTGGCCGTCTTTAAACGTCGTAAATTCTTGCGCGCGTGCTACCGGAATTGTTGTATTACGCGGAATGATTTTTTCAACCAAACCACCCATAGTTTCAAGGCCTAGCGATAACGGTAATACATCAAGCAATAGCATGTCAGAATCGGGCTTATTGCCAATTAACACGTCGGCTTGAAGCGCAGCACCTAGGGCTACAACACGATCAGGGTCGATTGAAGTTAGCGGCTCTTTATCAAAAAAGCTTTGTACTTGGCTACGTACCAGTGGCATACGGGTTGAACCGCCTACCATAATAACTTGCAGTACTTCGTCGTTTTCTATGCCAGCATCTTTTACAGCACGACGACACGAACGCAGTGTTTTTTTAACGAGAGGCATAGCCATTTCATCAAACGTTTCGCGTGTTACTTCTACTGTGTATTTTTTATCGTCAAACTCAAGACCCACGTTTACTTTAGCGTATTGGCTTAATGCTTCTTTACACGCTTTTGCTTTATTGATGAATAAACGTAAAACTGAAGGTGACAACGCTGACACACCAGTTTGCTGCTTAAAGTAATCAACAAGTAGTGAGTCAAAGTCATCACCACCGAGACTTGAGTCGCCGCCAGTTGCCATTACTTCAAATACACCTTGGTGTAATCTAAGTACTGATATATCAAATGTACCACCGCCTAAATCGTAAACAGCAATAATACCTTCTTGGCCAGAATCTAAACCATAAGCAACGGCTGCTGCTGTTGGCTCATTTAATAAACGTAGTACGTTAATACCAGCCAGCTCTGCGGCATCTTTAGTACTTTGGCGCTGTGCGTCATCAAAGTACGCTGGTACTGTGATTACAGCCCCTAAAATTTCTTGGTTGCCAAAACTTTGCTCAGCTCGTGCTTTTAATGCAGCTAAAATATGGCTTGATGCTTTAATTGGACTGATTTTACCTGCCGCAGTTTCTATTGCTAGCGCACCATTGTGCTCACAGAACTCATACGGTAGTTGCCCATAACTTTTCTCTATTTCAGCCTGAGTTTTACCTAAAAAACGCTTAACCGAAATAAGTGTATTAGCAGGGTCTTGCGTTGCGGCTTGTGCAGCCTCTGCGCCAACAGTAATACCGCCTGCTTGATAACGAACAACCGACGGTAACATAGCCGCGCCAAGATCATCAGTTAACGTGCGGGCTTCGCCACTTTGTACTGTTGCAACCAATGAATTAGTTGTACCAAGGTCAATACCAATAGCTAGTTTATGTTCGTGTGGTGCCGCGCTCTGCCCCGGCTCAGCAATTTGCAATAATGCCATAATGCTCTTTAAACTCGTGTTGCTCGCTTTGCAGCAAGTAATTAATCGTCAAATAAACTGTCTTCAATGCGCTCTAGTTCGTCACGTAATTTATAAACAAATTTCAGTTTACGAATATTGTCTGCGGCAAGTTGATATTGCTGCTCATCGTTACTTGCTAGTTGCTCGGCAAGTTGTGCACTGTACTGCGCGTTTAGTTGCTTAATTTGTTTTTCAAAATTTGCAATCGCAGTATCAGGATCGCTCGACGATGCTAACTCTTCAAGCTCTTCGCGAAGTTCCATTTGCTGCATTAAAAACATTGGATCTTGCAAGGTTTGCTGCTCTGCACGAATATCAACGCCTAGCTCGCTCAACATATATTCAGCACGCTTTACTGGGTGCTTTAATATTTGTAGCGCATCGTTAATTTCGGCGGCGCTTTGCACAGCCATTAACTTATCGCGACTGCTCGCATTGGCGTGGCGATCGGGATGCACAGTACGTTGTAATTCCAAGTAGTGCTTATTAACTGTTACCAAATCAATATTGTAGTCAACTGGTATTGCAAATAACTCAAAATAGCGCATAACTTCAACCAATAAAATTCAGAAATTAATTTCAAAAATAACAAAGCCCTACATTAACTGGCAGGGCTTATTTATACTACAAAGATCTTTAAAGCTTAAACGGTAAAGCTTTCGCCACAACCACACTCATCTGCTTGATTAGGGTTTCTAAATTTAAACCCTTCATTTAAGCCTTCTTTAGTGTAGTCGAGCTCTGTGCCATCGATGTAAACTAAGCTTTTAGCGTCAACAATTAATGTTACGCCTTTAGCCGCAAAAGTTTCATCGTCTTCGTTTAAATCGTCAACAAACTCAAGTACATAAGCAAGACCTGAACAGCCCGTCGTTTTAATGCCAACGCGCAGGCCTAAACCTTTACCGCGGTTTGCTAAAAATGATTGTACGCGGTTTGCTGCCGCATCTGTCAATGTCACTGCCATGAGTTTCTCTTCTTACTTCGCTTGTTTGCTTTTGTAGTCTGCAATTGCTGCTTGAATTGCGTCTTCGGCTAAAATTGAACAGTGAATTTTCACTGGTGGTAATTCTAGCTCTGCACTGATATCAGTGTTTTTAATTGTCGCTGCTTCGTCTAGCGTTTTGCCTTTAACCCACTCTGTTACAAGTGAAGATGAAGCAATTGCGCTACCACAACCGTAGGTTTTGAATTTTGCATCTTCAATAACGCCAGTGGCAGATACTTTGATTTGCAATTTCATTACGTCACCACATGCTGGTGCGCCTACCATACCCGTTGCCACTGACGGATCATTCTTATCTAGAGTACCTACGTTACGTGGGTTTTCTACGTGGTCGATTACTTTATCACTATAAGCCATTATTCTATCCTCATTACCTGCTAGGGTATGTGCTCACACTATTAGTGGTGAGCCCATTCAACTGAATCTAAATCAATACCTTCTTGATGCATCTCCCAAAGTGGAGACATCTCACGTAGGCGACCGATAGAGTTTTTCATTAATTCGACGGTGTAATCAATCTCTTCTTCGGTAGTAAAGCGACCAATACTAAAACGAATTGAGCTATGTGCTAATTCGTCGTTACGGCCAAGTGCACGTAATACATAAGAAGGCTCTAAGCTTGCAGATGTACAGGCTGAACCTGACGATACTGCAATGTCTTTTACTGCCATAAGTAACGACTCACCTTCAACAAAGTTAAAGCTGATGTTTACAATGCCAGGTACTGATTGGTCTTGCGTGCCGTTAAAGTATACTTCGTCCATATCAGCCATAATGCCGTCGATTAAACGATTACGTAAGGCGCTGATGTGTGCGTGATCTTTTTCGAAATCTTGCTTAGCAATTTTAAACGCTGTACCCATACCCACTAATTGGTGAGTAGCTAGCGTACCAGAGCGCATACCGCGTTCATGTCCGCCACCGTGCATTTGCGCTTCAAGGCGAGCACGTGGTTTACGACGAACGTAAAGTGCACCAACACCTTTAGGGCCATACACTTTATGTGCAGAGAACGACATAAAATCAACTTTAAGCTGTTGCACGTCGATTAATACTTTACCCGCGCTTTGCGCTGCATCTACGTGGAACATAATTTTACGTTCGCGACACATTTCGCCAATAGTCGCGATATCTTGAATTACACCTAGCTCGTTATTAACGTGCATGATGCTTACAAGTACTGTGTCGTCACGCATTGTGTCGGCAAGTTTTTGTAAATCAAGTAGGCCGTTTTCTTCAACGTCCATGTAAGTTACTTCAAAACCTTGGCGCTCAAGCTCACGACATGTGTCGATTACAGCTTTATGCTCAGTTTTAGCGGTAATAACGTGCTTACCTTTTTTCTTGTAAAACTGTGCTGCACCTTTAATAGCAAGGTTATTTGATTCAGTTGCACCCGATGTGAAAACAATTTCACGTGGGTCTGCATTAATTAAATCAGCAATATCTGTACGTGCTTGGTCAACAGCTTCTTCTGCTTGCCAACCAAAACGATGTGAGCGTGACGCAGGATTACCAAACTTACCGTCCATTGTCAGGCATTGCATCATTTCTTTAGCAACACGTTCATCAACAGGCGTGGTCGCTGCGTAATCTAAATAAATCGGTAACTTCATTTCTCTCTCCGCTGCAGGTCAACCTTAAAGTTGACAGCTTACTTGAATGTTTTCCAACTGCTTAATTGCATTATTAATACTGTTATCTTGGCGCGATGCTATTTCTTTAACATCTGATTTTTTCACCAATTCAGCAAGGGTAATATTATTCAAAAATTCTTCTATGCGTGCGCTTAAGTCTGACCACAAATTATGTGTTAAACAACGCATACCACTCTGACAGCCGGTATCGGCACCTTGGCAACGTGTTGCATCAACCGATTCGTCTACGGCGCTAATAATATCGCCAACAGAGATAACGCCCGCTTCACGTCCTAGTAAATAACCACCACCAGGTCCACGAACAGAACTTACTAGGCCATTTTTACGTAAACGAGCAAATAATTGTTCAAGGTAAGACAAAGAAATTTCTTGTCTTTGTGAAATATCAGCAAGGGCTACAGGACCTACACCTGTGTGTAGTGCAACATCCAGCATAGCTGTAACGGCATATCTGCCTTTTGATGTTAACTTCATAACGCCCCCTGCACAAAAGAGTGCAAATTTTAATTACCAGAGTAAATTAGTCAAGTATTATCACTTGATAAAAATTTGATTTAGAAACTCTTACTTTTAAATTGTAGAGTTAACAAATTTTTAATACTTGACCTCTTTGGTCAAGTATTACAGCCATTGTAATTACCTGAGTATTTTAGTCAAGTATTAGCTAGTTATTTACCCTTTGGTTTTTATAACTAATAGCTATACCTAAGTTACTTAGGGATAGCCTTATTAATTGAGGTGAGAATACCGCGTAAAATATTCATTTCGGCATCTTCAGGGTGGGCGCGGTTAAATAAACGACGTAATTTAGTCATAACTAAACCAGGGTGTTGTTTGATGATAAAACCTGTTTTGAAAAGCGTATCTTCAAGGTGATCATAAAACAGCTCTGTTTGCTTTGAACTTGGGTAAACTGCGTCGTCTTCTTCAACCTTTTTAGGTTGTTGATTCAAAAATGCCATGCGCGTTTCGTAGCTAAGCGTTTGTACGGCCATTGCTAAATTAAGCGAGCTATATTCTGGATTAGCAGGAATACATACATGATAATTACAAAGCTGTAATTCTTCATTAGTTAAACCACTGTTTTCACGACCAAATACTAAAGCTACAGGACCATTTACGGCTTCAGCAACGAGTTTTTCACCACATTCACGTGGTTCAACCATTGGCCACGAAAGCGTGCGAGAGCGCGCACTAGTACCAATAGTTAATGTACAGTCAGCTATAGCTTCTTCAACAGTACCTACAATAACTGCGTTGCCTAAAACATCAGTTGCGCCGGCAGCAAGTGCACTTGCTTGGCTATCGATTTCGCAGGCAGGATCAACTAAATAAAGTTTTGATAAACCCATGGTTTTCATGGCGCGAGCCGCCGAACCAATATTGCCGGAATGTGACGTGTTAACTAAAACAATGCGAATATCATCTAAGATCATTACTGTGCTACTTTGCTATGCCAAAAAATTGCGCAAATTCTAACATGAAAATGTAATAAGATCCTAGATTCAAAAGGCTAGATCCTAAGATCAAACCCAATATTACGATTCTTACATGGATAAGTTGTCGCTGAAATCAAAGTATGGTTTCAGCGACATAAATTCTAGGGATATAACGCCGATTTGTTTTGATGCTTAAATCATTGCCGCCTTTACATAGACATCAAAACGGTTCTTTTTGGTTTTGATCTGCATACTTGGGGTTTTTTCGTTTAAGAATGGAGCGTAATCGGGGCGCTTTACAACAACACGCTTACTGGCAAGTGGATAGGCAAAATCAAGTAGGTCGTCAGCGTCGTTGTCTGCACCAACAAGCTCTTGGAATACGCGCATTTCTTTTTTAACTAATGCTGATTTTTCGCGATGCGGGAACATGGGATCTAAATAAACAACATCAGGCATGCTTTCGCATTGAGAGAGCAAAGTATGACTTGAGCCAAATATTAGGCTCATGTTTTCTTTCATCCACAAACCAATTTCAATATCGCTATAGGCTCGCTTTAAACCATCGTATAAAAGTGCAGCTACAACCGGGTGACGTTCATGTAATATAACTTTGCACCCTAGCGAGGCAAGTACAAAACCATCTCGCCCTAAACCAGCGGTAGCATCAAGTACAACAGGCGTTGCGCCTTTATTTAAACCCACCGCTTTGGCAATTGCTTGCCCTTTACCACCGCCAAACTTACGCCTATGGGCGGCAGCACCGGTTACAAAATCAACGTTAATTGCACCTAGTTTTGGCTCGTCGGTTTTAAATAGACTTAATCCTTTATCATCGTAATGTAAGCTAAAGCCACTGCAATTTTGCGCCCATTGGGCTAAACCAAAGCGTGTTTCTAATTCATTTAAATAAGGGCGTAACTCTTTAAAAGCACACTGAATAACCACAATAAACTCCGACGATAAAATACGCCTGCAGTATATCAACCGCTTTGCTTTAAAGCACTAAAATAGCTCTATATCACTATGATGATTAGTATTAACCTTAGTTGCTTCTGCTTTACTACGTAAATTAGATATAAGCTCATTGCGGCTTTCGGCAACTTGTTTAAGCTGATATTTGATAAACGCCAAATCACTATTAGCCGATACAAACAACTGCATTGTTTGATCCAATTGAGATATGTATAAAGTGAGATCCGCAGAATTTGCTTGTGTTTGTTGTAGCTTAATAGCGCAGTCAAGTTCATGTAGCTGCTCTATAAACACTTTAGTACTTTTGTTTTGCTCTACATTTTGAGTAGTTAACTGCTTAACAATATCTTGAAGGGCTGTACTTATTTGAGCTGCCTGCTCATAACTGCTTTCGCTTCTTTCCATAGTCACAACCTTTTCGTTGGTCGCTTCTAATATATGCGGAAACAGATCTTTGTAGCGCCCATATAAAGCATCGTTATCAACGGGCATATTTTTTATTAAAAGGGATACTTTGGGGTAGTTAATAATAGTACTGCTGCCAATATCAACAAATCGTTTGGCATGTCGATGCTGCTCTAGCAGCTCTTGCTCTAATGGGCACACACCACTTTGCTGACTGTAAAACATACCTTTGCTTTGATACCAAAACACCACAACAACATCTAAATTTAAAGGTGCAAAAAAAGCTAAAAAATATTCACTCAATAACTGTAAGTTATTAGCATGATAACTTTGCCCAACGTAGCGCATTATGCGTCCCATATCGCCGGATTCTGTCATTGCCATTTCAGCAGTTTTATTTGCTTTTACTATATCTAGTTTTAGCTTTACACATTTTTGTCTGTATTCATAAAGCACTTTTATACGTGCTATTAGCTCTTCTGTATTAAAAGGCTTAGTAATGTAATCGGATGCGCCAACACTGTAACCTTTTACACGATCACTAAGCTCTATTTTAGATGAGAGAAACATAACGGGAATATCTTGGGTGTTTTCATTCTGTTTTATTGTTTTACATACCTCATAGCCTGACATACCTGGCATTTCAATATCGAGTAAAATAATATCTGGGTTGTATTTATTGGTTAGCCTTAATCCTTCATCGCCATCTTTTGCATGAATAATTTTACAAAACCCTGCTAAAGACTCTTCAATTATATGATGAACATATTTGTCGTCATCAATTGCCAATACCAACTTTGCCATGCCTTAGTCCATTTTAATAGGTGTGTTAAAAGCATAGTACGGCAGGATAAAATTACTAAAAATTATTAGCTAATAATTTTAAAATAATAAAAAAGCGCCATTGAGGCGCTTTAATTTGGTTTGTGCTGAACATTTTGTTTTTAAACAGCAATACCACTGTGACGCAGTAATGCATCAACATTAGGCTCTCGCCCACGGAATTTTTTAAATAACTCCATTGGCTCTTCGCTACCGCCTTTCTCTAAAATGTTTTGCATAAAGGCTTGCCCTGTTTCGGCATTAAAAATACCTTCTTCTTCAAATTTAGAAAATGCATCTGCCGAAAGTACTTCAGCCCATTTATATGAGTAGTAACCTGCACTATAACCGCCCGCAAAAATGTGGCTAAAACCATTTTGAAAACGGTTAAACTCTGGCGGTTTAACAATTGATGTACGGCTACGTACGTCGTTTAGTATCGCTTGAATTTGACAAGGTTCATTTGCTACATAGTCATTATGTATTTTAAAGTCGAATAGCGAAAACTCAATTTGACGCAGCATTTGTACGCCTGAATTGTAATTTTTAGCGGCAAGTAACTTATCAAGTAACTCTTTAGGTAATGGCTCACCCGTTTCATAGTGACCCGAAATAAAGCTCAGGGCTTCTTCGTCATAACACCAGTTTTCTAAAAACTGACTAGGAAGCTCTACCGCATCCCACGCTACACCATTAATGCCAGCCACTGGCGCGGCATCAACTTGTGTAAGCATGTGGTGAATACCATGACCAAACTCATGAAATAACGTAGTTACTTCGTCATGAGTAAACAGCGCAGGTTTGTCGCCAACCGCTTTATTAAAGTTACACACTAGATAAGCCACTGGAGTTTGTAGCTCGCCGTTAGCACGGACTTTACGCCCCATACAGTCGTCCATCCACGCACCACCGCGTTTGTGGTCGCGTGCATATAAATCAAGATAAAAGCGACCACGTAACGTGCCACTGCTATCTACAATTTCAAAAAAGCGTACATCTTTGTGATAAGTATCAAAATCGGTAACTTCTTTTACGCTAATACCAAATAAACGATTAACGGTTTCGAATAAGCCGCTAAGTACTTTATTTGCTGGGAAGTAAGGACGTAGTACTTCATCTGAAATAGCGTACTTTTCTTGCTTAAGCTTTTCGCTGTAGTAACCAAAATCCCATGCTTCTAATTCAGAAATACCGTGTTTTTGCTCAGCATAGGCTTTTAGCTCTGCGACTTCTTGCTCTGCTTGTGGTTTTGATTTAGCTGCTAGGTCTTCTAAAAATGAGAATACTTGTTCTGGTGTTTCGGCCATTTTAGTCGCTAGTGACTTTTCAGCGTAGCTGTTGAATCCTAGTAACTGTGCAAGCTCATGGCGAAGCGCAAGCTCCTCACTCATAATATCTGAGTTATCAAATTCACCGGCGTTAGGGCCTTGATCTGATGCCCGCGTAGAAAATGCAGTGTAGGTTTCTCTGCGTAGTTCGCGGTTATCTGCGTAAGCCATTATTGGTAAATATGATGGAAAATCGAGTGTAAATAACCAGCCATCTAATTCTTTACTTTTTGCTGTATCGGCTGCAAGTGCAAGAGCTGATTCTGGCAAGCCTGCTAAATCGCTTTCATCAGTAATGTGTTTGTGCCACGCTAAAGTCGCATCCATTACATTGTTGCCAAATTTTGAGGCAAGCTCTGATAAACGCGCACTAATTTCGCCGTAGCGCTTTTGCTGCTTCGGTGCTAATGCAATTCCCGATAATTTAAAATCACGTAGCGCATTAGTAATTGTTTTTTGTTGTGCTGTAGTCAGCGTTTTAAATTCGTCGCTGTTATAAAGCGTATTGTACGCAGTGTATAAACCTTGATGCTGGCCTACAAATGTCGAATATTCAGATATTAACGGTAAGCACTGCTCATAAGCCTCGCGTAATTCGTCGTTATTCATTACTGAGTTTAAATGCGATACAGGGGAGAACATGCGCGATAATTTATCGTCGGCTTCTTCAAGGGGTAATACTAAGTCATCCCACGTGTACGAACCTTTTGCTAGCACGTCATCAATGGCTTTACGACAAAGCTCAATACCGTCTTTTAGTGCTGGTACTACGTACTCAGGCTTTATTTTTGAAAATGGTGGTAAGCCTTCAAGGCCAATTAGTGGGTTGCTCATAAATACTCTCTTTGCGTTAATGCATTACGTTTAAGTTGGGTCTAAAAGTAAAAAAACAACTCAGCCGCTTTTAAGTTATGTGATTTTAATAGGGTTGATCCAGAGCAAAACACAAATAACCCATTAATGAGTCAGCCACTTTATAACGCTCTAGGGCGTGTTGAACTTTGTGGATTGAAATTTGTTCAATCTAGGGGCGATTAAATCACGGCGCGAGGTTTGTAACCTAGTGGGCTAAGTAAAAACCGAGCAACAAAGAGTTAATCGTCCCTAGAAAGAACCCAAAGGGCAGCGCATGTTTGGTATTTATGCTGCGTTATCGCCTATTTATGGGGAATAACCACACTATATAGGCTCTGCCTTGCCTAAAAACCAAACACACTGCTGCAAATTCACCCACCAAAGATCAACACGCCCTACTACCGTATCAACTAAGTTATTGCTGCATACTTGTTTTTGAGTAAGTGGGCTCATGGCTATAAAGTCTTTTCGCTTGAGCTCATTTATTAATGGGTGCTCTTTTTCAAACCCTCTTGGCGGTCGCTTTAGTGATTCTCCTGACATTTCGAATATAGATTTAAATTGCTCATCATAAATTGCTTTTTTATAGCTATTTGGGTTTTCATCTATGCAGGTTCTAATTGCGTTAAGCGCCTTTGATTCTGGTCGCCAAATACCCGCACCTATAAAACATTCGTCATTTGCTAAGTGAAAGTAAAACCCCGGGGCGTGTACGTCTTTTCCCATAAAGTGGCGAAATTGAATCCCTACATTAGTTTTATATGGGGTTTTATCTTTACTAAAGCGCGCGTCTTTATGGATTCTCATTAAGCTACCGCCCACTTTTTTATCTGATGCGACAAAATGGCTAGAAACCTCAGCAAGTGGTGCTTGCATTTGCCTAATGAAATCTAAAGCGGGCTCTCTTACGTATTCCTCATACTGTGATTTATGGTCGTTAAACCAGTCTCTATTATTGTTTTGATCAAGCTGAGCAAGAAATTTGAATGTTTTTTTACTAAACATAGGTCACCTAAACACTCTTTATTTTTAAAACTTAATGTTATGCTAATGCGCATAAAACTCAACGCCTAAGGACATAAAATGACACAACACTTTGATTATATTGCAATCGGTGGTGGCAGTGGTGGTATTGCCTCTGCAAATAGAGCGGCAATGCGTGGCGCTAAAGTAGCACTTATAGAAGCAAAACACATGGGTGGCACATGTGTAAACGTAGGCTGCGTACCTAAAAAAGTAATGTGGCACGGTGCTCAGGTTGCCGAAGCAATTAATTTATATGCCCCAGATTACGGCTTTAATGTTGAAGTTAAAGGCTTTGACTGGAGCAAATTAGTAGAAAGCCGTGAAGCCTACATAGGCCGAATTCATAAAGGTTACGACAGTGGCCTGGCTAGCAATGGCGTTACTGTAATTAAAGGCTTTGCTAAATTTGTAGATAACAAAACAGTTGAAGTAAACGGCGAGCACTACACAGCCGACCATATATTAATTGCAGTAGGTGGACGCCCAAGCATTCCGCATATTGAAGGTGCTGAACACGGTATCGATTCAAATGGCTTTTTTGAATTAAAAGAGCAACCTAGACGCGTTGCAGTAATAGGCGCAGGCTACATAGCCGTTGAGCTTGCTGGTGTATTACATGGTTTAGGTACTGAGACACATTTATTTGTACGTAAGCATGCCCCACTTCGTAGTTTTGACCCATATATAGTAGATACGCTTGTTGAAGTAATGGCTGCCGAAGGCCCTACTTTACATACTCACTCTGTACCAAATAAATTGGTTAAAGAAGATGATGGCTCTGTAACACTACATTTAGATAACGGCAAAACTCATAACGTTGATCAAGTAATTTGGGCCATTGGCCGCGAACCAACAACTAATGCTATTAACGTTGCAGCAGCAGGCGTAGAAGTAAACAGCAGTGGTTTTGTAAAAGTTGATGAGTTTCAAAATACCACAGCTAAAAATGTATACGCGGTTGGCGATATCATCGAAAATGGTATTGAACTTACACCAGTAGCAGTAAAAGCAGGCCGTACTTTATCTGAGCGCTTATTTAATAAAGAGCTACCAGATGATTTAAAAATGGATTACAGCTTAGTTCCTACCGTTGTATTTAGTCACCCACCGATTGGGACTATTGGTTTAACTGAGCAAGAAGCTATTTCTCAGTATGGCGAAGAAAACGTTAAGATTTACCAATCTGGTTTTACGGCAATGTACACAGCGGTAACTAAACATCGCCAGCCTTGTAAAATGAAGCTTGTATGTGCCGGCCCAGACGAAAAAGTAGTTGGCCTACATGGCATTGGTTTTGCGGTTGATGAAATGATTCAAGGCTTTGCAGTTGCCATGAAAATGGGCGCTACTAAAGCTGATTTTGATGCAGTTGTTGCGATTCACCCGACAGGCTCGGAAGAATTTGTAACGATGCGCTAGGCGCTAAACTCTAAGCTCTAAGCTCTCAGCTCTCAGCTCTCAGCTCTCAGCTCTCAGCTCTCAGCTCTCAGCTCTCAATTATAAAAAGCCCTTGCTAAGTAAATAGTAAGGGCTTTTTAATGCTTATTATATTGTTCACAGCCAACGTTACATCTAAAACCTTTATTAAACATTAAATAAATATCTAAGCCATTATTTTAACAGCAAAAATATTAGACCGATAAAAATATTAAAAGTTTAAATTTTGTTTTGGCTTTAAGGTATTTTTACAATTAGAATCTCGCGCATTTATAGTTTCTCTTGGTTATTTATGTTTTTACTACGATCATTTATTTACTTACTGTGTCTAGCGGGTGTTGCCTCTTTGATTCAACTTGAAGGATTTGAGTTACAACAAAACGCACTTTACAGTGAAGAAACGCTCACTGAACATATGCAAGATATTTTAACTTTTTTAAGCTGTATTTTGTTTTTCTATGCTTCACGAATTAACTTTCAACTCAAAATACCGGCGGTATTGCTTTCTGCATTAACGGCCATGATGTTTGTGAGAGAGTTTGATACCTCTCTAGACTTATACCTATTTGATGGTGCTTGGCAAAGTATCGTCTATTCTATTTTGGCTGGCGTGTTTGTTTATTTAATAACAAAGAGAGGGAGTACTTTTAACGCTTTAAAAGCCTATAGCCTCACTCCTAGTTATGGAATTTGCTTATCAGGCATGGTTACTTTACTCGCATTTTCGCGAATGATGGGCAAAGGTGCATTTTGGCATTCAGTAATGGGCGATGACTATGTACGCGTAGTGAAAAACATTGTTGAAGAAGGAATAGAAACGCTTGGCTATACTCTAATTTTTATTTCAGCCATTGAGTTTGTACTCATATGCCGAAAAAGAATGGCTAAAAATCACAAGTATTGCACTGATGAAGTAACTCAATAGCGTAGCTCCATTTTTATTGGTTACTTTTTTTGCACTAAATTTGCTAATTGGTTTAATAAATCAATATACTGAGCCTGTTTTTATCAACTCGCGTTTAATTGGATATTATGACTAAAGATATATTGCTGCATCCGTTTCTTCTTTCAATTGTAATGATCACAATTGCATTTGTACTAAAAGTACTTGTTGATAAGCTCGCTAAAAATCGCGCAGAAAAAAAAGAAAAAGATATTCGTTATATCGCACACAATATTAAGCATTTTATTAATTTTGTAATGATGATATCGCTGCTATTTGTGTGGTCTACCGAAATTCAAAACTTTGCACTTTCTATTGCTGCTTTTGCTGTGGCGATTGTACTTGCAACGCGTGAGTTTATTCAGTGTGTTATAGGCTTTTTTTACCTAGTAACAACTCGCCCATTTAGAGTAGGTGACTGGATACAAGTGGGTGATTACTTTGGTGAAGTAGCTGAAACGGATTGGATAAAAACAACCATGCATGAAATTGATATACATACTTATCAATTTTCAAGAAAAACCATATATATTCCTAATAATAAGCTAATTACCAGCTCTATTAAAAACTTAAACTTTGTAAAACGCTTTGTTACACATCATTTTATTATTGTCCGTCGAGAGAGCTTTAACCCGTATCCTATTCACGACACATTGAATGAGCAAGCTAAGCTGTACTGCGAAGAGTTTCAAGAAGTAGCAAGCCGTTATAATTCGATGATTGAGCGCAAACTTGATGCAAAAATCTCTGGTCCAGAGCCGGTAATTCACTTTGGTACAACTGATTTAGGTGAGTTTAAAGCAAGCTTTACCTTGTTTTGCCCGACAGAAAAGGCGCTTGAGATAGAGCATAAATTAACAGAGTGCTTTTTTGCGTTATGGTATGCAGAGGCTGAAAAAAATAAAGTGGATGAAGGCGAGGTATAAACCCCACCTTCATTAAAAAAAAAGCGCGAACTTACTTCGCGCTTGGCAATATTTAAGCTGTGCCGCCAACCGTTAATTTATCAATTTTAAGGCTTGGTTGGCCTACGCCTACCGGTACGCTTTGACCATCTTTACCACAAACACCCACACCTTTATCAAGGGCAAGGTCGTTACCAACCATAGATATTTGCTGCATTACTTCTGGGCCGTTACCAATAAGCGTTGCGCCTTTAATTGGTTGAGTAATTTTACCATTTTCAATTAAGTACGCTTCTGATGCGCTAAATACAAACTTACCTGAGGTAATATCAACTTGTCCGCCGCCAAAGTTAGGCGCGAATACACCTTTTTTAACACTACTGATAATATCGGCTTGGCTGTGCTCTCCGCCTAACATGTAGGTGTTAGTCATGCGAGGCATAGGTAAATGTGCGTAAGACTCACGGCGTGCGTTACCGGTAGGGCTTACACCCATTAAACGCGCGTTTAGCTTATCTTGCATATAGCCTTTTAAAATACCGTTTTCGATAAGTACGTTGTAAGCGGCTGGTGTGCCTTCATCATCTACATTAAGTGACCCACGGCGATCGGCCATGGTGCCATCATCAACAACAGTACACAGCTCAGATGCTACTTTTTGGCCAACCTTACCACTAAACGCAGATGCGCCTTTGCGGTTAAAGTCGCCTTCAAGTCCGTGCCCTACTGCTTCGTGTAAAAGTACGCCTGGCCAACCATTGCCAAGTACAACTTCCATAGTACCTGCTGGTGCATCAATAGCCTCAAGATTTACTTTAGCTTGGCGTACCGCTTCTTCAGCAAATTCCATCCAACGTGGTTTACCGTCAACAAGTTCTTTAAAGTAACCATAATCTAAACGTGCACCACCACCTGCGCCACCGCGTTCACGGCGACCATTTTTTTCAAGCAGTACTGAGCAGTTTAAACGAATAAGCGGACGAATATCGGTAGCAAATGTGCCATCACTTGCCGCTATTAATACTTCTTCGTATACCGCCGACATTGAGCTAATTACTTGCTCTGCATCGGGAGCTAATTCACGAATGTAGTTTTCAAGTTCACGTAATAAGCTCACCTTGTCGGTATCGCTCATACTCGAAATTGGTTGATGCGGTGCAAACTGCTCTTTAGCTTTAACATCACTAAATACTTTAATTGCTCTATCTTCGCCAGCATCTGCAATGCTACGAGCCGCTGTAGCCGCTTTATTAAGTGCTTCGAGGTTTATTGCATCAGAGTAAGAAAAACCTGTTTTTTCGCCGCTTACAGCACGTACACCAACGCCACGTTCAACGTTATAAGAGCCTTCTTTAACTAAGCCGTCTTCAAGCACCCATGATTCGTGGTGGCTTGATTGAAAATATAAATCGGCGTAATCCACTTTATGCTGATGTATGTAAGCGAGCGTTTTTTCGAGCTCTTCTCTATTTAGCTGGCTGTCGTGTAGTAAATGCTGTTCAACCGAATTCATAATAAATGCTCTCTAAATCGTTGATGAGACTGCACGGGCATATCTCGTCTAATTTTTTGTAACTGGTCTAAATCTGCGTTGCAGCTTATAAAACCGGTGCCTGTTGGCAATTCACTCAGGGTACTTCCCCAAGGTGAAATAATAATACTGTGGCCATATGTTTGTCGGCCATTTTCATGTGTACCGTACTGAGCTGCTGCAACTACATAACATTGTGTTTCTATTGCGCGAGCTGCTAGTAATGGCTGCCAATGCGCTTGCCCTGTGACGACTGTAAATGCACTGGGGACTAAAATAATATCGGCGCCTTGGCGTACTAGTTCGTTAAATAAGCCACTAAAGCGCAGATCATAACATACTGTTAAGCCTATTTTACCAAAGGGAGAATCAACAACAACCACATCGTTACCTGCCTGGGTAAAATCTGACTCTCGATAGCTACCGGTTTTGTCATCTACGTTTACATCAAATAAATGTATTTTGTTATACGTTGCAACCAGCTCGCCTTGATTATTATATAAGTGCGACGCTGCATAATATTTATGTTCGTTAAATGGCTCAGGCATTGTCCCTGCATTTAACCAAATATTATGGTGTTGGCACAATTCACTAAGTTGTAGTTTGTATCGCTCAACCTGCTTAGCAATGGCTAGCGTGTCGTTGCCACTTTTACTAAACACTAAAAAAGCCTCAGGCAAACAAACAAGTAATGGTCTTGTTGCTGGAAGTGTTTTAAGGGCACGCTTTAAGCTTGCTATGTTGTCATCAGGGTTTACTCCTGAACACATTTGCAGGGCAATTATTGTGGGTTTGCTTAGTATTTCAGTTTTGTTCATTGCGTTACTGTTACTTGTGCATCTTTAAGTTTTAAATCGACTGATACTTGTGGCTGATTTTGCGCAGCTTGAGGTAGCGTAACTTCACGACTTTTTCTGTCGAGTTCTTGAACAATAGGATCGTTCATTTTACCCGTCACTTTAAAGTTGATCTCTGAGATCACGCGCGCAGAATGAATAACTTTATCAATTGCTAAGGCAGCAAGCCCTGTTACTGGGTTTACCATCCATGCAACTATTACAGGAATACTCGAGGTTACCTGCGGCGCAACAGCAAGGTCATAATCTATATCTAGCGTGTTTAAATTTGCATAGCCTTTAATGGTTAAATCGGCAGGTACACCGTCCATCTTAGTATCTTTAGTGTAAGCAATACCGTTTTCTAACTGCATAGTGCCTTGCATGCTGTTATAAAAAAAGCCCTCTGAAAATACATCTCTAAAATCAAGTTTCAGCTTTCGTACTAATGAATCAAGGCTCAGTAACGAAAATACGCGAGCACCGCCATCGCTAACTTCAGTTAAATGACCTTCTCCTAAATCCCAAGCTATCTCGCCACTTAAAGTTTTCACATCAAAATTGTAAGGGGCTGCTTGCCAAGTAAGATCATAATTTAGATCGGCTTTTGAATCTTTAATCGCAGAGGTTATATCAAACTCGCCAAAAAGAGCGCCTATGTCATCACTTTTAAGCTCGCCACTTAGCGCTGTTAAGCCATTTTGCCACTGCCCTTTAGTGCGCAGTACATGATCGCCTTTATCGACCACAAGTTGTGATATTGATAAACGCTCGCCATCACCCAATAGCGACGCACTCACTTTATCAAGTTGGTAGCGATCTATTTTGCAATCACTACATTCAAACTCAATGGCAGGTATTTTAGTAAGCCAGCTCAAGTCTTCCTCAGGAAGCACATCTGTTATTTCAATTACTTGCTCGGCTTTTTTTGCAAAATTGAGCCTTAGATAATCGGCATCAATTCGTATGGGCTGGCTAGGCTGTGATGTAGGGATAAAAACCCCTGCTCTAAGCTCTTTAGCATTTAACTTTAGGTATAGATCGTCTTTTGATGGCGCTAAACGCATTTCAAAATCATTAAAAATGATGTTACTCGCATCAAGCATACCTATACTTGCAACCACCTCATTAAGCGGTGGCATAATCCCTTTTGATTCTTTATCTGGATTTGCTTTACCAGCTTTAATTATTTGATCAATCAGATCAAACCAAGGCACTAGTTCACTCTGTTCAAGGTTTATATTTACGCTTAAGTCTTTTTGGTTTAATCCTAAATCTTGTTTTCCGAGCACAAAATGGACATTACTAAACTGTGATTTTCCATTTTCTAAAATAGCATTAAAGTAAAACTGCTGGTTGGCGTTTGCGGTAATGAGATTAGAAATGTCATCACCTTGTACTATTGCATCAAGCGCCCACACTTGTTCACTATTTTTATTATAAGGTGCAGGTAAGTTACTCGTTAAGCCAAGTAGTTCTGAGTTTACCTGTGCACGGTAATTAAAGCCTTGCTCGGTAAAATTAAGTACTAAGCCAATATCAACATCACTTTGCCCGCTTAAATAATTTTTTAATATACCTTGCCCACTATCTATTAGTGTATCGGCGTCAATTTTGGCGTTTATATCTATGTTTGCTTGGTAATTTTTTGCATCACTTTTACTGCTGTAATTAATAGTTAGCGGCATGCCCAACCATTTCGCAGTCGCATTTTTAAGTGTGATATTGTCGTTTTTAAAATTAAGCTCGCCAGTTAAGTTTTTAAGCTCAATCCCTGGCGTTGCTATAAATACTGGCAAGTCATTTAAATTAACCTTGCCGCTAACACTGGCCCCACCTTTAAATTTTGAGCCTACTAAAAGCTCAATACTGGCATCGGCTTCGCCTTTGCCCTGCACAACTTTAAAAATTTCAGCAAGAGGTTTGGCAATAGGTGTCGCTGCAAAAAAGTCATGTAACTTTTCCATTTGTGCTTTTTTATCAATTTGCACAATAAGTTCATCAGCATGCATTAAATCTGCAATGCTTACCTGTACACTATTACCAATATCTAAATTAACCAACTTACCTTGCTGGCTATATATGTCCATACGCTCATTATCAAAATGTAGCTGTACGTCGGCATTGGTGACCAAAGGCCAATCAGGATCAAACTCATAGGTTGCGTTATCTATTTGCGCTAATACATCAAACTGACCACCACCATCAGTAAATGGGAAACCAGATAAAGGTCCTGCAAATAATACTTGTGCTTTAGATACTTCTCCGCCTTTAATTGCACCATTTAAATAGCTAACGAGCTCAGGGCTCATAGCTTTTAATGGGAAGTAATGACCTGCAATTTTGGCATCTGGGGCGAAGGCTTCAGCGTAAAGATCTAATCGAGGATCATCTGTTAGACTAATTTGTAATTCTGCAGCAACAGTAACTTCATTATTATCAAACCATATATTGTCACTACTTATATGCCAGCCATCATCTCGCTTAGCTAAATCTAGCTCTACATTTAGCTGATTATAATTTATGTCGTTGCTAAAGCTTTCGCCTGTAACTAATGTGCCATTTTCACCAAATAAATTTATTCGACCACTACTTTGATTAAGTAAACCATTTACTCTAAGTCCTTGTGCTGCAGGTACCGATCTTAATTCTTGCCAACCAATATTGTCAGCCTCAAACCATAATTGCCATTGCTGTGCATTAGAGAAATTTAAATAAGCGTGATCTATTTGCCCACTAGGTTGGCGCTCTAAAAATGGCTCAAGTGCATTAAAGTTACTTAGCCCTGCTAGGTTACTCAGTAATTCAAAATCGACTTGATGAAGCCACACTTTATTTTGCGGCCCTAACTGAGCTTCAAATTCTAAACTTGGCCATATTTTGTCGTTACTATTAAATGTTAAACCGGTACTTTTTAAGTGCCAGCTATTTTGATCTGGGTATAAGTGAAAGCCACCTTCACTCAAACTAACTTGCTGACTTTGATCCTCTCGCTGCCAGCGCACAAAGCTTGGCAACCATTGCATTTTTATATCACTTACAAGGCCTTTATCTAGCTTTAACCATGCTTGTAAATTAATGTCGCTATGCAGTTGTTGTTTTTCGGTATTAATATATTGTGCAAACCAGTTAGATACATCGACCTTATTTGCTTGCACATAAATGTCGCCCGCAACTTGTTCTAAGGTATCGCCAGTGAGTGCTATGCGCGCGTCAAAATCACCGACCGAAATACCCGGCAATGCTAAGCTACCACTGCCAAGATGCTGCTCATCGTCATTTTGCCAAACAATATTTTTAAGGAGTAACTTACGTTCTTTACCGTCTTCTAAAATAAAGTTAATACTAGAGTTTTCTATTGCAAAGTGACCTGTTTTACCTAAAAACAACTCTTCTATTAACTCTTTTTGTTCAAAAGAGACTTCGTCGTTATCACCGGTTTTAAACAAGTTGGTAATATTTACACTGGTATGAAAACCATTAATAACAAAATAATTGGATTTAAATTGCAGTGCTTTTAAGCTTTCCCATAAGTTTAGCTCTAAGCTGGTTTTGGCAATGGTGAGTGATATTGGCGCGGTTTCGTTATCTTTAAACGATAAATTCTCTAGTACTAATGCAGGACCACTGCCCTGCCAGCTTGCTGATATTTCACCTATAGATAAGCTTATTTCAAACTTTTCGTGTAAATAGCTTTCTATATTACCTTTGTATTCGTTTGCATACGGGAGGGTATATTTTAAAATTGAAACAATAACGGCCAGTAATACCAAAATTATGGCGCAGGTCTGCCATAACTTTCTAAAACAAAAAAAACAGACCGTTTTTGCTTTCATTACATCATTACCACATCAAACTGCTCTTGGCTGTATAAGCTCTCTGTTTGAATATTGACTTGCTTACCAATAAATAGTTCAAGCTCGGCAAGGTTATGGTACTCATCGTTTAGTAGGGCTTCACTTACAGCAGGCGCTGCGTACACCATAAACTTATCGGCAGCGTATGCTCGATTAACGCGTACTATTTCACGCAGTATTTCGTAGCACACTGTTTCAACTGTTTTTTGCGATCCACGACCAGAACACGCCGGGCATACATCACATAAAATATGCTCTAAGCTTTCGCGGGTACGCTTACGCGTCATTTCAACAAGTCCAAGTGCTGAAAGCCCGTTAATATTCGTTTTAGTGCGATCTTTAGCAAGTGCTGACTCAAGAGAATGCAATACGCGGCGCTTATGATCCTCACTTACCATATCAATGAAGTCGATAATGATAATACCGCCTAAGTTGCGCAGCCTAAGCTGGCGAGCAATTGCAGAGGTTGCCTCTACGTTGGTATTAAAAATGGTTTCTTCTAAGTTACGATGTCCTACAAATGCACCGGTATTAACATCAACAGTCGTCATTGCTTCAGTTTGGTCAATAATTATATAACCACCCGATTTTAAGGTAACTTTGCGATGTAGTGCTTTTTGAATTTCGTTTTCAACGTCAAACAAATCAAATATAGGTCGCTCACCAGGATAGTACTCAAGTACTTGAGAAAGCTGTGGGACAAACTCTTCTGTAAATAACTTTAGTTCTTCATAGCTAAGTTTAGAGTCAACGCGAATGCGCTCCATGTCTTCACCTACGTAGTCACGTAGGGTTCTAAAGGCAAGCGTTAAATCTTCGTGTAGGATACTGGCTTTACTCGTTTTTCTACGACGTGATGTTATTTTTTCCCATAATTTTCTTAAAAAACCGGCATCGTGTCGTAATTCAGCTTCGCTAGCGCCTTCTGCAGCAGTACGTACAATAAAGCTGCCATTTTCGTCGCCATATTCAGCGACTATTTTTTTAAGGCGTGAGCGCTCTTCTTCAGTTTCAATGCGCTGACTAACCCCGACATGGGTCGCATCTGGCATAAATACTAAATAGCGAGAAGGTATCGTTATATCAGTGGTGAGTCTTGCGCCTTTAGTGCCTAGCGGATCTTTTACCACTTGCACCATAATGTATTGGCCTTGACGAACTAACTCTCTAATGTCTTGTACTTTTTTTATTGGTACGTCGTCTACACCTTCAACAATAGAGGCACTATTTACAATATCGGATGCATGCAAAAATGCGGCTTTTTCAAGGCCGATATCTACAAACGCAGCCTGCATACCCGGAAGTACACGACTTATTTTTCCTAGGTAAATATTGCCTACAATACCTAGATTACCAATTCGCTCTAGCTGTATTTCTTGCAGTACACCGTTTTCTATTAGGGCAACACGGCTTTCGCTCGGTGTGACATTGATCAGTAATTCTGTACTCATGTTACCTTCTTAAGAATGTTTTTAATAATTGTTCGGTTTCATATAAAGGTAAGCCTACAACAGAAAAATAGCTACCCGCAATATGAGTTACAAAGCGACCACCTAAACCTTGGATACCATATCCGCCGGCTTTATCTTGTGGCTCACCCGTCTCCCAGTAGGCATTAATTTCTTCATCTGTTAAGGTTTTAAAAGTAACGTCAGTGCTTACAACGCAGCTAATTACATCATTTTGCGTCGCAAATGCTACAGCGGTAAGTACTTGATGTGTGTTACCTGATAGGCGTTTTAATGTATTTATAAAATCGTTTTTATTACGTGGTTTACCCAGTGATTCGTTGTCGATAACAACCACTGTATCACTACCAAGTACGGGGCGATCTGTATACCCAAGCTCTACACCACTTTGAGCTTTTAAGCGCGCTAAACGCTCAACAAGTGCTCTAGGTTGTTCGTTTGGAAGTACACTTTCATCTGCATCAACACTAAATTGTGTAAATTCGACACCTAATTGGCTTAATAACTCTTTACGACGGGGAGAGGCTGATGCCAAATATACTGCGGTAGTCATTACCTGATCCTAAAATGTCTGCGATATTTACGAAGTAATAAAAAGACCCAAAACCAGCTAACCATTCCGGTTGCTACTGGCCATAAGTACTGTGGATTAAAGTAAACACCTAGCAAAAAGTGATTTAGCCAAAACTGCATTAAATGATACAGCGTTAAAAACAAACCAATTAATAAGCTTTGCTGCCAAAGCGAAAAGTTACGAATTTTTTGAAAATTACTCGCAGTTACAAATATACATATTGAAAATGTAAGCGAGTTCACACCTAGCGGTGAGCCAGATGCTAAATCTATTAATAAGCCAACAACCCAAGCCGTACCAATATTTAATCGATGAGGTACTGCAAGTGACCAATACATAAGTACAAGTAAAACCCAGTCAGGCCTAAATGGTTCAAACGAAAATGGGAGTGGCATTAATGCCATTATTAACGCAAAAAAGATGCTTAGCGCAATTAACAATGAATAACGATTAATCATCGCTGATTTGCTCCTGTTTATTACGCCATAAAATAACTAGCAAACGAATGCGATCTAATTGCGCAATAGGCTCTGCAAAAACTTGTGCAAATGGACGACCTTCATCACGGTTTATTTCGGTTACTACAGCTACCGGATATCCCTCAGGGAATGTGCCACCTAAACCTGATGTAACAAGTACATCACCAATGCGTACATCTAAGCTGTGAGGTACATGCGAGAGCTTAACTACGTTAATTTTACCTATGCCTTCAACAACGGTTCGTACATCGTTACGAAGTATACGCACAGGTGTAGCATGCGTGGTGTCGGTCATGAGTAATACCCGTGACGTTGTTGAACCAACCTTTGTAAGCTGCCCTACTACACCCATTTCATCAATTACGGCTTGGCTTTCACTAAGCCCGTCAGTGGTACCGCGGTTTATAACAACTTGATGGCTATACGGGTTTGAGTGCACAGAAAGTACCTGAGCAATAATTTTACGATTTGATTGCTTTGCCGATGAGCCTAATAAGGCGCGTAGTTTTTGGTTTTCTCTGGCTAGAAATTGATACTGCTGCAATTGCTCGCTTTGTAGCATTTGCTTTTTTTTCAGCGCTTCGTTTTCGGTAAGAAGTTGATCCCGCGTGTGCAGGCTTTTAGCACTTAAGCTAAATAATTCGTAGGGTAAATTAGCAACATAAATTAGTGGGCTAACTAAGGTATTAAGGCTGGTACGAACAACGGTACCACCTTGCGTATATCTGTCTCCAACTATGAGTACGATACTCAAAAGCACTGCGACAAAAAGTCGCAGTTGCAAAGAGACTGTGCGTCCAAACATTAATTTCATTAATCGTAACTAAAAACGTCACCACCATGAACATCGATCATTTCCAGTGCTTTACCGCCGCCACGTGCAACACACGTAAGTGGATCATCAGCAACAACAACCGGAATACCCGTTTCTTCCATTAATAAGCGGTCTAAATCTTTTAGTAGCGCACCACCGCCAGTAAGTACCATACCGTGCGCAGAAATATCTGATGCCAGCTCTGGTGGTGATTGCTCAAGTGCAACCATTACTGCGCTCACAATACCCATTAACGGCTCTTGTAGAGCTTCTAGGATTTCATGTGAGTTAAGTGTGAATGAACGCGGAACACCTTCTGCAAGATTACGACCGCGTACTTCAATTTCGATTGGCTCATCAGTTTTAAATGCAGAGCCAATTTGATGCTTGATGTTTTCGGCTGTTGCTTCACCAATTAAGCTACCAAAGTTACGGCGTACATAATTAATGATAGCTTCGTCAAACTTATCACCACCAATACGAACTGATGATGAGTAAACAACGCCGTTAAGTGAAATAATAGCAACTTCAGTTGTACCACCACCAATATCAACAACCATAGAACCTGTTGCTTCTGATACGGGTAAGCCTGCACCAATAGCAGCTGCCATTGGTTCTTCAATTAAGTAAACTTCACGAGCACCTGCACCCATTGCAGATTCACGTATTGCACGTTTTTCTACTTGAGTAGCACCACACGGTACACAAATTAATACGCGCGGACTTGGGCGCATAAAGTTATTGTTATGCACTTGTTTAATGAAGTGTTGTAACATTTTTTCTGTTACAAAAAAGTCAGCAATAACACCGTCTTTCATTGGACGAATTGCTTTTATATTACCCGGAGTACGGCCTAACATAAGCTTTGCTTCTGTACCTACAGATGCAACACTTTTAGGTCCACCAGCACGCTCTTGGCGGATAGCAACAACAGAAGGTTCATTTAATACAATGCCTTCGTCTTTTACATAAATGAGGGTATTGGCTGTACCCAAGTCGATCGATAGATCGTTAGAAAAAATACCACGGAGTTTTTTAAACATGAGGCTGGATGACCTTTGAAATACGTTCTTATATTAGCTGCCTCACTTTAACATGCTCAATTATATGAGCAATATAAAGCGCAGCGCCTTTGTGAATTTGTGAAAAAAGGAAGCAAAGCTTCCTTAATTAAGTTTTATCGTTCGCGAACTAAGCGAAAACCAATGTAGTTAGATCTAAAATCAGGCGCTAAAATTAAACGCGTAGATGCGCGAGCAAGGCTTGGTGCAAAGTTCCACGCTCCGCCTCTTACTGCTACATCAGACTCACCTGATTCTTTATCGGTCCATTCCCATACATTACCTACGGTATCGTATAATCCAAATGCATTTGGAGAAAAAGAACCTACTGGCGAGGCACGTCTGTTTGACCACTCACTACCACACCAACCACAGTTAGCTAGGTTTTTACCAATTTCGTTACCCCAAGGGTATTCTGTTTCGGTTCCAGCGCGTGCTGCGTATTCCCATTCAACTTCGTTCGGTAAACGAAATTGCTGCCCTGTTTGACCCGATAACCATTCAGCGTAAGCTTTTGCATCGTTATAAGTTAAACATACCGCAGGAAAGTCACTGCCTTGCTCAAAACCAGGGTTACGCCAATTTAAATTTGCTTCCCATACTGGTTCGCCATTTAAATAATACGCACACCCTTTATTTTTTTCCGCTTGGGTTTTATAACCTGTATTTGCTACAAACTTTTCGTAGGCACCTACGGTTACTTCTTTGCTTTGCATAGCAAAAGAATTTGCTATTACTTTTTCAATAACTGGGCGCTCATTGGCTAAACCATTGCCATTAATATCGCCCATTTTAAATTTGCCTGCAGGAATAACCACAACTGGAGTTTCTACGTTTGCATTTAATACATTAACGTTTTCACTCACTTTGCGTGCTGTTACTTCTGGTTGCTCTCGAGTATAGGTCGGTGCAGCAATCGACTTAGGCTTTTTTACTAAATTTGCATTAATTGTTTGTGCTTTGTTTAAATCAACACGAGCTTGGTAAGGTTTATAACCTAACTTACGTATTTCAACGTTGTGAACACCACGCGGTAAACGCGTTATTAAGCGTGTAGAACCAAAGCTAACACCATCAATAAACACTTCATCGTCATAAACATTAGATCGTAGTGTTAATTCTACAGACTGATCCTGCTTTTTATTGGCAATAGAAGAGTAGTCTCTTTTTACCGGTGCCGACTTAATTGAATAATCACGTACTGGTTGCTCATTTAAACGAGAAACCGATACTGTGTTGGCATTATCCTTGGTATTACTGAATGTTAACTGACTATCAGTAAATGTTGTGCCATAAGCGGGTTGATAAGCAGCAGTAAGCGGAGTGCCGTACTCAGAACAATAGCGGTTATCTATACTTAATAAGCTACATAAACGACTGCTGTTAACTTCGCCGCGCATGGTTACACTTAAGTTAACGTTGTAGTTACCCTGGCCGCTAAATGCACTGTTAACCACGTGGCTACTTAATATTTGTACTTGAGCGCCCGCCAAATTACGTTTTGGTTCAACAATGCGTTCTTCTGTTAAGTTTGCAAATATTTGATCAACAAAGCGTTTAGTCGCTTTTTGTAGACCCATTTGTTGACCGCGTTGCTCACACGCTGCTAGCGTTTCTGTACGCTTACAGTTAATAGTGTGATTAACCTCAAGTGTGCCTTCACGTGTAAACTCGTTACGTAAACGCTCTACTCGGGCTGTTGTTAACTGCTCTTTTAAACTTTCTAACGTATTTAAAAGCGCATGTTTAGCAACACGAATTTGCTCTATGTCTTTACGGTGGGATGCAATTGCCGCCAACTGCATAGAAATATCATCTTTATTTTGCTTATGATCAATCACCGCTTTTTGATAGCGTGATTGAGCCGCACTAATATTAATAGTGGGATCATCAATTAAACGACGGTACATTTCGTTCATTGCATCGAGCGCTTGGTTTTTTTCTTTATCTAGCTCGGTAGAACGAGAACGAAGTAGCTCTAGTTGATTTTGTAACTGACTTTCTTCTTTAAGATGTTTTTCAAGTATTCTTGTCGAGTTATCGTATTCTGTTTGTTTAACACTAATCTCTGAGTCAATTCCAGTTACTGTAGCTGTGTCTTGTGCAAATGCACTACTGGCTAATAAACTAGCTGAAACTAACAGAGATAAAGGGGTAATTCGCATATATTCCAGTCCCAAAAAGCGGCAATTATTTGGTCGTTATTATTTTTTATAATTAAAGCCTTATGCTATGTACTTGCAGCACAAAACACAAGCTTTGTTCAATTATTATCTTAGTTTACAACTATTCGCGTGTTTCACGCCAGTAAATAACCCGATCATTTCCTCTAAAGCGGCCAAATTGTAAAATAGCACGAGGATTAAGTTGTGTACCATCACCTTGCCAATCCCACTTTAGCCAATCATAAGTATTATATTCTAAGGTAAACTCGCCCAAACCATTTGGTTGTGCATAAATGCCATTGTTTGCAGGATACACTCCCGCTTCTAATTGACCTGATGCTCCACCTCCATATTCATAGCCCAATTGCGGACTACTAGGTGATATTTGAGTGATTTGGGTATGATCAAACACACTACAGTTATCTTCAGCGTTATTCACAAATCCACTACCGTTGTAATACTGAGACTGCATAGGAATAAGTAAAGGGTCGAGATCGGAGCCTGCGTTATTGCCAAGTACTAAACGTCCAAACCTAAACTCTATTGGTAAGTCATTTAGTCTTACGCTATTACAACCACCCGAACATGCTTTTTGTGTATTAGGTTTATCATTTGCTTCAATAAGTGTTGCCCCTTCTATGTCAGAAAGCGTTGCCATCAAACTGACCATGGCAAATGGCCCGTCTGGTTGCCCTACACCTAATCTTTTAAGTATGGTATTTATTTGGCTCATTTGCCATTGGCCGTCACTTATGTCCCCCCAGTTATTATTTCCTAGGTTTACTAAGCGGCTAGCAAGATTAGTTGCGGGTATATAGTTAGCTACTTCATTATTTTCGGCATTGATGGCTACACTGGACTTATCGAAGCCCTCTTTATAATTGGCCATTAGCTCACCATTTTGATTTTGTGCTTGTACTGTAAAGCCAAGTTCAAAAGGTTGATCGAGGTAAGTTAAATTACTGCCATAACGTGTACATTGCGCTGCGGCTTGCACACCTAATATTTGATACTGTGAAGGTGCAAAACGGCCAACATTGTATAGCTCACCTTTCACGTCTCCCGCACCAAAGTAATCGGCATCTTGAAGACCTGCGGTTAAATCAACAATGCCAACTTGGTCGTAATTATATTGCGATACGGATTCACTCAAACTACCTGTATCACTAAAGGGTGATGTACTCATCGCTTCAAGCGTACCTGAAATGCCTGGTGTAGGCGCTTTAAGCGATGCCTCTACAAGCGGTTGCTCTGTAATAAAATGCTTGGCAATGGTGTTATTTGTAATATTGCTGTAGTTGTCTGGGAAACCATCGTTGTTGGTGTCTTGCCCTGTTTGCCACTGCACTGCATTCATTTTTAAATCAAATGCTTCGCCCGTTAGTCTAAATAAACTCCCATCAGCGTCTGCTGCATAACCATCACTTGCAACTTCCATCGCTAATCCAAATGGCTTTACAACATATTCATTTGAACTACCTGTTAGATTGACTGATAAGTTAGTAATCGGATCTAAAATTAAGTTGGTTTTTACATTTAAACTCAACTTTCCTGCATCGGGGTAATTAATAACAATTGGCGCTTTAGACTCATTATCAAAATTAAGTATGAATGGTTTAGCTGCTTGCTCTACCGCAAAGGTATTATTGTTATTACTAAGTGATACTGTATCAGAACAGCTTGCACCAGCACTGCATGTGTACGATAAGTCTAGGCTTACATCGCCACCGGCGGGAAATGCGGCTTCACATACTCCCGTTGTGGTATTTGTTTTTACCGCCTGAATAGATAGCGCTTTTGCATTAAATCCAGTATTTGAAGGCTTTGCTGATAACTGAGTAGGAATTGTAGTATTGCCATCGGTTTCGTTATTAAAAATAAACCCTGCATCAGAAAATGTGACTTTACAGCCGCTCAAACCAACATTATTACCACCGATGTAACAACGAAGAGGTGCCGAAGGATCTGCAGTGTTATACCCAAATGTGGCGCTACCAGTTGTACGTTTGGCAAACTCAACAGTTGTTGAGCCTGTAAAATTAATATTCTCCCCCGTAACCCAGCTTTGTTGCCCACTATTATCTGGAGAAAGGTTTAAACTAGATGGCTCAGCAAATAATAAATCGCAGGCGTCATTTGCGCACGCTGTGAGTGTCATCTCTTTAGCTTCACACGTTAGACCTTTGTTATCGCTGATTGTTAAACGATAATGATCTAGGGTTTCTGGTGTATAAATGCCACAAAAACCAGGGATACTCTCTGGTACTGGTAGAGCGTCAAACGTTGAGCTCCCTTCGGTAATAATTTGAGTAGCCGATGTAATTGACCCCTGATACGTTACATTTTGTGCAATTCTTACCTCACCAGTGGCAACAATGTAGGCCGCAATATTGGCATCTGCTGCAATAGCAATCGCTCCATCAACATAAATAGCTAAATATGCACCAGTTTCTACCACTATATTTGTTTTACCTATATTCAAAAATGAAGTCGATAAAAGTGATGTGGTGTCTTTTAAAAAAATACGTGTAGGCGCTGTTACTCGGTACTCTGTTTCCAGCATGCTTAACTGCAACTCATCATAGTAATAATCGCCAGCTAAGGAAGTAGGTACTGGCCCTGTTGAGCTACCATCGTTTGTAACCGTTGGTACTTGCGCCGCTTGATTAGGCTCTAAAGAGTTATAGCCACCAGCAACACATGCTTGACCATTACATAAAGGAGGACTCGTCAGCGCTGTAGAGATTAAATTCGTGGTTGTGACAAACTGTGCATTACCGTCTGTTATTTCTACCCCCTGAACCAACTGTACCTCACCGTTATTATAAGTAGAAATAGCGCCCGGGAATAACGTATCACAATCTAAAATATCACCATTAAATACGAAGGTACTGGTCATAGCGAGTATTGAAGCTTCTTCTTTTACGTGACGGCGCTCGTTATCGCCATCACGGTCTTCATCAACAACCAAGCCCAACCTATTTGTTCTTAAGTTACAGCTGCGTAGCCAACCGCCGTCATCTTCTCGGCGTGAGTTTTTACTTGCTACAACTAATGGAGCCACACTAAAGCTATTAGTAAAACTAAAGTAATTACAGCCATTGCTCCAACCGTCAACTTCAAAACCGGTAAAAAATGTTTCCCAGGACACTTCAAGTCCATTATCGTCTGTAAATACGCGGTTACTTCCAGGCTCAACAGCCATATAAGCAACCGTCTCACTTTTTATAACGCCGAGTGCTGTTTCTGAAGCTTCTAAGGCAATATTAACGCCGCTAGCAGATAAAGAATTACTTTCTACTGCAACGGTCAAAAAAGGCACTAATGCTTGAGTAGGTGGGTTACTATCTATGCTGTTGAGCGTTTGTAATGAATGGAAAAAGTTCGGCCTTTGAGTAAATGGTTCCGCGAATACTAAAGACTTATAACCTTTAGGAGTAAATGGGGAAAAACCTGACTTAGGACCATATTGTAGCTCTAATAGTAAATCGGTACTTCCTACTTCCATGATTGTTCCATCAGGAAACTCATGTACGCCATATTCAACAGCCAAATAATGAGCTCCCATCGTAACGTGCTCACCATCCTCACCCGAAGGCTCAAGAGGTAGTGCCTCAAAGCTGGTTGTGGTTATATTACGTATTCTTATTATTGCGGGGTTTCCGCCTTGGTTTGTTGAGAGCATAAAAACAGCAGGAGGTGTTATGTATTGCTGTTGAAAATTTATTTTTGTCCAAATAGGTGATGTGTATGTATCTTGCAGCTCTATAAAGCGTCCTTCAATTTTAGGCGGTACCGCGTTTGCGTAATTACAAAGCAACACGCAGCTAAAAAATATAATGACTAATGCATTTTTCATCATGGTAACGTTTTAGCCTCTACGCTTAGTGTTCTTTGTGTTTGCCAATAGTCTTTTCTGCAGCTACTCCCCACAGAGCAATCAATTGCAGCACACGTTGCACTGCTTTGTAGATAATATATATTCACAAGCCCATTTGCTGTACTGCTGTCGGGTAGGTCTATATATTCATCACAACTTATCACTACTTTACAGTTAGCTAAATATGCAGTTTGGAAAGTTAGATCAGTAGTAACCAATGCACAGCTTTGAACTGAGCTATTTACAGGAAATAGTTGTGTTAAACCACTTTCAAGGCCGCTTTGCGCCGCCATATAAGCGCGAGCGCCGTAATACTCAATCGTGTTTTGTTGTGATGCGCCAGAAAGCACTTTAACTAATGCTAACCCTAGCGCTAATAAAGCAACAATAATTACTAAAGAAACAATTATTAAGTTCCCTTTTTGCTTACTGGGTAAGGCTTTTCTGTGAGAATTCTTTTTAAGGTACATTAGGAATATGCACCTCATGGTTAAAGTTCATTACTTCGGTATCGTTAAATTGCATTTGCGCATTTACGTTAAGCACAGCGTTTCTTTGTAAGGAGAGCGCATCAAGAGTAAAAAATAAATCGCTCGCTAAATTATTGGCAATGTAAATACCTAATAAATCACGTTTAACACCACTGCTTACTTGTAAGCTCACAGCATCTAATTGATTAATAGTAAAACCGTAATTGGTATATCTATATAAATATTGCCCTTCAACACAAAAACTTACCGGTTCTGAAAGCAAATAAAGGCGTTTACTTGGCGACTCTTGGGCAAATGCTTTACTAAATTGCCACTCATCAATTGCACTCGCTGAACTATTAAATGCAGATACTTTTAAGCGCTTATTATTATTTTCATCATATATATCAGTACTGCTTAACGGGTATATCGTTGCCCAATCTCCAGCTTGCGGCTGCGTTAAATTATTAAGTTCAAAATCAACAGCGCTAACATTAAAAGGTGCTACGGTAGGTAGGTAATTTGTATAGTGAGTTGCCGATAAAAATGGCGTAAATTCTAAACACTGCTGCGCACCACACGCTCCGCTAGTATTATTATCGCAAGAGAGCCTTAAAGAATTTGGCGTAGCATGGCGCAACTCTTTACTAAGTCGCGTTATTAAAAAACGAGCTTGTGCAACCGCTTCTTGGCGCTTTACACCTTGTGAGTAAATACTGACACCTGCACCAATAAACGAAAACGCACTTACGGCTAAAATGCCAATAATAATCATGACAAGTAACAATTCTATAAGTGTAAATGCATTTTGGTATTTAGCACTTTGCATTAGTAATTCCCTTTATATGCACTAAAGCCGTAAACCTCACCTAAAGGTGATGTTACTTCAATAGTAATGCGCTTAAAGGTTGTGCCATCGTTGGTGGTCGATTCATTAAAGTCGCTATCGTATTCAACGGTAACAACTAAATTAAAGTCGCTGTACTGACTTAACACCTCACCTAAACTATTTGTAATAGGTTGGTTAGAAAGTGCAATATAGTCATCTACATCGTTATAACTAGTTCGAGATTCTGAGTCGGTGCCTAAATCGCCTGCTGCTGTACAGGGCTCTGCACCTAAGGTTGTTTCGCCGCAACGTCTAAAAGGAGCGCTTCTATCGCTGTGCTCATCAAACGACTTGCTTTGAATTTCGTTCATTAATGATTGACCAAATTCAGATGCTCTCAAAGCAATAATTGGCTCTGCACTTTTTTTGGCTTGCGGGGCTATTAAAGCAGTAATAATGCTAAGCGAAATAGCAAACATGACTATGCCAATAATAAGCTCAATTAAAGTAAAACCTTTTGCTTTAAGGGCACGCATAGATAAGCCCTTCACCACTGATGCATACGCCAGCTAATCCAACATCTATTCGACATTGCGTAGTACAAGTTTGATTTGATTTACCTAAAGGATCAAAACTAATTTGGGTAAATATATTCGCGTTACTATCTAAAGCATTAAAGGTTATATCACTTCTTTGCGTGTCTATTTGTACCACTAAATGATCGGTGTTATTGGCATCAGCTCCTCCGATACATGTATCAGGTGTGGGGGGAGCAATAAGTGTGGAGGTTATATAAAGGGTATGACAACTTGCCATTGCTGTATTTTGCATGGCACGTAGCTGCACTGTTCTCAGTGCATTTAAAGCACGATCTCGATATGAATAGGCGTCTTCTGTTGAGCTGCCCAGAAATTTGGGAACTGCCGTTACCGACAGTATTCCCAATATTACTAGAGTAATAATTAACTCAATGAGTGTGAAGCCACGCAATCGTTGCTTACTACTGCTTTTCATTTATGTAATTAACAGCCCGTTAAATAAGTATCAATAGTAGGTGTTTCTACTGAAACTGGGGGTGTACCAGCATTCGCATCACTAGCTTCTGTATATTCGATGCGACATAGGTCTGTCTGTACATAACTATTTGGGAAAATTATTACTTTCTTATCAGCTGCAATCTCTACAATATTAAAATCTGCTGAATCATCAGCAGCAAAGCTAACATCTAAAAATGCCTCAAAGGCAACCTGTGTTGCTGCAGGGTATCCATAAACAGTAGGTACATCTACACCAGTATCGACTGTTACGGATTCAGACGCTTTTTTGTGATTACTGGCAATAATAGACTTACCGTTTACGATATTCATACCACTGCGAATAGAGCCCTGTAAGCCTTCAAGTGTTGAAGCATTGGCATCACCTTGCAAGTTTAAAAAGCGAGGTGCTGCAGTAACAGCTAAAATGCCTAAAATAACAATTACGATGATCAATTCAACAAGTGTAAAACCTGCTTGTTTATTCATTGGTAAACTTTTTAACGATTGCGTTTTCATAAGTAAGCCTCTTTTTAATTACTTAATTTTTAAATATTTTTACTTTGCCTGTTTTAGCAAAATATGAAAAACCTGTTAACCCTAATATTTCACCCGTATTGGTAGGTATATTTTTAATATCAAGGGTATGAGTTAAATAATAGACGCATTGCGTACTTTCTGCATTGTACCTAACTAAAAAACTTACACTTTTTATTCTTGATATTTCATTACTTAACGTACTACTGGGTGCATCTTGTAAAATGACATTTAATACTTCGCGACATTTATTAGCATTTATAGCTTCTGCACGAGTATCTTTTTTTTCTGTTTCATCACTTGTTGGTGTACCTAACATACCATCAACACCAACTATTACCCCTCCATAATTAACAAATGTTTTATTTGACCTACTATTTGGCCTTCCCTCTAATTCCCATTGACCTCTAACCATGCCTACGGCTGATGAAAAACCACCTGCGATAGCATCTACGCTCGCATTATGAGCTTGATTTTTAATACCTATATATTGAGGTATAGCAAAACTCATAATTACTGCCAATAAAATAACAACAATAACTAACTCAAATAATGAGAAACCTTTTGAGTAAGCCTTTGATGCTATCACTTGGTTAATTACCTTTAATCGCTGACATCATGTTCCACATCGGCATAAAAATACCTAATGCTAAAATCAGCACCATAATGGCAACAAACACTGTTAAAATAGGTTCTATTTTTGCGGTTAAACTACGTAGATCGTAATCAACTTCACGCTCATAATAATCGGCAGCCTCTTGAAGTAACTCATCAACCCGGCCTGTTTCTTCACCCACCGCAACCATCTGTAACACAAGCTGAGAAAACAGCTCAGAGCTTTTTGACGCTCTAAGTAAACTATCGCCCTTTTCTATATCTTGGCGCATAGTTATAATCGCTTTTTCCATATAGCTATTATCTACTGCATGCGCGGTTAGTGATAATCCAGTGGTCATAGGTACACCAGAGCGCAATACCATAGCTAAACTTTGACTGTAACGTGCAAGCAACGTACGTTTTAAAATATCGCCAATAAAGGGGATTTTTAATTTATATTGATCCCACTTGAAGCGTCCAGCATCTGTATTTAAATAACGTTTCCACGCGAGGACAGATCCAATACCCATTACCAACAGCAACCACCAATAGTTAACAAAAAAGTGACTGGTGCCAATTAATATTTGAGTCATTAACGGCAATTCGGCATCAAATTTGGCAAACATGCTCGCAAAGGTAGGAATTACAAAAATATTCAAAATAATCATGGCTCCTACTAAAGCCAAAATGACAAAAGTGGGATAGCGCATTGCTGCTTTTATACGTTTTCGGGTTTCCTGTTCTTTTTCAAAATAAATAGCGAGCTGGTAAAAAGCATCCTCTAACCGGCCAGAACCTTCACCAACCATTACCATTGACACGGTTAATCGGCTAAACACTTCATTATGTATCGCCATCGCACTGGATAAGTCACGGCCTTGTTCAAGCTGCCTGGTAACTTCCATCAAGACATTTTTAAATTCTTTATTTTGTGTTGTATCTGCCAGCCCAATCATTGCTCGTATAATTGGAATCCCTGCTTTTAGTAGCGAATACATTTGCCTAGAAAACATAATCATGTCGTCTAGCGTTATTTTTTCGACAAACAAGTTATCGAAAATTTTAATATTATTTTTGGTTTCAACTAATGAAATTGATATGGGTATAAATTGACGTTTTATTAAACTATCAGCTACGCCAGCTTGGTTGTTTGCTTCTAATTGGCCTTTAACCAATACACCCTTGCTGTCTTTCGCCTTATAGCTATATAGTTGCATCAATATCCCCTACTATTTCTGGGATATACTCAGCCACTTTAAATACTTCATCTAACGAGGTGATACCTTGCTTAGCGTAATTTAATGCCATTGTTGAAAGCGGTGAAAAGTTAGCACTATTTTTGGCCGCTTTTGCAAAGCCTTGTGTATCGTTAGCGCGCAATGCATCCATCATCGCATCATCCATTTCGAGTAACTCAAAAATACCTACTCGTCCTTTATAGCCACTGTGATTACATGCTGTGCAACCTTGCCCTTTAGAAAATTGAGCGTCAGTAACATTTTCGCCTAAGTATTTTAACCAGCTTAGTTCTTGGCGATCTGGTAGGTAAGGTACTTTACAGTCATTGCATACTCGCCTTACTAATCGCTGGGCAATAATAGCCCGCAGGGAGCTTGCCACTAAGTAAGCAGGTGCGCCCATGTCTATTAAGCGCATAGCGCTGGTAATGGCATCATTGGTATGTAACGTTGATAATACGAGGTGACCTGTTAAAGCGGCCCTTAATCCAATATCGACCGTTTCTTGGTCCCGCATTTCACCAACCATTATAATGTCGGGATCTTGCCTTAATGCTGTGCGTAAAATACTTGAAAAGCTCAACCCTATTTTATTATTTATTTGTACTTGGTTAATACGGCCAATACGATACTCAACCGGATCCTCTACGGTAATAATTTTACTTTCTTGTTGGTTTAACTCACTTAATGCGCCATAAAGTGTAGTTGTTTTGCCCGAACCTGTTGGCCCAGTAACTAAAACCATACCATGTGGACGTTTTATAATACTGCGTACACGCTTTAATATGTGTACTGGCATGCCTGTTTCATCTAACGATAATAATCCTGCAGATTGATCAAGCAAACGCATTACAACTGATTCACCATGCTGAATAGGCATGGTAGATAGGCGTACGTCAATGCTATGACTGCGTACTTTTATGTTAAAGCGACCATCTTGAGGAAGGCGTTTTTCAGATATATCTAATCCCGACATAAGCTTTAAACGTAATACTAATGCCGATGCTATTTTTACTTGGTTAAGAGTGTGCTCTTGTAATATGCCATCAATACGCTGACGGATACGCAATAAGCCTTCATCAGGCTCTATGTGAATATCGGATGCACGAACTTGCACAGCATCCTCAAATATAGATTGCAGTAACTTTACAACAGTTGCATCCGATGTTTCATCACCTAAAGAATTTAAATCAAACTCTTCTACATCTTGGTATTCTTCATGAAGTTGTTCTGCAAAGTTAGTAATTTCATCTGTACGACGATATACGTTGTCAAACGCAGCCATTATCTGACTTTCTTGTACAACGGCTAAGTCTATTCGTTTAGGAGCAAGCATAGTTGCAAGTTGATCAAGCCCTCTTAAATCAGCAGGGTCGCTCATTCCAACCAAAACAGAGTCGCCATTATCTTCAATAACTAATGCTCTATAACGACGCGCATAAACCTCAGATAAAAGCTTAGATACATCGTGTGATATTTTTCGCTGTGATATATCTAAAAAAGGCACTTGTAATTGTTGCGCTAAAAAACGCAATAGTTGTGGTTCACTGATAAACTCAAGTGTAATAAGCGTCGAGCCTAATTTACGACCTGTTGCCGCTTGAACATTTAGTGCTTCACTAAGTTGCGCTTCGGTGATCATGTGCTCGTGAACAAGTAAATCGCCTAAGCGCATCTTTAAACTAGGTCTCATACGGCCTCCTTTAGCGCAACTAAACGCTGTAATGCATGCTGGGTCATAGCTGTATTTAATCCACCTAAATCTAGAGCAACCTTATAAAGCTGCTTAGCATCAAGATATTCTCCTAATGCATCCTTTGATGTTGCAAGTGCCAGCCACCACTTAGCTTGACTAGGCTGTAGCTGTGTAAGATGTTTAAAGCTTTCAAGTGCTTTATGGTGCTTACTCGCACTTTGAGCCGCAGTTCCCTGCAGCACCCAAAAATCAAGATTCGCTTGAGATTCAAATTCATCAGTTAAAAGCAGTAATACGCCTTCATACTCCTGCTGCATAATGAGTATTTTGCTTAGCATTACACGCCATTCCAGTACGTTAGGGCTTTGACGAATACCTGCCTGTAAAACCTGCTGCGCAGAATTTATATCTTGTTGTTTAAAATAGGTTGCAGCCAGTAAATTTCTGGCTTCTACGTGTAAAGGCGATTGCGTTAAAATAGTGTTTAAATCACTAATGGCTTCGTTGTATAAACCAAACTGTATTGCCTGTTTAGCTGCAGCTAATTGCCCAATTAATAAATCCTGTGGCGACTTAGCTACTGGCGCACTTTTAGTCATCGTATTTTGAGGCTTAGCTTTAGCTACTGGAGTTATTTTTGGCTTGCTAACAGTAAACTCGCTAGCTGCCAATTTATTATCACTATCTAGTTTAGGGCTTTGTTTAACTTGGGCAATTACAATCGGATCTGCTATTGGCTGAGAAGCTAACAATGTAGCTTCATCCAACTTAGGCTCAACCAAATCATTATCTACTTGATTTACCGGCTCAACTTGCACAAACTTTTTCACAGTGTCTTGTCCAACTGAAGGATCTACAGTATTTTCGTCATCTTCAGAGTCAGATAAATTAGAGGTTATAACCGCAACCATTTTTTGCGGTAGCAAAGCAGGCTGACGTTGAGTTTCTTTTTTGTCTGCGTTCGGTAAATACAAGTACGCTAAAAAAATGACGCTTAGCATAATAAGTACAATTACAACTTTAAATGCAATATTCCTTAAGTCATATATTGGTTTTACATTTATGCCTTCTTGAACATTTACTTGCTTAGCTTCTCGTTGTTCAATATTTTTAAGCATATTATTTATAACGCTCATAACCACTGCCTCCATACCCAGATGGCAGCAATAGCTAAAATACTAAACATTAAAGCACTGTAGCTCCAATACTGACCTGTTCGGTATTTTGCGCAGTCTTCAGTATCTTTTATAGCAAGCTGAATATGGCGATTGGTTATTTTATTTAGCCCTTCACCATACGCTTGTAATAGTGCTTTATGGCATAAAATATTAACTAACCGAGGAATACCACGGCTTGCTCTGGCAATTTTAAGCCCCATACTATTATTAAATAAAGGAGGTCTATTAAACCCTGCAACTTGTAAGCGGTGATTTATATAATAAATAACCTCAGCACCAGTCATAGCCCTTAATTTATAAGAGAAACTAATACGTTGGCGTAATTGCCTTACTTTATTATTAGCTAGTTTTTCATCAAGTTCAGGTTGCCCAAATAACACAACTTGAATTAGCTTTTCACTTTCTGTCTCTAAGTTTGTAAATAATCGCAGTGCTTCTAGAGTCTCCCAACTCAAGCATTGCGCTTCATCTATCAAAAGGACTACACGCTCATTATCTTCTTGTAAATCCAATAAATGATGATTTATAAGCTGCCCAAGTGCTTGCTGATCTAATGCTTTATCTACATCCATACCAAGCTCTATTGCAATGGCCCATCTAAGCTCTTCAGGACTTAAATAAGAATTAGGTAAATAAGCAACAATGTAATCTGGCTCAAGCTGGTTCAATAACTTTCTACAAAGTAGCGTTTTACCTGTGCCAACTTCACCTGTGACTTTAATAAACCCTTCACCCATTTCTATTGCGGTTGTAAGTACCTGCATCGCTTCGTGATGAGGTTCAAGCGCACAAAAAAACTCCGTATTTGGGGTTAACGTGAAAGGCATTTCACTTAAACTGAAAAAGCGCAAATACATAGTTAATTTTCATACCAAGTATTTAAAAGTCTGCGAGTTTCGCCTTGCTGTTTTTTCCAAGTATCCGGCATAACAACCGTTGGCTTGATTAAAATAATCAGCTCTTTTTTCTCTTGGCGCTTACGTATACTTTTAAATAAATTACCAAAAATCGGAATGTCACCTAATACCGGTGTTTTTGATTCTTCATCTTCTGTTGTCGTTTGCATTAAACCGCCAATAACAACTATCTCACCACTTTGTGCACGAATTACCGTATCTGACTCTCTAATATTGCTTTGCGCTAGTGGCAACTCAAAACGCTGATCATCTAACGTGATTACTTTTAATTGCTCTTCGGTTTCAGTCACTGAGGGATGTACATGTAAAATTACTGAGCCGTACTTATCAATTTGTGGCGTTACATCTAGTGCAATACCCGAAAAGAAAGGCGTTAAATCAATCTCTGGCGATGTTGTTGTTGAAGTACCTGTCACTGTTGTGCTCGATACATTCGTTACAAAGTATTCATCTTGTCCTACTTTTATAACAGCTTTTTGATTGTTTGTTGCGGTTACCCGAGGATTAGATAGCATTTGTACATCACCTTGCGTTTCAAGCAAGTTAATAACGCCGTTAAAATCCCCTTTTTGAATTGTTAACGACGATGACCCGCCTAAAACAGCCGATATACTATTACTAATCGTTGTACCTGCGGTTGTTGCAAACGATACACCACCTTCTAACCCACTTGATATTCTTTCCCAGTTAACCCCTTGCTGGTATTCATCTTTTAAGGTTATTTCTATAATTTTAGCTTCAAGAATAACCTGGCGCTGTAAGTTTTCTTGGCTTTGACGCAAAAACTCTTTTAACTGACTAATCTCACTTGGTAATGCATTAACCGTTACCAAACTTGCTTGTGGGCTAGCAACAACATAGCGCCCTTCACTTGCACCAATTAACGACTTAAGAGCAAGCTCTAACTCTTTCCAAAAATCATTTTTATTAATTGTTTGAATACGAGAACCATTTAACTCTAAACTTTCATTATCACTGCCAAACTCTTGGCTTCCTTGGTTAGAGTTACTAGAACGACTAGAACTGCCACTGTTTTGCGCAAACTGGCTTACGCCCCCTGCTACAACACTTACTGTTGATAATCCATTACGCTGCATCATTAAATAGTTTACGGGTATTGTTTCGGTACGCATTTTAGCTGGTAGCACCTGTACAATACGCCCTTCGTTAACTATATCTAAAGGGTACATGCGTTTAATAACCGCAATCACTTCATTAAATGTCACACTTTTGAGATTTAAACTAATAGTGCCACTCACCTCAGGATGTACAGCAACACTAAAAGGGGTGTCGTCTGTTAAGCCGGCAAAAAAGGCGCCTATTTCAACGTCATTAGCGGCTACATCAAAACGCTTTATAGATAAATCATCACTTATAGTTTGCTCATTATTTATTGATGATAGTAGGCTTTGTGTAAGCTCACTCGGCATCTGTAAAGGCGCAATCGCTTTAGCTTCCACAGGTTTTTCAGCCAGCTCTTGTTCTATATGAGTTTTAACTTCTTTACCAGGCTTAAAGCTATGGCAAGCCGTTAAAAATGTAGGCAATAACAGGAGAACAAGCCACGGGTAAGATAAATTATTTTTTAATTTCATAGTCATATAATTCTAATTTTATTTGTTTATCGTCATTTGCTAGCACAACCTTTTTTGAGTTTATGCTTAGCACCCGAAAATCGTCTACAGCATCACCCACTCGATAAATATGGCCAGAAATAATAGCCTTAAATGCGGTACTGTTTTTAATAATAGATTGCAATTTAAGTTCTGTGTTTTGAGTTACACTCTTGTTGTTATTTACATACATATTTGGTTGAGTAGGATCACGTAATTGCGCTAATGCACTGGGTGCGAAAGTGAACAAAAGTAATAAAAAACATAAATTATAATGCGATAAATTTTTCATTGGCGCTCACTGTAGCAATTTGTAAAGTTAGCTCAGCTTGTGGGTACGTTAGTACCTGGTAACTAAACTCTTGTATTAACAATTTTTCTTGGTTATTTTTTAATGCTGCTAAATATTTTTGTAAGCTAAAATAACTACCTTCTAAAGTAACCACCATCTGATGCTCAAAAAATAACGTTTGCGTATCATGCTCACCCAATTTTTCAACATCTATAGCCTGCGCAGGTTTTACATTAAAGCTGCTTACTTTCACATCGCTACTATCTACGAGTAAATCTTTTAAAACAGCAGGTACATTTTTAGCAGCAATAAAACCTTGGCTAAAACTATTGAGCTGATTATTAATGTCCTCTAGTTCATTTCTTGTTTGCGCTATTTGACCACGTAAAATTTTAGTATAATCGTGATTTAGTGCTTGGTTTAGCATTGAAAGCTGTGCATTTATTTGCTGTAACTCCTGCAGCGCTGCATTTTGTTCAGAACGAATATGAGCAACTTCATCTTGCTGTGGAAAAATAACAAACCACAAGCCAAGGTAAATCACCACAAATAAGCCAACAAATACTGTTGAATACTTCTCACGCTTTTGCAGCGATGCAAATTGCGCTTGATACTTAGCCCACATAGGCCAGCCTTTGTTCTTTTTACTTTGGCTATTTATTTTGTTGTTCATGGTTTAGCGCCTTTATCAGTAAGGTCGGTCGCCACATTAAATTCACTCAAACCATCTTTTGTTGACAGTTCTAAAACTGAAAATTCTTTATCAATGAAAAAAGGTGATTGCTTTAAATTATTAAACCACATAGGTAAAGATTTTGACTGCGATACCTGCCCTTGAAGCGTAACACTTTGCCCTACAAATTTAATATGGGTAAGCCAGATATTAGGCTCGTGATACTTGGCTAAATCTTGCATAACCTGCGCATAGTCGGTTGCAGATTGATTCGAACTTTGCTCTAAATAGCTAAATATTTGCTGTTTATGTAAAACTTCTTGCTGAAGTGTTTTTAACTCATTAATGAAGAGCGTTTTCTTTTGCTTCTCTGCTAATTGCTGTTTTACAACTTCTAGCTGGGCTTTCCCTTGCTTGAGGTATTGCCTATTTTGTTCTAAATCAAGCTCACTTGAATAGGCTTTATAACTATAAAAAGCCCAGGTGATTGCAATAATTAATAGCGCACCTAACCACAGCGTAATCATTCCCGATAAAGGGACTGGGTCTCGCCGTACTCGTAAGCTTTTTTGATAAAAATTAATCCGGGTTTTCATAGCACAGACTCCGGATCAGTTAATTGATAGGCAGCACCAAGTGCATAATAAAAGTTAGGTTCCAATTGCTTCGCTAATTCTAAATTGGGCGCAAAATCTACAACCTTTACTTGTAAAAATTCTGCAAGACCAGCCCTAAGAGTCAATGACGATAAGTCGTCGCACTGTAACTGAATGCTGCGAATTGGCGGTTGCTTGAGCTGGCTTTCAAAAAAGTCCATAGAACGCTGAATTTCTAATCCTAACGCTTCTACTAATTCTTGATTTTGATCTTTATCAGAAATACCTAAAAAACCGTTTAATCGTCTAGCTAATACTAATTGTCCATTACGAATAATTAAGATTCGAGGCTCATGATTAACATGTTGCACAATTAGCATATGCGCTTCTTTATACGCGCCAAACAAGGTAACTAAAATCATCTCTTCGGAGGTCATTGCACGTAAAACAGGCTTGGTTTGCTCAAAACTATCTATAAACGGAAGTAGCTGCAGCTTATTAGTAATAAATACATTCATTTTGCTGCTTTGCATTGGTAACGTTATAGGGTAATCAATAAAGTCAGCAACTATGTTTTCAGGTGCTATATCAACTAAATCTTTTGTAGTCCAAGGGAGTGACTGGATGATTTCTTCATCGCTAAGGTTTGGTTTATCCATTTGCACTATTTGATAAAAATAGTGTGGTACAACTAAATTTACTGCACACACGTCGTTAGAAACTTGATTTGTGCAAGCAACAATAGCAGCGGTATAATCGGTTTGCTCAGATACATTTACACTATGTGAACTATGCACCATCCATTGGTCGCGTTGTTTTTTTAAACATACTGCGTTTACAGTATCTGCATACGTTGCAACACCAATAGCTGTATTAGGATCTAAACTACGATTTAACCAAGAAAACAGCTTTTCTTTCATATAGCTACTATTGTTAATTATGTATTAACCAAGTGTCGTACATTTTATTTACTTTGCCAAGTTGAAAACTAATAAAAAATGCATCAATCATTCAAAATAAACGAAAATAACCATATTCAACAAATAGATACAACGTTTCTAAAAAAGAGAAATATTTATTTAGGTGTAAAACGTGACGATCTATTACATCCGCTAATAAGTGGTAACAAATGGCGTAAATTAAAATATAATTTAGCGCATATGCAAAAGATAAATAAAACAGAACTACTTACTTTTGGTGGTGCGTTCTCAAACCATATTCACGCCTGCGCAGCAGCAGGAAAAGAATTTGGCATTAAAACACATGCAATTATTCGCGGGCCAGAACTTGATAACAACAACCCAACAATTCAATTTGCTAAGCAATGCGATATGCACCTACATGTTGTTAACCGTATAGAATATCGAAAACGCCACGACACTGATTACCTTGATACTTTACAAGAGCGCTTCCCCAATGCTTATATAATTCCTGAAGGAGGTACAAATGAGCACGCCTTATTAGGGTGTAAAGAGTTAGTACAAAGCTTACCTGAGCATAACTACTTAGTTTGCCCCACTGGCAGTGGTGGCACACTTGCTGGATTAATCGAAGGTAGCGCTCCAACAACAAAGGTAATAGGCGTTGCCGTATTAAAACAAGCTGATTATTTAAATGAAGAAATTAAAAAACTAAGTAACAAAGCTAAAAACCAAAATAATTGGCAGTTACTCACAGAGTTTCATGGTGGTGGCTATGGTAAGTTTTCACCTGAGTTATGGCAGTTTTGCCAGGATATGGGCCGCACTTATAATTTACCGCTTGAACCTATTTATAGTGGAAAAATGATGTATGCATTATGGCAACTTATTGAGCAAGATTATTTCCCATCTGGGAGTAAAATTATAGCTGTTCATACCGGCGGGCTTCAAGGCTTAAATGGCTTAAAATACAGAGGCCTAATCTAGAAATCAATTAAATACCGCTTGCGTAAACTCTTGAAGAGGTTCTGAAAAGTAAAAACCTTGAGCCCCTACCACTCCCAATTTACCAAGGGTAAATAGCTCTTTTTGAGTATCTACGCCAACCGCATATACGGGTAGATTTAAAAGATTTGCAGCTTCTACTATTTTTTTTATTTTCTTTTGATTTTGAGTGTTTTCATTTAATAAATGAACCAGTTCGTATGATAATTTTAGCCCGCACACTTGGCTGTAACCAACTAACATGGCTACTTTTTCACTACTTTTTATATTATCAATCACAATGTGTGAATGGCCTTTTTTGATTACATTAAGTGCATTAGTTAGCAACTCCCTATGAGTAAAAAATTCTATTTCACTTATTTCAAATTGTAATTTAGCATTTAATTTAAACTCTGCCATTTGATTAGTTACCCATTCCCAAAATGCATTATTAAACCAATTTTTAGGATGTAGATTTATACTAACGGTCAAAGCTGAAGGCTCACTCAGCATAAGCTTTTTAACTTGTGTTATTACAGCTTTATCTAATATTAAAGCGTCTTGATTACTATAAACTTGCTTAATAAAATAACGAGCAGCGAGTAAACCAAGTTGGCTATGCCTAACCCTAATAAGAGCCTCATGCTGTAAAATTTCACCGCTAGAGAGCTCAAATAAAGGTTGGAAGAATAATATAAACTTATTTTTTTTAATGTTTTCGATAACTTGCTTACTAGAGAGTAGTTTTTCTTGGCAATGATTTAAAGCTAAGCGATGACAGTGCTGTAATAAATTGCTTTGCGATAACACGAGTGCTGATTTTGCTAACTGATAAACTGTAACTTGGTCAGCGCCTATTTGATAATCACACGCACCTATTTTAATATCTTTATGGGTAATATTTTTTTGATGATTTTGACATATTAAAAACAAATTTTTATGGAGCTTTTCTACATAGCTATCTAATTCATTAATAGGGATATTTGGTAAGGTGACAGCTAAGTAACTAGAATTTAGTTCTTTTACTGACGCACCTTTAAGTTCGGTCAATTTTTTAATAATTAATACTTTAAAACTGGCTTCTTTATCCGTTTTTTTATCAAAACTACAATCACACTCAATAAGTAAAAATAAACTATGTGATACTGCATTAGCCCCATATAAAGAGCTTAGCTCGCAGCTTTTCACTTGTTTAATTAGCTGAGTTTTTTTCTGTTTTTGTTGAGTCGTTTTAGTGGGTTGTATAACTTGATTTTTAAGTGCTACTTTATGGTTTACTTTTAGTAACCTCCACCAGCGATAAGACCAGTTAACAGCACCTAATATGATCAAATTTAATAATATAAATAAGTAACTTTGTGTTACCCATGCAGGGTAATGATAGAGGCTCAAACTTAGCGTTTTATAAGTAAAAACTTCGCGTTCTAAATTTACTAAGGACCTAAAATGCTCTGCAGATTTTTGCACTTCCAGCATAAAGCCTTCACTTTTAGCTAATGCGATCAGCACATCATTATTTATAGAGGGAGATAAATTTAATTCAAAAACCTGTTTAACAAACTGCTGCCCAGAAACATGCACTTTTTGATGTAATGCATCATTCAAAATGAAATTAAAACTAATAAGCATCATCAAAAATAAAACAAAAGAGATACCCTTGAAGTTTTTTAAAAGCCAGTGTTTAGTCTTTTGCATAGCCTGCCACTCGTTAAATTATTAACTAAAGTGTTGTTCAAGATCTATAGAAGTACAAGGCTCTACACTAAGTTTAAATGTTTATTAATAGCGCTAAACAAAAAAGCTTCAGATAAACGAGAGCTTACAAAAACAAACAGCTATGCCCTTTATTTTATAGTTAGATTAAATCTAGCTCCTCAGGCTTAAGTTAATATTAGATGTTTCGCAATTGAAACCATGCAGCATAGCAATCATGCTCTAGCCCTAGTTAAACCAATGGCGTGTTTTGTTAGCAAAATACACTAAGCTGAGCATTACAGGGACTTCTACTAACACACCTACTACGGTTGCAAGTGCAGCACCAGAGTGTAAACCAAACAATGAAATAGCCACTGCAACTGCTAACTCAAAAAAATTAGATGTTGCGATCATGCACGCTGGCGCCGCTATATTGTGCTCTAGCTTCATTTTTTTTGCGGCAAAATAAGCAATAGCAAAAATACCATAGGTTTGAATCAGTAGCGGAATAGCTATAAGTACAATCGCTTCGGGGTTGGCTAAAATAGTTTGTGACTGAAAACCAAATAATAAAGCGACTGTCGCTAATAATCCCACAATAGAATAGGGTTTCATAATGCTCAAAAACTGATTGAGTCTAGAATGATCCTCGGCTTTATCAAGTTTTTTACGCGTAACCGCACCTAAAATTAATGGTATAAGTACATACAACACCACAGATAAAAATAACGTATCCCACGGTACTGTTATATCGGTTACACCCAGTAATAAACCCGCTATAGGTGCAAATGCAAATATCATAATAATATCGTTAATAGATACCTGCACTAGCGTATAGTTAGCATCGCCTTTAGTCAGTTGGCTCCATATAAATACCATTGCAGTACATGGCGCAACACCCAGTAAAATCATGCCTGCAATATATTCAGTTGCAGTTTTTGGGTCGACCCAGTCTGCAAATATACCCTTAAAAAATAGCCAACCTAAAAATGCCATTGTAAATGGTTTAATAAGCCAATTAAGTACAATGGTTAGTAATAACCCTTTTGGCTTTTTACCCACGTCTTTAATAGATGAAAAATCAATTTGAACCATCATTGGATAAATCATTAGCCAAATAAGTATCGCTATTACTATATTTACATGCGCATATTCAAAGCTTGCTATTAGTATAAATAGCTCTGGTATTATTGAGCCTGTAAAAATACCAACAGCGATTGCTAAGGCTACCCAAACAGAAAGATACCGCTCAAATAATCCCATTTATCCCCCCCTAAATAGAGCGTTGATTAACGCGTTGGCTAAGATCTTCTGCAGATTCCACTCGTTCAGAATAGCGATCTACAAAGTAATCTTTTTGATCTCGTAATAATAAAGTAAATTTAATCAGCTCTTCCATAACATCAACAATCCGATTGTAGAGCGCAGAGGGTTTCATCCGTCCATTTTCTTCAAACTCTAAGTGCGCTTGTGGCACTGACGACTGATTAGGTATTGTTACCATGCGCATCCACCGCCCTAATACTCGTAGTTGGTTCACCACATTGAATGATTGCGAACCGCCACTAACTTGCAACACAGCTAATGTTTTACCTTGCGTTGGCCTTACACCTCCTAGACTAAGAGGGATCCAATCAATTTGATTTTTGAATATACTCGTCATTGAGCCATGACGTTCTGGTGAGCACCATACCTGCCCTTCTGACCAAAGCATTAAATCTCGCAACTCTTGTACTTTAGGGTGTGATTCATCTTCACTATCGGTTTGAGGTAAACCTTCAGGGTTAAAAATTTTAACCTCAGCACCAAAATGCGTTAATAAACGAGCGCTCTCCTCTATAACTAACTTGCTATAAGAACGCGCTCTTAATGAGCCATATAACAATAAAATTTTAGGTTTATGCTCAGAAAAACTAACGTTAAAATTTGATGTGAGTGGAACAACACTGTGTGCTTTATTTGTATTTGGTAACCCATTAACTTCTGACATTGATAACTCAACCTTTGGTAAAAACAAACATATGAAAAACCGTATATATGAAATTTCACACATAAAGTTCTATGAGTCAAACTCTATTTTATAAAATTTACTTTTAAGTTATTTAAAATTAGCTCAAGACAATGGGAGGTATTATGGTAGATATCTGATATAAATAATTTTAATGGTTCAACTATTTACTCAAGCAGTGGATTATAGTTTCACGTAATTTTTGCGCTTTAATTGGTTTTGCAACATGGGCATTCATGCCAATAGATAAGTATCGTGTAATATCATCTTTCATAACGTTAGCTGTTAAGGCGATTATTGGGATGTTTGCGATAGTTTCGTCATTATCACTACGAATAATTTGACTCGCCTCAACACCATCCATTATAGGCATATGAATATCCATCAAAATAATATCAAACGCTTCCGATTTTACTATTTGAATACATTCCAATCCATTGTCGACCAAATGAATTTGGGCACCAGCATTTTCAAGTATATTTGTAACGATTATTCTGTTGATCGAGTTATCTTCCACAACTAATATTTTGATACCCGCCAGTGACTTTTCACTGACGATATTGGCTACAGGAGCTTTATTTATAGAGCCCAACACTTTACGTTCAATCGCCTCATACAAAACACTCGTATATACAGGTTTATGCAAAATAGTTTGTATACTGACTTTCTTGCCTGCATCATTAATTAAACTTTCATCACTCATTGTAAGTACGATAATCTTGCTATAAAGCTGGGGGCTAATACTATGAATACGTATTAAAAAGGTTTCGCAACTCATCACTGGCATTGCCCAGTCAACAATAATGGCTTTAAATTTTTCTTTATTCTGCTCAATAATATCAATAGCTTGCTTAACTGAGCAGCAACTTGTACACACTAACCCCATAGCACTAAGTTGACTCCCAATTACCTCAAGGTCATCTTTATTATCATCAATAATTAATACTTCAAACGGATCAGTAAAAGTTAGGCCGGGAGTATCTTCAATCAATACCTTATTATTCAATTTCACCTTAATCGAAGCTATAAATTCACTACCTACACCTTGGGTACTTTTTACCGTTATATCACCACCCATCGATTGGCATAAACGCTTACTTATTGTTAATCCTAAGCCTGTGCCACCAAACTTTCTGGTTGTAGAGCTATCTGCCTGAGTAAAAGATTCAAATAAATCGACTAGGTTTTGTGCAGCTATACCAATACCGGTATCTTTAACAATGAAATACAAACAAACACTCTTAGGATCGGCTAATGATCTTTTCGATTCTATTGATACTGATACAAAGCCATGAGTAGTAAATTTAATTGCGTTAGAGCATAAATTTAGTAGCACTTGGTTTATTCGAACTACATCACCGATTAAATCGAGTTTAACTTCCTTATCAATAACAATATCAAATGTGATCCCTTTGCTTTGAGCTAGCTCATCAAAAGTTGCTTTGATGTAGTCAACAACCGAATTTACAGAAAAAGGAAACTCCTCAAGGTTGATGTTTCCAGACTCAATTTTTGAAAAGTCTAAAATATCATTAATTACAATGAGCAACTGGTCAGAAGAATATTTTATTTTATCTAAATACTGTTTTTGCTCTGGTGGTAAATTGCTGTCTAATAAAATATTAGTAAGTCCAATAACACCATTCATTGGAGTTCTTATTTCATGACTCATATTAGCTAAAAAGTCTGATTTTATTGACGCTGAATGTTCGGCTTCATTTTTTGCAATTAACAACTCTTCCGTTCGCTGCTCAACTCTATATTCTAATTTAAGTTTTTCGCTATCAAGCTCCTTTAATAATTGAACTCGCTTACTATTTAAAAGTAGTACAAAAGCTAAAAAACCACTCAATATTGTGATTACTGCAATTGCGCTATAAATAAGCATTTTATTTTGTTCAAAATATGAGGGTTGATTATTAATAATAATAGAATGTTCAGGCAGGTTTTTGGGGGCTATCTCAAACTTTTTTAATTGTTTAAAATCATAATAGTAAGTACTTAACTGATCGCTATCGACCGGTTCTAAATATTTATTATTATCAAAAAAAACTATTGATTCGGCAACTCGAGCGCCTATTTTTTCACCCGATAGCAAATATCCTCCAACAATCCCCGAACCTAACAGTGAATGCCAATAACTAAAAATAGGAACAGAGCTGTTACTTGTTAGTCGCTCCACAAATTGAAATGGGCTAAGCACCGTATCGTTATAACGTCTAAAAATCGGCGTAAATAGTATTATTGAATCAGCGGGCGCATTATTTACTTTGTTTATTAACTCATCGGCAGGTAAATCAAACCACTTTTCTAACTTTAAATGCGAAAAGTCTCTATTAATAATCGGCATAAGATGTTGGTAAAAATTAGACCCTATACCACTTTTTCTATCCAGGATAACAATTAACTTTTTAGGGTTTGTTAAGTTAACAGCGTTTATTACCCCTTGCTTATAATTTAGTTTGGGTCGAATAATAATTCCATTTTCATTTTTTGGTACTTTAAACTTACCACCCGGTGTTAGGTATATTATTGGTATCCCTGTAAATAAAGTGTCAAATTCAGATAATAATGAGGCAGCAGGAACGCCTCGACTAATAATTATATCTATTCTTTTATCGTAATATTTCTGTTGTAAATAAGCCTTCATCAATCGCTTTTGTCGCATTTCATTGAATCGACCAACGTCCATATTTTCAATAAAAAGATCAAAACCGGCATTGCGCTCTAATAATTCAGAACGTAATCCCCTCTCGACACTTTGCTGCCATGGAGAATCTTGGTTTAGAGAGTTTATTAGTAAAACTTGGGTTGTATTTTTTGAAGAGATTTTTTTTTGAATTATTTTTTTTGAAGCAATTGTATCTGAAATATTTGTGAGCGCTTGTACATTAAGGCTCAGTAGCTGAAAAAAAAGAAATACAGTCACTAAATAGGTTTTCATATTTCTCATAGATTCGTTCAAAAAAAGTCTGTAGAGGATAGATTGCAATCATTTATATATCAACTAATACAAGCCTCATAAAAACAAAAAGCCGCTATTTAGCTAACACCGATCAGTTAAGGTATTTTTGATCGGTTGACCGATCTTTTGGTTGCTTCACAATACCCTTATCATCTTTTGATT
>NZ_WTLB01000089.1 GCF_011378855.1 Pseudoalteromonas sp. Z1A8 | reverse complement strand
GGCAAGCTCACTGACTTCGATGTGATAAATGATAGCTAATCATTTATCAATGAGAGATACAAGGCGCAGAGCTTGCTCGCGCGAAAAGCGAAGCTTTTAAATTTTTAGGCCGTGCCGTAGGCGTGAGTTTACCTCGCGCTTTTAAGTTGTAGGAACTGGCTTTAGCCGTGATTTTTACGTGATTTTGGGTAAGGGATTTAAAGACCTCTATTCGAGGTTATATCGCGTTGGCGATGGCAACCAAAGGGCGGCTGCCGCCGACCGCCCTTTGGAATCCCACGGCGCACCCGAGGATCACACTGTGCCCTCAAGTTAAAAATTGATGTGAACGTAAACGCCATGTATTCGCTATCCATGGCGAAGTCACGGCTTATCTTGCATCCATGCAAGTAATTACTCATCAATTTATAACTTTCGGGTGTGATCACGGGGAGTTGGAGTGTGTTGGTAGATTGGTGTTTATAAATATAGGCGATGGTTTATCTCATCGAGTGACGGAGAATGTAAAGCTAACAAATCAAGTAACTCGGATGCTGCAAGCAGCACCAGTTCTTGAAGCCGTAGGTGTCTTGGAAGCTCAAGTGTTTGAGGAAGTATTGTGGTTAGAAAAAATGGAGAAATGGGATTACCCGTTACACAGGAGTGGCATTCGACATTCTGTGAGATTGTTGAAACTATAAGGAATATCTATGCCAGTGATTAATAAAAAATATGAGGAAATATCGCTTACAGATGAGTATTTAAGCGATCCGCTTCTTATGGCATTGGCATGGAAAAAGAGTCACCAATATATTCGCACCACTAACTGGTATGCCGATAATTTTGAGCTAGACTTGTCTGCGCTTAATTTGGTTGACCACTGTGACCAATGGGTTACAAGTCTTGCTCAGCCGATTGAATTTTCAAATCTTGAATTGGTGCCAGCCCCTAAAGCTTATCAATGGGAGTTTGTCGAAGCCGAGATTTTTGACGCTATTGGCGAACCGGAAACGCCTAAAGACCACAACTTAATCTGGCAACCTAAACCTGATGACAAGAATAACAACTCAGAATCACCTCTGAAGATTAGACCCTTGGCACACATACCTATTCGTGAGCAGTCGATGATGACTTTACTTATGATGGGGCTAGCAAATAAAGTTGAAACAGCTCAAGGTAACCCTGAAACCCCTCTAAGTGACGTGCATGAAAAAAGGGTAGTGAGTTATGGCAATCGTTTATATTGCCAATACCGAGACGATGGACAAGCCAATCATAGTTATGGTGCGACGACAATTTACAGTAAGTATTTTGTTGATTATCGTCGCTTTTTAGAGCGGCCTTACTACTTTGCAACGCAGCAGCTTGGTGAGATATCGCCTGATGAACGTGTATATTTAATAGAGCTTGATCTATCCAAGTTCTTTGATTTGATAAAGCGTGAACTGCTTATCGAAAAGGTGAATGAGCTACTTGGGCACCAAGATCAAAATGGCGAATATAAGTGTTTAGGTAATTTGCTATCTGCGTTTGAACAATGGGGATGGACTAAAAATGCGGCTAATGCATACGAGGAACTTTGCAAATCAGATGAAGTGCCTTCTGCACCAAAAGGTTTGCCGCAAGGGTTAGTTGCTGCAGGCTTCTTATCTAATGTGTACATGCTTGAGTTTGATGAGCAATTCCAAGGGTATATCGGTAAGTGCTTCTCAGATAGCAACTTGCGACTGGTCGATTATTGTCGCTATGTTGACGATATTCGCTTGGTGGTCGTAGGACCTAAAAGCTTTGACAACAAAAACCGCATAAGCGTAGTAACTGAGGCTGTAAACACATTAGTTGAGAACCTAGACTGCTGGGAAAAGTTAAATCTTAAACTAAACAGTGAAAAAACTAAGGTAGAAATTTTTCATGGCCGTAAAGTTGGCCTTTCCAAGAACTTAGAAGAAATTCAAAGCCGATTAAGCGGTCCAATTTCGTTTGATGAAGCAGAAAATCAATTAGGTCAACTAGAATCTCTGTTGTCATTATCAAATAAAGTGTTAGTTAAAGCTAAAGAAAATGGTTTTCCCGTTAATTTACTCGCCAATATCGAAAATCAACGTTTTGATGTGCGGGAAGATACATTGAAACGCTTTGCAGCAAACAAGTTAGTACAGGTGCTAAACGAAATTCGGCACTTTACTACACAAGAGCCTGATGAAAGCGGCCAGTTACAGCCAGGAGATTGGGATTATTTACAAGAACGTATTGCTAGACGGTTTATTGCTTGCTGGAGTTTCGATCCAGCATTGGTTTTATTGCTTAAAAAAGGGCTAGAGCTTTTTCCTTCTACTAAGTTGCTTGAGCCTGTTTTACAGCAGCTTGAAGCGTTAATGTTGCGAAAAAATGAGCCCAAGCAACAAGCTGTGGCAAGATACTGTTTATCAGAGGTTTTTCGTCATGCTGCCACTGTGATTCACAAAAAAGACTCTTTGGCGATTCCGGCTCATGCCAATGTGGATGAGTTTTTTGAGTTACTTCAACATTTGGCGGCTAAATATGTCTAGTGATAATTTCGATTTACTAAAAGAACAGGCCCGTTTCTTATTATTAGTTCGAGGTGATACCAAGCTTGAGCATAAAAGCAGTGATGAGAAGTTTGATTTGATTTCTAAGCTAAACAGAGGCTTTAGAGAAATTACACTGCCCGAGAGTATTGCAGGGCAAGAACTATCCGTTTCAATTTTAATGGCGAGTCAGATTAGTAACATGAGTAAATGCTTTATTCGTGCAACGTCATGTTTAATTGAAAAAATAAAACAGCAGGCCGCTTTTGAAGAATGCCTCTCTTTACTTGCCAAGCAAGATAAACAATTGGTAACGACTTTGATTCGTCATGCCAGAGGTGTAAAGCAAACTTGGCAATTAAGCTCTGTTGTAAAGGAATTAAGTGAATCGCTGTGTCTTGAAGTTAAACCTTTAGCTAAGTCCCTTGATCAGATCAAAGAGAAGGTAAGTCTGTTACGCTTGATTCTTCGGGATGATAATCCATTCGCTAATGAGGTGATGGCGTTAAAATTGATGCAAGCTGCTTTAGCAAACGTTGAACAATTGAAGGATAACGCCAAACAATCAATTAACCTTGCTACTACAAAGGTAAAGTTTTTACATTTTTCCACCATAGTTAAGAAAGAAGCTTTTGATGCAGAGCTTGAGCTCACTTTTGCATTCAAGCCCAAAGGTAAGTTAGACCAAGCTTGGGGAAACTTTAGCTCTGAAGTTGAAGCAGACATTATATTTTTAAGGTCTTTGGGTGGGTTTATTAGAGCTGCATTAGTTGGCGGTCAAGACTGGACTTCTTTTGGTCAAACCTTTGATACGAAAGTGGGGTATAGAGGTATTCGAACAAGTGCTTATAAAAGGCAGCTAGGCTTAAGGACCACTCCTGAATCTATATCAGGTGTGGGAGCGCAAGTGTCAGGTTGGATAATGGGTTTAATTTCGAAATTGTTGAAGTGGCCGGGAATTAGCGTCAATGATCATGGATATAAATGGCCTTCATTATGGTCTGTAGAGGTGGTAACTAAGTTGGTCGATGAGCGATTAAAGCTATTGAAAGAAGCGTATTGCACGCTATCTGGTATGCCAAGCTTGCTTGAGAAGCAGGCTTTAGACTGGCCAAAAGATAAAAAAGCGTTGTCTGTGGTGATGGTGCAGTCGAAAATGCCTTTGAAAAAGGATTTTTCCAAATTTGGCATAATGTTGGCTGATTTTAAATATCGTTCGAAGCACAGAAAACATATCGCATCTGTTGCTGAGTTAGTTCTGAAGCATCTCGAAGCACAAAACACTGATGAAAAAGAAAAAAAACAACGTGCGGACCTTATCGTTTGGCCTGAGCTTGCGATCCACAATGACGATTTAGATGTGTTGGTAGCTTTGTCAAGAAAGACTAAGGCCATGGTATTTGCTGGGCTCGGTTTTATTGAGCAAGATGGAGTTAAAGGCCCAAATAATTGCGCAGTATGGATTGTTCCCACGAAGCATCAGTCAAATCAGCGAGAAATGATACGTTTGCAGGGTAAGCAAAATATGATGGCTGATGAAGAAGGTAAAATTCAACCTTGGCGTCCATATCAATTACTACTTGAACTAGTGCATCCAGCCTTTGAGGACGAAAAGGGTTTCGTTTTAACAGGTTCTATTTGTTATGACGCCACGGATATTGCATTAAGCGCAGACTTGCGTGATAAATCAAATGCTTATTTGGTTAGTGCTCTTAATCAAGATGTAAATACTTTTGATTCAATGGTGGAGGCGCTTCACTATCACATGTACCAGCATGTCGTATTAGTAAATTCAGGGGAATTTGGCGGTTCGTTTGCAAAAGCACCTTATAAGCAACCACACAAGCGCCTCATTGCCCATGTACATGGTAATGATCAGGTGTCAATTAATACCTTTGAAATGAATATGTTTGATTTCAGAAGAGATGATATTGGTGAAGGGATGCGCAGTAAGATAGAAACTAAAGCTAAACCTGCTGGGATCTAGATAGGGCTGTCCCCATAATTGTCTTCTAAGCGTAAAATGGACAGCCATTTTTATTTTTAACAATCTAAGCTAGGCTTTTTGCGCTAAAATTATTTAATTATGGTTGTCCAATTTGTTTTGTATAGCTGTGTGATATATAGCACTCAAACGGGTTAACCGACTCAGTAAATACTTACCATAATTTAAGTAACAAAGAGCTTACTCATAAAATTCGGCAGTTAGAACGTTCGCAAAGTGCTACTCTAGCTAAAAAGCAAGACACGTCTTACAACGTGCATAATGACTTTGACTATATCTGGCACTTACCAGCCAGCTATTAGAAATAATATTACAGTAAACCTATTAGTAAACTAAGCTCAGAAAATTCAAGCGATTAAATTAGAATCTATCACCCAACCCCTAACTTTCCTGCCTCATGCCACATTTCACTTGGCATGGGGTTGGTTAACTCCCACGTTATATTCATTGGCTGGCTGCCGTTGTGGCTTTGGTATTTAACCTCGCCGTAGTTTACAAACCCCATGGTTCGGCCGTTTTCGTCTTTACCTTGCTCGCGCACAAATAACAGGATGGTTTTGCCTGTTTGTTGGTGCTGAATATAACTAAGGCCGCGGCCGTGTTCTGGGCGGGCGCTGTTTTGTGTTTGCCAATGGAACAGGGTAGGGCTGATTGCGTAGTCGTGATACAACGTGGTGGGTGAATAGGTTTTTTCGCACTTATTAAGTGTTACAAATAACAGCTCTAGGTTTTGGTTTTTAAATTCTAAAACGCCTTCGCGAGCAGTCGATTTTTTATCAAACGAGTGCGCCCCAAATGCTGCGAGTATTTGTTGGCGAGTGTAGCGGCTGTGTAATTTAATTGTGTGGTTTGGTAGGCATGCTAAATCACTTTCTTGCTGGTGAATGCGGTTTATTAATAGCGTAATTACTTGAGCAAGTTCCTGCTGTAGCTCTTTGTGTTTAAGTGCTTGTAAGCTTTGCTTAAGGGTTTTAAACCCTAAACTTGCGCCTGTGCTATCCCAAAAGTTGTAATGCGCCATAAGCGCGTACTGTTGGTTTTGCGCTGTTTGGGTAAAGCTAAAGTCGTTATTACATAAATCACGTAAAAAGCATAAATAACTGAGTGAGTCGCAGCCGAGTAATTGAGTGTTTATAGCGCGGTAATACGCGGCGTAAATATCGGCTTGTTCTATTGGTATTTCATCACCTTTTAACCAGTGCCAGCCGCCGAGTTTTTTATCTTTTGGTTTGTATACATCTTCAAGTGTAACTTGCGGGTTTATACGTAAAAAGTTACTTAGCGTAAGCGCGTCATTAGTGTGTTGCGAATAGCTATTTATAAGCTGCTGTAAACGGCGTTTAGAGTTTATAGCTTGCTGAATATTTTTTAATATTGTTTGTTGTGTACGCTTTTGTAGCTCTATGCGGCAACCTAGCGGTAAATGCGGGAAGTTGTTTTCAATCTCGGTTTTTATTGGTTGGTTGCTTTTACCAATCAGTGCGCGGAACTTACTGGCAAAGTCGTATTCTGGGCGCGCATTTCCTACAAAGTCGAGCACGGTACAGCATTGCTTTTGGCTGTTGTCGGGCAGGCGTAAACCACGGCCTAGTTGCTGCAAAAACAGCGTTAGGCTTTCAGTTGGGCGTAAAAACAGTAAAGTATCGACTTCTGGAATATCGACACCTTCGTTGAAAATATCAACCACGCAAAGTATTTGTATTTCGCCTTGGCGCAGTGCTTGTTGTTTGGCTGCACGCTCATTGGTGTTTTTGCTGGTGAGTACATCGGCGTTTATGCCTGCTAAGTTAAACTTTTTAGCCATAAATTCAGCGTGTTTTTGGCTTACGCAAAACGCGAGTGCTTTAATGGTTTGAGTATTGGTTACGATATCAGCAAGGCTCGATATAATTTTGTTAGCGCGGCTGTTTTCACCTGTATAAAGGTTACTTAGCTCACTTATATCGTAACGGCCACCACGCCATGTTATTTGGCTTAGGTCGGTGTCGTCATCTAGTCCAAAGTATTGAAACGGGCATAAGTGGCGTTGGTTTATTGCCTCTGGCAAGCGGATTTCGGCGGCTATTACCCCGCAAAAATCATCGAGTATATTTGCGCCATCTTGTCGCTCTGGTGTAGCGGTTAAGCCAAGTAATATTGTGGGCGTAAAATGGTTTAAAACATCGCGATAACTTGCAGCGCTTACGTGATGTACTTCGTCTATAACTATGTAGTCGTAGTAATCGTGAGTTAAATTGAGCGATTCAATTTGGCTGTTCAGCGTTTGGATTGACGCAAATAATTGGTTGTAGCGTTGTGGTTTGTAGTTACCTACCCACAGCTCGCCAAAGTCGTTATTTTTAAGCACTCCACGGTAAGCGCTTTGCGCTTGTTTAAGTATTTCTTCGCGGTGGGCTACAAACAAAAAGTGTGCGTTTGGGTTTTTATCGTAAACAGTTTTAAAGTCGAACGCCGATATTATGGTTTTACCTGTGCCGGTTGCAGCAACTACTAAGTTTTTAAAACGATTATGTACGCTGCGCTCAGCACTTAGTTTTTCTAAAATAGCGAGCTGATGCGTTTTTGGTGTTATATCAAAATAAAACTGGCTGCTTGATTGCCCAACACCGCGTTGCTCGTTAAGTGAATTAATGAGCTTTTCTTTACACTCAACAGCGCCTGTAAATAGCTCGAAATCTTTTGATTCCCAGTAGGTTTCAAAGGTACTTTTGGTTTTAGCTATTATGTGCGGAATTTCTTGTGCAGTAATTTTTAAGTTCCACTCAAGGCCGCTGGTAAGCGCCGAATGCGATAAGTTAGACGATCCAATATACCCTGTATGAAAACCCGTATTGCGCATAAATAAGTATGATTTAGCGTGTAGGCGTTCTTGCTGATTATTATAACTTAGCTTTACTTCGGTATTTGGTAGGTTTGCTAAAAACTCAACGGCTTTAGCATCGGTCGCGCCCATATATGAGGTGGTAATAACTTTGAGTTTATTGCCGCTTTTAGTAAACGCTTCAAGCTCATTTTTAAAAATCCGCAGGCCTGTCCATTTTATAAATGAGACAAGCCAGTAAATAGTGTCGGACGATTTAATCTCGCGCTTTAGCTCGGTTTCGAGCGATATACCTGCATTAGCACCGCTAAATAACTCGCTTTGTGTAAGCCCTGCAAGTGGGAATATATCGCTTGAATAATCTTTCAGGTTGGCCGCAATAGGATTTTGGGTATTAAACAGAGCGGTAAGTATTCGGCCTTGGCTATCGATAAGGTTTTCGTTAATTAGCTCGTCATCGCGAATATGATCTTTAAGCCAAAGTACAAGGCTGTTAGCTAGGCTAATTTGTTCTTGTAGGCGCTCGCTTGAGTTAGGAATGGCATCGATTGCATGCGTTACAAGCTTACTTAAAAAGCGTGAAAGCCATGTTGCGGCTTCAGCCGATTCAAGCTGGCGCTCGCCAACATAAAATTGATCACGATTTAAGTTTTGCTCAATTACTTGCGTAATTAACTGCTCGTAAATACCAATTTGCTGCATTAAAACCACTCCCTGTTTGCGAGTAGTTAGTTTACTTAAATACGGTACAGCTACAAGTAATAATCGAGTAAGTTACTAGTAATTAAGTACAAACGTGTGAGTTAAGTATTAGCCGAGAGAACAATTAAAGGATGGTGCTAAGACAATTCCCCCCTTTAATTTCACCTGCAAACACACAATTAATGAGTAATTACCTCGCATGGATTCGAGGAAAGCGATGCTTGCACATGGATGTGCGTTCATCGCGTTTACGTTCATATTAATTTAGTGTTTAAAGATAAGTGGAATTGAGGGGCGCCGTGGGGTTCCAAGGGGCGGTCGGCGGTATCCGCCCCTTGGTTGCCATCGCCAACGCGATATAAGTAAATTATTTTAAAAGCTTCGCTTTTCGCGCGAGCAAGCTTCGCGCCTACAGCAAATTTTAAGGCTGGTGCTAAGACAATTCCCCCCTTCAACTTCACCTGAAAACACATAATTAATGAGTAATTACCTCGCATGGCGGAATTTTGTTCCCGACAAATTCCAAGTACCTAAATCCCTTTAGGCAATTCGAGGAAAGCGATGCTTGCACATGGATGTGCTTTCATCGCGTTTACGTTCATATTAATTTAGTGTTTAAAGATAAGTGAAATTGAGGGGCGTCGTGGGTGACGAATGACCAAAGCGTAGCTTTGCAGCTTGAGGAAGTGGAAGCATGGATGCTGACAGGAACCCGGCTTCAAGGATGAATTATTAGCAGCAGAGCTTATTTGAAGAAGACCGCCCTTTCGTTGCCATCGCCAACGCGATAAAAGTCAATTATTTTGAAATTAAAAACCAAAAGCGCGAGGTAAACTCCCGCCTACGGCTTTTCGCGCGAGCAAGCTGAGCGCCTTGTATCTCTCATTGATAAATGATTAGCTATCATTTATCACATCGAAGTCAGTGAGCTTGCCTGTGCGTCTAGTATTTAATA
>NZ_WTLB01000088.1 GCF_011378855.1 Pseudoalteromonas sp. Z1A8 | reverse complement strand
AGTTTTCCTCGCTCAGTCAAGCCAAGACCGCAGCGGTACGCTAGAAATAAAAAAGCCGCTCACCTTAAGTGAACGGCATTAGACCTAGGGTCCCTCTTTGCATTTACACAATAAGCTTATTATTGTGCTGGTGCTTCTTCGTTTTGAATTTCAAGTAATTCAACTTCAAATACAAGTGTTGAATTAGCTGGAATTTTACCTAAGTCGCGATCGCCGTAAGCAAGTTCTGAAGGAATAGTGAACTTGTACTTAGAACCCACTGACATAAGTTGTAAACCTTCAGTCCAACCAGCAATTACGCGGTTAAGAGGGAAAGTTGTCGGTTCGTTACGTGCATATGAGCTATCAAACTCAGTACCGTCTAATAAAGTACCTTTGTAGTGTACTTTAACTACATCAGTTGCTACTGGCTTTTCGCCATCGCCTTCGCTAAGTACTTCGTACTGTAGACCAGATTCAGTTACTGTAACGCCTTCTTTTTTAGCGTTGTCAGCTAGGTATTTAACACCTGCTTCTTTGCTTTTTTCAGACTCTACTTTTGCTTTTTCTTCTTGCTTAGTACGCACTGATGTATCTAGTTCAGTTAATACTTCGCGAATTTTTTCTTCGTCAAGTTTTGCATTACCAGCAAGTGCATCTTCAAAACCACGGATTAGAAGTGCTTGGTCTAGTTCAATACCAATTTCTGTTTTGTCTGCTAGGTCTTTATTTAAAAAGTTACCTACAGATGCACCAATACCGTATGCTTGTTGCTGTTCTACAGTGTCTAATTTAACTTCAGCTTGTTCTTTTTTTGCTTCTTGATTACAAGCTGTAAGCGCTAAAACTGACGCTGCAATCAATGACAATCTAATCGTCTTTTTCATTTTAAATCTCCGACACACTTTGCAGTTGTCATTTTAATGTATTATTACTAGTTAAAGATTAACGGCCCACATGATAGGCTGCTTGTTTAATGACTAAATTCCACATTGTTAGCTAAACTAAAAACATATCCAGTGATTAGACAAACAACCTAGGCATTTAACGCGTCCTAGTCTAACCTCTCAGTCACTAAGAGTTAAGGGGAAATACCTGTAATATGTCGATATTTCGTACTTTTTTAATCGTATTTAGCTGTTTTTTAGCCATCGCCTGTACCGATAAAAAACAACAAGCTGTAGCAAGTTACGAACATGCTGCACAAGGTGCGTTTTCATCAGCGCTGTCAAACGATGGTAAATACAGTTTAATCTCCTCTATCAACCATGGGGTCGCCCTGTGGGATAATCAACAGCAAGTACTAAAATACCAATGGTTTCAGCAGCAAGCTCAAGACAGCTTGGTATACGCTGTTGCTATTGCTTTTGATAACAGCGTGGCTGTTACCGCCGAAAAAACCACCTTTGCTGTGTGGGATATAACCACAGGCAAAAATAAAGGTTATTACAAAATACAAAAAGCCAGTATTCGCGATATTGCTATTAGCAATCAAGGCCGTAGTGTTTTATACGGCCGTAGCGACGGCGTTGTCGTATTTGTAAACCTAGAAACCGGACGTCGTATTGAGTTTTTAGGTCATCAAGATAAAGTTAACACCGTTGACCTATCACCTAACGGACGCTACGCCTTAAGTGGTTCTAACGATTATGTTGCTTACTTTTGGGATACACGTACAGGGCAAGTAATTCATCGTTTTAATCACCCAACGCGTGTTACCCAAGTGACGCTCGATCCACAAGGTCGCTATGCGTTTACGGCCGATAGTATGGCACAAGCAAATGTATGGAAGCTGACTACAGGTGATCTTGTGAGTAAACTGAAGTATATTGCGCGTCAGAAAATTTTTACTGCTGTGCGTTTTAACGAACAAGGCACTTTGCTTGCAACCGGCTCGCCAAATAAGCGCGTTGATTTATGGCAAATACTAAGCGGCGAAAAAATTCAAACTTGGCAGGTTACCCCGCGCGAAGGCAGTAAGCCTAAATCGGCGGTGGTGCTAGATGTGACATTTACAGATAACGGTAAGTCGTTGTTAACCGAAAGCTCCAGCGGTATCGCAGAGCGATTTATTATACGAGAGAATAATGAACACAATTGAACATCGCTTAATGGAACTTGAAGCCAAAGTGGCTTTTCAAGACGAAACGATTGAAGTTTTAAATGATGAAATAAAAGTACATCAGCAACTTTTAGCAAAAATGAAACGCCAAACAGAGCTGCTAGCAGAAAAAATTAAAGAGTCGCAGTCATCATCGTCTATGATGTCTGAAGTACCGGAGCCGCCTCCACCGCATTACTAAAGCCGGTAAAAATTAGGCAATAAAAAAACCGGGTTAGTCGCCCGGTTTAAACACACCAATTACTTGTTCAAATTGGCGAGTAGACGCCTGAACAGCGTTATCGGGTTGCGCCATTTTATGACCGCACTCAACACACTCTACTTTTTCAACATCATGTTCTCTGTATAGCATCATAGTATCCATGGCTTTACACTCAGGGCACGATGCACCAGCAATAAATCGCTTCTTTTGTCTCACAACATTTTTCCTGTGGTTTGAACTGCCGTTATTTTATCGTATAACTTCACTTGTTGATACGCTTGATAAGAGCATTAAGTTCTATGTTATGATAGCGCCAACTTAACAAGGGCACAGCAAAGTAACGCATTCATGATCCAAATCTCAGAAATAGAACTACTTCGTGGCGGTAAAGCCTTATTAAAAAACGCATCAGCTACGTTATTTCCAGAGCACAAAGTAGGCCTTGTTGGCGCTAATGGCTGTGGTAAATCTACGTTATTTGGTTTACTAAAATCTGAATTACAACTGGATGCCGGTAATTGCAGTATTCCAAAAGATTGGTCTATTGCCTCAGTAAAACAAGAAACCCCTGCCCTTGAAATAAGCGCGATTGACTATGTACTTCAAGGCCACCCAGAATACTACGCAATGCGCATAGCACTGCGTGAGGCCGAGAAAAACAACGATGGCGACACACAAGCCAAAGTACATATTCAGCTTGAAAACATTAAAGGCTACAGCATTGAATCAACCGCTGGTGAGCTATTACACGGCTTAGGCTTTGCCAATAACCTAATAGAAAACCCTGTAAGCTCGTTTTCGGGTGGTTGGCGTATGCGTTTAAACCTTGCCCAAGCATTGATACGCGATGCCGATTTACTATTACTCGATGAGCCAACAAATCACCTTGATTTAGATGCCGTTTATTGGCTTGAGCGTTTTTTACGTGCTTATACTGGCACCCTTGTACTTATATCGCATGACCGTGAGTTTTTAGATGCGGTAGTTGATCAAATTTGGCACGTAGATAAGCAACTTATTAACGTGTACAAAGGTAACTACTCGCAGTTTGAACGCCAAAAAGCTGAGCGTTTACTACAACAACAAGCAATGTTTGATAAGCAGCAAGATCAAATTGCACACTTAGAGCAATTTATAACGCGCTTTAAAGCAAAAGCCAGTAAAGCTAAACAAGCACAAAGCCGTGTAAAAGCGCTTGAACGCATGGAAAAACTAGCGCCAGCACATGCCGACTCGCCATTTAACTTTGAGTTTGCAGAGCCAAAAGCATTACCAAACCCACTAATGACAATAGATAAAGCTAAAGCGGGTTATGGTGACGTCACCATTTTAAATAATATAGAGCTAAACCTAGTACCAGGCAGCCGAATTGCTTTACTTGGAAGAAATGGTGCGGGTAAATCAACGTTAATTAAACTGCTTTCTGGTGATTTAGAGCCGCAAGCTGGCAAAGTTGTGCAGCACCACGGGTTAAATATTGGTTATTTTGCGCAGCATCAGCTTGAATCTCTTGATTTAAAAGCCAGTGCAATAACGCATATACAACGACTCGACCCAAAAGCAACTGAGCAATCACTACGTGACTTTTTAGGTGGTTTTGCCTTTATTGGCGATAAAGCTCTTGAGCCTGTAGCCCCATTTTCGGGCGGCGAAAAAGCACGTTTAGTGCTTGCCATGTTGGTATATCAAAAGCCAAACCTACTGCTTCTCGATGAGCCAACTAACCACCTTGATTTAGAAATGCGCCACGCACTTGTTATGGCCCTGCAAGGTTTTGAAGGCGCTATGGTTACCGTATCGCACGATCGCCATATGCTTAAAAACACCGCCGATGAATTTTACTTAGTAGATGATGGCAAAGTAACGCAATTTGGTTACGACTTAGATGCGTATTATCAATGGCTACTTAACGCCAATAAAGAAGCAGTTAAAGCACAGCAAAGCGACGAACCTAAAGCTAATCCTGGTGTTAACCGTAAAGAGCAAAAGCGCTTAGAGGCTGAATTTAGAAAAGCCACTCAGCCACTTAAAAAGCAAATTGAAAAGCTTGAAAAGCAACTCGATAAATTCACCGCTGAATTAAGTGAAGTGGAAGTAGCCCTTGGCGACAACGAACTCTACAACGACGACAACAAAGCCAAACTCAAAGAGTTATTGGCCAAGCAAGCAACCCTTACGCCTAAGCTTAACGACGTTGAAGAAGAGCTACTTATGGCACTTGAAAAAATGGAAGAAAAAGAGCAGGCATTCGCCGATGAACTTGCTCAATAGCGACCATTTTTGGCAGTTTGCGTGCACCTTGTACGCAAAGCCTGATCAACAAACAACCTTGCTGGCACTACAAAACCAGCAAGGAAAAAACGTTAATTTATGCTTATTACTACTTTATTTAGATTCATTAAATTTAAGTGTTAATGCCCAACAGTTAAATGAGTTAATAGACGCAATTAGTGAGTTTGATACTTATGCATTACAGCCTCTGCGCGCTGCTCGTAGCTATTTAAAAGCTAACCAGAATACAATAAGTGATTACGCCACAATACGCGCAGAGTTACTAAGCACTGAGCTAAAGCTTGAAAAACAACAGCAACATATGTTGATTGAAGCAGTAAATGAGTTGGAATTAATCGAGCATGCAGAACCAAACAATATTAAGCTATATATGAAAGCCACTTAGGCTGCTACTTTTTATACCCTCTTCTACTGCTCATTCTCTTTTCTTTGTGCAAAAAAATTTTAAGTGATTTATTCACAAAGAGGTTTAGAGGCGCTTCGCTTTTAGAGGAAAACAAACTAGATTACTTAGATAAAAATATAAATATTGAGCGGCTGTTTGGCTCAAGTAATTTATAGCTCTACCCTCATTTACTTCTCATTCTTTTCTCTTAGTGCAAAAAAAATTTAAGTGGTTTACTCAAAAAAGTTAAAAGCGCTACGCTTTAGGGGAAGTGAAAAAACATGGATTAAGATCAGTTCACTATTTCAAGCGAAAAACTCTCTTTGCCCTTTGGTAATAACTTATTAGCCCGTAAAGCATGATCTAAATCAACTTAGCTTCGCTCCTATATCTGCTTAGGAAAATAACTTGATCTCGATCACGTTGGGCCTCCTAAAAACCGCTTATGATTAACCCATCAACAACGAGGGGAACAAATCATGAGCGTATTCTTTAGAGATTTTTTTACAGATCCAGTTTTATTTATGTCTTTTGGATTTTTAACTATCGTTGTTTCTTTGTGTATCTTTTTTGCTTTTTTCTTTCTGAAAAAAATACATGATGCAGAAATTCCTGATCAAAATTAAGCACGACGCACTAAAGCGCCTTATTAGTTTACTAGTTAGGCGCTTTTTATTTTCTGAAGCGAAAAATTTGATACACTAGCTTTTCGTTTAATACAAAGTGCGTAGTACAAACATGATCTCTCAGTTCAAACCAGCATGGTGGATGACCAATCGTCACGTTCAGACCATAATGCCGCGTTTTTTCCGCCCATTTCACCACACTCGCTACGAACTTGAGCAACTTGATACACCTGATGGTGACTTTATTGAGCTCGCATGGTCACTTCCACATAACGAAACAGCTCCACTTGCCGTTGTTTTACATGGCCTTGAAGGCAATATAAATAGCTTTTATGCCAAAGGCATGATGAAGGCGTTAAAAAAACAAGGTTACGCAGTGGTGCTTATGCACTTTAGAAACTGCTCAACAGAGGTAAACCGCCTGCCGCGAGCTTATCACAGTGGTGATACCGCCGATTTAGCCTTTTTTATAAATCACTTAAAGCTGCAGTTTCCTGAGCGCACTATGGTCGCCGTAGGTTTTTCGTTAGGCGGTAACGTACTGGCCAAATACTTAGGTGAACAATCCCAAGCATGCCCCCTCAGTGCTGCAGCGGTGGTATCGGCGCCTTATGATTTGTCGTCATCAAGTGATGTTATTCGTAAAAGTTTAGGTAAAATTTATCAAAAGTATTTGCTCGATCGCATGAAAAAGTCGATGCAACGTAAATTGCCGCAAATTAAGCAGCAAATTCCTATAACTACCGATCAATTAATGAATATTGATGATTTATTAGAGTTTGATAACCAACTAACAGCACCGTTACACGGCTTTGAAAATGCCCACGATTACTATCGTAAAGCCAGTGCCATGCCGTACTTAAAAGATATTGCTATACCCACACTTATTATTCATGCCAAAGACGACCCAATGCTCTCAATTAAGGCCGTACCGAGTAGGCAAGATGTGAGTGAGCATGTTACGCTGCGCATCTCTGACAAAGGCGGACACGTTGGTTTTATTAGCGGTAAAAATCCGTTTAAACCTATATTTTGGTTAGAGAAAGCCGTACCCAGCTACTTTGGGGAACATGTACTAAATAAAGTGAGTAACGAGCAGTAATGATTATCCCTTTTGAACAACTCGATAAAGACACTCTTTACAATCTAATAGAAAGCTATGTACTTCGTGAAGGCACTGATTATGGTGAAGTAGAAGCAAGCATCGAATCTAAAGTTAACCAAGTTAAGGCGCAGCTTAAAAATGGCGAAGCAATGGTATTTTTCTCTGAATTACATGAGTCAGTTACTATTATTTCTAAGGGCGAATTTAAAGCGCTGCAAAGTGAAGAGCATCAAGCAGAGTCGTTTGATTAGCACTTGTAACTTTTGAATTGAACGTACACAATGGCTTTTTACCCAAAGAGCCAAAACATGATAAAACTCAGCACTCTAGTGGTAGCCGTATCACTAGCATTAACTAATCAAGTCCATGCAGAACAAACAATAACAGCATCTGACAAGGCAATTAAACTCGCTAAAGACACCATTTTAATTGATACCCATATCGACGTACCTTATCGAATTCACGAAAATTGGGTTGATGTAACTAAAGCGACAGCTGATGGCGATTTTGACTACCCTCGCGCTGTAAAAGGCGGTTTAAACGCACCGTTTATGTCGATTTATATTCCTGCGCATTTGGAATTTGAAGGTAAAGGAAAAAGCTATCAGCTAGCCAATCAAATGATTGATAGTATGGAAGCTATAGCCCAGCGCGCACCCGATAAGTTTGCTATTGCCAGCTCAAGCACTGATATAGAAGAGCAGTTTAAGCAAGGTAAGCTGTCTATTGCGATGGGTATGGAAAATGGATCTCCAATTGAAGGGGATATGAAAAACCTTCAGCACTTTTACGACCGTGGTATTCGCTACATCACGCTAGCGCACTCGCAAAGCAACCATATTTCAGATTCGTCTTATGATATTCGCCGTAAATGGAAAGGCTTAAGCCCATTTGGTAAAAAGCTAATTACTGAAATGAATAATATTGGTATGTTAATTGACGTATCACATATTTCTGATGATGCGTTTTATCAAGTAATGGAGCTCTCTAAAACCCCCGTAATTGCCTCGCATTCATCACTTCGTAAATACACGCCAGGCTTTGAGCGTAATATGAATGACGACATGCTATTGGCACTTAAAGAAAATGGCGGCGTTATTCAAATCAACTTTGGCTCAAGCTTTGTTACCGCTAAAGCAGGTAGTTGGGGCAAGCAATTAAAAAGCACAAAAGAGTCGGTTAAAAAAGGCGGGACTAAATTAAGCAAAGATTTTGATGCTGCATACCGTGCTAAAAACCCTTACCCATTTGCAAGCCTTGAGCAAGTACTTGATCATATTGATCACGTAGTTGAGATAATTGGTATTGATTATGTCGGTATTGGCTCTGATTATGATGGAGTTGGCGATTCACTGCCAATTGGCTTAAAAGATGTATCTAGCTACCCTAATCTTGTTCAAGGTTTAATGGACAGAGATTACAGCGATGCTGATATTAAAAAGATTCTTAGCGGTAATTTATTAAGAGTTTTAAAGCAAGCTGAAGAATATGCGAAAAAGCATTAAAGCTTTTTAGCATATATTAGTTATTGGCTAAAATACCAAAAGCTAATTCACTATAAGCGCGGCCTAGCCGTGCTTTTTATTGGTACCAATTTTATTAAAAGCATGATCATTTTAACGTATTAAATAACCCATTAACTGCGTAATTATTTTCAGCAATCTTTTTCCTCGGGTTTCGTAAAACTCAACCCAAGCTACGCCAAGAAAATTATAACGAAAAGCCAATCACTTTTCTTCAGGCATTAAAAAAGGCCACCTAAGTGACCTTTTTCTAATAATTAACTTTAAAGTTAATTATTACGCTACGATAGTTGCTACAAAGTACCTACGCCTAAGGTAAGAGCGCCACCTTCATATAACACTTTTCTTCAGACATTAAAAAACCCGAGACTAAGCTCGGGTTTTTTGGTAACAATTAGCTAGGCTAATAATTACGCTACGATAGTTGCTACAACACCAGCACCTACAGTACGACCACCCTCACGGATAGCAAAACGAAGACCTTCATCCATCGCGATTGGTGCGATTAGAGTTACTGTCATCTTGATGTTATCACCAGGCATTACCATTTCTACGCCATCTGGTAACTGTACGTCACCAGTTACGTCAGTTGTACGGAAGTAAAACTGTGGACGGTAACCTTTGAAGAATGGAGTATGACGACCACCTTCATCTTTCGAAAGTACGTATACTTCTGAAGTGAATGTAGTATGTGGGTTGATTGAACCAGGCTTAGCTAGTACTTGACCACGTTCAACGTCTTCACGTTTAGTACCACGTAAAAGTGCACCGATGTTTTCGCCAGCACGACCTTCGTCAAGAAGCTTACGGAACATTTCAACACCAGTACAAGTAGAACGAGTTGTATCATTGATACCAACAATTTCTACTTCGTCATTGAT
>NZ_WTLB01000087.1 GCF_011378855.1 Pseudoalteromonas sp. Z1A8 | reverse complement strand
AATCAAAAGATGATAAGGGTATTGTGAAGCAACCAAAAGATCGGTCAACCGATCAAAAATACCTTAACTGATCGGTGTTAACTCACTGAGTGGCTTTTTTGTTTATAAAAGCGAGTGTTTCAGGGGTTAGTATTTGTTTTGAAATGTATTGCATGCCGCTTTTATTTTTAATAATAATACCTTGCGGTGTATCTATTACTTCACTTATGTTTTGCCACGTCAGCTCAAAACTTTTGTAATGATTAGCCGACTTAATGCCTTCGTCATCAAAGGTAAGTGTTACCTCAGAGCCTGATGCTCTGCTGAGCATTTGTCTGGTTACCCACCAAGGTCTGCGATAGTAAAAAGCGACGCACTCTAGTACAGCTAGCATGATCATAAACGATCCTAAGTAATGATCGTTTAAAACATAAATACCAAATAAACCAAGCGCAACTAACAACACAAGTAAAAAGTATTTAGGTTTTGCACGCTTACTGTAAGGAAGTGACTCATCAAAGCACTCGTAAAAGTAGGGTTTATCTAGTGTGTAGGTGGTTGTGAATGCCATTTTGCCTTGCTTTAAGTATCGTTTTTTTTATTTTAACAAGCTAACTGCTAAATGAGCAGCTTTATAGTTAGTGATTTTATTGCAGGCACAAAAAAACGGCCCAGAGGCCGTTTTTTAGCGGTACAAGAAGAATTAACAGTTAGTTTCTTCTGCGTTCACGCCTTCTTTAACATTTTCACATGCATCTTCTACTTTGTTTTGCACGTCAGTTACTGCTTCGTCAATACGTTCGCCTGCGTCTTCTGCATGATTGTCTTCACAACCCATGATGAAAAAACTTGCGAATAGACCGATTAGTGCTGCTTTAACAGTTGTTGATTTCATAATGTAATTCCTTGTAAAAATTAATGTAATTAGTGTTGCTTAGTTTTATTCAGTTTAGCGTATCTACCTGGGTGATTTACCACGTAGCGCACCTGAAACTAACGAAATCACTAAAAGTACTATAAAAATAAAAAATATAATTTTTGCTATACCAGCTGCGGCACCTGCGATGCCACCAAAACCTAACACTGCAGCGATTAAAGCAATAACTAAAAATGTAATTGTCCAGCGTAACATTGTTTTCTCCTTGGTTATCAAATTTTGCTCACAATAGCTAATGCGAGTTACATGCCAAAATTTATTTTTGTTTTTATATCAATAGCTTATGTGTTTGCATGCATTTTTAGTTATTAGCTAGTTAGTAATTTTTACGCTTTGTTATGTAAGTTATTCACACTGTTACAAATAGACGGTAAATATTCACTGAATACGTTGACTTTGGTAAGACCAATTAACAATTGCTTTGTGTTTTTATACTTACTATACCGTTTGGCGTTTATATTTATGAAGATGAATAGTTAATTAACAACTTTCATATAACTATTAACTATAGTCGTTATTTTCTGTATGTATTGTAGTGCACATGATTGCTGGGTTATGGCTTGTAAATAAGTTGAGCGTTATGTTGTTTATAGTTTAATTGGTTTTACCAATTTACAAAATGTAGACAAAGCGACTAGTTTTGTTATTATCCAGTGAATAAATATTTAATTAAATCGATTTTTTATTTTCGATATGGGTTTCAAAGGGGGAGAAAAATGGATATAGGTGCTCTACTCACAACGGCTGGTAGCTTAATGCTGACTGGCATGGTTGGAGTGTTTGTATTTCTGTCGATATTAATTGGTGCAGTAGCGCTTATGTCTAATTTGGTGACGCGCTATAGCGAACCAGAGGCATCACCAGCTAAATCACCGTCTTTTAAATCTCAAGGTGTGCCTAATGAGCACATCGCTGCTATTAGTGCTGCCATTGCTCAGTACAAATCAAATAACAAATAAGGGGCACACACATGGCTAAATTAAAATTAACAGAATTGGTATTACGCGATGCGCACCAATCATTGCTTGCAACACGTATGCGCCTAGACGATATGCTACCTATTGCTAGCAAGTTAGACGACGCAGGTTATTGGTCTATTGAATCATGGGGCGGTGCTACATTTGATTCATGTATTCGTTATTTAGGCGAAGATCCGTGGGAGCGTATTCGCGCGCTTAAAAAAGCGATGCCTAATACTAAACAGCAAATGCTATTACGCGGTCAAAATTTATTAGGTTACCGCCATTACGCTGATGACGTAGTTGAAAAATTTGTAGAGCGCGCACATAAAAATGGCGTTGACGTATTTCGTATATTCGATGCAATGAACGACGTACGTAACCTTGAAACAGCAATTAAAGCAGCAATTAAAGTAGGTGCACATGCTCAAGGTACTATTTCGTATACAGTAAGCCCTGTTCATACACTTGATATGTGGCTAACTCTTGCAAAACAGCTTGAGGATTTAGGTTGTCACTCAATTTGTATTAAAGACATGGCGGGTTTATTAAAGCCGTACGATGCTGAAAAACTAATTAAAGCACTTAAAGAAACCGTATCGGTTCCTATTGCTATGCAGTGCCACGCTACAACAGGTTTAAGTACTGCGACTTATCAAAAAGCGATTGATGCAGGCATTGATATGCTTGATACCGCTATTTCATCTATGAGTATGACTTACGGACACACTGCAACTGAGACGATTGTATCGATAGTTGAAGGCACTGAGCGCGATACCGATCTTGATTTAAATCACCTAGAAGAAATTGCGGCTTACTTTAGAGATGTACGTAAAAAATATGCGGCATTTGAAGGTAGCTTAAAAGGGGTTGATGGCCGTATTTTACTAGCACAAGTACCTGGTGGCATGCTTACAAATATGGAAAACCAGCTAAAAGAGCAGGGCGCAGCCGATAAGCTTAACGAAGTTTTGCTTGAGATCCCACGTGTACGTGAAGATCTTGGCTTTTTACCTTTAGTAACACCCACGTCGCAAATTGTAGGTACTCAAGCAGTACTTAACGTGCTAACCGGTGAGCGTTATAAAACAATTACTAAAGAAACTGCTGGCGTATTAAAAGGTGAATATGGCTTAACACCAGCACCAATGAATAAAGAGCTACAAGAGCGTGTGCTTGATGGAGCAGAGGTAATTACGTGTCGCCCTGCAGATAACATTGCACCAGAGCTTGCAACGCTTGAAGCTGAATTATTAAAAGAAGCGCAAGAGCAAGGTTTAACACTTGCTGATGAGCAAATTGATGACGTACTAACTTATGCATTATTTCCACAAGTTGGTTTGAAGTTTATTAAAAACCGTAACAACCCGGATGCATTTGAGCCTATTCCTTCTGTTGAAGATAAAAGCAATAAAGCACCTTCTAAATCAGCTTCAAACAATAATGGCGTAAAAGCTGAGCAGTACAGCGTAAAAGTAGACGGTAAAGTTTACGACGTAGTAGTGGCGCAAGGTGGTGAGCTAAAAGAGGTAACATTAAAAGATTCTGAGCATATTCCTCAGTCTGCTTCGGTTGCATCAGGTGAAACGCTAAATGCACCTTTAGCCGGTAATATTTTTAAGATTAAGGTAAAAGCTGGGCAAGTTGTTAACGAAGGTGATGTAGTGATTATTATGGAAGCCATGAAAATGGAAACCGAAATACGCGCTATGCATACCGGAACAATTGCTGAAGTGTTAGTTAGTGAAGGCGATGCTGTAACTACCGGCGACGCTATGATTGCATTAGCATAGGGAGTAAATAGAGGATGGACGGTATTTTAAACCTCTGGAATGCTACTGGCATTGCTAACTTTACAATCCCATCGTTAATAATGATTGCGGTAGGGTGTTTATTACTGTTTTTAGCAATAGCTAAGGGCTTTGAACCACTATTACTGTTACCTATTGGTTTTGGTGCAATTTTAACAAATGTACCTGTGGCAGGTTTGTCAGACCCTGGTGGGCTTTTATACTATGTTTATTACGTAGGTATTGATACCGGAATTTTTCCGCTATTGATATTTATGGGCGTAGGGGCGCTGACCGATTTTAGCGCGCTTATTGCAAACCCTCGTATGTTGTTACTTGGTGCTGCGGCGCAGTTTGGTATTTTTGCGACTTTGTTTGGCGCAATACTATTAAACTACGTGCCAGGCTTTGAATTTACTTTACAGGATGCATCGGCTATTGCGATTATAGGTGGAGCAGATGGACCGACTGCAATATTTTTAGCGTCAAAACTGGCACCTGATTTACTTGGTGCAATAGCGGTAGCCGCATACTCATACATGGCACTTGTGCCAATTATTCAGCCGCCAATTATGCGTGCGTTAACAACCCCAGAAGAACGTAAAATTAAGATGCCAGAGCTTCGCAAAGTATCTAAAAAGGAAAAGATTATTTTCCCTCTTATGGTGCTGAGTTTAACGGCTATGTTTTTACCGGCTGCTATACCGCTTGTAGGTATGTTTTGTTTAGGTAACTTAATGCGAGAGTCGGGTGTTGTTGATAGATTAAGTAACAGTGCTCAAAACGAAATCATCAATGTTACAACTATATTTTTAGGTTTAGCTGTAGGCTCAAAGCTTGCTGCAGATAAGTTTTTAACTGTTGAGACGATTGGTATTTTAGTGCTTGGCGCATTGGCTTTTGCAATTGGTACAGCGTCGGGCGTATTTATGGCAAAAGGGCTTAACCGTATATCTAAAACACCTATAAACCCATTAATTGGTGCTGCGGGTGTATCTGCTGTGCCAATGGCGGCACGAGTGGTTAATAAAGTGGGCCTTGAAAGTAACCCACATAACTTTTTACTTATGCACGCAATGGGTCCAAACGTAGCGGGTGTACTGGGTAGTGCAGTTGCAGCAGGTATATTGCTAGCACTCGTTGGCTAAAAATGTAATTTAAAATAGATTAACTATTAAGCGCAGTTTACTGCGCTTTTTTTTGTGCCTAATTTGTAGCTAGATAAAGCTTTTTTGTTTACAGTGACTATTCTTCAAAACTTTAAGGATAGTTACCATGCTTCACACACCTTTAGCAAAGCACTTACCTCATGTTAGTAAACTTATATTCGGATGCATGGGGCTTGGCGGTGGTTGGAATAAAGATGCAATTACTGATGCACATGTTAAGCAAACTCATGAATGTATAGATAACGCTATTGAAGGTGGTATTAACTTTTTTGACCATGCTGATATATACACTTTTGGTAAAGCTGAGCAGGTTTTTGGTAAAGCACTAAGTGAACGACCAGAGCTTAGAGAGCACATGTATATTCAATCTAAATGTGGGATCCGTTTTGAAGATGACTTAGGGCCAAAGCGCTATGATTTTTCGGCTAAGTGGATTGAGCAATCAGTTGAAGCATCTTTAAAAAAATTAAATACAGAATACTTAGATGTATTGATGCTGCATCGTCCCGATCCGTTAATGGAAGTGAACGAAATAGCACAAATATTTAGCTGCCTAAAAGAAAGCGGTAAAGTGCGTAATTTTGCAGTATCTAACATGCAGCAACACCAAATGAATTTTTTACAGCACGCACTTGATATGCCTATTGTAGCTAATCAAATTGAAGCGAGCTTGCAAAAACACCAGTTTGTTGATGAAGGTGTATATGCGGGTAACGCTGATGGTAAAAATCTCAATTTTACTCCAGGAAGCATTGAATACTGTCGTCATTTTGAAATTCAAATTCAGAGCTGGGGCAGTTTATGCCAGGGTTTATACAGCGGTAGTGATTTATCAAACGCATCGCAGGCCGATATAAACACCAGCCTTTTAGTTAATAAGCTAGCTGCACTTTACGATACTTCTGCTGAGGCTATTGTGCTGGCATGGTTACTTCGCCATCCTGCATCGATTCAGCCAATAATTGGTACTACTAATGCTAAACGTATTAAAGCATCGTGTGATGCTGTAAACGTAAAACTAACTCGTGAGCATTGGTACGCACTTTATGTAAGTGCTAAAGGCCATGAGTTACCATAAGTAGGACATTGATATGAATATATTCGTTATTTTAATTGGGTTGTTTGTAGCACTTGCAGTACTCATACCTTTGCTTGAAAAGTATCAAAGTAAAATGGGACTTGATGGCGCAACCAAGTACAGCAAATATATTTGGCCGTTAGTGATGGTATCTTTAGTTGTTCAGCTCATTTATGTATTAATGAATTAATATGTTATTAGGTTGGGTGCATACTAAAAAGCCTTTGCAAGTTTAACTTGCAAAGGCTTTTTTAATGCTTATAACTAAACTTTATTTAAGTGCAACTTGTAGTTCGCGGTTGCGCTCAAGTTGGGCAATAAAGTTATCGGCAATAGGTTTAAACTTAGCAAGTTCTGAGCGAGGTAATGGCTCTGACTTAGGAAGTTTTACTGTTTTAGGGTTGCGATGAACGCCATTTACTAAAAATTCGTAGTGTAAATGTGCGCCAGTAACACGACCCGTAGACCCTACAGTACCAATTTGTTGGCCCTGTTTAACTTTTTGGCCAGTTTTAACTAGTTTCTTATTTAGGTGTAAGTACTTAGTTACATATTGCGTGCCATGGCTAATAAATACGTAGTTACCGTTATATTTGCTGTAACCTGCTTTAATTACTTTACCATTACCTGATGAAACCACTGGTGTGCCGGTGCGCGCAGCAAAGTCGATACCACGATGCGCTCTAACTTGCCCAGTAACTGGGTGTAAGCGACGAGGGTTAAAGCTCGAACTAATATATTTAAAGTTTACCGGTGCACGTAAAAATGCTTTTTTCATGCTACGCCCTTCAGGCGTATAAAAATTGCCGTCGGTATGGCGAATTGCTGCAAAGCGCTGACCTTGGTTTACAAATTCAGCGGCAATAATTTTACCGGTACCAATAAATTCGCCATCAACATAATGAGACTCGTAAATTAAGCCAAACACATCGCCTTTGCGAATATCATTTGCAAAATCAACATCCCAACCAAATATGTCAGCAAAGTTCATTATTTGACGTTCGCTTAAACCTGCCGCAATTGCTGAAGTCCAAAAGTTATTAGATATTTCGCCGCCAGCGGTTTTAGTTAGCGTTTCAATTTCTTTGCTATCGATAGCTGTATCGTAATTACCTTCGTCATTTAAGGTAACAAATAAAGTATCTGTTTTTGAAATTACATAACGCAGTTGAGCTAAAGAGCCATCTTCAGCTGTGGCAAAACTAAGTATTTCACCAGGATGAATTTTAGTTAGCTTGCGAGTTTCTGCATTAGTGTTAATTAGTTTATGAAGCGTTTGAGCTGAAAAACCAGCACGCTTAAAGATAATTGCTAAATTGTCGCCATTTTTAACTTTATGATCGACAAAGTCGTATTCTGGTAACTTTTCTGCTGCTTGCTCTGAATTTAGCTCAGTTAATTTTTCGTTGTCACCAACTTTAACTTGTAACTCATAGCGCTTACCAATCTCTAGTGCATTCGCACTATTGTCTTTGGAAGCAGTGGCTTTTTCAGAAGGAAGAAAGGCTAAGCCAACAATAGCAGAAACCAAACCTAGAATAAGCAATTTGTGTTTTTTGGGGAGCGTGTTAACCACGAGAACCATAACGTGCCTTTTTCTGCTGTCAAGATAATAAATACATAATATTGCAGGATATACTTAATAATGTACGAATACTAGTGTTTTGTAGATTTAAACTAACCTTAAACTGCGCTAAAATCGAGGTTAGAAAGCCTTTTTTAACGCTCTACCTCGCTAAGACTTAATTGATTTAGTTTAGTTGCATGAATCACTTAAAAAGTTGTTTTAATTAGGTAGAAATTTGTTATGTTAGCTACATCTATTTATTCGGTTTAAACCTTTATTAAACCGTGACTACGCAAGTAACTAGTCGCCCCTTCGTCGGCAGAATTTTGGAGTAATACACAGTGGATTTACAAACCGCTCTAGCAGAGATAAAACGCGGTGCAGAAGAAATATTAATTGAAGACGAACTAGTTGAAAAACTAAAGTCGGGCAAAAAGCTAAAAATAAAAGCAGGCTTTGATCCTACAGCGCCCGATTTACACTTAGGGCACACTGTACTAATTAATAAAATGAAAACCTTTCAGGATTTAGGTCATGAGGTTATTTTCTTAATTGGTGACTTTACCGGCATGATTGGCGACCCAACAGGTAAAAACGTAACGCGTAAGCCACTTACTCGCGAAGACGTTCTAGCTAATGCTGAAACATATAAAGAACAAGTATTCAAAATTCTCGATCCTGCTAAAACCACCGTTGCATTTAACTCTACTTGGATGGAAAAGTTAGGCGCTGCAGGCATGATTAAACTTGCTGCTAACCAAACAGTAGCGCGTATGCTTGAACGTGATGACTTTAAAAAGCGTTATGCAGGCGGTCAACCAATTGCGATTCATGAATTTTTATATCCATTAGTACAAGGTTGGGATTCGGTTGCACTAGAGTCAGACGTTGAACTAGGCGGTACTGATCAGCGCTTTAACTTATTAATGGGCCGTGAGCTGCAAAAAGTTGAAGGTCAAAAGCCGCAAACAGTATTAATGATGCCATTACTTGAAGGGACTGACGGCGTTCAAAAAATGTCTAAGTCACTTGGTAACTACATTGGTATTACTGATGCACCAAACGATATGTTTGGTAAAATAATGTCGATTAGTGACGTATTAATGTGGCGCTACTATGACTTACTAAGCGCTCTTTCTATTGAAGAAATTACAGCTCAAAAAGAACGTGTTGAGCAAGGTACTAATCCGCGCGATATTAAAATTGAACTAGCTAAAGAGTTAATTGCTCGTTTTCATAGTGAAGCTGATGCACAAGGTGCACATGACGATTTTATCCAGCGTTTTCAGAAAAAAGCGCTACCAGATGAAATCCCAGAGCTAACAGTCACTATTGCAGAAGATGCTATTTTAATTGCTAACTTACTTAAAGAAGCAAACTTAGTAGTAAGTACATCAGAAGCAATGCGTATGATTAAGCAAGGCGCAGTTAAACTTAACGGTGAAGATAAAATCACTGATACCAAACTTGAAGTAGCGAAAGGTACAACGGCTATTTACCAGGTAGGTAAGCGTAAGTTTGCAAACATCACTGTAGCTTAAATACAGTTTGAAACTAAAAACCAGCCTAGGCTTAACACCATTCAGTTAAGCATGTTTTGACTTAATGGTGTACCGAGTTTTTGAAATTCGAACGGTCCTACTTTTGGGCCGTTT
>NZ_WTLB01000086.1 GCF_011378855.1 Pseudoalteromonas sp. Z1A8 | reverse complement strand
GAATTCTACAAAAGAATTCGGATTCTTACATACCTAGAAGATCGTTCAAGTGCTATTAACTATTTCTTAAATGATCGGCATTACTGCAAATGCAGGCTTTTTTGTTATTCTACTTTGGCTATTACGCCATGAAATCAACACCTTCTTTGATGTCTTTTTTCAGAGTTTCAAGCATGTCATTTTTTGCTTTTGTTTCAAATGCGCTTAGTTCGCCGTAAGAAAGAATTTCTTCTACGCCGTTTTTACCTAAACGTACTGGGTGTGCAAAGTACTCTGCATCGCCATTTTCAACAGCAACGTAAGCGTAATCTACAACTTCTTCACCCTGTAGGCCTTTAACTAAAGACATACAAAAACGAGCTGCAGCAGCACCCATAGATAGCGTAGCTGAACCACCGCCTGCTTTAGCATTTACAACTTCAGTACCCGCATTTTGGATACGTGGAGTAAGTGCAGCAACTTCTTCATCAGTGAAAGAAACACCTTCAACTTGAGAAAGTAAAGGAAGAATAGTTGTGCCTGAGTGACCGCCAATTACTGGTACTTTAACAGTTGCTACGTCTACGCCTTTAAGCTCAGCAACAAATGCTTCTGAACGAATAACGTCAAGCGTAGTAATACCGAATACGCGTTTAGCGTCGTAAGTACCTGCTTTTTTAAATACTTCAGCAACAATTGGAACTGTGCCGTTTACTGGGTTAGTAATAATACCTACTAACGCTTTAGGACAGCTAGCAACAATGCCTTCTGCTAAAGTTTTGATGATGCCAGCATTTACATTAAATAAATCAGCACGATCCATACCTGGTTTACGTGGCATACCCGCTGGGATAAGAACGATATCAGAGCCTTCAAGCGCTTTGTTTAATTCATCTGCGCCAAAACCTGCTACTTTAACATCTGTTGGGATGTGAGAAAGGTCAACCGCAACACCTGGTACTACTGGTGCAACATCATAAAGTGATAATTCAGAGCCAGCTGGTAAGCCTGTTTTTAATAATAAAGACAACGCTTGGCCGATACCGCCTGCAGCACCTAATACAGCAACTTTCATTGGAATTCTCCGTAATTTGAGGTAGGAAACATTTGTGGCTCTTAAGATAATGAAATTAGCGACTAAAAACAAATTTATCCTGTCTATTTCAAGTATATTTTCGACCATAGTCGTAAACTTTTGTGATTTAACGCATCAAACTGGCAAGTTAACTAAACAACTGCTGCATAATTATTCATTTTTGTGTAGAATTTGCGGCATAAATAACAAAAACGAATGAAGACTATGCAACCACAAGATAAACAAGAAGCACTGGTAAAAGCATTTAAATCGCTTTTAAAAGAAGAAAACTTTGGCTCTCAAGGCGAAATAGTTGATGCGTTAAAAGATCAAGGCTTTGACAACATAAGCCAAAGTAAAGTGTCACGCATGTTAAGTAAGTTTGGTGCTGTACGCACACGTAATGCTAAACAAGAAATGGTTTACTGCTTACCTGCTGAAATGGGTGTACCAACGGCTAAAAGTCCGTTACGCCAATTAGTAATCGACATTATGCACAACGAAATGATGATCATCATTCGTACCAGCCCTGGTGCGGCTCAGCTTATTGCGCGTTTATTAGATTCATTAGGTAAAGCAGATGGCGTGCTAGGCACAATTGCAGGCGACGATACTATTTTTATCGCCCCAGCTAAAATTTCTGAAATAGACGTAACACTTGAACGTGTTCGCATTTTATTTGATACGGTTTAATAACTAAATTAGTAAACTAAATCTGTTTTAAAAAACCGACTGAAGGTGCAAAAAAAGCAGAACCCATATCGGCTTGAGTAAAATCAAGCCAGTGGTCGTAGCAATCCCCTTCCCCTAAACGGCTATTAAGTACTTTTTCAAATGCAGTACCCGTACAAGCACATGTAATTAATAACATTCCCTGCTCATATACATCGCCATAAGGCATGCTTTGATTTAATAGTAGCGGCTGTCCGTCTTCGTCTTTTAGCTCACTTCGCGAAGCATGGCTGGTTTCAAGCGTGGGGGTAATTAGTGTGTTATCAAGGCGCGTACGCCCCATTATTTGTTCTTGCTCACTCAATGATAAGTGCTGCCACATAGTTAAGTCATGCTTATAACGCTGAACATGAATATAACTTCCCTGATCTTCAAAATTGCCAGGGTTACTAATTAAAGCCGTAGCGCGCTTTTTTCTTCCATGCGCGGTGTCGCCACCATAAATAAAACCGTTAAAATCACGACCATCTAAAAAGCGAAAGTTACGAATTTGCTCCACCAGCTCAACATCGGGGGCAAATAGTTTTAAAATTTGCAGCGCAAATAAATGGTTAACGTCTTCACGGTCAGAGCGAATTTGCACAAATAAATCGCACGGTTGTACGCTCATTTGGTGATCGCTGTGGTTTATATTAGGAAAGCTCTGTAATTCACTAGGAATGAACTCTGGGAGAATATGCGGCCAATATTGCGCACCAATAGCAACCATACAAGAGAGCATTGATTCTGAAAACTGATCGCTAAATTCTTCTTCAATGGCGCTTACTTGTTTTAACTTTGCGCGAAGTGATTCATCTTGACCATCAAACACATTAAAAAATAAGTGCAAACCGTGTAAGTTTGCTTCAGCACAAATCCCTGATTGCGCTTGCGCCATTGTTATTCCTTAATTTTACAGATAAAAACACAGCGAATAACAAATTAATTACGATTCGAAAAAATTCACCGTGTGAGGTTTTATTTTTATTATAACCTGTTCATTATTTTCAAATGACTGGCCATATTGTGCTGCAACTTCAATTTCTTGCTCATTAATAACAACCGAATAAATATATGCCGAACCTATAAAGCGACGACTTATGATTGTAGCTCGCTTACTAAATTTGTCACTTTGGTTATCTGCCACTAATTCTATTTGATGCGGACGTACATATATCAGCCCTATGCTTACGTTATGCTTACTTTCAACATAGGACTCGACTAAACCAAATGGCGTTTTATATTCAGTTGCTGTTAATACTTCTGCGCTCAAGTATATGCCCTGACCCAGAAACTCTGCAACCTCCTTTGAACATGGCGTTGCAAAAAGCTGCTCAGGCGTGCCTTGTTGCTCAATTTTACCGCGATGCATAATGGCAAGTGTATCTGAAAACGCAAACGCCTCTTCTTTTGAGTGTGTAACAAACACAGCAGATACTTGAGTTGCCTTAATAATTCGACGTATATCGGCAATTAATTCAAAGCGTACTTGCGTATCGATATTTGAAAAGGGCTCATCAAGTAGCAATAAACTAGGCTTATAAGCTAATGCACGAGCAATAGCGACGCGTTGTTGTTGGCCACCCGATAACTGATGCGGGAACCTGTCGGCACAGCCAATTAAATGTACCAGCTTAAGCATTTCATCAACGCGTTGCTGCTTTTGAGCTTTACTCATTTTACTAAGCCCAAATGCGATATTATTTGCCACCGTTAAATGCGGAAACAACGCATAGTCTTGAAACATCATGCCGATGTTACGATGCTCAGGTGAGATAAATGATTGCTCATCACTCACTAATTTACCGTCTATAAAAATAGACCCTTGCTTGGCTTCAATTAAACCTGCAATCGCTTTTAATGTGGTCGTTTTGCCGCATCCACTCGCTCCGAGTAAGCAAACAATCTCATCTTTACCCACCGTTAAATCTAAATCGTGAATAACCTTTGTGCCGTTATAGTGATAGCTCACGCCTTGTAAAATTAAACTACTCATTTAACTACGCTGCTCCATAGAACGATTAATAAAATACAAAGGAATAAACCCAACAATAACAATAAATAATGCCGATATTGAAGCAAGCTCTAACTGCTCGTCACTCACATACTGAAATACATGAGTAGCTAAGCTTTCAAAATTAAACGGTCTGAGCAATAGCGCCGCAGGCAACTCTTTCATGCACTCAATAAATACCAATAATGCAGCAGTAAGCAATCCTCTTCGCAGTAAAGGTAGGTGCACTAAACGCAGCGTTTGCCCTTGGCTTTTACCCATTGATTGGCTTGCCATATCAAGTGATGGGCTAATACGTAAAAAACTCGACTCTATTGCTCCGTGTGCAATGGCGTAAAACCTAACTATATAAGCAATAATAATAGTAAGAATGCTACCTGTAAGAAGTAAGCCAATATCTAAATTATACTTCTCGAGCGCTGTGTTAATGGTGTTTTCTAATAATGTAAGGGGTAACAAAACCGCAATTGCGAGTACCGTGCCAGGCAACGCATACCCTGTGCTTGCTAAACGTCCAGGAATAAGCGGATACGTTTGCTTTGCCACGCGCTGATAGAACACAACAAAAATACTTAGCGTAATAGTTATTAGGCTCACAACCCCTGCCACTTTTAAACTTTGCCAAGCGTAACTAAAAAACTCTATGTTCCATGCTTTATCAAAATAGGTAATGGCGTAATTTACAAGTACTGCAATAGGAATTACAAACGCGATAAGTAAAATAAAGCTGCAAAATGCCGTTGCAAGAAAAGCTGACTTCCCTTTTAATACATAGAGAGATTCACTATTTACACTTGATTGGCGCTCAAATACCGCTTGGTTACGACGACTAAAACGCTCTGCCATTAATGCTAAAAATAACAGTAATAACATCACACCCGATATTTTAGCTGCCGCTGTAAGTGAGTAATAACCAAACCACGTATCGTATACGGCAGTCGTTAATGTACTTACGGCAAAATAACTCACTGTTGCAAAGTCAGCCATGGTTTCCATACTTATAAGCGCAAGAGCCGCCACAATAGCCCCACGAGAGAGTACTAAGCTTACTTTAAAAAAACTTTGCCAAGGAGATAACCCCATTAACTGGCTAGCTTGTACTAATTTGAATGACTGCTCGCGAAGAGCCGTTTTAAAAATCAAAAATAAATACGGATAAAGCACCAAGGCAATCATAACGATGGCGCCGGGTAATGTACGAATATCAAAAAACCAATAATCTTTAGGTGATTCCCAGCCAAACCATTCCCTCAGCGCTATTTGCACCGGGCCCGCATAATCTAATAAATCGGTGTATACATAGGCAATAATATAAGTGGGCATAGCAAGGGGCAGCATAAGTGCCCATTCAAACTGTTTTTTACCGGGGAAAGTACAATAAGCTGTTAGCCAGCCAAGAGGTAATGCAATGGCGCAGCTAAGCACACAAACACCTAAAACAAGCAATACGGTATTGGTTATATAATCCCAAAGCACGGTATCCCACAGGTGAGAAAACACCTCAGAGCTACCTTGTAGAGATTCAAAAAGAAGAAAAAACAACGGGGCCGATAGAATTAAGCCAGTCGACCACGCAAAGAGCTGCCATTTAGACAGCTTAAATTTATTAGTCATTAAAGATCGAACTTCACCTCATCAATTAGCTTAAGCGCTAATGGACGATATTTACTTATCTCATCAAGTGGCAAGCTGTCTTCTTTAAAGCTACCCCAAGAGGCAACCAAACTTGATAGTTCAACACCCGACTTAACTGGGTACTCCATATTTAATGAGGCATACATATTTTGTGCTTTACTGTCGGTCATATACTCTATGAGCTTTAACGCATTTTCAGGGTTTTTAGCGTATTTGGTAATAACCGCACCCGATACATTTATGTGTGAGCCACGATTAGTTTGATTCGGAAAGTTAATATTTACGGCCTCTGCCCAACTTTTTTGTTCTTTATCTTCTAGCATTTTGCCAAGGTAGTAACTATTACCTAATGCTAAGTTACATAAACCTTCTTTAACGGCTTTAACTTGAGCACGATCGTTACCTTGCGGTTTACGTGCTAAATTAGCCTTAACACCTTCAAGCCACTCTTTAGTTTGCGCTTCACCATGGTGTGCAATCATAGAAGCCACTAAACCTAAATTATAGGGATGTTTACCAGATCGCGTACAAATCTGCCCTTTGTATTTAGGGTCAGCTAAATCTTCATAAGTGAGCTCAGGTAATGCACCCACTAGCTCTTTTGATGAATACACATTACGCACTCGCTTAGTAAGAGCAACCCATTGCCCGTCGCCATCGCGAAAAGCTGCAGGCACGTTATTATTTACACTGTCACTTTTTATAGTTTGTGTTAATTTTAAATCTTCTAATTGAATAAGCGCACTAAAATTAGAGGTTAATACTAAATCGGCTTTACTGTGTTTGCCTTCGCGTTTAACACGCTCAATTAACCCTTTTTTAGCAAAAACAACATTGGTTTTTATTCCCGTTTGTTTTGTAAAATCATCTAAAATTGGCTGAATTAAAAACGGCTGACGAAAAGAGTAGATGTTAACAACATCGCTTGCAAAGGCGGGTACCGATACCGCTAATCCTAAAACAAGTGTAAATACTGTCTTCATTATTTCACCTAAATAATTGTTATTATCATCGAATTCTACCGTGCTCATTAAAAAAGTGCACACTTTAAATAAATGTAAATATGTAAATAACGCCCAAAAAGGAAATACCGTGTAAGAGATGTCTTACGGACGTGACAGCTAATGAGTAAAAATCAAGATAAAAAACACACAAAAATAACATAGACACTTGTATTAACTGAACTTTTACATTATTACTATTGCGTAAATACTAATTGAATGTAGTTTTATCCCTATTTTAGTTGCTCTATTGCACTATAATTTACGCATCAACCAAGCAACGACGCTTATTGAGTAAAAGGAAATGGACTACTTACTCAACCAACCAATGATTAGGTTACCAGGACAACACGGATTTTAGGACAGGCTCAGGATGAGTATCACAACACAATGTTGTAAAAAGGACAGTGTCAGGAAGATGCGAAAAGGATAACAACACGGCTAAGTTGTTCAACAGGATGTTGAAGGAATAAAAGGACAGGCCTTTTAAGGCAACACAATGGATTGGTTAAAATAGGGATACACTAGGAAGTGTAATTAAGGATTTGGTAATAGTATTTACCCTACAGGATGTTTAGGAATTGAAGGATACAGGCCCGGATGGTCTACATTACATAGAACTAAAAAGTAATATAGTAATAAACATGGATTAGTAAAAATTGGAGTTGATTAAGTTCAATTGCAGGATGCAGAAAATTAGAAGATTCCGCAAGCGCGCCTAGAGATAGAGCGCGCTTTTCTTTGTCTAAAATTTGGGACTTAGCAAGTGCCATCAATCGATTTAGACGCGGTGTCTATTTATCGATAAGAAACTGAGTATTTGTTTTAAATTTCACTAAATTTTTAATAGGCTGCGCCGATAACTAAGTAATATAAGGATTATAAATACTCAATGGACATGAACTTTAAGACGACCCAAAGCAATACCTTCTCACTAAAAGCATCAAGTATAAATACAGCTAGCCCTGTCGGAATTTTTACAACGGAAATTCCTCAAGAAAATCCTTATAAAGCATTGTTTAATCCTGCAGGTTATAACTTTTTTGATATGCCAATAAGCGAATTTAAAAATATAATTAACGTAATTATCCAATTAGAAAGTGATATTCGCACCGGCAAGTGGGGAGAAGGTGCTAGACCTGATGAATTTAGTTATCAGCTTAATAGAGTATCTAACGCTATTGCGACCACTAACTTTAAGGGAAAAACCGATATTAGCTGTTACTTTTTAAAGCGAGTCGAAGAGGCTAAGGATATGATTGGTGAGGACTGCACCTCGTTTATTCAGGCTCACAATAGCGTAAGCCAATTATATAATACGGTTTTACAATTAACATCTGAAGAAGGCTTCAGAGCAATTCAAAATAAAGCACTTGCTCACTTAAAAGAGCAGCAAGCTTTCGCTTAACTGCGTAAAACTACTCTTCTAGCGGTCGGCCTTTATTGCGCTTACCAAGCAAATACGCATCACGAAACTTAATAAAATGCTGTTCTAATTTAGAAGATGCATCCATTTCTCCCGCAAGCGCTAGCACCATAATAGCCACTTCAGCAGTGCCTAGTTGATGCGCATGAGGGGCAACACGTAATCGGTAATCAGATAGTTTATCAGCAGTAACAGAAAGTACAGGCAAGTTATCTAAGTATGGGCTTTTGCGAATCATTTTTTTAGCTTCGCGCCACGTACCATCTAAAAATATAAATAGTAACTTTTTACCCTCTTCAATATTCACTTCAGTAATTGCTCTGCCCTCTTCTACGTCTTCAGCAGGAAACACTACCATTGGCTGATATTGGGGATCGTTTATTAAAGCTAAAAAAGCAGGATCTGGGTCTGTTCTATCCCATCTAAACGCATAGTTATTAGGAACAATTTCCGCGATTAATCGCCCTGTATTAGAGGGCTTAAAACTTTCATTATGGTACATCAGTAAACATACAGCAGCATCGCACTGAGCGTGCTCAACACCTTTACAAATACAGTAATGTTTGGCTATTAAGCATTGTTCACAGCGATCTAATTTACCGCCTCGAGCATTGAATTCACGGCGAGATTCACTTATTTGCTGAGCGCGTAATGCCAAAACTGAGTTTTTCACTGTATTTACCTTCAATTAATTAGGCGCGCATTGTAGCTATATTTGGTGATAATAGATATGTAAGGGCTGTGAGATGGATACCCTAGCGCTCAGGTTAGGTATAAACCAAGTAATAGAAAACCGTATGCGGAGCATACCTCGCGCAAATTTTTAATTTAACAAGCGCCCCCGTAGTCGCGAGTTTACCTCGCGCAAGTTTTTGAATTTAAAAAACGCGGCATAAAGCCGCGACTACAACAAACGTCACTTCAACCACAACAAACTACCAACCCGTATGCGGAGTTTACCTCGCGCAAGTTTTTTAATTTAACAAGCGCCCCCGTAGTCGCGAGTTTACCTCGCGCAAGTTTTTGAATTTAACAAGCGCGGCATAAAGCCCCGCCCACAAAAAACTCCCAACCCGTATGCGGAGCATACCTCACGCAAATTTTTAATTTAACAAGCGCCACCGTAGTCGCGAGTTTACCTCGCGCAATTTTTTTTGAATTTAAAAACGCGGCATAAAGCCGCGACTACAACAAACGTCACCCCAACCACAGCAAACTCCCAACCCGTAGTCGGAGCATACCTCGCGCAAGTTTTTTGAATTTAAAAAACGCGGGATAAAGCCGCGCCTACGCATAATTAAAACACTGTAATTTAAAACCTGCTCTTTCACCCATAAAAAAACCCAGCCAAAGCTGTAATGCCGTTCACTTAAGGTGAGCGGCTTTTTTATTTCTAGCGTACCGCTGCGGTCTTGGCTTGACTGAGCGAGGAAAACTT
>NZ_WTLB01000085.1 GCF_011378855.1 Pseudoalteromonas sp. Z1A8 | reverse complement strand
ATGTGACGGTTTTTTTGCTATCTGGAATTTATTAAATAGCCAAGAGCGCATACCGAACTCAGTAGTGAAACAAAACAGCTCGAGGCGAGCCCCGCGGAAGGCCGCCCCGACACAAAGATAGTGTAGAATTTCACTGTGCCTCTCTACCGCAGTGGGCACCACGACACCCTGCACCGACTTCAAATTAAAGAAACCCGTTACAGAAATGTAACGGGTTTTTCGCTGTCTGGGATTAAATAAATAGCTTAAAGATGGATGAAATTTAACAGAGATAGGGCAACTAAAGATTATTAGATGGTACTAGTGAGGTTTTTTATGGCACGTTTAAATTGATTCTCAAGCTGTTTTTTTCCTAATAAACCTAAGTATTGAATTACTTTTTCATTACTTTCATTTTGTAGTACTAATTTTATTAAGAGTTGTTTATCAGACTCTGTTAATTGAGACATACAAGAAGGAGACTGGTTCATTATCTGCCAAAGAGTCGCAGAGATACTAAATTGAGTGAAGTTACTGTTTACGAGCAAGACTAATCTTTCGCGAATCTCTAGACCTACTAACTCATCGCTAAGCCCTTCAATTAAAATACTTACAAGTTGCCAATCTAGTGTTTTAAAGTGTGTTAAAAGCCCATAAAAAAAGTCGTTTTTAAACTGCTTTTTCAAAGGTTGGATAATTGCACTTTTGTTATTTAAGCATTTAACCACAAGCGCTGAATGTTCAGCTGTGCTTTTATCGCGTTGATAACCCAGTTTTACGATATCAAACCCTTGGTTCTGCCAAAAATTAAGTAACTGCGCTGTTGCGCCAAAGCTTGCACCAAACCAACTACATTGGTTTTTTACTTGCGACTCGCAATAGCTAAGTAGCTTTTTACCAAGCCCTATATTGTGAGAACTCGGATCAATCGCTATTCGTACAACGCGAGCGCTCAGTTGTGTTAAACAGTCATTATTAAAGCTAAGTTGTGAGAGTGCTTGCGCCATTAAATGTCCTTGCGGACGACGCTCTCCACTTATAACTTGTAGGGCAAGTTCTTCACTCAAACCACCTTCTATGGCGATTAAGCATACGCCAACTAATTGATTATTAATTTTGCTAATAAATAGTCGTTGCGATGGTGCGTCTAGTAGTTGGCGTAAGTCGTTTACACTACTTTGATAGTGAGCTAATGCAAGCAGGGCAATAACTTGCTGCAGTAATGGCTCATTGTTTACAAGGGATTGCTGAGTTATTTCACTATGAACTGGCTGTTCTAATTGATTACTACTTAACTCATTATATTGTGCATCGAGTGCAAACAGTGTGCGAATGTGTTGCTCAAGGGGATCGTGTTTAGCAAAGCGCAGTGGCTCATCCAGTGTTACAACTTTAGAGGCTTTATAGTGCGCTTTAATATAGTTACTAAAGCGAATGGTATAACCTCTGCCATTGCCCTCATACCCAACCAGAGTGCTTGCAAATACTATACGAGGGTAATTAGCTAGCATTTGTAGTAATAACGGAACAGGGATTGCTGCAGCTTCATCTACTAGTAATAAATTGCACTCAGGTAGTGTGTTTAATAACGCGTCAGGTGCAACGTAGTGCAAGTTGGCGAGCTGTTTATGTTCAGCATTGTATTGCAGGCTTAACTCGTTGGCTAAATGTTTAAAGCTACTATGGGTCGCTTTAAACTGAGTACTACAAATAATTACTTTTTTATCAGTCAGTTTTGCTGTTGCGAGGCCGAGTGCTGCCGACTTACCCCTGCCTCTATCGGCATTAATAAGTAAAGGTCTGTTGGCACGGCCCTTAGCCACTTTAACTATTTGTTCAACGCAGCTTTGCTGAGGTTGATAATCAATTTTATTATGTGTAACAAAGCTTGAGTTGTGATCAATACAGCCATTTTTTTCACTAAAATGAAAAGCAGGTAATTGTTTAATAACAGTTGCGAAACGTTGATTAAATAAACTGTAGTTAATGGTATGACCGTGTGATTGTACTGTACTTAATGAAGGGTCTTGCCAAGTAGGTAAGTCACCTAATTCATGCAGTAATAAAAACAGCATACCACCGGCTTTAACGGTGCCGGAAAGTGCTGCAAGTTTATCTGGGTGCAAACCACTAAAACCGTCGTAAACAGCATGAGCAAATTCTTGCCCTAAAATTTGGTGAGTGCGAGTAGGCCAGTATGAATTTTTAAGCGCACGCTGCTTTGAGACAACAAGTGTATTGTTTTCATCTATTAATGAGTTAAGTAATTCATAACACCAAGCTGGGCTGCCCGTAATCAACACTAGCTGACGATGATATGCGTCAGCTAGTTGTTGTTCTAACTCATTTAGGTGTGCTTTATACTGCTTGTAATCGTGCATAGGCCGTTACTAACCATTTACTACCAAGGTCATCAAAGTTAACTTGTACGCGAGATTGCGCGCCGCTGCCTTCGTAATTAAGTACGGTACCAATGCCAAACTTAGCATGAAGTACTCGTTGACCTAAGTTAAAGCCACTGTCTTCAAATGCGGCATGGCTAACTGATGCGCTAAAACGCCCGGCAGCAGGTGGACGAGAAACCTGTGTTTTAATACGGATTTCCTCAACGCAGTCCTCAGGGATTTCGCGTAAAAAGCGTGATGGGCTATGGTATTTTTCTTGCCCGTATAAGCGGCGACTCTCAGCATGGCTAATGTATAACTTATCCATTGCTCGTGTCATGCCTACATAACAAAGGCGGCGCTCTTCTTCTAAACGGCCAGACTCTTCGTTACTTTGCTGAGAAGGGAACATGCCTTCTTCTACGCCTACCATAAAGACTAGCGGAAACTCTAAGCCTTTAGCTGAGTGAAGCGTCATCATTTGTACGGCGTCTTCGTGTTCTTCTGCTTGTCCTTCACCCGACTCAAGTGACGTATGGGCTAAAAAGCCTTGTAAAGGTGAGCTGTACTCTTCGTCTTCAGGAAGTTCGTACTGGTCACATGCGCTAATGAGCTCTTCTAAGTTTTCTACGCGAGCACGGCCTTTTTCACCTTTTTCAGCTTGGTACATTGCCATCAAGCCTGAGGTTTGAATTGTGTACTTGGCTTGCTCATGCAAAGTTAGATCGCTAATTTTATCTTCTATTTGTTCAACGAGTTCTACAAACTTACTTACTGCACCAGAAGCACGACCAGATAAGTGCTGTTGTTCTACAATTGCTTTTGCGGCATACCAAAGCGGTAATGATTCTGCTCGTGCACAGTCGCGTATATGGCTCAATGTTTTATCACCAATACCGCGTGCTGGCGTATTAATTACACGTTCAAACGCGGCATCGTCTTGACGATTACCTACTAGGCGTAAATACGAAAGCGCATCTTTAATTTCTTGTCGTTCGAAGAATCGCATACCACCATAAATACGGTATTTTAAGCCTTCTTGCAGCATGGCCTCCTCGAGTACACGAGATTGCGCGTTACTACGGTATAAAATTGCGGCATCTTGTAGGGCATTACCTGCATTTAACCAGCTTCGTAGTTTGCTACTTACAAAGCGTGCTTCGTCTAACTCATTAAATGCTGCATAAATAGAGATTGGCTCGCCGTCGTTACCGTCGGTCCATAAGCTTTTACCCATACGTTCTGAGTTATTTTGAATTAATGCGTTAGACGCTTTCAAAATAGTCGCTGTTGAACGGTAGTTTTGCTCAAGACGAATGGTTTCGGCGCTAAAGTCAGTTAAAAATCGTTTAATGTTTTCGATTTTAGCACCACGCCAACCATAAATGCTTTGGTCATCGTCGCCTACAATCATAATGCTGTTAGTATCGCCAGCAAGTAACTTTAACCAAGCATATTGAATGGTATTTGTATCTTGGAACTCGTCTACTAGCATATGCGCAAAGCGTTGCTGATAATGACGCAGTAACGTAGGGTTATTTTTTAACACTTCGTAGCTGCGTAGTAATATTTCAGCAAAATCAACTAGGCCCGCTCTATCACAGGCCTCTTGATAGGCGGCATAAACACGCAGCATCATTTGCTCATTAATATCGTATGCTTGAATATCTTTAGGGCGAAGTGCTTCATCTTTTTTGGCGCTTATGTACCAGCCAAATTGCTTAGCGGGCCATTTTTTATCATCAATATTCATCGATTTTAATAAGCGCTTGATCATTCTAAGCTGATCGTCAGAGTCTAAAATTTGAAAGGCTTCTGGTAAATTAGCTTCACGGTGATGAGCACGTAAAATACGATGCGATAAACCATGGAACGTACCAATCCACATACCACCTACAGGAGCTTTTAGTGTTTCTTCAACGCGGCTACGCATTTCTTTAGCTGCTTTATTAGTAAAGGTAACTGCAAAAATACTGTAAGCAGAGGCTTGCTCAACTTGCATAAGCCACGCAATACGATGAACTAACACTCGTGTTTTACCAGACCCAGCACCTGCTAATACCAGCATGTTTTGTAGTGGGGCTGCAACGGCATCGCGTTGTTTGTCATTTAAGCCATCGAGTAATTGTGAAACGTCCATCGTTACGCCTTTTTAATCAATATTGTGGGCAGTATAACAGGTGTTTTTGTTAGGCTAAATAAAATACTGTTTTTATAAACAGCTATTTATAAAATAGTGTTCAAAACGAGTGACTTGCTACTTATTTAAACAAACGAAAAAGTGCAAACGCATAACAAAAATTGCTAATTTGACCTAAATTTAGCAAAATTTACTAACTCCTTAAATCTAGGCTAATTTAACTATTTGATTTGTAAGCTTTAATAAATTGGCATAAAGTGTGTAAGTAAATAACTATAAAATTAAATAAATACAGAGGTTAATATGGCAGATCAAGGTTCTGGCGGTAACGTAATTGCAGCAATATGTAATATATTTTTTCCTGGTTTAGGGCAGTTAGTGCAAGGGCGTATTTTAGCGGCTATATTTTTTGCACTCGCTATTATAATAAGTTACGCACTAATTTATGTGCTTGTAGGTTTTGTACTTGTGCCTATTATTTACTTATGGTCAATTATTGACGCCGCGCGTTATAGATCGCGAAGTTAACGGCTTTAAAGCTGAATAAAATAGCGCCCATGTGGCGCTATTTTGCTTTATATGTCCTGTGGTTTACGGGCGTTTACGTATATAATTACGCAATTAAAGATTTACAGGCAAACCCTATGGAATATCAATTTATTCGCGATCCTATTAGCGGGTTACGTATTAAAATAAGTAGCGAACATGCCATTATTGGTCGCTGGCTAAACGAAGAAATAGGCAAAGACAAAGTAGCTATGGTGCAAGCGCTTATTGCATCGGTAAGTTCAAGCTATGAGCCGCTAACGCTAAAAGGCCAAGAAATAGATTTAATATTAACGAAAGACGAAGCATTATTTGAAGCCCATGCGCTTCATCAAGACAGTGAAGACCTAATAGCGTATCAAGATGACGATTTAGCGCTTGAAGAAAATGGTTTAAGTAGTGGTTGTGGCTTTGAAGATTTTATTGATTTAATTGACTCATGGCATGAGTTTACTACCTCAAGATAAAAATTTGCACAACAATGAAAATATACGGCAATGCACAATCCGCATTTTATCTGTATTATTATGCCAACGAAAATTACGCCAACCAAAAACGACAGGAATTGATATGTCTGCCAATTTAAACAAGCTAGTAGTGATGCTAGAAATGCAAAACGCCATGAACACTAAAGTACATGAGCAGTGGTTTACTCAAGGGTTTGAATGGTACCGCGCTATTTGGGTTGAGTGTGCTGAAATGCTGGATCATCATGGTTGGAAATGGTGGAAAAAACAAACACCAGATACTGAACAAGTTATTTTAGAGTTGGTTGATATTTTTCATTTTGGTCTATCGCTCAGAATTGACGGCGAAACTAGCTACGAAGACTTAGCAAAGCAACTTGAAGTTGAGCTTAGTAATGCTCAACAAGCGGATGACTTTAAACAAACGCTAGAAATATTAGCGGCTTCTGCTGTTGCAGATAAAACGTTTAATGCCGCTGCATTTGCCGGTTGTATGGCGCAAATGGATATGGATATTGATGATTTATATCGCGGCTACGTAGGTAAAAATACGTTAAACTTTTTCCGCCAAGATCACGGTTACAAAGATGGTAGCTATATTAAAGAATGGAACGGGCAAGAAGATAACGAGCATCTAGTTGAAGTAGTTAAAAGCCTTGATACAGAGCATGCAGATTTTGCAAAGTTAGTATACCAAGGCCTAGAAGCGCGTTACCCAAAAGTTTAGCTCACGTAAGCTGAGATTAAATAATCTTACGATAGTCGGTAACACTTAGGTAATCGGCTATTTCGTTATGTGGTTGTTGGCTATCAGGGTTAGCAACTGCAAGTAAGTGCTCAATGCCGTATTCTCGTGCGGCATTTAATACCGGCACACTGTCATCTACAAATAAAGTGCGCTGCTTATTAAACCCTAAGTCTTTTTGTACTTGGTGCCACAAACTTTGTTGCTCTTTACTTACTCCATACTCATGAGTGGACACTACACCATCTAGGTAGTTATCAATCGCTGTATGCTCAAATTTGAGCATGACACTCTCAGGGTGGGCGTTGGTAAGTAAAATTAATTCTTTGCCTGCTTTTTTAAGCTCAGTTAAAAAATGAGGTACGTCTTCGCGCATTTTAATTAAATGCTGAGACTCTCGTTTAAGCTCCATTATAGGCAAGCTTAATTGTTGCTCCCAATAATCTAAACAATACCACTGTACTTGACCGCTCACAGCTTGATAGCGTTTTAAAATATCTGCTTTAGCTGCGTCTAAGCTAATACCTCTTGCTAATGCATGTTGTTGTGGAATTACGTTAAGCCAAAAATGACTGTCGTAATGTAAATCGAGTAATGTTCCGTCCATATCGAGTAAAACGGTATCGATTTTTGACCAATTTAACATAGGAATTTCAACTTATAAGGTTTATTATTGAACTAACTGCCATGATAGCAAATTAACGCCAATGACACAGAAAAAGCACCCAGTACCACCACAAATCCTCAGTAACAACGTTGTCGCTAAAAGCCGCCTGTTTACTGTGGAGTCTTTAGAACTCAAGTTTTCTAATAACGAAGAACGCCAGTATGAGCGAATTCGCGGCGGTGGCCGGGGAGCAGTGATGATTGTTCCGTTAAGTGCAGACAACGAACTACTACTTGTACGTGAGTATTGTGCGGGTACAAACGACTATCAGTTGGGCTTTCCTAAAGGTTTAATCGATCCGGGCGAAACGCCAGAGCAAGCTGCTAACAGAGAGCTTAAAGAAGAAATTGGCTTTGGTGCTGAGTATTTTAAACCATTAAGAACAGTAACAATGGCGCCGAGTTATTTTAATGCCACTATGCATATTTTATTTGCTAAGCAATTATACCCACAAACCCTTATTGGCGACGAACCAGAGCCGCTTGTTGTTGTTAAGTGGCCATTAACTCAGTGGCAGTCATTATTAGACCAAGAAGATTTTACCGAAGCACGCAGTGTTGCAGCTTTGCTATTATTAGATAAGTATTTAGCGTCTGGAGCTGCCGATGAATAAATTAATCGAACCGTGTATTGAATTAGCTGAGCGTGCTGGCGATGCAATTATGGCCATTTATAAAAAAGGCGATATTGGCCAACAAGAGAAATCAGATAATACGCCTGTTACCAAAGCTGACTTAGCAGCAAATGACGTACTGGTTGCTGGATTAAAAGTCTTAGCGCCCGATATCCCAATTATGTCGGAAGAAACACCTATACCTGCACTTGCCGACAGACAGGACTGGCAGCGTTATTGGTTACTCGATCCGATGGATGGTACAGGCGAATTTATTTTAGAAAGTGGCGACTTTGCAGTAAACATTGCATTGATTGAAAATAATCATCCTGTGCTTGGCGTTATTCATTGGCCTGCAAAAGGTGTGACTTATTTTGCTACAGCTAAAAATGGTGCCTTTAAACGTGAAAACTCAATTGATAAGCAAATATCTGTAGCGCCGCCAGAGAACTTGACGCTTGCAGTGAGCCGCCGCCAAAAAATAGAAGCGGTGAGTCAGTATTTAAATAGTCAGTTTACAACTATTGCTATTGGCTCGTGCTCATTAAAAGCTTGTACTGTTGCAGAAGGTAAAGCAGATTGTTTTTTAAGAATTGGTCCAACGGGAGAGTGGGATACAGGTGCTTCACAAGTTATTGTTGAAGAAGCCGGTGGTTGTATTACCGATGCTGAATTTAACCCGCTAACGTACAACCAACGCGAGAGTACTGAGAACCCTGACTTTATAGTGATGGGGCATCCAGACTGGGAATGGCAAAAAATGATTAATCCGCATCAAAGGTTGAGCGCAGAATAGCAATTTGATTGCTTTTTGTTCGGTTGAACAACTTTAATTAGTTTAGGCCTTGCATTAAATGTTTATTCCTATATAGTAGCGCTCTCTTCAAGGCAGGCTCGTAAATATTACGAAAATGTTTTAAAGAAATTACAGGCGCGGGATGGAGCAGTCTGGTAGCTCGTCGGGCTCATAACCCGAAGGTCGTCGGTTCAAATCCGGCTCCCGCAACCAATTCTTTGTAAGATTTGGTTACTGCAAACTCTAGCTTAAGAGATAAAATAAAGTAGTCGATAGACTTAAAATATACAGGCGCGGGATGGAGCAGTCTGGTAGCTCGTCGGGCTCATAACCCGAAGGTCGTCGGTTCAAATCCGGCTCCCGCAACCAATTATTTTATAAAGATTTAGTGCAATAGGTAGTTTTAAAAGGTCGTCGGTTCACTCTTCACCTTCACAGCTCCCGCAATAAATTTTTAAATTGGAAGCCAAGTTGTAATGTAAGCAAATTTAAACAAGTATACAATTTCAGGCGCGGGATGGAGCAGTCTGGTAGCTCGTCGGGCTCATAACCCGAAGGTCGTCGGTTCAAATCCGGCTCCCGCAACCACTGAAATTAAATATCTAAAAAGTTAAAACAAAATCGCACTCTTCATCGAGTTATTTTTTGCGTCTGCAGTTTAATGAATTCCTATAATTATAAAACTCACCGTTACTGCGCAAAACATTTTGCATAAGTAAGCGAAGGTCGTCGGTTCGCTTTTTACAAACTCAGGCTCCCGCAACCACTGAAATTAAATATCTAAAAAGTTAAAACAAAATCGCACTCTTTATCGAGTGATTTTTTGCGTCTGCAGTTTAATGAATTCCTATAATTATAAAACTCACCGTTACTGCGCAAAACATTTTGCATAAGTAAGCGAAGGTCGTCGGTTCGCTTTTTACAAACTCAGGCTCCCGAAACCACTGAAATTAAATATCTAAAAAGTTAAAACAAAATCGCACTCTTTATCGAGTGATTTTTTGCATCTGCAGTTTAATGAATTCCTATAATTATAAAACTCACCGTTACTGCGCAAAACATTTTGCATAAGTAAGCGAAGGTCGTCGG
>NZ_WTLB01000084.1 GCF_011378855.1 Pseudoalteromonas sp. Z1A8 | reverse complement strand
TTCCTTTGGCGAGAAAATGGCCGAATTATAACAGCTGGCCATCTAATCTGAGAAATTGCACTTATTATCCGAATTTAGGTATAAATTACTACAGCACAATACTGAGAAATACCGACAAGCAAATTACTCATCCTTACGATAAAAATATTTCGTTATCTTTTATTTCGTTTTCGTTTAAAAATCAGTATACCAACAGAGTTGTTCTGGATTGGGCACTACTGGTTTAAACCTAACCTTAAACTGGGTAAATCAGTCATCACACCATTTTTTTAGGAATAAACGAATGAAAAAAGCATTGCTAGCATTAATCGTAGCACCACTATTTGCAGTATCTGCGACTTACGCGGTAGCAGACGATGCGCCAACAGCTTCAGCCGAAATGGTAAAAGAATACACAGAGATGTGTGTTAACTGGGCTAAAGATGATGACGTAAGCAATAAAGAGCTAAATGCCTACGTATTAAAATGCGTAAATGATGAGCTTGAATCTGAAGGCTATAAAAAAGTATCTTCTGTTAAAATTTAATCATGCCAATTGCATTAAATTAGCGATCTATTTAGTGCAATATAATGACCATGTTTTTAATAAAAATTGATATACCCAATACACTTAGTTAAATGTACTGCTAATAAAGCCGTTGCGAAAACATTTAATTAGGCACAAAAAAACCGGAATAGACACAAGCTGTGCATTCCGGTTTTTTTATGACTTTTTAAAACTATAAAAAGCTATGAATAAGAAATACCTACTTATTCATCCTCTTTTTTAGTTTTAGGCTTTGCTTTGGCTTTAGGTTTTGCTTTAGCTGGTGCCTTTTTTGCTGCGGCTTTCTTTTTAGGCGCTGCTTTTTTCTTCGCCTCTTCTGTCCATTTACCTGCTTCATAATGAGCAGTCCAGCCAGTAGCTTTACCGTCAACTTCAGTCATAACATACTGAGCTTTATTTTTACGGCTGTAGCGTACAACAGCAAGATTACCATCAGGATCTTTAGCAGGTGCATCGGCTAGGTAATAAAACTTAGGCGAAATACGGTCTCTAAAGCGTTTTAATTCTTCTACCTTAGGTGCACGTGTTTCTCGTGACTTAGGAAAAGTATTTGCAGCTAAAAATATACCCGCGGCGCCATCACGTAATACAAAATACGCATCTGACTTTTCACACTCGAGTTCTTTGATGTGAACTGGGTCCTCTTTTGGAGGCGCTGCTTCACCACTTCTAAGTAATTTACGTGTATTTTTACACTCGTCATTATTACAGCCAAAGTACTTACCAAAGCGACCCGATTTAAGCTCCATGTCAGAACCACATTTATCACATTCGATAATTGGTCCGTCATAGCCTTTAATTTTAAAGGTACCTTCTTCAACTATATGCCCTTTACACGCTGGATTATTACCACACACATGTAATTTACGGGTTTCGTCAATTAGGTATGAATCCATTGCCGTTTCACAAATCGGGCAACGTTTCATCTGCATTAGCTTTTCAGTTTCTTCGTCTTCGACATCGGCTGGAACCGCTTCATCGCCCGACACTAAATTCATTGTCGTTGTACAACGCTCTTTTGGCGGAAGACTGTAACCAGTACACCCTAAGAAAACACCAGTTGATGCTGTGCGTATACCCATTTTTCGGCTACACGTAGGACATTCAATATCCGTTTCAACCATCTCGTTAAGACGCATACCGCCATTTTCTGGCTCATCTTTAGCGACAGTTAATTGCGTTGAAAAATCAGCATAAAATTTATCAAGAACTTCAGTCCATACTCGCTCGCCTTCAGCGATGTCATCTAAACGGCCTTCCATTTTTGCTGTAAAATCAAAATTCATCAAATCAGTAAAGTTTTCAACCAAACGATCGGTAACTATTTCACCCATTTTTTCAGCAAAGAAACGGCGATTTTCTACACGTACATAACCACGATCTTGAATCGTTGATATAATTGACGCATAAGTAGATGGACGACCAATACCGCGTTTTTCAAGCTCTTTTACTAAACTTGCTTCACTAAAGCGCGCTGGCGGTTTAGTAAAATGTTGTTTAGGATCAAGTTCGATTAAAGTAAGGACTTCACCTTCTTTAACAGCTGGTAATGATTGATCTTCTTCGTTCTTTTTACGTATTGCAGGCTGTACTTTAGTCCAACCATCAAAGCGTAGCACACGGCCTTTCGCTTTAAGTTGGAAATCGTTAGCTTCAACTGTAAGCGTTGTTAAATCGTATTCAGCAGGTACCATTTGGCACGCTACAAACTGACGCCAAATTAGCTCGTACAGCTTTTTAGCATCGGCGTCTACACCTTCAACATGACCAGATAACACGGTAACGCTTGAAGGACGTATTGCCTCATGCGCTTCTTGTGCATTGCCTTTAGAGCTGTAGCTAATTGGATCTTTTGGTAAATATTTAGCACCAAACTCGTTCGTTACGTACTCACGACACATTTCAACCGCATCTTTTGAAAGATTAGTTGAATCGGTACGCATATACGTAATATAACCGCCTTCATACAAACGCTGAGCAAGCATCATGGTCTTTTTAACGCCATAACCTAAACGTGTACTTGCCGCTTGTTGCATGGTTGAAGTAATTAATGGTGCACTTGGGCGACTTTTACTTGGTTTTTCTTCAACGCTAATTACTTTGTATTCTGCATTCTCAAGGCTTTTAACCGCTGCGCTAGCCTGAGCTTCATTTACAGGCTTAAATGGCTTTCCTGCTTGTTTGGCTACTTCTAAGCGTAACTCAGACTCAGTATTTTTAACGTCAGCGTGAATATCCCAAAATTCTTCTGGAATAAATGCTTTAATTTCACGTTCACGCTCTACTAATAAACGTACTGCTACTGATTGCACTCGTCCTGCAGAAAGTCCTCGGGCCACTTTAGCCCAAAGTAAAGGTGATACCATAAAACCAACAACACGGTCCAAAAAGCGACGTGTTTGCTGAGCGTAAACCATATCGGTGTTAAGCTCGCCTGGTGTTTCAAATGCTTGTTGTATTGCGTTTTTAGTAATTTCGTTAAAAACTACGCGCTTATACTTTGAAGGCTCGCCGCCAATAATTTCCTGAAGGTGCCAAGCAATTGCTTCCCCTTCTCTATCCAAATCCGTTGCGAGATATATTTGGTCTGCATTTTCTGCCAGCTTTTGTAATTCTTGAACAACTTTTTCTTTACCAGGCAGTATTTCGTAATGCGGATCCCAACCTTGGTTTGGATCAATACCCATACGCGCGACTAAGTTTGTATAATCTCGTTGCTTTTTATACGCTGCTTTCTCTTCAGGCTCCATTTTACGAACTTCTGCTGGCGTTTTAGTTGCCGGCACTTTAGCTTTGCTCGAACCTGAAGTAGGTAAATCTCGCACATGTCCAATACTGGACTTTACGATGAAGTCATTACCTAAATATTTATTAATTGTTTTAGCCTTAGCAGGAGACTCTACAATTACTAGCGATTTGCCCATAGTTGCCTATTTCTAACCAAATATTAAAAATGTGTTTTGCCGACATAAGCGGCGCGAATATTTATAGGTATATCTACAAACACTAGTTGTTACAAGCTTTTAATACAAACTTTTCAGTATTTACTGAATAAACGAACAATTTTTGTCGTTAAATTAAACAAACAGGTGTTTTTAGATTAATTGATGTGGAATATATAGAACAGAAACAAAAATGCCAACCTAAAGGTTGGCATTTTTTTAAATATAATAATTAAAAACCTTAACCATCATCTCTAATTGTGATCGTTGCAGGAGTTTGTACCCCTTTAGGGGTTTCAAATGTAACACTTAGCAAACCGGTATTTGCATCATTTGGATCTGTTTCACGACTAATCGTAAACTCTTCATAAAATGCAGCTGTGCTATTGCTTTCAAGCATAGTAAAACCATCACGACCATCATATTTACCATTTTTAGTAGATACTGATACATCTGTACCTGATGGAATTGGATTGTTATATCTATCAGAGTAATAAATACCGAATGTTAAGCTATCTAAGCTATTTGACCCAACACCTGAGCTTATATCAATTAAGCTAACGTCACAAAAATCATCAGTATCAGAAGGCTCTAACCTTAAAATTAATTTTTCAGTAATAACACCACCAATCGTTGCAACGCTTCTAATATCACTACAGCTTTCTATATTTGCAGTAAGAGCATTAGGAAACTTATTAGTAAGCTCTTGTTTAGTAACTACAAAACGACTATAAACAGTACTACCTGATAATATTATTTGAAATGAATCTCTTACATCAATTAAATCTTTTGTACACAGGCTAGCAAACGTATCATCATCAGATGGGTTAGTTGCATCTTCTGTGCATATTAAACCATTGTATTTACCATCAGCTAATGTGTGCATGCCATTTAAGTCAATATCAAAGTTCTCTTCAAAATGACCGCCATTTGTATTTTCTGGACTACACGGATCATCTTCACTACCTTCTTGACAAAATTCAGGCGGTTTTACTTCTGCAGTAACAGGGTTATAAGTACCTGCTAAGCCGTCGTATACACCATTTTCATTATGATCAACAAACGCTTCTGGTAAATCATAGCCACTGTAATACTCATTAGTATCAAAAAGTCCATTACCATTAATATCAATAAACGACTCTTGCCCTTTTGCAGTAACAAGTACCGTTACACGACCGCCTAAAGGTACGCCATTGTCGACATTATCAGCTGCGCTAAGAATACCATTAATACAAGGAGCCGCATTTCCAAAATATAAATCACAATTTTTTTCAATACCATTTCCCCATTTAGCCTCTGTAAATGGTTTAGGATTTTGGTTACGCCATTGTGCATTACATGCACCATCAACTGTATTACATTCAAGTTGTGCATTAAATGCCGTACCGTCTAAAGTACCAACCGCACCACCTTCCGTGGTCAAGTAAACAGCTGTTCCATCGGGTACAGGGTTATTAAAGTGATCCGCTAAGTAAACGGATATTTCGTTCGTGTCACCAATGTAATCAAGTGCTTCAATATTAATCGTCTGTGCACCTGCAGTAAAACTATTGCCATCAGGGAGACCAGAGCTAATTGAAACTAAATCAGAAACCGTAATCACTTGCTCATCAAGCGATACTAAAGAAAGCTCACCTACTGGGCACGACACATCATCGCTTCTATCTGCTGCATCTTTTTGGCATTCTAAATAAACATCTTGCCAACACGTTACATCATCGTTTTGATTTTCAGGAATTTGATCATCAGGGATATAACATGCCTGTACTCGCACAGCCATAGGTACAAAACCCGCATTTACTTGAACGCGCGCTAAACCTTCAGCATCTGTGAAAACACTACCATGCGATAAACTAATTCCGCCATTTGTAGCGCTTAAACGAAAGTCCATTCTGCTACTAACTACTGATTTACCGATTTTGTCTTTTAATTTGAACGTAATTTCAGACGTTTCAGAGCGTGTTTGACCGCCAGTACCTTTAAGTGCAATTACATTTTGTGTTACATCTATAAATTCTATAGATTCTACTTTCGCAATAGAAACTGGAATGTTAATAGATTTAATAACCGGTGTACCACCCGTTAATACTGTCGCAGTAACAGTATCACCTAGTGATGCATTACAACCATCGGTACGATAAGTAGCAGTAGCAATACCACTAATACTTTTTGCCGTTGCATCCATAATAGATAAACCAGCTTGAGTACAGTTAGAAGTAAATTCAACGTCAAATGCTGTTACAACTGGTAAAGAGTTACTATCTAGTATTTCAACAGTAATGACAGTTGTTGCACCTGCTGCTAATGGTTGGTATTCATCTACAACAGGGTTACCATTTACATCTAGTAAATTAAATAAACCATTACTGATATTAACTTGCAACTCAGCTGTAGAGATTTCAAACGCTTTTTGATTAGATGTTGATTTCGATGTGGCAGTGATTTCACCTGCTCCGCTATTAGCACCGGGTTGTAATTTAAGAATTGCGAAACCAAAGTTATCCGTTAATGCTTTACCAGAAACCGGTAATAATGTACCTAAGTCCGTTGAAATCTCACTGATAATTCCAACAAAACCGTCACCTGAACTTGTATCCGTTACCTTAACTAATACATCAATCAACTCATCTGAAGAAAATTGATTCACTACAGTACAACCCGAAGTTGGATACGATTGTTCAAGTGAAACTATATTTCTGTCACTATCCCAGCCAGCAGCACAGCCTTGTAATAATTTAATATCAACGTCAACCACAGCCCCTTCTGTTGAAGCGTCATCACCATTTGATATGAAACCTAGAGTTTTAGTAATCGTTTCTTCATCAGAAATGTAACTGGCCGTTACTTCGCCAGCGCCTTTAAAGTCACCACTGCTTAAAGTCACTACAGCATGACCACTTTCATCAGTTAGCGCAGTACCTAGCTCAGGTGTTATTTTACCTGTAAAGTTAGTCGTAAAAGTAATTAACTGCGAGACTAGCGCGTCGCCATCGCTTGTTAAAATTGCAGTTACAACACCTTTGTTATCTTTACTGACTGGATTGCTATCGGAAAATGCAGCACCGCTACTATCTAAAATACTGAGCTGTAAAGTAATTGAACTACTAACATCCGTATCACCTGTATCGTCGCCAATGGTGCCATCTTTTTCTAGTGACCCACCGCCACCACAAGCTGTGAGTAAAAAACTAAGCAATGAAATGCTGAGTAGTCGCATTAAAGGCATAAACCTCTCCCTAGCGTTGTTATTATAATCAAAATTAATTCCTGCTTAATATTAACCTATAACTTAGTATAAAATCACAGTTTTTTATTACTTTTTTGAGTGAAATATTTTTAAATAAATACTAACTTTTTCTGTAGTAAATATTTCCTTGCTGGTAGTCTATGGCAAATTTATAAAATGTAGATCAGGAAATATGTCAAAAATCCGTTCAATGAGTTTAACCACTCGCATCATGATTGGTATGGCGCTTGGGGTTACAGTAGGTTTTATATTTCAGGCTATATTAGCTGGTGAAGACGATTATCTAATACCTCTTGGGTTATTCTCTTTGCCAATTAAAGCCTTTTTTGTTGATGGTATTTTCCATGTTGGTGGACAAATATTCATTGCCAGCTTAAAAATGTTAGTTGTGCCTCTTGTATTTGTATCGCTTGTTTGTGGTACCTGTAGCTTAAGTGACCCTAAAAAATTAGGCCGCCTAGGTGGTAAATCTATTGGTTTATATTTATTAACTACAGCTATTGCTATAACAGTGGCGATTACACTAGCACTACTATTTAGTCCTGGTGAAGGAATAAGCCTCCCATCTAATGCAACTTACGATGCTAAAGAAGCCCCTACCCTTGCACGTGTAATTATAGATATGTTTCCTACAAATCCTTTTGAGGCAATGGCCAAAGGCAATATGCTTCAAGTTATTGTGTTTGCGCTTTTATTTGGTGTAGCAATGGCATTAAGTGGTAAAGCGGGTAAACGCGTAGCTACCGTATTTGAAGATTTAAACACAGTAATTTTAAAACTAGTTACGCTTTTAATGAACATTGCCCCTTATGGCGTGTTCTTTTTAATGGCAAAACTATTTACAACTATTGAGCTTAGTTTAATTGTGAGCCTAGCTAAGTACTTTGGTGTTGTAGTACTCGCACTGTTATTACATGCTTTTGTAAACTACACATTGCTTTTAAAAATATTAACAGGCTTAAACCCGCTTATTTTCTTAGCAAAAATGAAGCATACATGCTTATTTGCATTTAGTACTTCAAGCTCAAGCGCAACCATGCCTATTACACTTGAAACTGCTACTAAAAAGTTAGGTGCTAACAACTCTGTTGCCTCATTCACTATTCCACTAGGTGCTACTATTAACATGGATGGCACGGCTATTATGCAAGGTGTGGCGACCGTATTTATTGCACAAGTATTTAGTGTTGATTTAACAATTTCTGATTACCTTATGGTTATATTAACTGCAACTCTTGCTTCTGTGGGTACCGCAGGAGTACCTGGTGTGGGCTTAATCATGCTGGCCATGGTACTTAACCAAGTTGGCTTACCTGTAGAAGGGATTGCAATTATTATCGGTGTTGACCGCTTGCTAGATATGACACGTACAGCAGTTAATGTAACCGGGGATTGTATGGTTACCTGTGTTGTTGCCAAATCTGAAGGTGAGCTTGATGAGAGTATCTTTAACGACCCCAATGCAGCTAAAGATTTAGAAGATTATCATAAGTCTATTGATTCATAATCTATGACTATTGAGTTATAAAAAAACCTTGATGTTTTGCATCAAGGTTTTTTTTCGAGTAAAAATAATTAGCTTGTTCTCAGGTTGAAAATTTTAATCTGACTAAAGATTTAGGGACTTAAATTTAGAAAGTAAGTTTATCCCTACTTTATTTACGCCACTGCTCAAGCCAAGTGCTAACTTATCGCTTAATCCCTTTTTAACCTTGTATTTAATTTTATAAATTTGGCGCTCATGTTGCTGCTCTAGCAATGCATCATCACTTGTTTTTATAACATCTACCAAGCCTTTATCAATCGCTTGAGTTGCAAACCAATGCTCACCTGTCGCAACTAAGTTTATATCTAAGCTTGGACGTTGAGTGCTTACAAACGTTTTAAATAAGTCATGTGTTTGTTCAATTTCTTCACGAAATTTTTCGCGGGCCTTATCGGTATTTTCACCAAATAAAGTAAGTGTGCGTTTAAACTCTCCTGCCGTTATTTGTTCAAACTCAACATCGTTTTTCTTTAATATTTTATTAAAGTTAGGTATCTGAGCAATAACACCAATAGAGCCAACAATAGCAAACGGTGCTGCAAGTATCTCATCGGCTACACACGCCATCATGTAACCACCACTCGCTGCTACTTTATCAATTGATACACTTAAGGGTATGCCTGCGTTTTTAATACGCTGTAACTGAGATGCAGCAAGTCCGTATCCATGTACAACACCGCCACCGCTTTCTAAACGAATAAGCACTTTGTCTTTACTTGGATCGGCGATAGATATAATTGCTGTAATTTCTTCTCGTAAGCTTTCTACTTCGTGAGCATCCATACTACCCACAAAGTCAATTACATATAAACGAGGTTTAGGCTCATCTTTATCTGCTTTTTTACTTTGCGATTTAAGCTGTTTTTGGTGCGCTTTAAGCTCTTTTTTACCTAACGTATTTTGTAAAAAGCTTTCTTTAAGCTCAACTAATTGCTCTGATATATCGTCAATTTGTATTTCACCTTTTTTTGCTTTTGGCTTAACTGCAGCACCTACAACTAACATTAAAATAACTGCTATAGCGATAACAAAAGTGACTGTTTTAGCAAAAAACAAACCGTATTCGTATAAAAATTCCAACAGGTTTCTCCATTTATAAATTTCAGCTAATTTAGCATGCTTTAAAACAAAAAAAAGCCACTTTTCAGTTAACACCGATCAGTTAAGGTATTTTTGATCGGTTGACCGATCTTTTGGTTGCTTCACAATACCCTTATCATCTTTTGATT
>NZ_WTLB01000083.1 GCF_011378855.1 Pseudoalteromonas sp. Z1A8 | reverse complement strand
AGAGCGAACCCAAAAAGAGATAAAGAAAAAGGACGATTAAAATGCGGCCTGAATCCAATTCTCTCTTAATGTCTAACCTATGATGCGCTACTAAGTTTGGTAGCGCTATTTCAAAAGTATCAAAACAAATCACTCCATATGTAGAACCTTTTTTGCATAACACCTAATATTTTTCAATTTAAATAGAATGAATAAATTTCATTTAGACATCTATACATCTAGAGGTTGATATTTTTTACTTTCAGTTCATAATTAACTTTCGGTTTTTATGAGCAGGAGTAAAAATATGCCAATTACAGTAAAAGACGAGTTACCCGCTATTGAACGCTTACGTAAAGAAAACGTATTTGTGATGCCAAAAACTCGTGCAAAAACGCAAGAAATACGTCCAATGCGTTTGGCTATTTTAAACTTAATGCCTAATAAAGTAGAAACCGAAGTACAGTTTATTCGTTTACTTGCCAACTCGCCTTTACAAGTAAACGTAGAACTACTGCGCCTCGACACTCACCGCAGTAGCAGTAATTCAGAAGAGCACCTTGATACCTTTTACCGCTATTTTTCTGAAGTAAAAGACAACAATTACGATGCATTAATTGTTACCGGTGCGCCACTTGCGCATTTAGAGTACGACGATGTAGCGTATTGGGATGAGCTAAAGGTCATTATTGATTGGGCCGAGCAACATGTTACCTCTACGTTATTTTCGTGCTGGGCTGCGCATGCAGCGTTATATCACCGTTATAATTTAAAGCGTGATTTAAAAGACGATAAGCTGTGCGGTGTATTTACTCACCAATGTTACTTTGAGCACGGCGCGCTGACTCGCGGGTTCGACGACACCTTTTTAGTACCGCACTCACGTTATGGCCACATTGATATAAATAAAATAAACGCCTGTGATGAGCTAGTTGTACTGGCGGGCTCCAAGCGAGTAGGGGCTTACTTACTTAAAAATAAATCGGGTAGCCAAGTGTTTATAACTGGCCACCCTGAGTACGACGCAGATAGCTTAAAAGCTGAGTACGAACGCGATTGTAAAAAAAGCCCTGATGCACCAAAACCCGAAAATTACTTCCCGGACGACGACGCAACCAAACAACCTTCAAAAACGTGGCAAAGCCATGCTTTTTTACTTTTTTCGAATTGGTTAAATTACTACGTGTACCAAACCACACCGTATGATATTAATTTAGTTAGCCAAGATGTGAGGACTAACAACTATGCCGAATAACGCTTTAAATAATAAACACGCCGAAATAAGTGCTGCGCTAAAAGAGCGCATTTTAATTTTAGATGGCGCAATGGGCACCATGATCCAAGATCATAAGCTAGAGGAAGAAGACTATCGCGGCGAGCGTTTTAAAGATTGGCATGTACTTATTAAAGGCAATAATGATTTATTAAGTCTCACAAAGCCTGAGTTAATTGCAGATATTCATCGTGGGTTTTTATCAGCGGGCGCTGATATTATCGAAACCAACACATTTAACTCGACCACTATTTCGATGGACGATTACGACATGGCAAGCCTAAGCCGTGAAATAAACTTAGAGTCGGCTAAATTAGCACGCGCAATGTGCGACGAATTTACAGCTAAAACGCCACAAAAGCCCCGTTATGTAGCCGGTGTTTTAGGGCCGACTTCTAAAACCTGTTCAATCTCGCCAGATGTAAACGATCCGGGTTACCGAAATGTCACTTTTGATAAATTAGTTACTGCGTATGTAGAGTCTACTCTTGCATTAATGGAAGGCGGCGCCGATTTAATACTAATCGAAACTATATTCGACACGCTTAATGCAAAAGCCGCATCGTTTGCAGTAGAAGAAGCCTTTGAGCAAGCAGGGCGTAAATTACCTGTAATGATTTCAGGGACTATTACCGATGCCTCTGGGCGAACGCTTTCGGGGCAAACAACTGAAGCATTTTATAACTCTATTCGCCACATTAAGCCTATATCAATCGGCCTAAACTGCGCGCTTGGCCCTGATTTATTGCGCCAATATGTGCAAGAGCTATCGCGTGTATGCGAAACATTTACCTCAGTACATCCTAATGCGGGCTTGCCTAATGAGTTTGGTGAATACGATTTAGAAGCGCCAGAAATGGCAGCCGAAATTATCGATTGGGGTAAATCGGGCTTTATTAATATAGTAGGCGGGTGCTGCGGTACAACGCCTGCGCATATTCGCGCGTTTGCAAAAGGGCTTGAAGGCGTTAAACCTCGTCCTTTACCAGAGCTTGAAGTACGTATGCGTTTATCAGGCCTTGAAGCCTGTAACTTAAATTAAGGAGCCAACATGACACAGCAAATAGCAGTATTTACTAATGTTGGTGAGCGTACCAACGTAACTGGTTCGGCTATGTTTAAACGCCTAATCATGGAAGAAGACTTTGAAGCCGCGCTAACCGTTGCACGCGAACAAGTTGAAAACGGCGCACAGGTTATTGATATAAACATGGACGAAGCCATGTTGGACTCAAAAGCCGCCATGGTTAAGTTTTTAAACTTAATAGCCTCAGAGCCTGATATTTCTAAAGTGCCAATTATGGTCGACTCCTCAAAGTGGGAAGTAATAGAAGCGGGCTTAAAGTGTATTCAAGGCAAGGCAATTGTTAACTCAATATCACTAAAAGAAGGTGAAGAGCCGTTTATTCGCCAAGCTAAAATAATAAAACGTTTTGGCGCAGCCGCTGTTGTAATGGCATTTGATACCGACGGACAAGCAGATACCGCTGACCGTAAGTTCGCAATATGTGCGCGCAGTTATAAAATATTGGTAGAAGACATTGGCTTTGCGCCAGAAGATATTATTTTCGACCCTAATATATTTGCCGTAGCCACCGGTATTGAAGAGCACGACAACTACGCCGTAGAATTTATTGAAGGCACGCGCCGTATCAAGCAAAATTTACCGCACTGTAAAGTGTCGGGCGGGGTGTCAAATGTATCGTTTTCGTTTAGGGGTAATAACCCCGTACGTGAGGCTATTCACTCGGTGTTTTTATACCACGCTATTCAAGCGGGTATGGATATGGGTATTGTAAATGCAGGCCAACTTGCCGTTTACGACGACATACCAGATGAGTTACGCAAAGCCGTTACAGACGTAATTCTTAATACCGATCCCGGCGCAGGTGAGCGTTTAGTTGAGCTTGCACCAAAGTATTCGGGCATGGCGCAAGCCGAGCGAGTAGAAGATTTAGAATGGCGTACATGGCCGGTTGCAAAACGCCTTGAGCACGCACTGGTAAAAGGTATTACTACCTTCATAGATGAAGATACTGAAGAATGCCGTGCAGCCGCTGCTAAACCCATCCACGTAATTGAAGGGCCGTTAATGGACGGCATGAACGTAGTAGGCGACTTATTTGGCGCGGGTAAAATGTTTTTACCACAAGTGGTTAAATCGGCGCGTGTAATGAAGCGCGCAGTTGCCTACTTAGACCCCTACATTGAGCTTGAAAAAGAAGAAGGCTCAACTAACGGTAAAATAGTGATGGCGACCGTAAAAGGTGACGTGCACGACATAGGTAAAAATATTGTAGGCGTGGTACTGCAATGTAATAACTACGAAGTAATCGACTTAGGCGTAATGGTACCTGCCGATAAAATACTGCAAACCGCAATCGATGAAAAAGCCGATATTATCGGTTTATCGGGCTTAATTACTCCATCGCTTGACGAAATGGTGCATGTAGCAAAAGAAATGAAACGCCGTGGCTTTGAACTCCCATTAATGATTGGCGGGGCAACTACCTCTAAAGCGCACACTGCCGTTAAAATTGAGCCACAGTACGACAAAGGCGTAGTATACGTAAGTAACGCCAGCCGTGCAGTAGGTGTGGTTTCAAACTTATTATCAAAAGAGTTTAAACCCGACTTTTTAGCTAAAACACAAGCGGAATATGTAAAAGTACGCGAGCAACAAGCGCGTAAAAAACCACGCTCTAAGCCTGTTACAATCCAGCGCGCACGCGATAACGCAGCACAACTCGATTGGGATAACTACACGCCACCAGTGCCTAAAAAGCTTGGCGTGATCGAGTTTAAAAACGTATCAATTGCCACTTTGCGTAAATACATAGATTGGACGCCATACTTTATGACGTGGTCAATTGCCGGTAAATACCCGCGCATAATGACCGATGAAGTCGTAGGCGAGCAAGCCCAAAGCTTATTTAAAGACGCTAACGACATGTTAGACGACCTTGAAAAAGCCGGCAGTTTACAACCACTTGGCGTAATTGGTTTATTCCCTGCAAACCGCGTAGGGGACGACATAGAAATATACACCGACGAAACACGCAAAACGCTGTTAACTACTTCATGCCATTTACGTCAGCAAACCGAAAAAACCGACTTTGCTAACTACTGCCTAGCCGACTACATAGCACCCAAAGGCACACCTGACTATTTTGGCGCGTTTGCTGTAACAGGCGGTTTAGAAGAAGACGACTTGGCAAATGCGTTCGACGCACAGCAAGACGACTACAACAAAATAATGATTAAAGCGGTTGCCGACAGACTCGCAGAAGCGTTTGCAGAATACCTACACGAAAAAGTACGTAAAGAGTATTGGGGTTTTGCACCAGACGAAAACCTAGCAAACGATGAGCTAATACGCGAAAACTACCAAGGTATTCGCCCAGCACCAGGCTACCCAGCGTGCCCTGAGCACACCGAGAAAAAGAAAATTTGGCAGTTACTCGATACCGAAAAACGCATTGGCATGCAGCTCACCAGCTCATACGCCATGTGGCCAGGTGCTGCTGTTTCAGGTTGGTACTTTTCACACCCCGAAGCTAAGTACTACGCAGTAGCAGCGGTACAAAAGGATCAGGTTGAAGACTACGCTAAACGAACCAATATGACGCTCGCAGAGGCAGAAAGATGGCTATCGCCTAACTTGGGATATGATCCGGAGTAAATAGAGTTGCGAGCAGCTATTAGTAAAAAACGAGCCAAGTTAGGCTCGTTTTTTGTTTTTTCGCAAAACATCATTAAACAATGTTTTAGTTAGAAGTTATTATAATTTTTTCATTATCTTATATAATCAAATGCTTACAAGTTGTTTGTTAAGTGAAATCATATTGCTAATATAAAATAAGCCATTTTGTGTTATAAACGATAAAATGGGACTAAATAAAGTATTATAATAAGGAATTAGGTTTGAATTACTATAGTATGGATTTCGTTAAGTTTACCGATTGGAAACAGGTTTTAGCTGAAACAAATAATTCTCTAACGTACGAGAAATGTTTAAAGATAAACCAATATATTGCAAGTTATCAAAAAGCATGTTCAAAAAACAATCCTAAACATGTTATGCCTCTACATTTCCAAGAGGCTGCAAATCGCTTGAATCAGCGAATTCAACATTACGAATCAATTAAGAAGCCTTTTTTCGCAACGTATATTACTCCAATACTCACGGGTATTATAGGTGCTTCGTTTGGCTCATTGCTCACATTTTGGCTGGCGATGCCTTCAACATAATAACTAGATGAATTCCTCCTTCAACTGACTATGAATTCCCTCTAAGTAAAGTGTTATTGCGACGATAAAAAATATGGAGTAGCACTACTTAGATATCTCTTTCATAGAGAAGCTAATTGAACGCTCGTGAGTAAGTGAGTTATAAAAATGTTTTAGAAAAAGTCAGTTGTTCGATCGAAATTTTTAAACTAAATAATTTTTAATTATTAGGAATAGAAAAGTTTTATAAAAGGACTATCAATGAAGTATCTAAATTACATATTCCTTTGCTTATCTCTACTTTTCACATCTAGCACATTTGCGCTTGAGCAAAAATATCACGAGAGCGTTTTACCTGTTATTGCTGCTTTTAAAACGCATGATAAAACTGCGATTGCTGCACTTATTAGCTACCCACTAAAACGACAGTACCCCATACCTGACATTAAAAATGAAGCTGAGTTTATTAACCGCTTTGATGAAATTTTTAATGATGAGCTAGTGGCAGCGATTGCCGCCTCAAACATTAATACCGATTGGGATAAAGTTGGTTGGCGCGGCATTATGCTAAATAACGGCGTTATGTGGGTAGATACTGACGGTAAAATTATTGCTGTAAATACCCAAAATACTAAAGAGCAGGCACTTGCTAAAAGCTTAATCGAACACGATAAGCAATCCTTGCACGCAAGTATCAATAATTTTGAAAAACCAGTACTCGATTGGAAAACAGCTAACTACCATATTCGTGTTGATGATTTAGGGGGTCATAATTATCGGTATGCAGTGTGGGGTATTAATAAAAAACCAAGCGACAAGCCTGATATGGTTTTACTAAATGGCGATATTACATTTGAGGGTAGCGGCGGGAATCATCACTATACGTTTAAAAATGGACGTTACAGTTATGTGCTACAAGTAACCATTATTGGCTGCGATACATCACCACCGGGTTGGCTTGAAGTTTATAAAGACGATGAGCGGTTGTTAAACGAGCCTGTGGTAAGTGCTAATTAATGTATATTTTTAGTGTATTAAACAATGTGGATCTGTTTTTAACAATTAAGCGTTCTAATAATTAGTATTTTTATAAAATAGATCTAAGTGGTAGGCTAAAAAGTAGTAAGTAATTAAAATAGTTCTCGCGCAACAAGGAACCGTCCTTTAAAAGCGCTTTGCCAAGGAGTTTAGTATGATCACGTTTACCATTAATGGTAATAAACATGAGTTTTCTGGCGATCCGTCAACGCCAGTATTATGGTATCTCCGAGACGAATTGAATTTAACCGGGCCTAAGTTTGGCTGTGGTATGGCTCAGTGCGGTGCATGTACAGTGCATATTGATGGAGTAGCTCAACGCTCGTGTGTATTACCGGTAGCGGCAGCAGCAGGGCGTTCAATTACAACAATTGAAGGGCTAAGTGAGCAGGGCGACCACCCAGTGCAGCAAGCATGGGTTGAGCATAAAGTACCGCAGTGTGGTTTTTGCCAGTGCGGCCAAATGATGCAAGCTGCAAGCTTATTAGCTGCAAATCCAAACCCAACCGACGATGAAATAGTAAGTAATATGTCGGGCAATATTTGTCGTTGTGGTACTTATCCGCGTATTCATAAAGCGATTAAATCGGCTGCTAAAACTATTGCGGGCGTGCAGTATTTTGACCCAAATGAACAAGGGGAAGAAGTATGAGCGAAACAAATAATACATACTTTGATTTAACCCGCCGTAAGTTTTTAAAAACCAGCGCAATAGGTGCGTTGGTACTCGGTACTTATTTTGTAGGCAGTGCGCCAAGAGCATTTGCAGGCGTGTTAGAGCAACCGTCTGAGCTGGCAAAACGTGCTAACTTATTTATAGCACTGCGCCCTGATGGAATGGTTGAAATAACCTGTCATCGCTCTGAAATGGGCCAACAAATCCGTACAGCCATTGCTCAAATTGTGGCAGACGAAATGGAAGCCGCGTGGGATAAAGTAGTTGTTATTCAGGGTAAGGGCGACCCTAAATACGGCGATCAAAATACCGATGGCTCGCGCAGTATTCGCTACAACATGCAGCGCCTGCGTGAAATGGGCGCAAGTGTGCGTTATATGATGCAGCACGCTGCCGCTAAGTATTGGAAAGTTGACCCACAAACTTGTACTGCTAACCAACACGTTGTTACACACAGCTCAGGTAAATCGCTTACTTATAAAGATTTAATCGACTTAGCGCTTACAATAACGCCACCAGAAGCTGACAAACTAACACTTAAAACACGCAAAGAATGGCGTTATATTAATACCGGCATGGCGCACATAGATTTAGCAGATTTAGTAACAGGCAAAGCTATATTTGCAGCCGATGTACGCGAACCACAAGCGCTGGTGGCTATAATTGAACGCCCGCCGGTAGTAGGCGGTGTTGTTAAGTCGTTTGATGCCAGTGCTACAAAAGCGATAAATGGCGTTATAGATGTAATTGAAATGCCTGTACCAAAAGGCGCACCGCAGTTTCAGCCAAAAGGCGGCATTGCGATTATAGCTAAAAACACATGGGCTGCATGGCAAGGGCGTAAAGCATTAAAAGTCGTGTGGGATGATGGCAAAAATGGCGATTACAATTCAGAAGAATTTAAAAAGTCATTATTACAAACAGTACAAACTCCACAGGCAAACATACGTGATAAAGGCGATGCCATGGGCGTATTGGCTAAATCGAGCAATAAACTCGTAGCCGATTACTACGCGCCGCACCTTGCTCAAGCACCAATGGAGCCGCCTTGTGCAACAGCTATGTACAACAAAGACAGTGTTGATATATGGGCTGCTACGCAAAACCCACAAGCCGATATGAAAACAGTGGCTGCAATGCTTGGCATGGATGAGAGCAAAATTAATGTTCACGTTACCATGTTAGGAGGCGGCTTTGGGCGTAAGTCAAAACCTGATTTTTCAGCAGAAGCAGCTTATCTTTCAATGAAAGTAGGCAAGCCTATTCGTGTGCAATGGACGCGTGAAGACGACATACAACATGGTTTTTACCATGCAGTTTCGGCTCAACACATTGAAGCGTCGCTAGATAAAAATGGCGCTATAGAATCGTATTTACACCGTACCGCGTTTTCACCGATCACCTCTACCTTTTCAGAAGGGGCGACTACGCCAGGGAGCTTTGAACTGCGCTTAGGGTTTACCGACAACCCAATTAACACACCTAACATGAAGTTAGAAAACGGTGATGCGCAAGCCAAAGCACGAATTGGTTGGATGCGTTCTGTATCAAATATTTTTCATGCCTTTGCTATTCAGTCATTTATTGGCGAAGCAGCGCACAAAGCCGGTCGCGACCAAAAAGACTATTTACTAGAAACTATAGGTCCAAGCCGAATCCTTGATGTAACTGAGCAAAATGCCACATATGATAATTATGGCGGCGATAAAGCGGTTTATCCTTTAGATATTGGCAGACTACGCCATGTTATTGAAAAGGTTGCTGACATGAGTAAGTGGGGGCGAGAGCTTCCTAAAGGGCGAGGTTTAGGTATAGCAGCGCATAGAAGCTTTTTAACTTACGTAGCGACAGTAGTTGAAGTAGAAGTGTCGGATGCTGGCGATTTAAAAGTAATTAAATCGTGGGTTGCCATTGATGCGGGCACGGTTGTAAATACCGACACCGTTAAAAATCAAACCCAAGGTGGCTCTATTTACGGTATTACCACTGCAATTAGTGACGGTATTACCTTTGATAAAGGCCGCGTGCAGCAAAGTAACTTTCATGATTATCGCGTACCGCGTATGAGCGACTCACCGCTTGAGATTGACGTTGAAATTGTACAAAGCGATGCACCACCAGCAGGGGTAGGTGAGCCATCTACACCAGTTTATGCGCCAGCATTATGTAATGCTATTTTTGCAGCATGCGGAAAGCGCATTAGGCAGTTACCAATAGGTGATCAGCTAAAAGCGTAGCTAAATAACTACAGCTTAAACAAAAAAACCGCCAAAAGGCTAACACCATTCAGTTAAGCATGTTTTGACTTAATGGTGTACCGAGTTTTTGAAATTCGAACGGTCCTACTTTTGGGCCGT
>NZ_WTLB01000082.1 GCF_011378855.1 Pseudoalteromonas sp. Z1A8 | reverse complement strand
GATAGATAGTGGTTTGGCGATTACTATCAGATCAAATTCAGAGCATGTTTTCAAGTTTTATTCCTTAAGATCCAACCTATGAGCAAGTACTAGGTTTGATTGTGTTTCATCGCCGTGGCGGTACTCCCACATGTTTACGCTGGTTTCAAAGTAAAAGCGTGCATCGCCAATAAGATTTTGCATACTCGGCGCATGATACTGATACGCAAGCTTAACGCCATTTACGTTGCCTTCGCCTTTAAGAAAATCAACAGCATAACCGTGATTCGATTGAGCAAAAGCAAGTTTGCCAAAAAGTGAAACTACTAATACTAAAGAGATAAAAAGTGTTTTAAGTGACGTTTTCATAGGTGCCAATTGTTTGTTTGGTTCAAAGTGATAACTAAATGATAAGGGCGACCTGTTAACAATTACAATGAGGACAAAATGCCGGTTGTATATAGGCTGTTAATGGAGGTTTGTAACTTCTTGAATTTTCTTTTCTTATTCAATTGGTGCAATTTGGGCATTAATAAATTGCTTATTTGTGCCTTTTTTATTGCGTATAGAACGGGTAAATTACAACCATCTTAATCACACAGACATATACAATTATGAAACTCTTTAAACTATTCGTTTTAGCCACTGCTTTTTTTAGTAGTTCGTTATTTGCACAAGCTCAGCAATCGCCTGATCAGTTATTAGAATCAGTAGCCGACAAACTTTTTGCAGACATTGGTCAAGTAAACTCAAAAGGGACAGCTAGCAAAGATGCGATGGCTGCCATTGTTGAAAAACGTTTAATGCCACATATTGATGTTAAGTTTGTGTCGTTTAAATTATTAGGTAAACACATTAAAGGTATTGAGCGCGAGCAAGCTGTTCAATTTATAGATGCTGTAGAGCATTACTTAACAGGCACATACGCTGGTGCACTAATGAAGTACACAGGTCAAAAAGTTGTATTTGAGCGTAACAACGCAAAAAGCGACTCTGAGTACGCAACAGTTAACACGCAAATTATTGAGCCAAATGCGCCTACAATCGACTTAAGCTTTAAGCTTCGTTTAGGTAAAAACGATGAGTGGAAAGTATACGATATTGTTGCCGAAGGTATTTCACTATTAAGTGCTAAGCAAAAAGAGATTATTCAACGCATTTCTGAAGTGGGTTTAGAGCAAGTTATTAGCGAATTAAAAAGTAAATAGACTATTTGTCTGGCTCTGATTAAGCCCAACTCCAACCTCAAAAACGGCCAAGTACTTATGTACTTGGCCGTTTTTATATTCTTGTCTACTGTAATCCTAAAGGATTGTTGTTATTGCGCAATTTTGCGCTAGCAGCAAAACAAAGGTGTGCTAGAATATCGGCACTTTGATTAAGCGTGGTGTCAGCTAAAAACTGATATAACTTACCACCCCCCAAGCCACACTGGAGTTGTGTTGTTTTAATGGAAAATGTACTGATTTGGCCAAAGGAATACCCATTACTTATTAAAGGACTGGTAGAACAAAACGGTGCCTTTATTTTAGATGCTTTGGAAGCTTGGCCTGCTTGTCGTTCTACAAATGAAGACGATGGTGTATGCACCACCGTGTTGCCACCTATTTATTATTTGGTATGGCTAACCCCGTTAGAGCCATTTGAAGAATGTTACTTTCAACATATCTCTGAATATGACGAAGACGCACAAGCGTATATTAGTGCGGTTAAAAGCCATTACTACGATAATGAATACACCCCTGAAAGCTTAGTGCTTATGTTGTGCCAGCGTCTTGAAAAATACGCAAGTGTGGCTGCGCAAAACACCCTAGATACGCCACTGTCTTTAGTTGATTTGTTTTTTAGTAAACGCTACTTCACGCTAATTGAGCATGCGTTAAATAATAACAGTAAGCTTTCGGCAAAGGATACATTAGCGCTTTGGAAAGAAGTTGATTTTAGAGAGCGTTTAAGTGCGTTTATTCCAGAGTCTATTGCCGATTTAGAAATGCTCAGTGAGCTTGCCAGCGAAAAAGTAGCAGCAGGTAAAGACTACTTCACGTTGCTTACACAGGTTTCTCCTGACGTTGACTCTGTTGTGCTGCTAGAAAAAGCATTATTAACGCACCTACGTAAAAAAACAGCCAAGCAAACAATGGCAATGCGTTTTATTGAGCAAGGCGCTACCGGTGTACTTACTGATGAAAACAATAAAACAGCCTTTATGTGGGCCGCCGAAAAAGGCTTTGTAAATGTGGTTGAAACGCTACTTGCAAAGCAAGACAAAAAAGCGGTTGATAATTTAGGTAATACAGCACTTCATTATGCTGTATTTGCTAAAAATGAATCACTTATGGTACTGCTAATTAAAGCCGGATACGACTTTAGAGCGCGCAATAAAGAAGGTTTAAGCTGTTACCGTTTAGCGGTAAGTATAAAAGCCAATAACTTAGTTAAATGCTTAGAACGTGACTTTGGTATTAAAGAGCTTTCGCCAGAAGGGCAGTTTGATCGCATTAAAAAAGTACATGTGCTGCACGCTATCGTCACTATACTGCTGCCTTTACAGTTGTTCTTCTTTTTTGATGAAACACTCTCTATTAAAAGTGAGCTGACGCTGGGTTTAACTATGGCGGCGGTAATCTGTTTTTTCTTTGCAACCACTTTAAAACGTTGCGCGTTATATCCGCATATTAAACACCCTTGGGGTTTATTTGTGCTTAGGGGCTTTTCGTTTATTAGCTTAGTGGCTCAAATAGGGTTAGCGAGCATTGTGGTGCTAGCAGCTTTGAGTGATTTGGTTTAGTCACTTTTAAACAACTTATAAAAAACGCGCTTAAAGTAATTTAAGCGCGTTTTTTGTTTATATCGTTTATGGATAGCCTAATCGGTTTAGGTAAGAGGCTATTTACCGTGCTCATTTGCTGCTTTTTCTTCAGCTAGTTCTTCTTTAAGCTTACGGATTTTTAAACCCTGCTCTTGTCCACGGTGTCTTGCGTAGTAAGTACAGCCAATAAACATTGAAGAGGCAAATACAAGCTCTAGCAGTACCCATATAAGCTCATCAGGAGCGGCCCACAGCATGGTAAGCCCGTGAATAAAATACAGCATTACAATAAAGTTAGCCCACGCATAAGTGTAAGTATAATCTTTAATTATGCCTCTTAGTGGCAGCAATAATGGAATAATAGGCACAAATAAAGACGCTAAACTCGCATTACCATTTAAAGGTGGTACAAAATACATCCACAGTGGAATAAGAATAAGTAAACCTACATAGCCAAAGAGTGCGGCACGCTGAAATTTTACTGTAATTGGCTTTTTAGCTGGGTTGTCAGCGGTATTCATTTAAGTTTTCTCGCAATGTGAGTAAGGCGTTTACCAACGCTTTGACATATTTTAATTTCGTCTTTACTAAGCTGTGTACTATTAGCGCTGCCAGCAACGTGTGTTGCACCGTATGGTGTTCCACCTGTTTGTGTTGCAAGCAGTTCGGGTACATCGTACGGCACGCCTAATAGCATCATACCGTGGTGTAATAATGGCAGAGATAAGTTAAGTAAGGTTGCTTCATTACCACCATGCATACTGCTTGATGACGAAAACACACACGCTGGTTTATCTATTAACTGGCCTTTTAACCATAAGTCGCTGGTGGTTTCCCAAAAGCTTTTAGCTTGAGAGGCCATCATGCCAAATCGAGTTGGTGTACCAAATGCCAAACCATCGCAATTTATTAAGTCATCTTTGGTTATTACAATGTCGTGCGGATTTTTAGCAACAAAAGTACGCAGCAGGGCAGTTGCGCCTTGTTGCTCAATTGATTCTGCTATTTCGTGAGCCATTGCTTCAACTGAGCCATGGCTTGAGTGGTATAATACCACTATGGTTTCGCTCATTATAAAACGCTTAGTACGTTTTCAGGCGGGCGACCAATGGCTGCTTTATTGTTATTAACAACAATAGGGCGTTCAATTAGCTTTGGATTTTGTACCATGGCGCCTATTAATGCTGACTCACTGCTTTCATCTTTCAAATTAAGTTCTTTGTAGGCATCTTCTTTAGTGCGCATTAGTTCGCGTACTGATGAAAAACCAAGCTGGCTTACAAGCGTTGAAATTTGCTCGCGAGTAAGAGGCGTTTTTAAATACTCTACAATATTTGGCTCTACCGCTTTACTTTGCAGTAGCGCTAGCGTTTCGCGCGATTTAGAGCAGCGAGGGTTGTGGTAAATAGTAACAGACATAAAATGATTCCAAAGTGTGAATTGCGTCTATTTTAGGGTAAGCGCTTGCAGACTTAAAGCCTCGCAAGCTCTTTTTGTAAAAGTCGATACTGAGTAAGCAGTGCTTTTAAACGCTGTTGTTTTACAAGTTCTGTTGATTCTACGAAATTAAGCGCTTTTTGGATTTCATCAGCGGCTTTTAAGTAAGCCCCGTATTGCGCTAATACATCAGCATTTGCTTCGTGGTAAGAGGCTAATTTATCTTGTTTTTTATACGCATCAGCAAGGAGTTGTTTACCTAAGTTGTGATCGGGTTTTTCAAGCAAAAAGCTTTTAAGTATATTTTCGGCAAGCTCGTACTGTTCAGCTTCAAGTGCAGCGTTGGCGTAGTTAAGCGTAATTACCTGATTATTAGGGCGATACTGATTTAAATCAGCTAAAAATTTAACGGCTTCATCTGCCTTTTTTTGTGCGATGAGTAAATCGGTATGAGTATCTATATAAAATAGGTTTTTAGGATCGTTTTTTAAAAGCTCATCTAACATTGGCGCTGCTTCATCAAGCTTTTTTTGATCAAGTAAACTAATAGCTAAACCGTATTTTAATGCTGTGTTGTTGTAGATGTTTTCGCGCAGTAGCTTTCTAAATAGGTCTTCCGCTTTTTCTGGTTTGTTGTAATAGCGTGCCAGTACGCGACTTTTTGCTAAACTAAACTCAAGGCTCGCGTTTATATGGCGCTGAGGATACTGCTCTGCCCGCAAGCGTACGTCTGATACACGGCTCTCTGGTAATGGGTGAGTAAGCAAAAACGCAGGTGGCTTGTATTTATAGCGAATTTGCGCTGCAAGTTTAGTTAAAAACTCGCTCGATGCACGCGCATCAAAACCCGCATTATTAAGAGTTTGCATACCTATACGGTCGGCTTCTTGCTCGGCTGAGCGGCTGTGCGTTAACTGACTAAAAGCAGACTGCGTTTGGCTCGCTGATATAATGGCAATGCCGGCGTCGGGTGCAACAACTGTTGCCAGTATTCCAGCAATCATACCGGCAATGGTCAGCGCGCTGTTATCTTGTTGTTGTTGAATTCTACGTGCTAAGTGGCGCTGTGTTACGTGAGCAATTTCGTGGCCAAGTACAGAGGCAAACTGACTCTCGTTATCGGCTTGTGCTATTAACCCTGTGTGCACACCTACATGCCCACCATAAAAGGCGAAGGCGTTTATTTCTGAGTTGTTTATCCAAAAAAACGAAAATGGAAAGCGCACATCGTTAGCATTAGCCACCAATTTACGGCCAATAGTGGTCAGGTATTCATCCAATACAGGGTCGTTTATAACGGGCGATGAGCCGCGTATTTGCATCATCATTACTTCGCCAATAGCTTTTTCTTTTTCAAGTGGCAGCGCTTGTAATGCAGATGTTCCTAAATCAGGAAGAGTAAAGCTAGTTTGCGCTTTTAAAGGTTCGCTTACTAATAAGCTAAACGTAAGCGCGGCACTGCATAAAGTGATAAATGCTGATTTTAGCTGCATTTTATTCCTTGTTAATTGGTTCGCCAATTGCAATTTTGGCTATGTCTATTTCGTCACTGCTTGCACGGCTGTCTTTTTCGCACAATTGGTATAGTTCTTTTATTGTGACTCCATCAAGCTTTACAACGTTCAATTCTCGCTGCAAAAAAGTAATAATTTTATGTACTACTTTATGTGCATGTAAAATAATGGCTTTATCTGCTTTGTCGCCTCGTTCAAAATAAAAGCCAATAAACTTATGTAATTGATTTATTCTGATTAGATTTTTCATTGAATGCGGATCCCACACTCTAAATTCCATAAAGCGATTACCTTTTACGTATTGGTCAACAATAACATCTTTAGCATAAGGCTGTGCCCATAACTCAAAGCCTCTGTCGGTAAATACTTGGTGTAGTGCAATACGTGGCTTATGTTTAGTATGTATTACACCAAAGTTATCTTCATGGCCTTTTAATAAATCTAAGTTCCAATTGCGTTTATCTATAAGTTGTTTAACTGCATTATCGAATCCATGATCTAAAATTCCTTCTGATTCGCTTATTGAAGAGGCAATAAGATGATAAAAAGGAGGAAGTTCGCCCCAATTAATTTGCTTTTTAAACCAATTAATCTCTTTGAGTGTTGGATTACTTGGTAGTTGCGCTTTATTATGCGTTCCAGGCATTAACTTATCCTTACTGCTAGTTATGTTATAAGGATAAACTATTGCAGGTGTTGTTTTAAGAAAAAGTTACAACGGTTCACGTTTTATAAATACGTAGACCGACAATATGCGACTTATTATTCATTTACTATACGGGTAAAGTAGTTATGGTGGAGCGCGATTTAAAAGGGTTTGAGTGCCCTCAGCAATTTGTGCAGTTTAAACTTGCGCTACGAAGTGCGCAGTTATCAAAACACCGCATTACCTTTAGTCTTAATAAAGGTGAAAGTGCGAACGATATTGAACGTTTTTTGCAAAAAAATGCTTATAGTTACAATTTTGATAAACAACGAGGGTTGTTATTAGTGGAGCCATTACATGTTTGAATACGTAAAAACATGGTACGAAAGGAAGTTCTCGGATCCTCATTCGTCTACCTTATTATTTTTATTACTGGCCTCTGTTGCCTTACTTTACTTTTTTGGCTCGTTAATTGTTCCTGTACTTGTGGCACTGGTTATTGCCTATTTACTTGATTGGCCGGTTGTTCATTTAGAGCGTTTTGGTTTAAAGCGCTTTAGTGCAACGATTATTGTAATGTTGATATTTATTAGCATTATGCTCACCCTTATTTTGGTTATTGGCCCCGTACTTTGGAAGCAAACCAGTAACTTAGTCCAAGAAACCCCGCATATGTTAGAGCAGGGGAAGTCTTATTTAATCGCTTTACCTGAGCAATATCCAAGTTTAATTAGTATTGAGCAAGTACAGGCAATTGTGGCAACGGTAGAGGCTAAAATAATCGAGTTTGGTCAGGCTGTACTGTCGTTTTCACTAACCTCTTTAAAAGATGTTGTTGCATGGCTTATTTACTTAGTGCTTGTGCCGTTGCTGGTGTTTTTTATGCTCAAAGATAAGCTTGAACTAACGGGCAGTATCGCTAAATTGATCCCGCAACAACGACGTTTAATTTTGCAAGTGTGGCACGAAATGAATCAACAAATTATGAATTACATTCGCGGTAAAGTGTTTGAAATTTTGATTGTTGGTGGTGTGTCATTTATTGCATTTACTGTTTTAGATTTACGTTACGCTGCATTACTTGGCGTGCTTGTGGGCTTGTCGGTGTTAATTCCATTTATTGGTGCGGCACTGGTAACGATTCCGGTAGCGGCAGTTGCGCTGTTTCAATTTGGATTAGAAACCCAGTTTTGGACCATTTTAATTATTTACGGAATTATTCAGGCACTTGATGGCAACGTACTTGTACCACTGTTGTTTTCTGAGGCGGTTGATTTAAATCCGGTGTTTATAATTGTCGCTGTATTATTTTTTGGTGGCTTATGGGGGTTTTGGGGCGTATTTTTTGCCATCCCGTTGGCTTCATTAGTAAAAGCGCTAATAACAGCGTGGTCGTCTACGCATGAAGAGATAAGTAAAGAGCTCAGTGAATAGTTATGTAAACAGACTTTTAGTCTAAAAAAGAATAGTAAACGCACCTCTAGTGCTAATTGATTATTACTCATTACCTGTAAATTTATGTACTATTGGTAATAAGATATATTCTTTAGTAATAAGGTGCGTTTTTTAATGTCTGAGTTTTTATTGCACGATGAGCCAGTAAAACAAGTTTACCTTGATGCAAACGCAACGACCCCTGTGTTGCCTTGTATAGCTGATGTTGTTTCTCATACCATGCAAATATGTTTTGGTAATCCTTCAAGCCCGCACATCACAGGTATTCAAGCCAAGCATTTATTAGAACAAACACGTCAAAAAGCACACACAGTTATTGGCGCAACTACTGGCGATATTTTATTTACCTCTGGCGCAACAGAAGGTATTCAAACGGCGGTGGTTTCTACGCTAATAGAGGCTAAAAAACACCCGATTAAAAACCCCGTATTATTATATGGCGCTACTGAGCACAAAGCGGTGCCAAACACACTTAAGCACTGGAATAGCGTACTTGACGTTAATGCTGAGGTACTTGCTATTCCAGTTGGTAGTAACGGTATTTTAGATTTAGATTTTATAGCACAGCATATAGATAACGCATTGATGATTTGCACCATGGCCGTTAATAACGAAACCGGTGTGTATCAAGATTTATCCGCTATAGAGCAGGTAATTCGTCGCCGTAATAAAAATGTATCGTGGATGGTGGATTGCGTGCAGGCGCTGGGTAAACAAGCGCTCGCGCTGAGCGATACAACAATAGATTACGCCCCTTTTTCGGGACATAAGCTTTATGCACCTAAAGGTATTGGCTTTTTATATATTCGTAGTGGTAGTGCGTACACGCCTTTTATAGCGGGTGGCGGTCAAGAAAGTGGTATGCGATCGGGCACCGAAAACCTACCCGGTATTGCAGGGCTAAATAAGCTATTTAGTATGTTGCTTGATAAATCAGACGACACGTTTAAATCGGTTAGCGTACTTAATGCTTACAGAAGCCAGTTACAAAGCGCGATAAAAGATACCTTTGGCAATATTACATTTAATCATGATTTTGCTTATAGCGTGCCAACGACACTTAACTTTGCTGTTAACGATTTAACGAGCAAAGAAGTGATTGATTTATTTGACGCTGCGGGCATTCGCGTAAGTGGTGGCTCGGCTTGTAGTACAGGTGCATCAACAAGTTTTGTTTTAGACGCAATGGGTGCAAGCAAGTGGCAAAGCGAAAACGCGATTAGGCTATCGTTTGGGCCAGCGGCAACACAGTACGATATAGATGATGCTTGTGGGCGTATTCGCGCATTAAAAGCGATTTTGCAAGCAAACTGTTTAATTGTGTCTGACAGTACCACACCACAACAAGAAGTGTGCGCGCTTGGTTTAACTCAATTTAGGCATCAAGGGGCATGTAGTTGGCTTTATGTAAGTGATGATAAACACGCAGTTATAATAGACCCTATTATTGAGCTTATTCCGCGTTTTGAAAAAATAGTAAATACACAAAACTTAACTATTTCAGCCGTGCTTAATACACATCTTCATCAAGAGCGAGAGTCTGCGACTAATTTGCTTACCAGCGTTCTTGCATCAAGAGTGGTAAAAGGTGAGGTTGATTCGCTAGGTTGGCCGTTAAATACAGCAAATATTGGTTTAGGAAATAACGTACTTGAAAAAGTAGCGACACCAGGGCACAGCAAAGATAGCGTAAGTTATTTATTAAAAAACAGTAATGGTGAAACGCGTTACTGTTTTTGTGGTGATTTAATATTGCCTGCAGGGCTTGGTAATACATCGCTTATAGGTGGGGATGCAAAAGCAATGGCACGCTCTATTTTAGCAATGAGCGAGCAACTTAATAACAGCAGTATTATTTGCTCAGGGCATGACTACCAACAATGTTTTGCTATGAACTGGGCTGTACAACAAAGCCAAACGCCACTGCTTAACGTGCTAGTGAACGGCAGTATTTCGGTTGATGAATTTGCAGTGCAAAAGCAGCAGTACGATGCTTCAAAAAAAGTAAATAACACGCAATTGTGTGGTTATGTAAATGCGTTACCTGAGGTTGATACACAGCAATTAAATTTTGATGACGCTAAAACAATGTTAAACACCAGCGATACATATTTAATAGATACTCGGGAGCCGTATGAGCATGGAGCAAATAACGTTGCTCAGTTATTTAATACGCTAGATGAAAAAACATTAAATATACCACTTAGCAGAATGGCAAATGCGGTATTTGAAGGGCAGTTAAATAAAGGTAATAAATATATTTTATTATGTCGTAGTGGTAACCGCTCAAAAATTGCTGCAACTAACTTAATGCAACTAGGATATAAAACCGTTTATAACCTAAATGGCGGTTTAGCGCTTAGTAATTAAACAACGTTTGTAATTAGTACAAAATCGGCTTTAGGGCTAACACCGATCAGTTAAGGTATTTTTGATCGGTTGACCGATCTTTTGGTTGCTTCACAATACCCTTATCATCTTTTGAT
>NZ_WTLB01000081.1:10034-10516 GCF_011378855.1 Pseudoalteromonas sp. Z1A8 | reverse complement strand
CTGACTTATCACTCCCCGCTGAGCGTGTGATCCGCTCGCTCAATCAAATTATAGAATGGCGTGGTAAACCAAAAGCTATCAGGTATGACAATGGGCCTGAATATATTAGCCATAAATTAGCAGAGTGGGCGTTAAATAATAATATTGAATTACGATTTATTCAACCAGGTAACCCGCAACAAAATGCTTATGTAGAGCGATTTAATCGTACGGTCAGGTATGACTGGCTAAGTCATTATATTTACAGTGATATTAGTGAGTTACAAGATAAAGCTACCGATTGGTTATGGACTTATAATAATGAACGCCCTAACATGGGCATAGGTGGCATAACACCCATACAAAAACTGGAAAAGTTAAACAACGGAAATTCTACAGATAGCCTCCATTTAAAATGGGGGGATTACCCATCAGGTGCACGAAATTGCGTTCCATCGACAGAAAATAACCGGAGTCCATACCACGTATCATCAGTATCTTCT
>NZ_WTLB01000081.1:0-10024 GCF_011378855.1 Pseudoalteromonas sp. Z1A8 | reverse complement strand
ACAAGATAAAGCTACCGATTGGTTATGGACTTATAATAATGAACGCCCTAACATGGGCATAGGTGGCATAACACCCATACAAAGACTGGAAAAGTTAAACAACGGAAGTTCTACAGATAGCCTCTATTAAAAATGGGGGGGATTACACACTCTTCGCTGCTTAAATACGCGACTGGAAAAATTGCAATAAATAACGTAGAAATAACAATATAATTATTTAACTTAAATAAATTTAATGTTAAATTGAATGTGTAATTTATTTCCCAAGGTTGGGACATAGTAAAAAAGGAATTATAATGATTATATCAAAGCATCTAACTTCTATACTACTCGATCAAAAAAAACCACATATAGCAATAATTTCTTTTTAATTAAGACATAGCATTTAATGAAATAACTATATTTTATTTAATACTTTAATTCACATACACAGTTTGTAAGTTCTAACCTGAACCCGTGTATTTTTATAATTAATTTAATGACTTTTATTATTCTATTTTAATTGCCATATAAAACTCATTTCGTTAATTACCATTAGTACATACTTAAAAAAATCAAATATCACGTTACATCTACTGTGTTTTACTTAAAAAACTTAAAGGTGGTCAGATACTAAAAGTCATTTTTATTATGGTGTTGCTGGTTAAGCTACTTTTATTAGATTAAAAAATAGATACATACGTTACTTCGAAACCGTATATTAAAATAAGAAGGTTAAAAGGGAAATGAAACAATTATTTAAAGGCATATTATTTAGCGCATTTTTACTTCAGCTTAGTGCGTGCGGAGGCGGAGGCGGAGGCGAGGATAAAGCTGCAGAGCCCATATCTCCTCCACCTCCAGTAATAGAACCACCTAAAAATAACGTACCAACTTTAAGCTTTAGTACGTCATTAGAGCTTAATGAGCTAGAGACTAGCGCTGTAGAAATCACAGTTAGTGATGCGGATAATGATCCTATTTCGCTATCTATAACCTCGTCACATCCTAATTTAGTGGTTATTTCTGAAACTGACGGCGTAGTCAGCCTTACAGCCCAAGCTGTTGATGAAGACACCATAATAACTATCGAAATAGTTGCATCTGATGGTACCGATGAAGTGTCAGGTACACTTAATGTATTAATAAAAAACATCCCTGAAGTAGAGCTTGAACTTTCTGCCGCTAATCTAACTATCAATGAGCAAGAAAGTGGCGGCATTACATTTGAATCTAAAAATGGCACCGTCACAGTGGTGTCCGACAATCCCGCTATAGCCTCTGTAGAACGTATTGATAACACACTAAACGTTACGGGTGCTGAAGTTTTAGAAGATAAAAACGTTAACATAACTATCACTATTAATAACGCTGAAACAGGTAAATCACTCACTAAAATACTTACTGTATCTGTTTTAGATGTACCCGTTTTAGAGGGCGTTATGGAGATAACTATGCCAACTAATAGCGAAGGAGTTGTTGCTGTAGAAACCTATAAAGAGAATGTGATACCAGTAAATTTAAGCTCAACGACCAATGAATCATTAACATGGTCTATTGAGAGCTTAGAAAGTAATGACGTAAATTACGCCGATGCGGTGATCGATATGATTGAAAGCTTTCATCAAAAAGATGGATCTTTCGTTATAACAACACGATCTATGCCTATTGGTATGCAACATTTTGATTTTTTATTAAGTTTACAAGTAACGAATGGCACCAAAAGCAGTATAAAAACATTTGTTTTAAGATTGGCAGATCCAATTAATAGCAAGCCTTTAATATCAATTAATAATAGTATCAGCGCTTTTGGTGTATTACCTATCAATACACCGACCAAATTTCAAATCACCTTTACTGACGACGACCCTGAAAAAATAGAGATAGATCTGTTAAATACCCGAGTTTGGTTCGGCGATGCTGAAATATTTAGTTACACCATAGACGATATTAATAACACAATAACCGTTGATCCTGGTGACGCACAGATTGGTGAAGAATTTGGTATCTTTTTAGCTTATACAGATGCAAATATCAATTCATCTGATTATGGTGCCTTTAGGTTCATGGTTTCTCACGTAATGGGAGATTACGAAAAAGAAAATTTGGATTATCTGCAAATAGTTCATAATAAGCTTAGTGCGCTAAAGGAGTATCAATATCTAACCGATTTTTATACGCAAGTGTTAGAAAACAACAACCTGTTGAATCACTCTGAAGTTACATATTTTAATCAAGCAGCTAAGGTTACAGATTCAAGTAGTTATAGTATTGCAGTGAGTTCAATCTATACATTTGAAGCTAGAACTGTCCTTGGTACAGATGAAACGTGGGGTGAAGAAACTGCTGAGTCATATAAAGAATTAATCGATTCACAGATACAATCTGCTGAGACATTCTTTAACCGAAATGCACAAGTACTCGTTAATGAATTAGGGCTACGCTCTAATAATTTACTCCCGACATTTGAATTTGAAGAAATACTAAATTTATATGATACAGAAAACAATCTGTATAGCCGTTTTGCTGGTAACGTAAAATATGGCGAGTATGTGGATGGCAAATTTGTATTTTCTGATGAATATTCATTTCTAAATGCAATCATCGAAAAGTCAGTAGCAGATACAGCCACCGTGTTTGAGCATAAATAAAAGGAATTAAAAATGAAAAACTATATTGTGTTACCCGCAATACTTATGCTGTCAACTCCTTTAATGGCATCAGTAACAGTTGATAATATGCAAGTTGAGAGTGGGAAGGTTAAACAGAAACCGTTTAATTTAATTGTGACTTTTAAAGATAAGAATATACACAATTCACTATTATTGGATCCAAAGCTTGAAAGCGTGCTCAAAAAAGAAGCACAACTATCAAGTATGAGTCTGTCGAGCGTTAAATATAAATATAATGTATCAAGCGCCATTGATACTGCTTATGGTACAGCAAAAATGATATCGCTTAGTAATGATCATAATTTAAAGTTTTCGCATCAGCGTTCAATGGCTTTAGGTGCTGATTTAATTCAGGTCAATACACTCTCTTCGTTAGAAGCTCAGCAACTAGTTCTAAAATTACTCGCGTCAGGCGACTTTGAAAATGTAATGATAGATACCCCGGTGTCAAAACAAAATTATAATGATCCTTATTTTGACAAACAGATTTATTTTCAGCCACGTACCTTAACCAATCACTATGGCCAAGATTATGTGAAAATGCGTGAGCTGACCGTTAACAACTTGGGCAGAAAAATTCGCATAGGTGTTGCCGATACTGGGTACTTCCCTCATGAAGATATAGGTGAACTTATTGAAGGCTATGACTTTGTCACCTCAGAAGATGCATTGTTAGCAGAGCCAGAAATACGCGATAATGATCCTACCGATTTAGCATTCTTAGCTGATGGCACTCTTTGCCATGATGGTCATGGGCTAAGTGTTGCTGGCTTGATTGCAGCCGAAAGTAATAATGGTGTTGGTGTTACGGGTGCCGTTGACTCTAACAACGTTGAAATGGTCTATTCGCGCGTATTGGATTGTTTTGGTAATGGGAATACCTCAAACACTCTAGATGCAGTGGCGTGGATGTCAGGTGAAAGTGTTCCTGGCGTGCCTGATATTAAACAAAAGGTAGATGTTATTAACTTATCATTAGGTGGTTCTTCAGCGACAGGCTGTGATGAGTATAGACAAGCAATCTATTCTAAAGCGAGAGAAAGTGGCGTAGTCGTTGTGGTTGCTGCAGGTAACTCAAACACTGATGCAGAGACTTTTTTACCCGCTGCTTGTAATGATGTTATAACAGTTGGCGCAACAGAATTTGATGGCAGTAAAGCTAGTTTTTCAAACTTTGGTGAGCATATAGATGTGATGGCTGCGGGGAGCTCTGTATGGATGCTGTCTAGTGATGAATTTAGTGAACAGTTATATTTTCGAGGCAGTGGTACTTCCATGGCGACACCAAATATTGTCGCCGGAGTAAGTAATTTATTATTAACTTATAACCACCTAACCCCTTTACAGGTTGAGGAGATGTTAATTGCAAATGGCCAAGGGTATACACATAATTCACTGTGTGGACAACTGGGTTGTGGCAGTGGCGCTGTTGATATGGGGAATATAATGGATGCAATTCCAAGCCTACCTACTATTAATAAGTATACTAAAGTTCATCGCTACGAAGACTATAACTCTGAAGATAAAACTCAGTGGTTAACACAAATGGATAAGTTTACTAATGTCTGTAATACGGTTAAATATACTTGGGGTCAATTAGGAGGTATAACCGATAACATAACATATAAATTATATATGTTAGAAAACGATAAAATGGTTTACAAAGAAACTGTTAATTCACCTCAAAAAATATATGACCAAACTTTAGATATAGTTGTTGGTGTCCAAGCATGCTCACAAGGAGCTTGTGGCAATATAGTCCAAATGTCAGGCCCTGTTAGCAAGCCTAATTACTGTAATACAGAGTCCGCTATATAGATGTTAAAATGGGCCATTTGAAACCCTTATTCAAATGGCCTCCATTGTCAATATATTAGTAATATGACTAATTTGACCACAATCAGTTTAATAGCCGTGTTGGAGTTGTATTAAAGTTAGTATAGAAAATTTGCTTTAGCTCAATCAGTAGGAACGAGATAATGCTTAACTATTGAATGAAAATATCAATATGCGTGATAATTAAAACTCACTAAAGGGTGGCCCTGTAACAATATCTGTGTAAGTACCCATTTTAAATATAGTCCGAAATGCGGTCTTCGAATTCAATCATGAAGTGATTCAAGGCCGATTTCCAATTTCTTTTTAGCATAGCCCATTTTTTCGATGATTGAGTGATGGCTAAGTGAACTACCCATCGACGCCACCTCGTGTCGAGCAATAGGCTTCTATAGCTTAGCTTTATACTTGAAAGCTGAGTGATTAGCGACATGACTTTGGCGGCCAGCATACTGCCATTAAACTTTTGCATCGCTGTACGTTTAAATCTTCAAACACTAAAATTTCATTTTCATTGGCTATCTGTCGTAAAGTTTTATATGCAAAGTTGAACCTTTGCCTTGAGGTTTTACCGTGTAATTTATTGATGCATTGTTTAGGGGCTGTTGTTCTTTGTAGTATATATATTAATCAGTCCACATTGGTAGCCACATCATAGTGAATGCTAAAGCAAGCATGGAATGATAATTCCGTTCAAGCTTTTCATACCTTGTGGCTATCCCTCTATATTGTTTTATCCGACCAAAGGCATTCTCAACTAAGTGCCTATATTTGTATATGCACCAGTCAATATCTTCATTACCCACTAAACTGTTATCCTTGCGTGGAATAACGGGTGTAGCGTTATTATCACGAATGAACTCTCTTAGTTTTTCACTATCGTAGCCTTTATCTGCGACAACCACATTACTCGTTGGGCAATTGGCTACAAGTGACTCTGCATGGACAATATCATGCGTATTTCCACAGGATAATTCATAATAAACAGGCAATCCTCCGCTATCTACTGCAAGATGTATTTTAGTCGAATTGCCACCTCGACTCTTACCGATTGATTCATTGTCAGCGGTTCTTGCACCGCAACTATGCTGGTGAGCCCTGACAATACTGCCATCAATAAAGATCCAATCCATATCAGCATAGTGGGATAACACACGAAATAATTCATTCAAAATATCTTTTTTGGACCATAAATTAAATCGTCTATAAATAGCACTCCACGAGCCGAAATAAGACGGTAAATTTCGCCAAGGAATACCGGTACGCATCTTATAGAGTATGCCCTCGAGCGTTTTTCTATGCTCAGGCTTATTATAAATTCGACCACTTAAGTGCATTACTTTTGATAAGACATTCCATGTCGCGTCTGTTAGCATTAATCTTGCCATGAGGGTTCGGTGTAACGTTTTTTAGCGAATTCAATTATACCTTACTCTCATGCTGTTTGTTTTTCATACCGCAAAGATCAACACGCCCTAGTGTCCTTAAATTAAAGCCCTCAGCTGATTTTAGAGCTGAATACAAAGTAATGGCAAAAAGCCACTCATAGATTCCCTTCAAATACTTGATTTAAAATACGTTGAGCAGTAAGTTCTATTAATACATTTCTCTCGATACACGTATTAATACTGTTTTTAAGTTTATTACTGTTTAACGAAACGTTTTTAACAGTCAATAGAAAACGACCAATGTTTTGAGTAGTCATGGAATGGATAAAAATACCAATGCGCCCTCCCCACTCTAAAAGGAATTTAAATTAATGTCACATCCTGAATACCTTTCTAATTATTATAATGACTTGCTCTGCTCTCAAAAAACGCCACTGCTCATTGAGCTAACGGCAAAAGAAATACAAAAGCTACACAACTTTCAGAGCGAAGATGCTAAATACTTCCCTCTTTCACTCGCCGAGCGTATTTATAACCAAGAAGACTCAAAAAAAGGGAGTAATATTTTCATTATTGATGGGGATAATGTTGCCTCAGGGGAGCGTTTTTTATTACTTGAAATACTCCTTGAGAAATTACGTGACGACGTCAAGGGGATTAAGAATTTAGCGACACTTAAAGAGTCTTTAAAAATGGCCGCTTCAATGGCCAGCGGTGGGTTAATAAATGATTTTTTTGGAAGCTATCTAGATAAAGGCTTAAACTTTCTATTCAATGAGGCCAGTGAACAATTTTCCAGTTTATTGACAGATGTCGTCGTCAATCAACTTGACCTTTCCAAGACAATTCTCAGCGGTGTCGAGGGTGTATTAAGTGATAGCGCTGGTATTAAATTGGGCGATATTGTTAATAAAATCAGCCTGCAGAAGTTACACTTATCTTCATCAGCGAAGTCCGAGCTGGCCGCCTTATCAAGCACCTTTTCTAAAAGCCTAAGCATTGATGCCTTTCAGTTAGCTTTTAAGCTGCTGTTAGCGATTGCTCTAGATGCCCCGAAACTTATTTATATCAACAACCCCCATAAACTTGATAACAGCTCAATTGGCTTACTTTCATTGTTATTTTCTTTTGCTAAAAATCAAAAAGATCATGATAAACATATCGGGCTCTCTGTTATTTACACCTACACTGATGAAGCATTTAGTTTGTATGGTGAGGTTGATGAAGTATTACACCCCAAGCAACAGTTATTGGTTGAACAACGACGCTTTGCTCAGCGCTATGCCATGTTAGAAAAGCCCAGTAGTGATATTCCTATGGTCGCAGTTAAGTCATCCTTGTTTGTGGGGCGGCGCGACGAGCTTGAACAGTTAAATAGGCACTTTACAGACAGGCAGCCAACTACTCTGTCTGTAATTTCGGGTGAGCCTGGTATAGGTAAAACAGCCTTAGTTAATCAACACTTAAACAACATTCAGGCGCACGATGACATTATTGCCCTCACCCTCGTGAATGAGGTTGGGCATAGTTCTAGTAATACGGGGCTTAGCTCATTAGAAAAGAGCATTATCGATGAAGCTAAGCGTATTGAGTTATTGGTGGGCTTAAAAGACAAAGGAGTTAACTTTTTAAAAAGCATGGCCTCAAAAGACAATGCTTACAAAGCTATTGGTGTCATTTTCTCTGGTGCAGACAAGGCATTAGCCGTTGCTGATAGTGGGTTTCAGCGAATAAATGTGGATAAACACATTCAACACGTTCAGCAAATCGGTATAGGAGATATAGATAATAAACAGGGTGATGCAAAACAACAGCAGTTTGATAAATTAGATAAAGCCCTTATCAAACTCAAAAGTATTAGCTCTCACAATTTACCCATCGTACTGTTCATTGATGACTTGCAATGGATAGATGATACTTCAAGCGAGTATATCTTAACGCGTTTATTACAGCAGCCTGATTTATATATTGTTGCAACATTACGTCCAAGTGATGGTGCCACAGTCTTTAATAAGCATCTTACACATCAATCGTTACATACTTATTCATTAAAGCTATTGAAAGCGTGCCAGGTAAAAGGCTATGAAGCTTATAGTGAAGAAGTGGAAAGTGAATTACGCCCTGCTATTATCCCACTGGCTGGTTTTGATAAATCAGTGCTTGAAGCGCTTATCAGTCAGGTAATCAAGGGTGAGCCATCGCAACATGCGGCATTGACCAATTCAATTTTTACCGCGCTGTCAGGTAATGAAGCAACAGAGGTCAATACATTATTTGCAGTTGAAACCATCAACATGCTGTGTGATAAAAAGCTCTACGGTGAAAACACGTTCGAGCGACTTATTTTAGATGCTCCACTGCGCTTTAATCCAGAGCTTAAAAATATTGAATCAACGCTAACAGAGACCTTTTCGACTCTGCAAGCTAAATATAAGGACTCATTAGCACATGTAAATGAGCTAGCCTCTGGGCAGCGGTTTAATTTAATGGCTTATGCAGTGCTTGAAGAGCGCTTGCACCTATTAAAAATCCATTTTACTACGCATGGCAATGCTGCCGTCAATACATTACTTTTTTCATCTTTGCTTGGTGCCCCTTTTTCGTCAGACATAGTTAAGAAATCGCTTGAAGCTATAGCACACAATAACAACGTATTACTTGCACCATTACGGGCGCACATTAATCAGAGCGACCAAGAAATCGGATTAACCGCTGAGCACTACGTTATTATCGATGAGGTCTATGAAATATTAAGCCGCTTTGCGCTCACCGGCGACAAGTACACGTACCGCCATGGTTTACTCAATATATTCCTTGAGAAACAAGTTGAATACCTACTGGACACTGTGTTTATCAAAGAAAATCAGCAAGCGAAAGAAACACTGTTTAAGTTAATACTCTCGGTAATAGCACACGAACATAAACAACAACCTTTTTATGGCAAACCGGATATGAGCCTGAATTCCGCCTTTTTTGAGCAGTTAACTTTCTTTAAAGTAACAGAGCAAAAAGTATTGGAGGTATGTTTTACTTTGAACCCGGCACACTTTGCTAAAGATTACACCACCAGCCTAGTGAGCTTAGCATCGAGTTATAAAACCAATAACCAGCTACCACAGGCGATTGAGCTTCAAGAAAAGGCATTAGCGATCCGTGAAGCCCTTTACCTTGAAAATAACGCCGCGTGGGCCAACATGTATACCACCAGTCTAAATAACTTAGCATCGAGCTATTACGCTAATAACCAGCTACCACAGGCGATTGAGCTTGAAGAAAAGGCATTAGCGATCCGTGAAGTCTTTTACCTTGAAAACAACGCCGCGTGGACCGACATGTACACCACCAGCCTAAATAACTTAGCATCGAGCTATAAACAAAATAACCAGCTATCACAGGCGATTGAGCTTGAAGAAAAGGCATTAGCGATTAGTGAACCCCTTTACCTTGAAAATAATGCCGCGTGGGCCGAGGATTACACCACCAGCCTAAATAACTTAGCATCGAGCTATAAACAAAATAATCAGCTACCACAGGCGATTGAACTTCAAGAAAAGGTATTAGCGATTAGTGAAGCCCTTTACCTTGAAAATAACGCCGCGTGGGCCGAAAAATACACCAGCAGCCTAAACAACTTAGCATCGAGCTATTACGCTAATAACCAACTATCACAGGCGATTGAACTTCAAGAAAAGGCATTAGCGATCCGTGAAGCCCTTTACCTTGAAAATAACGCCGCGTGGGCCGAAAAATACACCATCAGCCTAAATAACTTAGCATCAAGCTATTACGCTAATAACCAACTATCACAGGCGATTGAACTTCAAGAAAAGGCATTAGCGATCCTTGAAGCCTTTTACCTTGAAAATAACGCCGCGTGGGCCAACATGTATACCACCAGTCTAAATAACTTAGCATCGAGCTATTACGCTAATAACCAGCTATCACAGGCGATTGAGCTTGAAGAAAAGGCATTAGCGATCCGTGAAGCCCTTTACCTTGAAAATAACGCCGCGTGGGCCGAAGATTACACCACTAGCCTAAATAACTTAGCATCGAGCTATAAACAAAATAACCAGCTACCACAGGCGATTGAACTTCAAGAAAAGGCATTAGCGATTAATGAAGCCCGCTACCTTGTAAATAATGCCG
>NZ_WTLB01000080.1 GCF_011378855.1 Pseudoalteromonas sp. Z1A8 | reverse complement strand
GGTTGGGTACGAGCTCACTGTCTTCCCGATGTGACAAGTGCTAGCTAAACACTCATCAAGAAGAGATACAAGGTTGGGTTGAGCGAAGCGAAACCCAACGAAAAAACACCCTACCAACAAACACAGGTGCTTTGCATTATCGATCGCTCTCCCCCTGAGAGTATGTAGCATGATCGACTTGGTATGTACCCTCGTTTACTTATAACGGCCAAGCTAATGAGTTATTACTTCTCGTTTATTAAGCTGTAAAAGTCTTAGCTAATTTTTAAATAGACCATTAGCTATCATTGACGCCTAGCAGCTTAGAAAGTGTGTTTCCCGTAAGCTGATCTACCTTCTTAGCTGTAGATACTGTTTTATTTAGCCCATCTAAAAGTTTTAAGTACTTTTTAAAGACACCACCAGAGTTATCTTTTTCTACAGATGCTTTAATTTTTTCTTTATTAAGAACTAGTGAGCCAAGATTGAGTTCTAGTTCCGTTTCAATACCGTCAATACCTTTGATTTTGTACGCAATCAAAGCTTGTCGTAAACTTTCGATGTTTCTTAAAAGAAGTAGCTGTAATGAAGGCTCTAGAGAAGAACCTGTAATCATATCCGACAATTCGGTTAGAGATTTTTTTATTTGCTCTAACTCCATATCTTTAAGTGCTGTTATTTTTGTGTTTCTATTTAATTTATCAGAACAAAATTGAAGACCATAAATTGTTGGTTCATCAATTTGATTCTTACAACCTTGCCAAGGTGCTTCCAAATTAATATTAGAGAACATACGTTCTATTTTCTGAAAAGGCTTCAAATATAATAAATGGTCAACATCATCTAGCGCTTCAATCTGAGACTTAGTTTTATATGTTAACTGAATAAGATCAGCAATCATTCTTAAGATCGTGCCAGTATCATTTTCTTGTAAACCAAAAACTTCAGCCCAAACTTTTCTAACTTTATGTTGTTCAGGTTTACTTCGTGCTTCTTGTAAGATATCAAAAAGCCTTCCGGCTGGTTCAGTTTTAACTTCCATTTTTCAGCAGACTCCAAAATCTTTAATAGCAAAAAGCCCTATTATCGATAGAAAATTTGTATTTTTTTATCAATTTAGTTATTAAAAAAAAGCTTTTTAATTTTGTTAAAAACTTACCAGCATATAATAATGAAAACAATACATATTTCATGCCGATAGCTGGACTCTGAAATGAATTGATAATCTACTTTTGCTAAACCCAACAAACACAAAAAAGCCGCTGTATTTTGCAATACAGCGGCTTTTAAAATCATTATTCTAAATTAATAGATTATGACTTAGGTCCACGACCAGCACGTTTACGTTCGTTTTCTGTAAGGTGTTTCTTACGGATACGAATGTTTAGTGGAGTTACTTCAACTAGCTCGTCATCATCGATGAACTCAAGCGCTTGCTCAAGTGAGTAGTTAAGGTGTGGAGAAAGCGTTTGCGCTTCATCAGTACCAGATGCACGTACGTTAGTTAACTGCTTACCTTTAAGGGCGTTAACTGTAAGGTCGTTATCACGGTTATGAATACCGATAACCATACCTTCGTATACTTCAACACCGTGACCGATGAATAAACGGCCGCGTTCTTGTAAGTTGAATAATGCGTTAGTAAGTGCTTTACCCGTTGCGTTTGCAATCATTACGCCGTTCTTACGAACACCGATGTCGCCACCTTTGTGAGGACCGTAATGATCGAACGTATGGTACATAAGACCAGAACCCGAAGTAAGCGTCATGAAATCAGTTTGGAAACCAATTAAACCACGGCTAGGGATCATGAAATCTAAACGCATACGGCCTTTGCCATCTGGAGTCATGTTAGTAAGTTCACCTTTACGTAGGCCAACTTGTTCCATAACAGAACCTTGGTGCTCGTCTTGACAGTCAATAGTTACTGTTTCAAACGGTTCTTCTAGAACGCCATCTACAGTACGTAAGATAACTTCTGGACGAGAAACTGAAAGCTCGTAACCTTCACGACGCATGTTCTCGATTAAGATACCTAGGTGTAATTCACCACGACCAGAAACACGGAAGCTATCTGGGCTACCAGTATCTTCAACGCGAAGTGCTACGTTGTGTACTAATTCTTTGTCTAAACGTTCACGGATATTACGTGACGTTACAAACTTACCTTCTTTACCACAGAAAGGTGAGTTATTTACAGAGAATGTCATTGTTACAGTTGGCTCATCAACACTTAGTGGTGGTAATGCTTCAACGTTTCCTGGGAAACAAACTGTATCAGAAATCTTAAGCTCACCAATACCTGTTACAGTTACGATGTTACCAGCGTAAGCTCTTTCAGTTTCGATACGTTCAAGACCTAGGTAGCTTTGTACTGCGCCAATTTTACCATTACGTGTAGTGCCATCAGCACTGATAATAGTAACTTGTTGGTTAGGAGCAACAGAACCACGTTTAATACGACCAATACCAACTACACCAACATAAGAGTTGTAATCTAGTTGAGAAATTTGCATTTGGAAGTCACCTTCAGGATCTGCATCCGGTGGTGATACTTCGTCAACGATCATCTTGAACATAGGTTCCATGTTGTCTGATGGTACGTCTAAATCTAGTGTTGCCCAGCCGTTGATAGCTGAAGCGTAGATTACTTTAAAGTCTAACTGTTCGTCAGTTGCGCCAAGGTTGTCGAATAAATCAAAGATTTGATCCATAACCCAATCAGGACGTGAACCTGGCTTATCAATTTTATTGATAACTACGATTGGCTTTAAGCCTTGCGCGAATGCTTTTTGCGTAACGAAACGCGTTTGTGGCATTGGACCTTCTTGAGCATCAACAAGTAATAATACTGAGTCAGCCATCGAAAGTACGCGTTCAACTTCACCACCGAAATCGGCGTGTCCCGGAGTATCTACGATATTGATATGGTAGTCGTTCCAAGAGATGGCTGTGTTTTTAGCCAAAATGGTAATACCACGTTCTTTCTCAATGTCGTTTGAGTCCATCACGCGCTCTTCGTTACCGCCGCGTGTTTCTAATGTACCTGATTGCTCAAGTAGTTTGTCAACCAGAGTTGTTTTACCGTGGTCAACGTGCGCGATAATCGCTATATTTCTTAACTTTTCGATGCTCATATATTTACTCAGAGAAATTAAATTCTCAATGATCCTGCAAGATCTACGCACTCATCCACGCTTTCGCGAGATGTCCCAGCATAGGATTTAAAAGGGCGCATATTATCCCTCATTAATGACATGGATGAAAGTTTATCCAATACATATTTTAAAACTTTCTCAATACTTTTACTAAGTATCTGTTTTTTATATGACAATTATATGAATTAAATTTCAATTATTTTTCAAAAAACCCTCTTTTTGACTATTTTTCCGATCTTTTTGTTACTCTTTTGCATTTAGGTTATGCTAATTTCAGCTGATTAAATTAACAACAAATTACGCTCTGTAAATTTTGCACCGAAATGGAATATTTACGCACCAACATGGTGCGCTTGTATATTCCATTTTGATGCAATGATATTTTTTTAATTTATAAACAGCCAGTTACAATAATGGCACAAAATCAGCTTAGTAAATACCAAAGCAATTATGCAGCAATAACAAAACCTAATAGTTGGAGGACACATGTCACAATCGGTTTTAGATTTTATTAAAGAAAATGACGTCAAGTTCATTGATTTACGCTTTACTGACACTAAGGGTAAAGAACAGCATGTTTCTATTCCTCATCACCAAGTTGATGAAGACTTTTTTGAAGACGGTAAAATGTTCGACGGTTCTTCAATTGCAGGCTGGAAAGGCATAAACGAATCAGACATGGTATTAATGCCAGTGCCTGAGTCAATCAAACTAGACCCTTTCACAGAAGAAGCGACATTAATTTTACGTTGTGACGTAGTAGAGCCTTCTACACTACAAGGTTATGAGCGCGACCCGCGTTCTGTTGCTAAGCGTGCTGAAGACTACATGCGCTCTACAGGTATTGCAGATACAGTTTTATTTGGCCCAGAGCCAGAGTTTTTCGTATTTGACGACGTTAAATACAAATCAGATATGTCTGGTTCTATGTACAAAATTGATTCTAAGCAAGCTGCTTGGAACTCAGATAAAGAATATGCAGATGGCAACACAGGTCACCGTCCAGGTGTTAAAGGCGGTTACTTCCCAGTTGCTCCAGTTGATGACTTCCAAGATTGGCGTTCAGCTACGTGTCTAGTTCTAGAAGAAATGGGCCAAGTAGTAGAAGCACATCACCACGAAGTAGCAACAGCAGGTCAAAACGAAATTGCTACTCGCTTTAATACAATGGTATTAAAAGCGGATGAAATCCAAGAAATGAAATATGTTATCCACAACATGGCTCACTTATACGGTAAAACGGCAACGTTTATGCCTAAGCCAGTTGTTGGTGATAACGGTTCTGGTATGCATTGTCACCAGTCACTTGCTAAAGATGGTGTAAACCTATTTGCTGGTGATAAGTACGGCGGCCTTTCTGAAGACGCACTTTACTACATTGGCGGTATCATCAAGCATGCTAAAGCAATTAACGCTTTTGCAAATGCGTCTACTAACTCGTACAAACGTTTAGTACCAGGTTTTGAAGCACCAGTTATGCTTGCATACTCTGCACGTAACCGTTCTGCATCAATCCGTATCCCAGTGGTTCCATCTGAAAAAGGTCGTCGTATTGAAGTACGCTTCCCGGATCCAACAGCTAACCCATACCTTGCTTTCTCAGCAATGCTTATGGCTGGCCTTGATGGTATCAAAAACAAGATCCACCCTGGCGATGCGATGGACAAAGATTTATACGATTTACCAGCTGAAGAAGCAGCAGAAATTCCAACTGTTGCAGCATCACTTGACGAAGCACTATCTGCACTTAGCGCAGACCGTGAATTCTTAACTCAAGGTGGTGTATTCACTGACGACTTAATCGAAGCTTACATCTCACTTAAGTCTCAAGAAGTTGAAAAGCTTAACATGACAACTCACCCAGTTGAGTTTGAAATGTACTACAGCTGTTAATTTAGCTGTTTAAAATATGTGTGTTCTCAAGCCCGCTTTGCGGGCTTTTTTAATGGTAAAATTAAACAAACTCCACTAAAGTTAAGTTATCGATAAAAATGCAGGGCTGCAGAGTGAATAACAAGATTTTATTACTATTAATTACTTTAGGATTAAGTAATTATGGTTACGCAGGTGAAACAAAAATATACGCTTGGAAAGATAAAAATGGCGTATTAGTGTTCTCAGACACCCCTCATAAAGGGGCTAAAGAGGTAAAACTCACCAGCCAAGATCTTAATATGCCTGCAACAAATACTGACATTTTTAACGAGCAACCCCAGCCTCAACAAGCGGCCTTTAGTATTGCCATTTCCTCACCTGATCATAACCAGACTATCCGTGAAAATACCGGCAGTGTTTATGTTACTAGCCGAATAAAACCACGCTTTGAAACTGGTTTTACTATACAACTTTTTATTGATGGTAAAGCACATGGCCCCGCCAGTGACAGCTCAACCTTTGCAATAAGAGATGTAGAACGTGGTCAGCACACACTACAATTAAAGCTTTTTAATAGTAAAAACCAAGTTATTGCTACAAGTGAGCCCTGCATATTTTTTATGCACCGAAAAGGGCTAAACCTAGGTAACTAAATTGGGGCATTACTAAACGTGCAGCAGTATATTTAATCATATAACTTGCTTGTAAATATCCACGCACTAAAATGGTGCAGCTATGATTAATAATAAAAACTTTAGCCCTGAGCTACTCGATGCCATTTGGCAAAATCAAACAACCGCTATCATGTTGCTTGATAAAAACTTCACCGTTGTATATGCCAATACCAGTACCAGTGAACTGCTTGGCCTTGGTAACAAGCGCCTATTAGATCAGCCTTTTGATAGCCTTTTTAATTACCATTCAATCGATTTACAACGTATAGAACAGTACTCATTGGTTGAAGGCGTAGATTGCCAGCAGCATAGAGCTGATGTGGTTTTTAGCGATTCTCGCCATGCAAAAGTAGCCGTAAGTACACGACAAATTAAGTTTAATGGCTCGCTTTATATTTTATTTGAGTGGCGCCAAACTGATGATGAAATTAAGCACGACCAAGCGTCTAATCAAATGCATCAATACCAAGCTGCTCGAAACCTAATTAGAGGTTTAGCACACGAAATTAAAAATCCTTTAGGTGGAATCCGCGGAGCGGCGCAGTTATTGCAGTATGAGGTTGATCAACAAGAAAGAGATCAATGTGCTGAGCTCATCATTGAGCAAGCCGACCGATTACGCGAATTAGTAGATAGGCTTTTAGGGCCTAATCAACTTCCGCAAAAATCGTATGGCAACATACATCAATCACTTGAATCAGTTGCAAGACTAAGTACGTTAGATAATTGCTCTAACATTAACTTGGTTAAAGATTACGACCCAAGTATTCCTGATGTATACATTGATCAAGGTAAAATTCAGCAAGTAGTATTAAACATTGTTCGAAATGCCCAACAGGCGCTTGTGGATGGCGGTGAAATAACAATAAAAACCCGCATAAATCATCAGCATCGTCGCCCGGGTAAAGCACCTAAAAAAGCCTTGTTGATCCAAATATCTGATAACGGACCAGGTATTGATCCCAGTGTACGCGAAACACTGTTCTACCCGATGATCACCAATAAAGAAGGTGGCTCCGGATTAGGCCTTTCAATAGCGCAAACACTGATTGATCAACATGATGGCTATATAGAATGTGATAGCTGGCCTGGACATACTGAATTTAATATCTATCTGCCCTTTGCAGATTAATGTTTGGAGTTTGCATGAAAACAGTTTGGCTTGTAGATGATGATGCTTCTATTCGATTTGTACTCGAAAAAGCACTAACCCGTGCAGGGTTTAACGCAGAAAGCTTTTCTAACGCGCAAGATGTATTAAGCGCATTAAAGTTTAGCCAACCTACTGTTTTAGTTTCGGACGTACGAATGCCTGGTATGGATGGTATGGCGTTGCTTGAACTTATTGCAGAGCAAAACCCTGGATTGCCCGTTATTATAATGACTGCGCACTCAGATTTAGACTCAGCAGTTAATGCATTTCAAAAAGGGGCTTTTGAATACCTCGCTAAGCCGTTTGATTTAAACGAAGCGGTAGCACTAGTCGAAAGCGCATGCAGAGCAAATTCCACTAAAAAAACTAAGCGTAAGCAAGCTCCACCAAAAAGTGCGCATATAATTGGTGAAGCACCCGCCATGCAAGAAGTATTTAGAGCGATAGGTAAGCTATCGGCCTCTAGCATGAGCGTATTAATAAATGGTGAATCTGGCACAGGTAAAGAACTAGTTGCCAGTGCTTTGCACAATCATAGCCCACGTAAAGAAAACCAATTTATTGCACTTAACATGGCGGCTATTCCAAAAGAGCTTGTTGAGTCAGAGCTTTTTGGCCACGAAAAAGGCGCATTTACCGGCGCCGACAGCGTGCGCAAAGGCCGTTTTGAGCAAGCCAATGGTGGCACACTGTTTTTAGATGAAATTGGTGATATGCCACTTGATGTGCAAACACGTTTATTGCGCGTACTCGCCGATGGTGAATTTTATCGCGTTGGTGGTCATCAAAGTATAAAAGTAGACGTACGTATTATTGCGGCTACGCATCAAAACCTTGAAGATTTAGTTAAACAGGGCAAGTTTAGGGATGATTTATTTCATCGTCTTAATGTTGTGCGCCTGCGCTTACCTGCACTTCGAGAGCGTACTGAAGATATAGAAAGCTTGTCGCAACACTTTTTACATAAAAGCGCTAAAGAGCTACAAGTAGAAAGCAAAGTACTGAGCCCTAAAGCAACTGAGCAATTACGTTTATTTAATTGGCCAGGCAATGTGCGCCAATTAGAAAACACCTGTCGCTGGCTTACTGTAATGGCACCGGGTGAGCTTGTGAGCGAGCAAGACTTACCGCCTGAAATTCTTGATGCCACACCAACTCAAGAAGAAGGTGATTGGTTAGATGCGTTTCAGCAATGGCTTAATCAAGAACTTAAACAAGGTAAAGAAAATATTTGGCCTGACATTCAAGCTCAGCTAGAAACCCGCTTAATAAAAACAGCTCTCGCTAATTGCTCTGGCCATAAGCAAGATGCCGCTATAAAAATTGGTTGGGGACGCAACACGTTGACCCGAAAATTAAAAGAGCGCAATATTAGCTAATTAAACGTTTTTAACACATTTGGTTATTGATGAAGCTAATCGAACATATTCCATTATTCAAACAAATGGAAATTATAAACAGGCTGCACTTTTTTAAAGAATTTACGCTCAGCGAGCGCCAAGTCTTATTGGAGTCGTTCGGCCTGTTATATTTAGTAAGCCAGCATCAGTTTTTATTTAAGCAATACGATAACGACAAGCGCTTATATATTGTACTTAGCGGTGCGTTGTTAGTATTTAAACATAATCATTTGCTAGAACTTGGAACGATAGTACCTGGTGAATTTATAGGTGAAGGCGCTTTTATAAATAACCGAGAGCGTAGCACTAGCGCACGCGCTAAAACCGACAGTATAGTCCTTGCCATTACCCCTGAAGCACTCACTCGTTTACCTAACGTTATCCGTGAAAAAATTAAAGACCGAATTATAGAAGGTATGAGTCTGCGTATTGCAAAACTTAGCGAGCATATAGAAACCCACGGTTAACTCTATCACTCAGTCCATATAAACAATTTGTAGTGAGCAATCAAGCCAGCTGGGGTTATTAACATGAGCTGTAAACCTGTAAGTATCGGATGGTTTGGCGCCAAAAGGCGTATTTACAAGTGGTTGCGAGTGACTGTATGTTTGCGAATAATTTTTGTAATAAATGACAACGTAACCGTATAAAAACTCCCAACCTAATCTTACAACAGCGCCACTGGGTAAGGTAAAGTCAGCATATTTATCTGTAAATGTGACGAGTAAATCATTGTACTTGTCTTCGCTGCATTGAGTTGTTCGTAACTTTTTAGGCATAACAAAGGTTGTACCCGCCACTGCATTTTTTAGATAAAAGCCTATATTGCCATCACCATAAAAATGATTTGAACGCGTTGTATAGCTAACTTGTGGCTCGTAACCTAGCCCCTGCATAATAGTAGCTAACTGCTCAGTCTCTTTTTGGTAAATTTTATCGCTTGATAAAAGCAATGTTGCTTCACCAAAATCCGATGGGATCTCTAGATCTACATATTCATAAGGGAGGTTTTGTTCGCTTAGTGCAGCATCTAGTTGATTGCGTTGCTCATCTTGCAAGTTTTCACTAAATACATACACGGTAGGTTGTTGGCACGCAGCTAATAATAATGCCAACACACATATCAAAATTCCATTTTTCATAGTTACCCTCCTTTGATTACAATCGTAGTTTATTAAAGGTAACTATTTATAGCAATTTAATTTGTTTGGCTATTTAACCACGCATCAACACTTTTACGAGTGTATAAAACTTCTTTAAATAAGCGATGGCGTTGAAATTCAAGTACCGATTTTTTTTTCATATCGCCACTCACTAAGCGGCTATGGTGATCGTTAAATTTTGAAATCACAGAAAAACCACGTTCAGCATTTTCCTTTTGCTCTTTTACTTGATTAGTAAGATGTGACCTAACATCATCTGCGGTCAACATATCTGAATTATCTAAGCCCATTAGCTCTTTTTTCATTGCTAATCTTACGCCCATTTTCTACTCCGTTTTATATGTATTCATTACACATTGATTAATCCGCCAGAGTTTTAGCAATTAGCGAGCCATACGTAAAAAAGATTGCAACGAAGCTTAACTTTTAATTGCTTCAGTTTTTTTAAAGACAGATAAAATACCTAAAAACTTTCATAACTAATTGTGTATTACCGCTATCTAAAGTTACTTGCTTTGGTGCAAAAGTCGCTGTAAGCCTTTATACTAAAGCCTGTGCGTTACCCCACCGAGAGCAAATATGAACGAAGAATATATAGAAATAGAGTTAGAAGAAGAGCCGATTGAGCTTTGTAAATTATTAAAAGTACTAAACTTAGTTGAAGGTGGCGGCCAAGCTAAAAACCTAATTACTGAAGGCTATGTGGGTGTTAACCATGAAATTTGTACAATAAAGCGGAAAAAATTATACAGTGGCGATGTACTAGAATTCGATGGTGAGTTTTTTAAGCTGTCACTAAGTGAAGATGCTGTACCTGCAGAAAAACCTGCGGTACACACTCAAACAGAGTCAAAGCAAGCTGCACCACAACCAACAAATCAGCCAGCTAAAGCTAAGCGCAAACGAACTAAAAAGCCAAAAGTAGATGATAAAACAGGTCGTCGTCCTATTTCATTTGGTTAAGCATTTAAAAACCCTCTTTTTATATAAAAAGGTCAACTTGTATAGTTGGCCTTTTTGCTCTTTAATTCCCTTGTAAATAACAATAAAAACAAGGTAATAACATGTCACAAAACACACCAGCCACTTGGTTTAAACCCGTTGTATGGGCTAACACCGATCAGTTAAGGTATTTTTGATCGGTTGACCGATCTTTTGGTTGCTTCACAATACCCTTATCATCTTTTGAT
>NZ_WTLB01000008.1 GCF_011378855.1 Pseudoalteromonas sp. Z1A8 | reverse complement strand
TTTGATAATTCACTTACTTTAACTTACCGCGCCCTGTTTATTTGTAAATTAATTGAGGCGACAACTATCCTGACACAGGGGGCTAATGTGGAAATAATAGAATTTTTAGAATTGTTTGCATCACAATATAAATTAATTGTCACTATAATCGCTATTTTGGCTTTCCCTCTGCTATTAAAAATAACCAAAAATTTACTCGAAAAAGCGATTAAGGGAAAAGTAGATTTGCACCGAAAATACCGTGCAGAGCTGCTACTAAAAATTATACTCGCCTTTGTCGTGCTGTGTTTAGTTTTAGTATTTTGGGGTATAGAGCTGCGTGGCTTATTGGTTTTAGGCTCCTCTTTATTCGCTATGTTAGGCGTAGCACTTTTTGCCGCGTGGTCGCTATTGAGTAACCTTACCGCATTTTTACTGATGTTTATTCAAAACGACTGCCGTGTTGGCTATTGGGTACGCATTATTGATGGTGCGAATCATGTTGAAGGCCGCATTGTTGAAATGGGCTTAATGAATGTTGTGCTTGAACACATTGATGGGCACCGTGTAATTTACCCTAATAATTTATTTGTGACACGCCCTGTCATGGTTTTAAATAAAGAACCAAAGCCAACAAAAGCTCCCGTTATAAAGCGCATTATTGGCCCTAAAAAAACATAGTTTAAAAAGCATCGTTTATAAAGCAATACTCACAAAAAAGCCGCAGTAAGTAATTAATTACCTACTGCGGCTTTTTAATGCTTAGCTAAACAGAATTTAGTTTAGCTATTAGTTATTTAGCTCAGCTGTTTTAAGCTCTTCATCTAAATCGTTTATCTCGTCAATAAAGTTCTCTAGCTGTTGCTCTACTAAACTATTATCACTAGCAAAGTACGCAAGATGGAATACTGCATCCCCCTCATTTACCAGCGGCATAGTTTGCTGACCAATAACAATACCGCCTTTCGGCGCTAAAAGTTCTAGCTCAGAGTCGCCCAGTGGGCTACTTATATAAGCAAGCACTTGGCCTTTAGTTACATGCTCACCTAATGATACTTGTGCACGCACAATGCCATCAACTTCAGCACGTATCCAACTTGTTGAACCTGCAATAATAGGATCTGGTAGTTTTTTAGGACGCTTGCCACGGATCATTTTTAAGTGACGCATAACATAATCAACACCCTGAACACCTGCCGCAATTGCGATCGGATCAAAACGCAGTGCTTCACCTGCTTCATAGGTTATAACCGGTATACCTAGGTTTGCAGCTTCACTTCGTAATGAACCATTGCGCAATGATGCATTTATAACTGCTGGCGTACCAAATGCTTTAGCCATTTCAGCGGTTGCTTCGTCCTCTAAGTTAGCGCGAATTTGCGGTAAGTTAGTTCGATGAATAGCACCCGTATGTAAATCAATAATATGAGTACAATGTACCGCTACTTGATTAAAAAACATATACGCCATACGCCCAGCTAGTGAGCCACGCTCAGAACCTGGGAAACTACGGTTCATATCGCGTCTGTCTGGTAAGTAACGCGATTTATGAATAAAGCCAAACACATTAACAATAGGCACAGCGATTATTGTACCGCGCAGTTGGCTTGGATCTATTTTAGCAATTAACTGGCGTACAACTTCTACGCCATTTAGCTCATCGCCATGAATAGCCGCACACACCATAAGCACAGGACCTTCCATTACACCGTTAACCACTTCAATAGGAATATTAAGGGGTGAATGGGTGTAAAGTTTAGCTGCCTCTAAGGCAAGCGTTTTACGCTCGCCTACGCCTACACTTTCTCCTAATAAGGAAAAAGGGCGGTTAATTTTAACCTTTGCCACGTGTTGCTGTTCCTTTACTTGAAGCATTTTTTTCGATGAAATCAATCACCATGCCTGCAATATCTTTACCTGTTGCTATTTCAATGCCCTCTAAACCTGGTGATGAGTTAACTTCCATCACTAATGGTCCACGAGATGAGCGAAGTAAATCAACACCCGCTACGTTTAAGCCCATTGATTTAGCCGCCGCTACTGCCGTTTTACGTTCCTCTGGCGTAATGCGAACCAATGTAGCACTACCACCACGGTGAAGGTTAGAACGGAACTCACCTTCTTGTGCTTGGCGTTTCATTGCGGCTATTACTTTGTCGCCTAATACGAAACAACGAATGTCTGCACCGCCTGCTTCTTTAATATATTCTTGAACCATAATATTGGCTTTTAAACCCATAAACGCTTCAATAACACTTTCAGCTGCTTTGCGTGTTTCAGCAAGTACAACACCAATGCCTTGTGTACCTTCAAGTAACTTAATTACTACCGGTGCACCACCTACCATTTCTAGTAAGTCTTTTACATCATCTGGTTTGCTAGCAAAGCCTGTTACTGGCATACCAACGCCTTTACGCGAAAGTAATTGTAGTGAGCGTAATTTGTCGCGCGAACGAGAAATAGCGACTGATTCGTTTACCGGGTAAACACCCATCATTTCAAACTGACGAAGTACCGAACAGCCATAAAATGTTACTGATGCACCAATACGCGGGACGATTGCGTCAAATTCTTTTAAGTTTTCACCGCGATAGTGAATTTCTGGTTGTTCAGAGTTGATATTCATGTAGCAGCGCAATGCATCAATCACTTTAACTTCGTGACCGCGTGCTTCTGCCGCCTCAATTAAGCGACGTGTTGAATATAATTTTCTGTTGCGAGATAAAATACCAATTTTCATAGTTAAACCTTACGACCTAATAGTTGAGATAAAGCCGGGTCAACGACTATACGATTTTCCATGGCTGTACGCCCTAATAACATTCTAAACTTCATTGTTGCACGGCTTGTTAAAGTAAGCTCTATCGGCCAACTATGTTCGCCTGCATGCAATGTAGTTTCTATAAAGTAGCGTAACTCTTTTTGCCCACTTGAGCTGGTTACGTACTTCATTTTTTTAACTTTTGCTCTGCAAATAATTTGAGTTTGCTCATCATCTTGCAGTGGTTGGGCTGTAAATTTAACCCATTTTTCGCCATCTTCTTCATACTCTTCAATGTTAATTGCATGAATACATGAAGTGCGAGCGCCTGTATCAATTTTTGCTTTTATCTCGTTGATGCCAAGCTCAGGTAAACTTAACCACTCACGCCAACCAACTGTGATCTTTGCTGTCATAAATGTGCCCTTAATAAAAAAGTGACTTATACGCTACAGGCAAAAAAACACCAACGAAATAAATTTATCTAGTCGATTAGTAAATTAAATTGATCTTTTTAAGCAACTGGTCACACAATGCGTGCCTTGCTAAGTAGTACTTTATGTCACTTTACTCAGCACAGAGGCTCTGCATATTTTTTGCGATTTAAACTTAACTTATTAAAAGTAAAGGTAAGTCTGTAAGCAACTAAGTAGATACACTATAGTTAACAGTATTAAAAATACACTATTATGAGAATTAATTATGATTAATGGTTTACTACATGCCCTTGTGCTTGACGAAAAAGGTGGCGCACGCTCTATTGAAAGCACTAATGAGCTAAATAGCTGGCAACCAGGCCAAGGTAAACTTTGGGTTCATATGGATTATAGCCAAAGTGAAGCCGTCGACTGGTTAAAAGCACAGTCTCACCTAACCGATTACGAGCTAGATTCTTTAATTGCTGATGAAACACGCCCGCGCATTACGGCCACAACTAATGGGCACATGTTATTTTTACGAGGTGTTAATTTAAATCCAGCACAAAGCCCTGAAGACATGGTTTCAATCCGTTTATTCATCAGCGAAAATATTTTAATTACCACCCGTAAGCGCCGTTTACTATCGGTGCAAGATACACTGGCCTGTTTAAATGAAAATAAAGGCCCATGCAATATTTCTGAGCTTGTATGCTCTATAACGCAAAAACTAACCTCACGTATGCAAAGCGTTATAGACTCACTAGATGAAACACTTGACGAATTTGAAGAAGAAATAGATGAGCCAAGCAAAAAATTTGATAACCAAGGTTTATCGCAATTGCGCCGCCAAACCATCGCTTTAAAGCGCTATTTAAAACCGCAAAAAGAAGCACTCAGCTCAATGGTAAATAATCACTATCCGTGGCTACTAGATGACGATAAAGCAAAGCTTAACGAAACCACTAACTTACTTATTCGTTATTTAGAGGAACTGGACAGCTCTATTGAACGTGCGCAAATCATTCAGCAAACAATCACTAACCAAGTGTCTGAGCAATTAAATCAGCGTATGTATGTAATGTCGGTTGTGGCTGCATTGTTTTTACCTTTAGGCTTTTTAACCGGCCTGTTAGGTGTAAACGTAGGAGGTATTCCAGGTACCGAGAGCCCCTATGCATTTAGTGCGTTTGTTATATTTTTGATTGTACTTACTGGCGGTATTGGTGTGTATTTTAAAAATAAAAAATGGTTATAAATTAATTTTATACATTTAAAAAGTATTAAAAAAAGCCACTCAACTTTAAACTGAGTGGCCTTTTAAACTACTTAATAACTAAATAATTAATTAGTTAGTTAGTTTTACGCGTATAACTAACGTTAGTCATTGTCACTTTAGCTTTTGTAATTCCTAAATCTTTAAAGCACTCTTTAAATGAATCTGAGTTACCTGATTCGCCACATTCATCTAGTGTGTACGGGTCTTGTGATTGTAGGTAATTACCAAACTTGAAGTAAGATTCTGAATCATCTTCTACCGGAATACCAAAGGTAGTACCTAATGCAGCCACATCTACATCACCGTAATTATTAACTACTTTTAGATTAAATGAACCACCACTTTTGATAGTACCCAGTGCATGCTTTTCTTCTTTACCATTGGTGTTACGCAAGCGAACATAAACGTCAAAAATTCCGTTATCCGCTACGCTATCATCAAAGCCTGATTCATCTGTATCTGAAACATATACTTTTGAAATAGTACCCGTATCGCTAGCGTGGTGCTGAGAAATAATCGTTTTACCACCATCTGACATTTCAACTTTTACAGTTGCCTCAAAAACCTCATAGGTTTCGGTCATTGCAACACGTGCACTTTCTTTTACTTTATATTCATGACGCCAGCCATTCCCGTTTGGAGTAATATGACGCGCTTCTAGAGGTACAAACTCTAAAGTGTCGCTATTTACTAATGGATGAGGATCGTTACCTTCAAGGTCAAAAATACTACCGTTGGTGATATTGCTTGCTATGCCGGAACCACTACCAGTGTCGCCACCGCCAGTATCACCACCACCCGAGTCTCCGCCGCCAGAAGAACTTCCCTTAGTTAATGAAAAGCTGTCAAAGCGAACATCGTTTGAGCTATTGTCATGCTTAGCAAATACTTGCAATGAATTAGTGCTAGCTGTAGTGAAAGTTTTAGATACTTTTGTCCACGAAGAAACGTTAAATTTCTCACTTTTAAACAAACCATTAAGATCATTAATGCCGATTTGTCCCTTACCAAGTACGTACGCACTTAACGTGTACTGAGTATTTCGATCTACATCTACATTCTGGTAAACACGCCCTGGGCTGCCTTGTATTTTCAGTGACTTTGAGCCTTTATATGCGTCTGAAGATAGTGCTGCTGGCTCTGTTTCATTCCAATCGCTCCAACCATCTTCAAAACCCGAGTTATCAATCGTGGCAGCATGCGCAAAAGAAGTGCTCGCAGCAATTGCAGAGCAAATAAGTAACTTTTTGTATTTAACCATTATTTTTATTCCTTTAAATCTGTATACAAATAACCTAACAACTTAACTTGGTAGTAAATACCAAACTTAAAACGCATTGTATAAACAGACTTTCGATTCAAAAAATTGGTAATAGCAATAATAAATTAAAACGATTCAAATTAGCATTACCAAAGCCTTCACCAAACTGGTAAAACAAGGCTATATTTTTTGTTGCCAATATGTCAACAAGTTAATTGTTACCATGGGATCAGTGGAACATTCTAAAAACCACAACAAAACCAAACATAAACAACCAAAATCATAGAGTTGAAAATAGAATACCTTCAAATTATCGAATCTAATTATTTAAAATTTCAGAAAACAGTAGTGCTTCAAACAAAGAGCTCTATTACCAATTTTCCATAAACAGCTTAATACTTTATGAATAAACTAAAATTATTTTTGATAAAATTGTAACCGAGGAAAACTGGTCATACCAATTAAGCGTTAATATAGCTTAGTTTGAAAATAGATTTAGTACGAATAAATAACTAACCGGAGCTTTAATTTGGAGATTTAATTAGGAGATTTACTAGCATATTAAAACACTAAAATATTTAGGCTTATTACTCTCTAGCTAGGGCGTGTTGATCTTTGGTGGTTGAGTTTGCAGCAGGATATTTATACCAACCTGCATAAATCTTTGACCAATTTAACGAATTAAATTGCACTATAACGTCGTTAAAAATTTTTTATTTAGAGCAACTAGATACAAAAATTTTTGCCTAGTTCTAGCGTAATTTTCTTAACGTTAAATAGACCTCATATATAAGCAGATTGGTATTATTTAACCTCGATAAATAACCCCTCCCCTAATTATAGGCACAAAAAAGCGAGTGTTTTTACAACACTCGCTTTTAAATTAGTTAATCTAAACACTCGTTAGTTACATTACTCTTGAAAGTAAGTGCCCCAGCCGTCGTACTCAACTTCGCACTCAACGGCTAGTTGCGCTAACTTATCAACGTCTTCCATAATAACGTCTACGTCTAGCTCAGCTTCAACTACAATGTCAAAGCTCCAAATTTTGTTACCGTCTTCAAGCTCAAGCTCTGCTGGTTCTTCAACATCGTAACCCAATTTAAAAGCAGCAAGTGCAGCTTGCTCTAACTTAGGAAAGTCTTCACACACAAAGTGGTGCTCTACTTCATAAAGTATTTCAGGGTCTGACCCATCTTCAAGTAGTGAACTTACGATGTCTTCACTTATTTCACGCCAGTTTTCCATTATTTTTCTCTCACTTGAGCATCTAATTCAGTTATTTTAGCAGCCATAATGCTATGCACGCTTTTAGCATGCTCACGCGCGCTAATTTCTTTATCAAGCGGTATAGGCGCTAACATTTCGATGTGAATTGTACCATTATCCCAACGATTTAGCTTAATGGTTTTATGTGTTGTATTCATACATACCGGAATTATGGGTACATCTGCGCTCATTGCGGTGTGAAATGCGCCCGTTTTAAATGGTAGCAGGCCTCTTCCATAGCTTCGAGTGCCTTCTGGAAACATCCATACAGATAAGCCATTATTTTTAATTTTTTCGGCTGCTTTTGAAATAGTTCCTGCCGCTTTAGAGCGATTCGATCTGTCTATTAATATATTACCCGACAACCAATAAAGCTGACCAAAAAATGGGATCCACTTTAAGCTCTTCTTACCTAAACTAACGCAGTTTTTTGGCACCATGGCTGGCACTGTAAATAAGTCGTAGCTATTTTGATGATTAGCAACATAAACCGCAGGACCAGGATCAACGGCATCTTGATGACGTGTTAAAACTAATTTAACGCCAATCATTTTAGCCATTGAGCCAAACCAACCCGCTATAATATGTACATTATTAGGATGAAATGGCCTTACAATTGAAAGTAATAAACCAAAAATACAACTGAATAATATAAACAGCAGCATAATAAAAACGCGTATAACAGCTAGCAAATGGGCTTCTCCAAAAATCAATTATGATTATTATAGCGTTATTTTGTGACACAAACGAGTCAATAGCGCACAAGTGTACGCTGAAATATTTAAGCTGCTTGTTTTAATATTGCTTTAAAATGGTTTTAAAATGGTTTTAAAATGGTTTTAAAACAAAAACGGCCTGCAAATGCAGACCGTTTTTAATCATATAAAAGTAATCAATTATTCTTCATTAATTACTTCTACAGGCTCATCATCTTGAGGTGTTAACTCCACAACAGCTTCGTCAACACGTTGTAAGCCACGCGGTAGTTTATTACCCCTACGCCCTCGTTCACCATGATAATGCTCTAAATCGCTTGGTTTAAGTGTTAGTTTACGTTTGCCAGCATGAAGCGTAACACTGCTTCCTTGTGGCACAACAGCAAGCACTTTTACAAACTCTTCGCGGGCTTGTACTTTAGCACCCGGAATGGAAATTATTTTATTGCCTTTACCCTTACCTAATTTTGGTAAGTCACGTAGCGGAAATAAAAGCATTCGACCTTCGTTAGAAATAGCCATACAGTAATCGCTAGCAACATCGTTCACTCTAATAGGAGAAAGTAATATTCCACCTTTAGGGACGCTTACCAACGCTTTACCATTTTTGTTTTTACTAACTAAGTCTTTAAAGTCGGTAATAAAGCCGTAACCTGCGTCTGACGCCATAAGCAATACTTGCTCGTCTTCACTCATTACCACATGCTCAAAATTAGCACCTGGTGTTAAGTTAAAACGACCTGTCATTGGCTCGCCCTGGCTACGCGCCGAAGGTAGGCTATGGGCATCGGTTGCAAACGCTCGCCCTGCTGAATCTAAAAATACAGCCGGTTGATTACTCTTACCACGAGCCGAGGCTCTAAAGGCATCACCTGAGCGGTAATTTAAGCCTTGTACATCTAAGTCATGACCTTTACCAACACGTGCCCAGCCTTTATCTGATAGCACTACAGTAACTGACTCTGATGGAATTAAATCTTTTTCGTTAAGTGCTTTAGCTTCTGAGCGCTCAATCACTGGTGAGCGACGATCGTCACCGTACATTTCAGCGGCTTCTTGAATTTCTTTTTTAAGCAGTGTCGACATACGACGTTCTGAGCCTAATATTTGCGCTAATTTATCACGCTCTTTGGCCAGTTCGTCTTGCTCACCACGAATTTTAAACTCTTCAAGCTTGGCTAAATGACGAAGTTTTAATTCTAAAATTGCTTCTGCTTGTGTATCAGTTAAATCAAAGCGCTCCATTAATACAGGCTTTGGTTTATCTTCGCTGCGAATTATCTCAATCACTTCATCAATATTTAAAAAGGCGGCTAATAAACCCTCTAAAATATGTAGACGCGCTAATACTTTATCTAAACGATACTGCAAACGACGACGCACTGTTTCGCGTCTAAATATTAGCCACTCACTTAAAATACAGCGTAAATCTTTAACTTGCGGGCGGCCATCGAGGCCTAGCATGTTTAAGTTTACGCGGTAATTTTTTTCAAGATCGGTGGTTGCAAATAAATGCGCCATTAATGGCTCAGCTTTAATGCGGTTTGAGCGCGGAATAATTACAATGCGCGTTGGATTTTCGTGATCTGACTCGTCACGTAAATCGGCAATCATTGGTAATTTTTTAGCGTTCATTTGCGCTGCAATTTGCTCAAGTACTTTACCACCAGAACATTGATGCGGCAGCGCTGTAATAACAATATCACCATGCTCTTCGGTATAAACCGCACGCATTTTGATAGACCCACGACCGGTTTTATATATTTTATGAATATCGGCTTTTGGGGTAATTATTTCAGCATCTGTTGGGTAATCTGGTGCATGTACAAGCTCAAGTAATTCTTCAAGCTCTGTTTTTGGTTTATCAAGTAATAAACAACATGCACTAGCCACTTCACGTACGTTATGTGGCGGAATATCGGTTGCCATACCTACGGCAATACCCGTTATACCGTTTAGTAAAATATGCGGTAAACGAGAAGGCAGTACAACAGGTTCGTCCATCGTGCCATCAAAGTTTGGTGTCCAATCTACGGTGCCTTGGCCAAGCTCTTTTAATAGTACTTCTGAAAACTTAGATAAACGCGCTTCGGTATAACGCATTGCTGCAAACGATTTAGGGTCATCTGCCGCGCCCCAGTTTCCTTGCCCGTCTACCAATGGGTAGCGATAAGAAAACGGCTGCGCCATTAATACCATTGCTTCGTAACATGCGCTGTCGCCATGTGGATGGTATTTACCGAGTACATCACCCACGGTACGGGCTGATTTTTTGTACTTAGCGTTAGCCGATAAACCCAGTTCGCTCATCGCATAAATAATACGACGCTGTACTGGCTTTAGGCCGTCACCTACATGCGGTAGGGCACGATCCATGATTACGTACATGGAATAATTTAAATAGGCGTCTTCGGTAAAACGCCCCATTGTTTGTTGCTCAATTCCTTGCATTAGCAAGGTATCTGTATCACTCATTAAAGCTTACCTAGTTTTTCTTATAGCTTACACGGTAGATTACATTGGCGTAATCATCGCTTACTAACAGACTGCCGTCACCTAATTCTGCAAATGCAACAGGGCGTCCAAATGTTGTTTCATCTTTCATAAAGCCAGTAATAAATGGCGTATATTTAGTTACGCGACCTACTTCAATTGTTGCTAGCCCTACTTTATAACCTGACTTTTTAGAACGGTTCCATGAGCCATGCTCAGCAACAAATAACTGTTGCTTATAACTTGCTGGAAATTGCTTACCGTTGTAAAAATGAATGCCAAGCGGTGCTACATGCGCAGGAAGTGCAAGTGCTGGCGACGTGTAATCTGCAATGCTTTTACCTTCACCAAACTCTGGATCAATAATGGCACCGGCATGAACATACGGAAAACCAAAGTGCTCACCATCTTGCGTTACGCGGTTTAATTCATCTGGTGGAATATCATCACCCATCATGTCGCGACCGTTATCACTAAACCATAAAGCTTGAGTAGCTGGATGAAAATCAAAACCGACGGTGTTTCTAACGCCCTTGGCTATTGTTTTTATTTGTTTTGTTTCTACATTAAGCGCAAAAATACGGCCAAAACGTTCATCCTCAGCACAAATATTACACGGTACACCCACCGGAATGATTAGCTCGCCCGTTGGTGCAAAACGTAAAAATTTCCAACCATGATGACGCTCGCTCGGTAATGCGTTATAAACCACATCAAATTTTGGATCTTTTAATTGGGTATCAATATTTTTAAAGCGAATAATACGATGTACTTCGCCTACGTATAAATCGCCATCTTTAATTGCTATGCCAGAGGGCATATTTAGGCCTTTAGCCACAACAATTTTTTTATCTGCTACGCCATCACTATTATGATCAATAAGCGCATATACGTTGCCCGCTTTACGAGAGCCAACATACACAATACCTTTTTTTGAAACAGCTATTTGACGTGCATTTTCTACATCATTTGCAAATAAGCTTATTTCAAATCCCGGTGCTACGGTGAGCTTATCGAGTATATTTTTCGCCATTACAGGAGCGGTAGTCAGCCCAAGTAACAGCAAACTTCCTAGTAGTTTTTTCATTCGCCTCTCCTAGTGTTAAGCACAGGTAATTAAACGAGTGCCTTGTTACCATGATCTTCTAACCATTGACGACGATCAGGCGATCGTTTCTTAGCAAGCAGCATATCCATCATTTCCAAGGTTTCTACTTCTTCATCAAGCGTAAGCTGCACTAAACGTCGTGTATTTGGATCCATCGTGGTTTCACGCAGTTGTAACGGGTTCATTTCACCCAGACCTTTGAATCGTTGTACGTTTACTTTTCCGCGTTTTTTCTCGGCTTCTATGCGCGCCAAAATAGCGGTTTTTTCTTGCTCATCAAGTGCGTAATAAACTTCTTTACCAATATCGATTCTAAATAATGGCGGCATTGCTACATACACATGCCCTGTTTTTACTAACTCAGGGAAATGGCGAACAAACAGTGCACATAATAGTGTTGCGATGTGTAGTCCATCCGAGTCAGCATCGGCTAATATACAAATTTTATTGTAGCGTAATGCCGACATATCGGTTGATTCTGGATCAATACCCAGCGCCACTGAAATATCGTGTACTTCTTGTGATGCTAGTATTTGGCCTGACTCAACTTCCCAGGTATTCAAAATTTTACCACGTAGCGGCATGATAGCCTGAAATTCACGGTCTCTTGCTTGTTTAGCAGAGCCACCAGCAGAATCACCTTCCACTAAAAACAATTCGGTACGGTCGTTATCGGCCGCGCTACAATCGGTAAGTTTACCCGGTAAGGCAGGACCTGCAGTAACACGCTTACGCACTACTTTTTTAGCTGCACGCAAGCGAGTTTGCGCATTTGAAATACATAACTCAGCTAATAACTCTGCGGTATCTGTATGTTCATTTAACCATAAACTAAACGAGTCTTTTACAACCCCCGATACAAACGCAGAACACGAGCGTGATGATAGTTTTTCTTTTGTTTGCCCTGCAAATTGAGGGTCTTGCATTTTAACCGACAACACGTAACTACAACGATCCCAAATGTCATCAGGAGTTAATTTCACACCACGAGGGAGTAAGTTTCTAAACTCACAAAATTCACGCATTGCTTCAAGCAAACCTTGGCGTAAACCATTTACATGCGTACCACCTTGCGCGGTAGGAATAAGGTTTACGTAGCTTTCAGCTATTGATTCACCACCTTCTGGTAGCCATACAACAGCCCAGTCAGCGCCTTCAATTGAACTTTTAAATTCGCCAACAAACGGGTCTTGCGGTAATGTTTCAAAACCTTTAATTGCTTCAACTAAATAGTCTTTTAAGCCTGTTTCATAAAACCATTCTTGGGTTTCTTTTGTTTGCTTATTAACAAACTTAATTCGCAGCCCTGGGCACAAAACTGCTTTGGCTTTTAATAAATGATTAAGTTTAGTAATTGAGTAGTTTGGTGAATCAAAGTAGCTAACATCAGCCCAAAAACGAACCGTAGTGCCGGTGTTACGTTTACCGACTGTACCAATTACGTTTAAGTCTTCTACTTTATCGCCGCTTTCAAATGCCATTCTGTATTGTTGAGCGTCGCGTCTTACTGTTACTTCTACACGCGTAGATAACGCATTTACTACCGAAATACCTACACCGTGTAAACCACCCGAAAATTGATAGTTTTTATTAGAAAACTTACCACCAGCGTGTAATTTAGTGAAGATCAATTCTACCCCAGGGATACCTTCTTCTGGGTGAATATCAATAGGCATACCACGCCCGTCATCGCTTACTTCAAGCGAATTGTCTTCGTGGAGTATGACGTCGATACGAGTAGCATGACCCGCCATAGCTTCATCGACACTGTTATCGATAACCTCTTGGCCTAAATGATTGGGACGTGTTGTATCTGTGTACATCCCTGGGCGTCGTTTTACCGGATCTAATCCATTAAGTACTTCAATGGCTTCGGCGTTATAATTTTGATCACTCATAGTTTTTGTCTTTATATCCGCTAAGGCTCTAATACGTTTTACTAGTTTTATTGTTATATGCGCTAAAGCGTTAATATAGTAACTAACCTCAGTTCAGGCTAACTAGTTTTACGTGATTTTAAGAAAATCTACAATACTTGCAAAGGTGCGTTCAAATTCAACGTAGCTATGATCGCCACCAAATTCTATCAATTGCTTACATTGTGAATAATATTTTACTGCGTGTTGAAAGTTCAACACTTCATCGCCTGTTTGCTGTAATAAGTACAGCAACTCAGGGTGTGCTAATTTATCTACAGCGAGTAATGTAAGCGCCTCAATGTGACTGTTATTTAAGTCGTAATGATAATCTTGATACGGATTATAATTAGGCCCAAGTAACGTCTGTAATAAATTATAGGGTGCGACCGCGGGATTAATAACCACTGCAGGAATTTGATAACGCTGCGATAAATACGTGGCAAAAAAACCACCTAACGAGCTACCTAATAAAACGGTATTTGGCGTTAGTAATTGCTCAAGCTCAATGATAGCCTGTAGGGGCTCGTGGTTTAGGTTCGGTACACAATAATCAACGTCATAGTTTGCCATAAGCTCACCAAAGCGCACAGCTTTATATGATTTTTGTGAACTATTAAAGCCATGAATATAAATTACGCGTTTAGCCATACTACTTCCGTTTTTACATCTACTTTATCTTTTTTACTTTTTATATTTAGCATTCTATAAGCTGGCCCTGTATTTTTTTGCTCCCACTGTGAAGTGTGCTTTACAAACTGTATTGAGCTGGCTGGGGTCGCATATATGGGCAGCCCTCTAAAACTTTGTTCGTAATCATTGTGCACATGCCCATGAAAAAGCGCAGATACATTATTACTATTAACTAAAATATTTAAAAGCTGTGGGCCATTTTCTAATAAGTGTTTATCAAGGTAGCCATTTATTGGCAGCGGATTATGATGACAAAATATAATTTTACTATTACTCGAGTTGACTAAAGCGTCCGTTATTTCATCCAAATGCGCACCAGTAACCCATCCTGCGGGCGTAGGTCCTTTCGAATTAATAAGAAGTAGCTCAACCCCATTAGCAATAATATGTTTAGCCGAATTTATTTGCCCACCACTTATACGATTAAGCATTGCTAGTTCATCATGATTACCTGGCACCCAAAATACAGGGCAAGTTATGTCACTGGCATTTATAAGTTCACTAAATAGTAAGTACGATTCAAAGCTATGATCTTGCGTTAAATCGCCACCAAAAATAATGCAGTCTATTGGCTGCTCAGCAATGTGTGCTAAGGCTTGTTCAAAATGATCTGCGGTATTTACATTAAAGTACTCACCGCTTTTGTCTGCAAATAAATGACTGTCAGTAATATGAGCAATGCACAAAGATGATTTATCAAATGTATACGTATCATCAAACCAAGCCATTATTTACATCCCAATTTAATGTCGCTTGCCCGTGCTCTACACAGGCTACTAACCAGTCGTATAAAAAAGCATTAAGTTGATATTTTTCATCTTTTTGATGCATTTTAGGGTTAGGGTATCCATAAGATGGTTTTATGCGTTGATGGTAATCGTGATGAACAATTTCAGCCACTTTGGCATCGTGATACAAACGCACCGTTAAATACAGCGGCATAATCCCTTTAACCATTCCTGTTAGCTGCTTAATTGAAATATCCATGGTGTATTTTGCGCTGCCATCAATTTTTGTAGCAAATTCACTATTGCCAAGTTTTACTTCTCGAATGCTTCCTATATTGCGCTCGCTCGGTAACAACTTTAATAGTCGCACATAGTTATGCTCACAAAGTGTTAAATACTTTGGGAGGCTCTGAATATATCGCTTTGTTGCTAATTGTGCTGTCAAAGTACCGCCATAGTTTTAGTAATAGTTTTAATAAGAGTTTTAGTAAAAACTTATGCCCATTTGCTGGCCATTTTTTCGCGATTAAGCGCAAGCCACTGCATACAAATAACCGTTGCCGCATTATCCATTTCACCGTTATTGAGGCGCATTAGCGCATCATCAACTGATAAAATGTGAGTTTTTATATCCTCCCCTTCAGTTTCAAGACCATATACACCTGATTTCACTTGGCTTAAGTCAGTACGCGCTAAATATAAATGTAAGCGCTCAGTTGTACCTCCAGGGCTTGATAGGTATGAAAGCATAAATTCAAGTTCAGTTAATTCAAGGCCTGCTTCTTCATGTGCTTCTTTTTTTACAACTGATTCGTAATCGGTACTGCCGTCAGTCATTCCGGCTATACACTCTAGCAGCCAAGGCGAATGCTTGCTTTTAATAGCGCCAATACGTATTTGCTCAATTAAAAGAACAGTATCTGAAATTGGGTCATAAGGGAGTACTGCAATGGCATCGCCACGTTCTAATATTTCTCGGCTAATTACTTTAGATTTTCCACCTGCGAAAAGAGCATGTTCAAACTGGTATAAATCAACCTGAAAAAAACCTTTATAAAGGTTTTTTATTGGCTTTAAATCTACATCTTTATGGGTAAATTGAACGAGTTTTTTATCAACCATGTACCTACTTCCTACTTATCTAAAGCTTTAAAATGCGTTAATATATTCTGTTACACTTGAACATACTGTTTTACTAATTATTTTTTTTGTTATGGAGTAAAACAGGTTAACATGCTTTTAGTACAAAAATTGTCTAAGGACCGAACCCCACATGAAAAAGAACATTCTTGCGGCGCTAGTTAGTTTATCATGCGCACTAGGTGCAACAGCAGTGAAAGCTGAAGATTTACTACAAGTTTTTGAAATAGCGACAGCTAACGATCCTACTGTTTTAAAAGCCAAAGCCCAAGCTGATGCGCAGTCTTACCAAAGCGATTTGGCGATGAGTGCACTACTACCTCAAATTGGTTTGACTATGGGTTATGAAAAAAGTGACTCAACGTCGTACCAAAGCGTTGGCGACTTATCTAATCAAGTAAAAGTTGAAAGTGACACAGACCAATTCACTCGCGGTGTAAGTTTAAGCCAAACGTTATTTGATTTAGGTGCGTGGAATACGTTAGATATTGCTGATAAACAAGCTCTACAAGCAAGCGGCCTATACGATGCAGCTAAACAAAACTTAATTGTACGCGTTGCTGAAGGTTATTTTAACGTATTAAGTGCAAGCGATAACCTTGAATTTGTTGAAGCTGAAAAACGTGCCATTGAACGTCAACTTGAGCAAACAAAACAACGTTATGCGGTAGGCTTAACAGCCATTACAGACGTACACGAAGCGCAAGCTCAGTTTGATAACTCGGTAGCTCAAGAAATTATTGCAGGTAATGCTGTAGAAACAGCTCGCGAGCAACTTCGTGAGATTACAGGTAAATACCACAAAAAATTAGACTTTTTAAATACAGATACTTTCTCAACAACTAAACCAACTAAGCGCTCAAGCGACTTTGTTAAAGTAGCTGAAGATAAAAATATCAACCTGCAAGTGTCTAAAGTAACAGTTGATATTGCAAAAGATCAAATTGAATTAGCAAAAGCGGGTCATTATCCAAAACTAACTCTAAGTGCTAGTTACGGCGACTCACTAACGGATCGCGAAATTAATGGTACAAACTTTGGTGACCAGCCGCGTTCAGACTCAAGTACCGTAGGGCTTAACTTTAGCGTACCTTTATATTCAGGTGGTGCAACAGTTGCTGCAACAAATCAGGCCCGTGCGTTTTACGTAGGTGCTAGCCAAGACTATGAAACAAATTACCGTGCAGTCACTCGCACAGTGATTACATCTTATAACCAAGTTGTTTCAGACATTGCTACATACAAAGCGCTAGAGCAAGCCGTTGTTTCAGCTCAAAGTGCGCTTAAAGCAACTGAAGCTGGTTTTGAAGTAGGTACTCGTACCATTGTTGACGTACTAGTAAGTACGCAAAACTTATACGATGCAAAGCGTAACCTTGCTGATGTACGTTACCGTTATGTGTTATCTACCCTTCGCTTAAAACAAGCGGCGGGTACACTAACAAGTGAAGATTTAGTGGCTATAAACCAAGGTTTAAAAGCCGCTTAAATATCATTACTCGTGTAGTATGAACACATTGAAAGCCAGCTAAATGCTGGCTTTTTGTATTTTACAGCGCTTAGCGTTAAACTATCGTTTTTATTCTCAGAGAGATTTTTGTGGTCACTTCATCTCCTTTTAAAGCATCTTTTTTAGGCCCTCGATACTGGTTAACGTGGGTTGGCGTTTTATTTTTATATTTAATTTCTTGGTTGCCACAAAAACTACAGTTGGCGATGGGTAAACAACTTGGCCGCTTAGTTCATAAGTTTATGAAACGCCGCCGTCATATTGCAGAAGTAAACATAAAACTGTGTTTTCCTGATATGAGCGAAGCAGATCAAAAAGATCTCGTGCTCAAAAATATGGAAAATACCGGCATTGCAATGGTCGAAACTGGCATGGCATGGTGGTGGCCGCAGTGGCGAGTTGAAAGTGTATATGGTTCTATCAAAGGTTTAGAGCATTTTGAGCGCGTACAAGCTTCTGGTAAAGGTATTTTATTACTTGTACCTCATATTCTTCACCTTGAAATGGCTAGTCGTGTGATGGGATTGAAATGCCAAGGTTTAGGTTTTTATCGCCCTCACAACAACGCACTAATGGAATACTTTACAACTAATGGCCGCCTTCGTTCTAACGAATATCTAATTGGCCGAAAAGATGTAAAAGGCTTACTAAAAGCATTAAAAAATAAAAAGGTATGCTATTACTTACCCGATCAAGATTACGGCCGCAACCGCTGTGAATTTGTCCCGTTTTACGCAGTTCCTGATGCGGCAACGACAACGGGTACTCTCATGTTTGCAGGCAGTAAAAACTGCGAGACTATGAGCTTAATCTCGCGCCGTGACGAAAATGGTAAGTACCATTTAGAGGTAGTACCTGAACTTGAAAACTTTCCAAGCGGTGATAACAAAGCTGATGTAACACGTGTTAACCAACGTATGGAACAATCAGTTAATGCTGCACCAGAACAATACATGTGGCTGCACCGTCGTTTTAAAACTCGACCTGATAAAAATACCCCTTCTTTTTATAAAAAGTAATGGTATAACAATAATAGGAACAAATAAGGTGGATAATAACCATGTGGTTTTGGATTAGGCATTTATCATTTGCAGTTGTGTTAATAGCACTCGCCGTATACTTTTTATTGAGTGATGGTTCTGTATTTGATATTAAAAAATCTAAAAATGCAGCCGCCGAAGGATTGTCACGATTTTACTCTTCTATTCGTAACCAAGTAAAAAGTAATAAAGAACGAGATCAATTTGTTTTAAAGCTTAAAACACCAGAACAAACCTTAGATAGAGTATTAGCTGAACGTGCGCGAACAGTCGATCCTATGCCAACAAGTTGGACTGGAAAAGTTGAACCGAGGCGCTTTGAAAATGGCACAACACTTAAAGATGTACTCAATAAATACGCAAAAGATGAAGGTATTGAGCTTTACTGGTATTTAAGTAAAGACTACGTAGTTAAAGATCATTTTAGAGTAGACAGTAACTTTACTTCTGCACTTTATCAAATTGGTCGTGCTATAAATGACGACTTTGAGCATGAGGTTTACACTTACTTTTGCCACAAACAAAGAGCGGCTGTTATTACGCAATTACCCTCAGAATTTGTGCGTACAAACTGTTTAAAACTAAGCGTTTAGCTATTTAAATGTTTAAATACACAAAACCCAAGCAAGCACTTGGGTTTTTCAATTCAATTCAATTCAATTCAATTCAATTCAATTCAATTCAATTCAAAAATACTATTCCAGATATTTGTTACGTTAGTAATATCTTGTAAAAACGTTTCTCGCGAGATCAATTTGCCCTTTTGATCCAAGCTCAGCACGTGATAACAAGAACGATAATCAATATACGCTTTGATCAACTGCTGTTTTTGCTCTTTGGTAATGCACCCTATATTTGCTGCATCCGTTAATATTCTTACGTTATCTGAATAAACGGTAAGTTGCTCAAATTCATTAGCGTGTTTAAGCACTAAGTATTGCGTAATAAACTCAATATCAGCCATACCACCAACATCTTGTTTTAAATCAAATTGCTCAGTATTTCCTTTCGCTAAATGATCCCGCATTTTTTCGCGCATTTTTATCACATCAGCTTTTAATACGGCATCGTCGCGTTTTTGGCAAAGAATATTTTTACGGATTTGTGAAAAACGATCTATCAGATCGTCTTGACCTAAAATCAGACGAGCCCGCACAAGTGCTTGATGCTCCCACGTCCATGCTTGAGTTTGCTGGTAGTGATTAAAGCTCTCTAGATTGATAGCCAGTAAACCCGATGCACCTTCAGGGCGAAGTCGTGTATCAAGCTCATACAAAATACCTGAAGCAGTACGAGTATTAAATAAGTGCATTAAACGCTGAGCGAGCTTTAAATAAAACTGCCGAGAATCTATCGGTTTTTCACCATTTGTTTGGCTTGAGCCATCATGATTATGCACAAACACCAAGTCTAAATCTGAGTCGTACCCAACTTCTAAGCCGCCTGTTTTACCATATGCAATAACAGCAAAGCCTTTGTTTTCATCATCAGTGCCAGGGGGCATGCCAAAACGCTTAACAGTATTATGCCATGCAATATTAACAGCTTGATCAACAATCGCTTCAGCCAGTACAGTTAAGTGATCGCTTACTTTCATTACATCAAGAACCCCAGTTGCATCTGCAGCTGCAATTCGTAATTGATGCGTTTGCTTAAATTGCCTAAGCGACTCCATTTGCAGTTCTAAATCGTCATGCTCTATTCGTAAAAAATACTGTCTTATTTCATCTTTATAAGCAGTTAATGGTGTCGGTTTATAAAGAACCGCCGGATCTATTAGCTCATCAAGCAATATAGGGTAGCGAGAAATGTGCTCGCCTATCCATTTGCTATGACAACACAGTAAAACGAGTTGCTTTAATGCACCTTGGTTTTCGTATAGCAATTCTAAATAAGCAGTACGTGAAATTATCTTATTAAAAATTTGGCAAACCATTGTAAAAGCAGCTGCGCTGGCATTAAAGTCATTTAACTGACTTAATAAAACAGGCATTAATTTATCAAGAGTTTCACGCCCTCGGTTACCTATATTTACCTTAGAAAGCCTTAATTTAAAATCGTTAAGGGGTGTTTGCCACTCATCTCTAGCTTCTTTTAAAAAGCTCACATCGCCATGATCCCAAGCACTAATAAATGCGCCTTCACAGGTATCAAGTGGCGCAGTTTCCTCGCCAATAACGAGTGCAAACTCACCGTTAACTTGCTTCATCACCTTTTCAATAGTGCTTAAAGTGGCATCAAAATCGGCTTGTTCTAATAATAAATTTAAACGCTGTTGATTTAATTCATCATCGGGAAGTGTTTGCGTTTGCTGATCGTCAAATATTTGTAAGTACTGCTCTACTTTTCGTAAATAAAGATAATTGCGCTTAAGTTCGCTTGCTTCTTGCTCATCAATAACTTGGTTGAGTGCCAACTCATTTAATGCTTTAAGTAGTGATTGAGTTTGTAAATTAGCCTCTCGCCCACCTCGTACCATTTGCAGGGCTTGCACTATAAACTCAACTTCACGTATGCCACCTGCACCGAGTTTTATATTATTAGTTAAGCGCTTTCGGCGCACTTCTTGTGCAATCATTAGCTTCATTTTACGCAAGGATTCAATTACCGAAAAATCAATATACCGGCGATAAACAAACGGCTTTAAAAGCTTAATAAATTCATCCCAATATTTATTAGGCGTGCCAATTAAGCGCCCTTTTAACATTGCGTAGCGCTCCCAATCGCGACCTTGCTCTTGGTAGTAATCTTCAATAGCGTTAAAGCTCATAACCAAAGGACCACTTTCGCCAAACGGCCGTAGGCGCATATCAACCCTAAATACTTGTCCGTCACCGGTAGCTTGGTTAAGTGATGCAATGAGCTTTTGTGCAACTTTGGTATAAAATACTTGGGCCTCAAGGCTTCTGCGGCCACCTTGAGTTTTTGTACTGCGCGGATATGCAAAAATAAGATCAATATCAGAGGAGTAATTTAGCTCTTGTCCGCCAAGTTTCCCCATCCCTAAAACCATTAATGGCATTGCTTGGTTTTGCTCATCAAGCGGCTCACCATTTACTTTAGCCACCTGTGCATGCGCCCATTGGTTAGCACTATTAATCAGCATATCAGCCAGTTGGCTTATGTAATTAATGCTATCTGCAATGGGGTTATTACAGCATAAATCTAAAAAGGCGACTTTAAGCCAGTATTTTTCGCGATATTGGCGAAGTACTTTATGGCACTGCACTTCATCAATGTCAGCTAAATTAAGGTTTTTAAAAGGAGAATCTATTACTCTATTTTGTATTTCGTCTTTGCATAATAGCCAGCCTTTTAACGTTGGTTGTGATTCCAAACAACGCCAAGCAAAGTCGCTCAAGGCGAGTAATCGTATAACTTCGCTTTCATTACTTTGCTGCGGGTATAACTGTTCGAAGCGCTCTAAGCCAAGTTTTTGTAATTGAATAGGAAGTTGCTTTACGTTACTCATCAATCCTCTCTTTTATATCATCAATAACCGTACTAGAATGATTAAAACCTAGAAAGGTTAACTTAATTAGGATCACCATGTCATATTTGTCTTTATCTAACACTAGTTTTATTGCGATTGCCATTAGTTTTGCGGTTATTTGTATAACTATTTTTAGTTTACGAGTTGTCACTCAAATCAAAGCAAAACAAGCGCTTAAAGATGAACTTGCGCAACACGATAACTTTGCCATGGGTATTAGCTTCGCATCTGAAATATCAGTTGTCATAGCCACTATGGCCTTTTTGTTTGATGAAATAAGCATTAGCACCGCGCAATCCAATCCATTAAAAGTGTTAATTATTATTATTCTTTTATTCACTTTTATAAAAGTGGGCCATTTAATTCATAGAAAATGGATACTCCACAGGTTTAATGAAGAAGCCGCAATATTAAAGCAAAATGTATGTGCGGCATTGGTAGATTCCGGCATGTTAATCGCCAACTGTATTATTGCACTTGGTTTATACACGTGGACACATACCCAAGGGTTTAGTAACTTACTTATTGCTTGCGTTAGCTTTTTTACACTTCAGGGAATGTTTGCACTTGATAGTAAAATACGAGAGCACCGTTTTGCAAAAGCAAATCAAGGTGCTTCACTGCAAAGTAACTTCAACCTGGAGAATACGTCTATTGGAATAAGGTACGCAGGTAAATCAATTGGTTTGGCACTGGCTGTGTACGCTGGTTTATCTAGTGCTGCATTTCAAAACGGTAAAATGGTAGAAAACATATTTACACTCGTTATGCATTGCGGTGTAATGTGGATACTACTTTACAGCTTAACGTATGTGATAAAAGTTATCTCTTTACCAAATATTGATACGGCTCTTGAAATAGACCACCAAGATAACATTGGTGTGGCATGTATCGAGTTTGCTGTTTTTTGTGCTATAGGTTATTTACTTATTAGTATGTTTTCTCTTTAGGCCTTTACTAAAAGTGCAACGATTAAATCGTTTGCATTTAAGTATTAAGGTAATTACTTTGCTTAGATGCAACGAGGCCCTATGCCACTTGAAGCCACGAACTATTTGCTAATCGACATAGATAACGAATTTAGCCGAGCATTTGCCGAATACTATGTAAATAATAATGGCAAAACAAAAGCGAGTACGCTTATTGCAGCAGGCAGTAATACCCGTCAGTTAGTAAAAATGATGTTTGATGAGCTTATTAAAGACTATAGTTATTGCGACCTTGAAAACGAAATTAGCGTATCTGAACTCATTAACTATTTAAAAGAGCATCATAATTTACATGGTGTACTTTTTAATAATGCCGATTACTTACTCGCAAGTGATAAGCAGCGCTTTATTTATAACTCGTTACATGAAGATCGCTTTTTAATAAACCTTGATGATACAGGCTATACACTAAGCCGGGTTACTGACGAAACATTAACCGAACCTTCGCAAAATCACCACGATATAGCGCACACACCACAAGATTTAATAGATCTCGCCGAGCAACTTAATAAAAATAAATAATTGCGCACAGCTGCCAGCTTACTTACCATAGCAGTATATATTTTTACGCTAAGTAGTAAGTGACGCCCTATGCGAGTTCCTCATATTTATCAAACATCGAGTATTGCCCTAAACACCCCTGTAGCTTTAGATGACGATGCTGCTGGCCATATTGGCAGAGTGCTGCGCATGAAAGTAGGCGAGCATGTATCTATTTTTAATGGCGAAGGCGGCGAATACCTTAGTGAAATAATTGAGGTAACAAAAAAAACAGTCGTCGTAATGCCATTGGAGCTTAATCCTCACGATGTAGAATCCCCGCTTAAAATTCATTTGGGTCAGTGTGTTTCGCGTGGCGACAAAATGGATTTTACAATTCAAAAGTCGGTTGAACTGGGTATTACCGAAATCACCCCACTTTTTAGTCAGCGCTGTGGTGTAAAACTAATGGGCGATCGCCTTGAGAAAAAACACCAACAATGGCAAAAAATAGCAATTGCAGCGGCAGAGCAATCTGGGCGTAATTTTGTGCCAATTATTCATCCTCCTGTAGATTTAAAGCAGTGGCTTGCACAACAAACCAATGAAATTAAGCTCACGCTTCACCCTCGTGCTGAGCACAGTATTAAAACCATTACCGTACCTAAAGATGGCGTACGCTTTTTAGTAGGGCCTGAAGGTGGCTTTACAGACGATGAAATGGCATTAACTAAACAACTAGAATTTGTAGATATTCGCTTAGGCCCGCGCGTTTTACGAACGGAAACGGCCGCTTTAACGGTCTTAAGTGCATTACAACTTCAATTTGGCGATTTAGCTAATTGAAATAACTAAAAGCACCCTCATATAAACAGTAACATTTATAGTAAGGCACAGCGCATGGCAATTAAGTTAGGTATTATTTCTGATCCTATTAGTGGATTTAACATCAAAAAAGACACCGGTTTTGCAATGATGATGCAAGCGCAAGAACGCGGCTACGAAATTTATTATATGGAGATGGATGATTTATCACTTCGTAAAGGTAAGTCGTACGCTACAGCGTCTAAAGCGCAAGTATTCAACAATGCAGAAAAATGGTACGAGCTTGAAGAAAAAGCCACTATAGCCCTTGCCGACCTTGATGTAATTTTAATGCGTAAAGATCCTCCATTTGATACTGAATACATTTACGCGACGTATATTTTAGAGCGTGCAGAGCAAGAAGGTACGTTAATAATTAACAAGCCACAAAGCCTTCGCGATGCTAATGAAAAGCTATTTACAGCTTGGTTTAGCGAGCATACGCCAGATACATTGGTTACACGCAGCCAAAAACAAATTCGTGAATTTTTAGCCGAGCATAAAGACATTATTTTAAAACCGCTTGATGGTATGGGTGGCGCATCTATTTTTCGCCTTAGAGAAGACGATGCCAACATTGGTGTGATTTGTGAAACACTAACTGAGCATGGCAGTCGCTTTGCTATGGTGCAAAATTACATCCCAGAGATCAAACAAGGCGATAAGCGCGTATTGGTTATTGATGGCGAAGTGATACCGTATTGTTTAGCACGTATTCCACAAAATGGTGAAACACGCGGTAATTTAGCTGTCGGCGGTAAAGGCGAAGCGCGTCCGCTTAGCGAGTCAGATTTAAAAATAGCGCAAGCTGTTGCACCAACGCTTAAAGAAAAAGGCTTAATATTTGTAGGTTTAGATATTATTGGCGATAAATTAACTGAGATTAACGTAACCGCACCAACGTGTGTACGCGAAATTGAAGCGGCTTATGATATTTCTATCACAGGTATTTTGTTTGATGCTATTGAGCGTAAATTAGGTAAGTAATTACCACAGTAAAGTGCCTATTAATTTATGTATTTCATGCAATTAATGGGCTTTTTATGTCTATTTAAATAACTATGCCATACTCAAAGTTCATTAACTAAAAAGGGTGAAATCTATGCAATCATTAGAAAATCATTTTTTAATCGCGATGCCGTCGATGCAAGACCCTTTTTTTAAACGTGCTGTTACCTATATTTGTGAGCACAACGAAGATGGGGCTATGGGCTTGGTAATAAACCAACCTATTGATGTTACTGTTGGCGAACTTTTAGATAAAATAGAAATCGATAACGACAAAACTCAAAATGCAGCAAAAGTAAGTGTGTTTGCAGGCGGGCCCGTTAAAACGGACCGTGGCTTTGTACTGCACTCTCCTCAATCGGGTTATTCAGCAAGTCAAAAACTTAGTAGTGACATTATGATCACTACCTCAAAAGACGTTTTAGCAAACTTAACCACTGCACAAGCACCTGATCAATTTATTATTACACTGGGTTATTCAGGGTGGGAGCAAGGGCAACTCGAACAAGAGTTACTTGATAACAGCTGGTTGATCATAGAAGCAGATCCGAAGATCATTTTTGATACCCCCGTTGAAAAGCGATGGGAAAAAGCAGTTTCAATGTTGGGCTTTGATATTAGCCAACTCAGCCCTGAAGCGGGTCACGCATAATACTAACTTAACCCTTAGTAAACTTAAACAAGATACACATGACAAAAAAATCGCTTAAGCCGCAAGGCGAACGCACTGTAATGGGCTTTGACTTTGGCACCAAAAGTATTGGGATTGCTATTGGGCAAGAACTAACAGGCAGTGCATCTAGCCTCAAGGCTGTAAAAGCACAAGATGGTATTCCTAATTGGGAGCATATTGCTGTACAAGTGACTGAATGGCAACCTGACTTAATGGTTGTTGGCTTACCACTAAATATGGATGGAACGTCACAAGAGGTTACCTTTAAAGCAAAAAAGTTTGCCAACAGATTACATAATCATTATGGCATTCCTGTGCAAACACAAGACGAGCGTTTAACGACTGCGGATGCTAAAGCGCGACTTTTCGAAAGTGGTGGCTATAAAAACTTAGGCAAAGGTAACGTAGATAATATGTCTGCGGTTATTATTTTAGAAAGTTTTTTTGAGTCTAGTTACGGTGAATAAGCCTGCTATATAAACAACCCGTTATATAAACAAAAAGCGCCAATGGGCGCTTTTTTTATATTAAGTATTTACATAAGAAATCTTTAGTTTATTGATCGCTATTTTTATCATCAAGGCCATCAATTGTAACGCCCTGTAAAAAGCCCGCGCCTTGTTGTTCGTTATTACGCAGCTTAATCATTAAGCGTAAATCATTTGGTGAATCAGCATGGTGCAGTGCATCAGCGTAATTGATTCGTTGTTGTCTGTACAACTCAAATAACGCTTGGTCAAAGGTTTGCATGCCCATTTCTTTCGATTTAGCCATTGCCTCTTTAATACCACCAATATCACCGTTTTTAATCAGTTCAGCAACCATTGGTGAGTTAAGCAATATTTCAATAGCTGCAACTCGGCTTTCGCCATCAGCAGTAGGGACTAATTGCTGAGCAACAATGGCACGTAAGTTAAGTGCTAAGTCATATTTAAGTTTATCGTGTTTTTCTTTTGGTACTAAGTGCATGATACGATCTATTGCTTGGTTAGCATTATTTGCATGCAGTGTAGCAACACACAAATGGCCTGTTTCGGCAAAGCTTAGTGCATATTCCATGGTTTCTTGAGAGCGAATTTCACCAATCAAAATTACATCTGGTGCTTGGCGCAATGAGCTTTTAAGTGCTGACTCAAAGCTTTCGGTATCAAGCCCTACTTCGCGCTGAGTAATTATACTTTTACGATGCTCATGAACAAATTCAATCGGATCTTCAATCGTCAGTATATGACCACGTTGATGTCGGTTTCTGTAGCCAATAAGCGCAGCTAGTGAAGTTGATTTACCAGTACCAGTACCACCTACAAACAATACAAGGCCACGCTTAGACATAATTACATCGGTAAGAATAGAGGGGAGCCCGAGTTCACTCACATCAGGTATTTGCGTCACAATACGGCGAATAACCATGCCTGCTTTATCGCGCTGCCAAAAAGCAGAAATACGGAAACGCCCTTCGTCAGTGGCAATCGCAAAGTTACATTCTTTTGTTGCATGAAACTCTGCTTTTTGCTTTTCGCTCATTGCCGATTCTACTAACTCAAGCGATTGCTCATCTGTAAGCTTATCGTCACTGAGGGCTGTTAGCTCGCCGTTTATTTTTGCACTTACAGGTAGCTGACTCGATACAAATAAGTCAGATCCTTTTTTCTCAATCATGATGAGTAAAAAGTCGTTTAAAGATAAAGCCATAATAATTTCTTACCCACCAAATTGTGTTTTGTCTTGTGCTTTTTCTTTCGCTGCGGCAGTAGTGATGATCCCGCGATTAACTAAATTAGTTAAGCACTGATCCATTGTTTGCATGCCTACAGACGCGCCGGTTTGAATAGACGAGTACATTTGTGCAACTTTATCTTCACGTATTAAGTTACGAATCGCGGGTACTGCAATCATAATTTCGTGTGCGGCAACTCGCCCGCCTCCTACTTTCTTAAGTAAAGTTTGCGAAATAACAGCACGTAAAGATTCAGATAACATTGAACGCACCATCGATTTTTCTTCACCTGGGAATACATCAATAATACGGTCAATGGTTTTTGGTGCAGAAGTAGTATGCAGCGTACCAAATACTAAATGACCGGTTTCGGCTGCGGTCATTGCAAGACGAATTGTTTCTAAATCACGTAACTCACCTACAAGTATTACATCAGGGTCTTCACGCAGTGCACTACGAAGCGCATTTGAGAAGCTATGAGTATCGCGATGTACTTCTCGTTGGTTAATAAGGCTTAATTTATTATCGTGAACAAACTCAATTGGATCTTCGATGGTGAGAATATGGTGATGTTTATTTTGATTTATGTAATCAACCATAGCGGCAAGTGTTGTTGATTTACCTGAGCCTGTAGGCCCTGTCACTAATACGAGTCCACGTGGGGTATCAGAGATTGTTTTAAAAATATCTGGCGCACCTAAATCATCAAGTGTTAACACTTCACTTGGTATGGTACGAAATACAGCAGCTGGCCCACGATTAGAGTTGAACGCATTCACACGAAAACGTGCTAAATTAGGTACTTCAAACGAAAAATCCACTTCGAGATTTTGTTCATAGTCCTTGCGTTGATTATCGTTCATAATATCGTAAACCAGACTGTTTACGTCTTTGTCTTCTAGTGCTGGTATATTAATGCGGCGAACATCACCGTCTACGCGTATCATAGGTGAAACACCCGACGATAAATGTAAATCGGATGCTTTGTGTTGCACACTAAACGCTAATAATTCGGTAATATCCATTTATGACTCCACAACTAACTGATAAATATATGGTTACAATAGCAGAACGACTCACATCCGCCTACGCTAGAATTGCAGACGCGGCAAAAAACGCACAGCGAAACACTAACGAAGTCACTCTACTCGCAGTGTCTAAAACTAAACCAAGCAAAGATGTTATTGCAGCTTATGAGCATGGCCAGCGCGAATTTGGTGAATCTTATGTTCAAGACGCTATAGATAAAATAACTCAACTGCAGTCATATAGCGACATCATTTGGCATTTCATTGGCCCTATTCAATCAAATAAAAGTGCATTAGTGGCTGCTAACTTTGACTGGGTACAAAGTATTGATCGCATAAAAATAGCGAAGCGATTAGATTCCCAGCGCCCAGACGATAAACCGCCTCTTAATATACTTATTCAAGTAAATATAAGCGAAGAAGACGCCAAATCGGGTTGTAGTGTTGAGCAAATTTCTGAACTTGCTGAGTTTATTAACCAATGTGAGCACTTAACACTTCGCGGTTTAATGGCTATTCCCGCAAAAAGCGACGATCCGTTAGCTCAAACTCAATCTTTTGAGCAATTACAAACTTGCTTTGATAAACTAAAGACCCAATATCCTCAAGTAGATACTTTGTCGATGGGTATGAGCGGTGATGTTGAAGCTGCCATTAGTGCAGGTTCAACCATGGTAAGAGTCGGCACAGACATTTTTGGAACACGAACTTAAAAGGTGATAACAGATTTATGTCAGATAAAAAAATCGCATTTATAGGCACAGGTAATATGAGCTACGCCATTATTGGTGGCATGGTAAAAAACGGTTTTAACGCAAGTAATATTATTGCGACTAACCGCAACCAAGAAAAGCTTGCAAAGGTAGCAGCCGATTTCAAGGTGCAAACCACCAGTGACAATAACGAAGCCCTGCGCGATGCTGATGTAATTGTTTTGTCTGTTAAACCACAAATGATGGGCGATTTATGTAAATCGTTTCAAGAGTCAGGCGTAGATTTTAGCGACAAACTGTTTATTTCTGTTGCTGCTGGCCTAACTGTAAAACGTTTGCGTGAAATGCTAGGACAAGACGTTAAAATGGTACGTTGCATGCCAAATACACCGTCTTTATTAGGTCGCGGAGTATCAGGTTTATATGGTGCTGGCGAAACACAAAGCGAGCACGAATTTGTACAGCAAGTTTTTGAATGTACTGGCATCGTTGTATGGGTTGAAAAAGAATCGCAAATTAACGATATTATTGCGGTTACGGGCTCATCTCCAGCTTACTTTTTCTTATTTATGGAAGCAATAGAAGAAAAAGCTAAAGCACTGGGCTTTAACGATGAAGATGCTCGTCGCCTGGTACAACAAACAGCACTTGGCGCTGCCGAAATGGCACTTAGCCAGCCTGATATTAGTATTTCGCAACTGCGTTCAAACGTAACATCTAAAGGCGGTACTACTCACGCAGCTGTTGAGCACTTAAAAGATGAAGGCTTAACTAAAACCGTTGGCGATGCTATGGATGCGTGTATTGCACGTGCAGAGCAAATGGAAAAAGAACTTTAAAACCACTTTTTTATTGAAGGTTACACTATGAATGCCATGCACTTTTTGATTGATACCCTGTTTAACTTATTTTTAATGGTGGTATTACTGCGCTTTTGGCTGCAGTGGGCAAAAGCCGACTTTTATAATCCAATGAGCCAGTTTGTGGTTAAAGCCACTTCGTTTGCAGTAAAGCCTCTGCGTAAAATCATTCCTGGATTTGGTGGGCTTGATTTAGCATCTCTGTTGCTGGCATTTATAGTGGCCGTAGCCAAAATAAGTACTTTAATGCTTCTTGTATATAAGGCCTGGGCAATACAACCAGTACTTATTCAAGCACTAATAACTGTACTAAAAGAAGGTCTTAATTTAGTATTTTGGGTACTTATTATTCGCGCTATTTTAAGTTGGGTTAGCCAAGGCTATAATCCTATTGAAGCGGTTTTCCACCAGCTGACTGAACCAATGCTAAAACCAATTCGTAAAATATTGCCATCAATGGGTGGCTTAGATTTATCAGTTTTAGTGCTTATTATTGGTATTCAGTTTTTGCAAATGCTGCTTATGGACTTTTTAGTCTAAGCACTTAATTTTTGAGTAAAAGAGGCCCAAAGGCCTCTTTTTTATATGTTTTGAGGAATACATAATGAACCGTTTAATTAAGTTTTGTTTTATTGCTTGTTTAGCATTTGCGTTTAACGCGCAAAGTGAAGAAATGCAAGGCGCACAGTATAAAGAGCTTGGGCCTTGGCAAGTGCATTACATTGCTTTTCCTTCTACTTTTATTCAGCCAAAAATAGCAACAGCGTATGGTCTTGAGCGAAGTGGATACAAAGGTATTGTGAATATTTCTATATTAAAAAATGATGCCGAAAACACAGCCCAAACAGCAAAACTTACAGGCACAGCAAAAAACCTACTTGGCAACAAACAAACGCTTACTTTTAAAGAAGTAAAAGAAGGTGATTCAATTTACTACCTTGCCCAAGTTGATTATACCAATGAAGAGATTTTACGCTTTGAGATTGAAATACAACAAAACAATCAATTTCAAAAATTACAGTTTCAGCAAAAATTTTACGTAGATTAATAACATGACCAAAACTTTAGTACTTGCTACAGGTAACCCTGGCAAAGTAAATGAGCTAGCTAACATGCTAAGCCCTCTGAATATTAATGTAGTTCCACAGAGCGATTTTAACGTAGGTGAAGTTGCCGAAACCGGCACTACCTTTGTTGAAAATGCCATTATTAAAGCACGTCATGCCGCTAAAATTACTGGCATGCCTGCAATTGCCGATGACTCAGGTTTAGAAGTTGATGGCCTAAATGGTGCACCCGGTGTTTACTCAGCCCGTTTTGCAGGCCCAGGTGCCAGCGATCAAGATAACATTGATAAGTTACTTGTAGGTTTGGGTAATAACCCTATTCGTAGTGCACGTTTTTGGTGTGTACTGGTATTAATGCGCCACGCAGATGACCCCACTCCTCTTATTTGTAGTGCAAGCTGGGAAGGCGAAATTACGCTCACTCAAAATGGTAACGGTGGCTTTGGTTACGACCCAGTGTTTTTTGTAGCAGAGCAAAATTGTACCAGTGCAGAGCTCACAAAAGAGCAAAAAAATTCAGTGAGTCATCGCGGCCAAGCGCTACAAAAACTATTACTAGAGCTACAGCAAAAAGGCGGCCTGTGAACCTTCCACCACTGAGCTTATATGTACACGTGCCTTGGTGCGTGCAAAAATGCCCGTACTGCGATTTTAATAGCCACGGACAAAAAGGTGAAATACCTGAAGCTGAATATGTTCAGCATTTAATTGATGATTTAAAAGCAGATTTGCACTTAGTGCAAGGGCGTAAAATTCACAGTATTTTTATTGGTGGCGGTACTCCTAGTTTATTAACGGGCGCGGCTTATACTCGTTTACTAAATGAAGTCAACAACCTAATTGGTCTTGAAGAGCACTGTGAAGTTACCCTTGAAGCCAACCCTGGCACGGTAGAAACAGGTCGCTTTAAAGATTACGTAAAAGCAGGTATTAACCGTATTTCTATTGGCGTGCAAAGCATGCAAAACGACAAGTTAAAAGCACTTGGTCGGATTCATGGCAGCGACGAGGCTAATTATGCCGCTCAGCAAGCTAAAGAAGCCGGTTTAAACAGCTTTAACCTTGATTTAATGCATGGCTTACCAGGCCAAACACTTGATGATGCACTGAGTGATTTAAAACAAATAATAGCGCTCGATCCTCCTCATATATCGTGGTATCAGCTGACTATTGAGCCAAACACGCAATTTGCGTCGAAACCTCCTACCTTGCCACAAGACGAAACACTGTGGGACATTCAAGAGCAAGGGGTCGAGTTACTAGCTCAAGCAGGTTACATACAATATGAAATATCGGGCTATGCAAAACCAGGTTATCAATGCCAACATAACTTAAATTATTGGCGTTTTGGCGATTATCTCGGTATTGGCTGCGGCGCGCATGGTAAGGTAACTGATGCAAATACAGGGCTTATTACACGTACCGAAAAGGTTAAACATCCACGCGGCTATATGGATTTAATTAAACCGTATATGTATAAAAGCTGGCATGTAGAGCAAGACGATTTAGCGTTTGAATTTTTTATGAATCGCTTTCGCCTTGTTGAGCCTTGCCCGATTAACGACTTTAATAAGCTAACAACACTGCCACTGCAAAGTCAGCAAAGCGCATTAAACCAAGCAATTAATAAAGGTTTATTGACTCAAACAGACAGCCATTGGCAAGTAAGCTTAAAAGGTCATCGCTTTTTAAATGACCTGCTAGAATTGTTCGTGTAGTACTTGATACTACACGTTCTATTAAGCAAAAAAATAAATATAAAATACCCTAATGGGTTTCTAACAACAAAAGGGAAAACAATGCGTAAACTTACTTTTATTGCAGCGGCAGTAAGCGTTGCACTACTTGCTGGTTGCCAGCAAACAACACAACAAGCGACTTCAGCTCCTATTGCACAAGCAGTTCAATCACAACAAAGTGAAATAGACAAAGCGAATGCTTTTTTTGAAGATACATTTAACCGCGACGTAATGAGCAGCCCTGTATATCAAACATACATGGGTATTAAGCAAGATTACGATAAGTGGGACGATGGCAGCGAAGAGAGACAGCTTAAAGATTTAGCACAAACAAAAGCAGACTTAGTTACACTAAAAGCCATTAACCGTGACTTATTAGATGACGCAACTAAAGTAAGCTACGACTTAAAAAAACAAGATCTTGAGAGTTCGATTGCTGACTTTAAATGGCGTTACCACAACTACCCTGTGAACCAAATGTTTGGTACGCATTCTATGATCCCTGCATTTTTAATTAATCAGCACTCAATTAGTAATGTAAAAGAAGCTAAAGACTACATCTCACGTTTAAATGGTGTAACTGGTGTTATTGATCAACTAATTACCGATTTAACTGTACGTGCAGAAAAAGGCATTATTGCCCCTAAATTTGTGTTCCCACATGTTATTGATTCAAGCAAAAATATTATTCACGGCGCACCATTTGATAAAGGTGATGACTCTACATTACTTGCCGACTTTAAACGTAAAGTAACAGCGCTTGAAATTAGCCAAGATGAAAAAGACTCGTTAATCAGCGATGCATCTGATGCATTAAAGTCGGCTGTTAAACCATCTTACTCTAAGCTAATTAATTACCTAGCACAGCTTGAAAAACGTGCAGATGATCGTGATGGCGCATGGAAGCTACCTGACGGTGAGGCGTTTTATAACAACGCACTTAAGCGCACTACAACAACCGATTTAACGGCTAAAGAAATTCATGCAATTGGCCTATCTGAAGTGACACGTATTCATGATGAAATGCGTGAAATTAAAGATAAAGTGGGCTTTAAAGGCGATTTAAAAGCGTTTATGCAGTTTATGAAAACTGACAAGCAATTTTACTACCCTAATGATGCACAAGGTAAGCAACGCTACCTAGATGAAGCAACGGGCCTTATTGATACAATGAAAACGCGTTTAGATGAGCTATTTATTGTTAAACCAAAAGCCGGTTTAAAAGTAAAAGCAGTTGAAGCATTCCGTGAAAAAGCGGCAGGTAAAGCATTTTACCAACAGCCTGCTCCAGACGGCTCTCGCCCAGGTGTTTACTACGCTAATCTTTACGATATGGAAGCAATGCCAACGTATCAAATGGAAGCACTGGCTTACCACGAAGGTATTCCGGGCCACCATATGCAAATAGCTATTTCACAAGAACTAGAAGGTATTCCTAAGTTCCGTAAATTTGGTGGCTATACAGCGTATATTGAAGGCTGGGGTTTATACTCAGAGTTCATTCCAAAAGAAATGGGCATGTACTCAGACCCTTATTCAGATTTTGGTCGCCTTTCAATGGAATTATGGCGCGCATGTCGCTTAGTGGTTGATACAGGTATTCACGCAATGAAGTGGACTCGCCAAGAAGGTATTGATTACTACGTAAATAACACGCCTAATGCAACATCTGACGGTGTTAAAATGGTTGAGCGTCACATTGTAATGCCTTCACAAGCAACGGCTTATAAAGTGGGTATGCTTAAGATTCTAGAACTTCGTGAAGACGCTAAAAAGCAACTTGGTGATAAGTTTGATATTCGCCAGTTCCACGACGTAGTGCTTAAAAATGGTCCAGTACCACTTAACGTGCTAGAAAACTTTGTTAACGAATGGGTAGCAAGCAAAAAAGCTTAATATCAATTTAAAGCAATTGTTTAAATATGAAAGGTCGCATCTGCGACCTTTTTTGTTTTATAGTAGCAAAAAAGATTTTGGAAATAATAATGGATTTAAGCATACAACTACTTAATGCGCGTATTTCAAAGCAGCAATTAAATGAGCTCAATAACGACTTTAAGCAGTTAAGTCCTGCCCAGCAAACTTTGCAACTTAACCATTTATTTCAAAGCGCTGAGCGGTTAAGCATTAAGTACGATTTTATGCAAAATGTTGCCAAGCGTATTTTTACCACTAACACACCACCGTCTCCTTTTATTAACCAACTCACCAGTATTGATGCGTTAAGCTTTTTTACCCCTGCGCTCAAACTTAATAAAGGCTTTTTAGCACAAGATACCCAAGGAAATAACGTACTGCACAATGTGTTTAAACATGCTGATGCTACAAAGCTGCCATTTAACTATGTGCGCTCTTTAATGTTGTTTGAATCAAATGATGACTTAGTTAAAGCGCTTGCGCAGCCAAATCAACAAGGGTTAACACCGGTTGCCAGCTATATTGCTTACGCTGATAAACCTAACACACCAGTTAAGCATGAATTCTCAGCGTTATTAGCTCTTATGGAAATAGAACAAAAACAAAATCCGAATGCAAAACAGCAGCTTATTAACGTATTAAAAGGACAAAAACTTAACGAAACCACGATTTTACTAAGCGCTGCTTACTTGCAACGATCAACGGCGCAAGTTGTGCACCTAATCAAGGCGCTTTAACTCACCCACTACTTCTATACGCACACTATCTATAGCGTGTGTAATGGATTGCGCAGCACTTTCGTGCTCAACCATATTTGGCCAATTTGTTTGCCAGACCTTTTGTAAGTCTTTTGTTTTTAAATGTACTTTATCAACGGCTAAGTAGCTTAAGTCGTGAATTAAGTTAACTTTAACCCAGCCTTTTCTAGGGCTACCATCTATTTTGTTATTATCGTAATGCGCTGCAAATACTATAAGCTCAAGCTCGGCTAGTTCTTGTAATATTTGAAAGCTAGCAATACGTGTATTGTTGTTCTCTTCACTTGCTTCCATTCGCCATGCATTATAACTGAAGCCTATAAACGCAAATACCACGCTCGCTATAGCAGTAAAAAAGTACGAACGGGGAGCCAGTACAAACTGACCATATTTAGACTCTGACATATTATTTCCTAGGGCCTGTTTATCTTTTGAGGTTAAATTTGCAACAGACTGTTTGGTATTTACGCAAGGCAGAGCCTATGCAGTGTGGTTTTTCCCCATAAATAGGCGATAACGTGGAATAAATGCCAAACATGCGCTGCCCGAAGGGTTCTGCCTAGGGGCAATTTACTCTTTGTTGCTCGGTTTTTACTTAGCCCGCTAGGTTACAAACCTCACGCCGCGATTAAATTGCCCCTAGATTGAACAAATTTTAATCCTGAAAGGTCAACAGGCCCTAGTCATTTAAATAATATTCAACGCTGGTCACCACTCTTATGTTTTTTATTTGTGGTGTGTTTGAATCTCGATTACTAATACTAAATTGCCCTTGGCGAGCGGTTTTTATTTTGCCTAATTTTGAATTAGAATCTTTGGCAAATTTATTAGCGACCTCTCGCGCTTTTTCAGTTGCTTCTTGCACCATCGCAGGCTTTACATCATTGAGGCCTGTAAAAATGTATTCAACTTTTGTTTCGTAGCTGTCCTGCACTATCGCGATATCTTGTTTAGCAAGCTGGCTTACTTTGCTCAGCGCGTTTTGTACTTTATCTGGCGCATCTGAATAAACTATAATATTTGAGCGCACTATGTATCTAAATTGCTGATTTTCATTACTGTATTCGCGTGCTTGCTTATCAATAACGGACTGGCTACCTATTGTTATTTCATCGTCGTCAAAACCATGCAGTTTTAAAAAAGCAGTAACAGCATCATTTTTTTTCTCAACTCTGCTTACTAATTTTTCAAGGTTATTATCGGCATCACTAAATTGCAGAGGCCAAATTACTGTGTCGGCAATGACTTCTCGCTCGGCCAATCCCTTAACTTGCACAGTACGTTCCATCTCTTTTACGCTAAGAGCTGTGCTCTTTAAAATAAACCCTAAGCTAATTAAGCCTATACTTAAACAAATAGCCGCAATAACAATGTAAAAACCGGATGTTTTATTCACGATAATCTCCTTGATTGATATCAATAATAAGCATCTAGACGCTCGAAATAACACAGTAAACAGGGTACATTGAGACTATAAATAACGCAAAATTTAATCAGCCTAGGAAAAACCATGAGCCTTAAGCGCATTACCCAGTTTTTTAATCCAAGCTCAGTGGCCGTTATTGGTGCCTCGAATATATCAACGCGTGCTGGTTTTGTGGTTATGCGCAACTTACTTCAGGGTGGCTTTAAAGGCCCAATAATGCCTGTTACTCCAAACCACACAGCCGTTCACGGGGTACTTGCTTACCCCTCTATTGCTGATTTGCCAAAAGTACCCGATCTTGCTGTTATTTGTACTAACAAAAACACCTTAATTGATATTATTGAGCAGCTTGGAGAACTTGGCTGTAAAACAGCTATTGTTATTGCCGATGGACTTTCTGGGGAGCAAAAAAGTGCGCTTAAAGCCTGCGCTCAAGCCAAGCAGGTTACTTTACTTGGGCCGAATTGTTTGGGCTTACTAATTCCTCATATTGGTTTAAATGCGAGCTTTTCACATACCGTGGCAAGCCCTGGTAAGATTGCATTTGTATCGCAATCAGCAGCAGTATGTTCAACCATTCTAGATTGGGCTAAAAACAAAGAAATTGGCTTTTCATATTTTGTATCAGTGGGTGATTGCCTTGATATAAACTTTAATGAACTACTCGACTTTTTAGGTCGCGATGCTAAAACCAAAGCTATTTTACTCTACATTGATAACATTGAAGATATTCGTGGATTTATATCAGCAGCTAGAGCTGCGGCTTTTAGTAAGCCTGTAATTGCGATTAAAACAGGTAAAACAAGTGCTGGCGCACTCGCTGCCGAAATTCACACCGGCGGAAAGCAAAGCTCTGATGCTGTTTACGATGCGTTATTTCAACGCGCGGGTATGCTGCGCGTAAATGACTTACGTGAACTGTTTGCAGCAACACAAACACTCGCCATGCACCCCAAATTATTAAAAGTAGAGCAACTGACTATTTTAACTAATGGTGGCGGCCCGGGTGTTATGGCCGTTGATGAGCTAATTCAAAGCTCCGGTAAATTAGCAGAACTAAGCATTGAAACCCGAAATGCGCTAAATAAAGTAATTCCGCAATCAGAAACCACCTCAAACCCTGTGGATATTTTTGGCGACTCAGCACCTGGGCGTTACAAGCAAGCATTAGAGATTTTACTTCATGCGAAAGAAGTTAAAAACTTACTGATTATCCACACACCGTCTGCACTTGCACCCAGCGAAGACTACGCCAATATTATTGTAGAAACTTTGCAAAAATTACCCAAAATGGCACGCCCTTACGTTATAACTAACTTTATGGGTGAAGATGCATCTTACGCCGCCAGAAAAGTGTGTTCTAACAACGCAATACCTACTTATAGAACACCCGAGGGAGCCGTTGGCGCATTTATGCACTTGGTGACGTATCGCCGTAACCAAAAGCATTTAACGCAAACGCCTGAATCGAACACTGATGACGCAAAAATAAATAAAGTGGCTGCTAAAACACTTATTAATGAATTTATAGATGACGGGCAAAGCTACTTACCGACTCATCAGGCAAGCCAAGTATTAAGCCATTATGGTATTAAATGCATTCAAACTGAGGTCGCTTACACCCCAACAGAAGCCAAAGAGCAAGCCATAGAACTTGGTTTCCCCGTAGCGTTAAAGCTCATTAGCCCAAGTATTGCCTCAAAATCTGAAGTAGGTGGTGTAGTACTTAACCTAAATGATGCTAACGAGGTTGAGCAAACCGCTTTTGCAATGCTCATTCGTATTAAAAACACTTACCCAGATGCTGTTATTGAAGGGTTCTCATTGCAAAAAATGGCGCCACGAGCAGGCGCAAATGAGCTGCGAATTGCGATTAAAACAGAGCCCAACTTTGGCCCGGTTATATTATTAGGTGAAGCAGGCACCGGCCTTGAATATGCGCAAGCCGCCGTTGCGCTACCTCCACTGAATATGAACTTAGCAAAGTATTTAATTGCAGCAGCGCACGATAAAGGCGTATTAAAAGAGCGCATATTACCCGAAAAGGTTGATAAGTATCGCTTGTGTGCACTGCTAACGCGTATTTCTCAGCTAGTGATTGATCAGCCTGATATAAGCTCTATGGAACTAAACCCTATCCTTGCCAGCAACGGACAGTTTTTAGTACTCGATGCCACCATGACACTTAACCGCTATCAAACTCAGAGCAATCGTAAGCGTTTATCTATTCGTCCCTACCCTATTGAACTTGTTGAAGTAGTAACCCTTAAAAACAACACCAAAGCTACACTCAGACCGATAAAGCCAGAAGATGAGCAAGCTCATAAAGCATTTGACGAATCGCTTAACAAAGAAGACAGATACAAACGCTTTTTTGGCGAGCTACCACAGTTTAACCACGACCAGCTCGCTAAAATGACGCAAATTGATTATGACCGAGAAATGGCATTTATTGTTTGCCAACGCTTTGAAGGTAAAACTCGAACACTGGGTGTGTCTCGCGTTATTATGGACCCCGATAACTTACATGCTGAGTTTGCCATTGTAGTGCGATCAGACTGCCAAGGCTTGGGACTTGGTCGCATACTAATGAGCGCAGCAATTAGCCACTGCAAACGCCAAGGTGTGGAGTCGGTTGAAGGTATAACACTGCCAGAGAACACCGGCATGATTGAACTTGCCAGAAAGTTGGGTTTTAAAATTAGTCGCGACTTTGAAGAAGGCAGTATTAATATGGTGCTTAAACTTAATAATGAATAATCCGCAAACTTTAAGAAAAAAAATGGCTTGCCTATTTGAAGGCACAGGAGAGTATCACCGTGCTGGGCATATTTTGGATATTATGCTTATTAGCTTAATTATGGCTAACGTTATAGCCATTGTTATTGAGTCTATTCCCAGTGTAGCGCTTGAATATTATGACGAATTTTTAGTTTTAGAAATTGTCTCTGTCGCTATTTTTGCTGTTGAATACCTAGCAAGACTTTGGGCCTGCGTGGATAAAATACAGTATACTGCTATTGAAGGCTCTAACGCTAAACGTAGATTACATTACTTCTTATCTCCAATGGCGTTAATCGACTTAATCGCGATTCTACCTAGCTTAATGATGTTTTTGTTCCCGCTCGATTTACGTTTTTTACGCGTACTGCGATTATTAAGAGTATTTAAGCTCTCTCGTTATTCACGCGCTATGCAACTACTTTTAAAAGCCTTTAACGATGAAGGTAGTTCATTAATGGCTGCTTTTTTTATTATGGCCGTCGTGCTTATTTTAGCTTCATGCGGAATTTACTTAATTGAGCACGACATACAGCCCGATAAATTTGGCTCTATTCCTGCGGCTATGTGGTGGGCAATGGCAACATTAACAACCGTTGGTTATGGCGATGTAGTACCTATAACGCCATTGGGTAAGTTTTTCGGCGGTGTTATAACACTACTTAGCATGGGAATGGTTGCGATACCTACCGGTTTACTGGCGTCTAGTTTTTCAGAACAAATACGTAAACGCCGCCAATTCTTTGAGGATGCAGTGCATGAACAAATTCAAGATGGCACACTTAACCAAGCCCAACACGAACACTTAGAAGATCTACGCTACAAATTAGGACTAAGTAAACTTGAGGCCAATAAAGCGATTAAAACCCAACTCAATCAGCACAGTAGTCATATTTATTGTCGCCATTGTGGTAAACGCCCTTAATTTTCTATTCCTATTATTGATTGAAAATATCGCTCCAATCGCGATTAATAAGTGCCAGCACTTCGTTATTTGGTACCGGTTTACTGAATAAATATCCTTGGAAATGCTTGCATCCTCGAGCCTTTAAAAAGGTAAGTTGATGCGAGCTTTCTACACCCTCCGCAACGCACTCTTTTCCTAAGCTGTGGGCCAACGCAAGGATTGACTGAATAATGGCTTCGTCGTCAGAATCAATCCCAATATCTTCTACAAAGCTCCTATCAATTTTTAATACATCAATCGGAAAACGCTTTAAATAAGTGAGTGATGCGTAGCCCGTACCAAAGTCATCCATGTAGAGCCTGCAACCTAGCTTTTTAAGTTGCTCCATGCTTTGCAGAGCTTGATGGGAGTCGCGCATAAGTACAGACTCTGTTATTTCAAAAACAATGGCTTCTGATGATACCTGCGCATGATTTAGCGCATTTCTAATCTCAGGCACTAAATCTTCAAACTCAAAATCGAGGGCCGATAAATTAATAGAAAGATACAAATGAGGTGAGGCTTTACGCCACTCTTTTAGCTCTAGTAAAGCGCGCGCAAAAGTCTGCAGCATAATTTTTGTAATTAAGCCGATACCTTCTGCTGCCACGAAAAATTCTTGAGTTTGCACCAGCTTATTTTCAGGCCAACGTAGCAGAACTTCAAAGCCTTCTGTTTTTTGACTTTTAGCATTGATAATAGGCTGATAGTAATTGCAAAATTCGTCTTCTTGATATGCTCTCGTCAGCTGAGATTCAAGATGTAGTGCTCTTTGAACATGCTGATTCATCTCTTGCTTATAAAACTGGTAGCGCCCTTCTAAAGAGTCTTTTGCATGATATAACGCGATGCTAGCAGCTTTTAAAAGTGCAGGCCCTTGCTGCGCGTCATCTGGCGATATAGCCACGCCAATACTCAAGTTAACATTAACGACTTGGCCATTAATCGCAATATTTAGATTCACGCAATCCATTAACTTAGTGCATATAATAAGTACTTGCTCTATTTGATGAATATCTTCCACCAGTACAACAAACTCATCGCCACCAAATCTCGCTACACTATCCGATGGACGCAGTGAACATCTTAAACGCTCTGCCACTTCTTTAATTAACTCATCGGCCGCTTCATGCCCTAAAGAATCATTAAAGTATTTAAAACGCTTTATGTTTATATGTAATAAGGCCGCTTTGCATTCATGCAATTTTGCTTGCTCAAGGGCGTGCTCTACGCGATCATTAAATAGCGTACGATTTGGCAGGCCAGTTAGGGCATCGTAGTTAGCTAATAAGTGCAGTTCGTTTTCGGCTGATTTTTGAGCGTTTATATCGGTTAAAATAATAACATAGCTATTAAGGCGCTGTTCGTTATCGGCAACGGCACTTATTTTCACAAGTACATGGCGTGACTCACCATTTGCTAAAACTACACTGTCTTCACACGAAAAGTGCTCCCCAACAGACAGTTTTTGCATTATGCGTAAGTAATCAAAACGATTACTGCGCGATATACCTAAATTTAGTGCTCGACTAGATAACGACTCAGCAGAAAAATTAAAAGCCGTTTGTAGTGATTTATTAGAAGCCCGAATATTTAAATTTTTATCGAGTATAAACACCCAGTCACGGGTTTGCTCAAACGCTGCTGTAAATAGTAAAGCGTGTTCTTCAAACACCATCTCACGGGTCATATTTGTGTAGGTACCCGCTACTTTTTGCGGTGTTTTATCGTCCCACTCAACTACTTTTCCAAAGTCCTTATACCAGCGCCAATAACCTTTCGCATGGCGAAGACGGTAAGTACAGTTAAAGTAACCTTTTTCGGTAGATAAAAACTCAAGCCACTCTAAGCGAAATAGCTGTTTGTCTTGCGGGTGAATTTTAGATAAGTACTCGTCAAGGCTTACTGTTTCATTTTCGTAGCCTAGCTCACTTACTAAACGAGGTTGATAAATACTTGGGTTACTTGATTCCCAATCCCAAACACCCGATTCGCTGCCTTCAAGCGCGAGTTTTAAACGCGCTTCGCTTTCTTTACTTTCTTTATTTGCCGCTAATAAAATACGTTGAATTTTATTGCGGCGCATAACCCACATGGCAATAAAACCAATAAATAGCATACCGTAAAGCACCATAAAATAAGGTGCGCGCCAAAGCGGATATTTTACTTTTATTTTTAAAATAGCAGGTGAGGTATATTCGCCAGTTAGCGGATCTTTAGCCCAAACTTTTAATTGATAATTACCTGGATTCAATTTAGGGAACAATACACGGTTATTATTTCGGGTATAACTTTTTTGCCCGTTATCGAGTTGATACTCATAAATAATGCGTTCTTGATTGCTAAATGCCATGGCCGAAAATGCCACCTCAAGTCCTATATCATCATGGTTTAGCACCACTTCATTAAGCGGCTGTTTTAAATCAAGCGATAAATCTCGCGACATTAAATCAACCCGCGTAATATTTACGTGATCAATAAGCGATTGATAATTTTGGTTCTCCATTGGATGAAAATAGGTAAAGCCTTTTAAGCTACCGTACGCAATACGACCATCTTTAAGCTGTGCCATTGCGTTACTATTAAACTCAGCTGAAAGTAACCCTTCAGATGTAGAAAACTGCTGAAAATGAAGTGTTTCTGGGTTTAATCGCCAAATACCTTTATGACTACTCATCCAAATCATGCCATCGTCATCTAGCACCATATCGTAAAGTAATGTACCTAGCTTATTTTTTTCTAAATCGATTGTATGAACTAACTGGTAGGTAGTCGCGTCAAGGCCTATCAAGCCAAAATTAGAAAGTGATATCCACAATATATTGTTGTTATCAATTAAATAAGAAAGCACGCTAATGGCTACGTTTTCATGCTGCTTTGGCACTTTGTAAATCATTTTTAGTGCTAAATCACTTGGATTTACTTGATATAAAATACCTGCATTAAAAAACAGTGGCGAGTCTGGTTTATTACTCAGCGCGGGTAAAAAGCCGTGAGCTAAAAAGGGTTCAAATTGATCAAACTGGCCACCCAAACGCGTTATTACTTGAGAATCTATATTGTATATAAATACCCCATGATCTGAGTGCACAAAGTATAGATCGCCATTTGGCATTAATGTAACGCCATGTACCCTACCCGTAATCAACTCTTGATTAGCAGGGTCATGCACTTTAGGTTCGCTAACTTGGTGAGTTACAGGGTCAAAAATAAACAAACCACGGTTTGTATAAAGCCATAAATTATCTTTATAAGGCGTTATTTCGTATACGGTAAACTCAGTGGTGAGTAAGTCGACTTTGTAGTCTTTTAAATAAACTTTGCCAATATTTGTTTTTAAATCAACTTCAGTAATACCATTGTGCGTTGCAAGCCAAAGCTTGTCTTTATACTCGGTAATACCCCAAATAGAATGATGCGATAAACCATCGCCTCCGAGCAAAGTGCCATCGACATTATTGAAATGATAGCTGTCGTGAGATAAGTAAAATGCACCATCAGTTTTAGTCGCAACCCACGTACCACCCGATTTATCTTTAGCCATATCAATAATACTGGTATCAGCAAGTGTGTACTTACTTTGGGCTATTCGGGTATTTTTGATCATTTCTCCGGTGCTTAAATCAAATTTAAACAAGCCTTTATCTGTGGCTAAATCTATTTTTCCGTGTTCGTTTACTATGCTCCACACATTTAAATCATTGAGTAATACTTTACTTTTAAAAGGTAAATCTGGGCGTTCAAACATTTTTGATAAGTTACTAATATCAACTTCGTATAAACCTTGTACAGCCCCAACTAATAACTTTTTATTTTCACTGAGTGCGAACGACTTAACATTATTTTGGTAAATATGCTCAGCCTCACCTTTTAAGTGCTGTAGAGGTCTAACTTGCTCTGTGGTAATATCAAATACATACGCACCATGGCTGGTACCTATAAATATATAACCATTGTAGGCAAATAACTTTCTTACCAGGGTATTTTTATATTTAGCGGGCAGCTCAAAAATAGTTGTGATTTTTCCGGTTGCTATATCAAGCTTTGCAAAGTCGCGCCCGCGTCCAATCCACAGTGTTTTTTTATCAACGGCCACCATACTAAAAACAGACTGATTGATAATTTCTTCTTCACTGGTGGGTTTTTCTAAAAACTGCTGATATGAATCTGTTACGGGGTCGTACCTAAATAGTCCTGCAAGTAAAGAGGCTATCCAAATGTGTCCTTGGGGGTCTTGGTAAATACGATCAATGATCGCTTCTTCTAATTCACCATTAGGACCGTTTATTGGAATAACTTGATAGCCATCATAACGATTAAGCCCTGCCTCAGTAGAAAGCCAAAGGTAACCATTAGTGTCGATAAGCATAGTATTGACGTAGCTTTGCGATAAGCCTTCGCTTGGGGATAAACGTTTTACTTGTGCGCCTACTTGGCAACTTAGAATAGTTATTAAAACTACAAAGCAACTAATGATCCCATTAACGCATTTACTCATGCTTATTCCATATTATTAATTATTATTATGGGTACTCTAGAGCGACTATATTTCGATGTTTATAAGTATCAAAAAGTACTTGTAAAGCAAGAGTATATGTTAACATTTGGTTAAAACCAATAGCACAATATAAATCAACTACGTTTTTATATGCGAAGGTATTAATCACCTTATTTTGCGACTTTAAGAGTGTAGATAGCAATTGTGTAGCAACACCGTTACCGCGATGATCAAGAGCCACAAAAACAGTAGATAAAAATAAAAATTCTGTTTTATCTTGTAGCCTACACGCCGCAACTATTTCATTATTATAGTAAGTAACCCATACCTTATCTTGTTTATTAGCCCGCCCTCTTACATTATGTTTTTTATAAAATTTATTAACGAGTGGAATTTTTAGCCCATCCAGCAATTCAACTATATACATTTTTATATCAACACTTAGCTAAGCATTAGCGCTAAATATTGCTCAAACTTTTGCTTCAAAACCATTTGCTCAGCCATTGGACGGCTATGGATTGTGTTATAAACTTGCTCTCTCGTTTTTTTATTACGCTTAATCTGATACGCCCAAAAAGACGCTTCATAATCTAACTGAATTTGGTATTTTTCTTCGCGCGGTAATAGGCATAAATTAAAACTCACAATACTTCCTCATTTGCTTTTAAAGTTAATTGATTAACCCCGAAACTGGGCAAGAGGTAATCTCCTTGTTATTATACGCGTCTTATTTTATTTATTTCTGTAGTAATTGGAACCGATAATGAACAGACGTTTTAGTATCTTGTTATTATTGGTAAATTTATTTTTTATTGCACCTTGTTTTAGCCATCAATACAACCTCACTTTTAACCGCCCGCAAAGTACACCCCAAGCTGATTATGCCTTAGAGCTTTTAAAATTAGCATACGCAGATATAGGTTTTAAAATACATATTATCGACTTTAGCCGTCAAAATGCTTTGCTTGCGGCAAATAATGGCGTACTTGATGGACAATTGGGAAGAGATATAAGTGTTGAAGAAAACTATGAGAACTTAATTAGGGTCGATTATGAGCTCTTTAAGTTTGACTTAGTATTATATAAAAATTGTTTACCTCGCAGTTTAGAACAACTCGATAGTGTCGCAATTGTTGATGGCTACCCTGTCCAAGAGCATTATTTAGCAAGTACACAATTTGCAGGAAATATTATTAAAGTTAAAAGTATGAATGCCCAGCTTAATTTACTAGCTCAGCAAAAAGTACAAGGGGCTTTAATGATTAACTTTATAATGCAAAATAACGATCTCCCTACACCCCAAGGTTGCTTTGAAAAAGAAGTGTTGAGTACGTATCCGCTTTATCATTATTTAAATAAACGTAATAAAAACCTAGTAGAAAAACTTAAAATGTCATTAATTAACCTAACTGACAACGGTACCGTATACGCACTAAGAGCCAAGTATGGGTTGAGCTTTTAAAAGTCGAACCCTTGCTGATCAGCCTGCTTACTTGGAACTGCACTTTGTTGCTTTTTTTGTAGGTAACGTTTATAGCGCTGCTGACATAAACTAAGCACCTTCTTTTTTTGGGCGTTAGTAAGTGAGTTCCATGTAAAGCGCTCATCACGACTGCGATAACACCCCTTACAATATCCTCTGTTATTAACTAAACAAATACTTTTGCAAGGGCTTGGAATATCAAATATTTCAATTTGTTGCATAGCATTAGCACCGTTTAATTAGAGGTACTTAGTATAGCGTCATTTTTGAGCAAAAAAAAAGCAGCAATTTAATTGCTGCTTACTTTTATTAAGCTAAAGGCTATTAAGCGATGAGTATTAATGCTCGCAGCTATTTGTGTTTATCTCTGTTTTACGATGAAACGGCTTAGCGTACATAGCCAGTACTAACGGTTTCAACTCTTCTGGTACCAGTGCTAGACGCTGCTCAAACTTAGCCGTATCTGGAGAATCAATAACTGCCTTTTTACAGCCACCAGCAATATAATTACCTGGGTGCAAATAAAACGAATCAACGATTTGCTGATCAATTGTTTTAGCAAGCTCTTCAGCACTATCACATTTAGATTCAATTGGTTGCCCAAATGCTAAATGCACGTGCCCTTTAGCAGTGCTAAAGCCTTCAACAATGCTCGCAATATCTTCACCAGCCGATTTAACGTACTCACCATGATGTTGCTTATGGTAAAGCTCTTTAGCTTTAGCAATTGCACACGGCTCATATTGATAAGAAATAGAAACAGGCACTATTTTCAACTCTTTAATATAATCGCCAAACTCTTTCTTTTGTTTACGTCCGTTCAACTGCAGCATTTTTAAAAGCGCAGGATCAGTTTGATCAAAACCGTCTTTTGCACGCCCTTCTTTTTGTGCAATCCAAATAGAATTTCCACCGATTACAGAATCGTAAATGTATGACGATAACTGAGTCAGTGCTTTTAACATCTCTTTTGGCGCTTTAGCAGAGCGCTTAACGATAAAGCTTTTGTTTAAACGCATAAGCTCAGTAATGTAAGGTATTTGCAATAAATTATCGCCAATAGCAATACGCACTGTTTTCATTTTATGTTGATATAAACCCCAGTTAACTAATGCAGGATCAAGCACTATATCTCTGTGATTTGAAATAAATAAATAGGCCTGATCAGCGTCTAACTGATCTAATCCAGAAAAGGTTACTTTTGACGTGGTGCGTTTTACTAATTTATCTAAGTATTGCGCCACTTCGTTTTGTACGTCTTCAACGGTGCTTACTTTGCCCCACTTTTTACGTAACTGACTTCTTACTAATGGGCGCGCAATAAAAGGCACTGCCGATAAGAAGCGCGGTAAATTATACTTTGCTATTACATCAATAAACGCATTATCGTTAATTAAACGAGTAAGCGACGCCGCAACTTCGTCGTCGTTGTATGGGCGTATATCTGCGTATTTATCTTCTAATTCACTCATTACTACATCTACAATGTTAAAAAACGGCACGCCAAAGCGCACCGTTTATGTCTATATCCGATTATAACTCAGCCAATCTAAAATGCGAAATAACCAAAAAACGATTTTTATTTTTAGCAACGCGCTAAAAAATCTATTTAAAGCCGAGTTTAATTAGCTTCTATGACCATGAGCTTGCTTAAAAGTGCAAAAAACTGATCAGTTGATAAAAATACCATGTTCTTAATCAGCTAGTGGGCAGACCACTAATACTAGACCCTCTAATCATTTGGTAGTAATACCATTAACAAAGGCTTTCTTTCGTAGTACCTTAAGCCCATATTTTAGATTTTTGCTGGATCGTAAGCCTCTTTTTACGATTTTAACTCTTTTAGATCCACTTATTTTAGGGCTCATAATGAACATTACTATTCTCGATAACGCTACGTTAGCTAAAACGTCTCTTACTTGTATTGAACAGCTTGGTAAATTAACGACTTATGAACTTACTAGCCCAGAGCAAGTTATTGAACACTGCCAAGGCGCAGATGTATTAATCACTAATAAAGCAGTTTTAAATCGCGACACAATTAGCAAACTTTCACAGCTTAAATTAATTTGCGTAAGTGCAACTGGTACTAATAATGTTGATTTAGAAGCCGCTAAAGAATTTGGTATTGCCGTAACTAATGTAGCAGGCTATTCAACACCTTCTGTTGTTCAACATACGTTTTCTTTAATTACTAACTTACTGGGTAACACACATCGCTATCAGGCAGATTGCCAGCAAGGCGCGTGGCAAAAAAGCGAAATGTTTTGCATTCTTGATTACAGCTTTAATGATTTACAAGGTAAAACATTTGCCATTATAGGCGGTGGTACGCTAGGTAAAGGCGTTGCTAAAGTGGCTGAGGCATTTGGCGCTAATGTTATTGTTGCAGAGCGTAAAGGGGTTGTTTGTCGCGATGGTCGTACGCCTTTTGAAGACGTTATTAAAACAGCCGACATAATCAGTGTACACTGCCCGCTAACAGATGAAACACGTGATTTAATTGCGCTTAATGAACTTAAAATGATGAAGCCAAACGCTATAATTATTAACACTGCACGTGGTGGTATTATTAACGAAGCCGACTTAGTAACAGCGCTTGAGCAAAACTTAATTGCAGGAGCTGGTGTTGACGTACTAACTAAAGAACCTGCAGAGCTTTCCAATCCGCTAGCTAATTACAAAGGCAATAACTTATTACTTACTCCGCATATAGCATGGGCAAGTACAGAATCTATTGTGCGTTTAATTAATGAAGTAAGTTTAAACATTGCGGCATTTACTAAAGCCGAATCACGTAACCGTTTGGTGTAGTGATTTTATTGCAGTAATCAAATAAGCTAAAAAATGGCTGTTTTTACTAATATATTTAATATTTTATTAGATAAAAACAGCTTGCTCCACTTAACAAACTGATTCATAACAACTTATGAATATGGTCTACTCTTTGCTTTAATACAGCTAATAACCAATTAAAAATCTTATTAAGGTAAATAAAAATGAAAAAATCACTTTTAGCAGCCGCTTTAATCGCTCCATTTTTAACAGGCTGTGTTATTGCCGTATCTGATGGTGAAGCTGAGACTCATTGGGCAGGGAAAAACTCATCAAGTTGGCAAGCACAACATAAAAATAATCGTGAGGCTATATCAGAGCTAAAAATGGATAGCAGCTATCAATCTGTTTTAACGCAATTAAAAACGCCTAATTTCACAGAGCTATTAAAAAAAGATGACGATGTATACCAAGTACTTTTTTATGTAACTCATAGCAAACATTCAGATTCTAAAACAACGAAAGATGAATGTACGCCACTTGTATTTAAAAATGATAAGTTAGTGGGCATTGGTGACACCGCTTTAGGTATGATCACGCAATAACCGACAAAAAGTAGTTGATACAAAAACGCCAATATAAATATTGGCGTTTTTGTATATTAAGTTTTTAGCGTGCGACTATTCTATCTCGCCCTGCATCTTTAGCGGCATATAAGCCTAAATCGGCCTCTTCTAGTAATGCTTGTTCAGCATACACTCTGCCCATTTGAGTTGTAGCAATACCTATACTTATAGTGATGTGGTCCGCATTTAATGAGGCTTTATGCTCTATGTTCAAAGCGTTTACAGCATTACGTAATTTGTTAGCAAACTCCATAGCTTCATGTTTATCCATTCCAGGTAGCACAGCTGCAAATTCTTCGCCGCCATAACGAGCAATAAAGTCACTACCTCGTTCACATTGTGCTGCGAGTGCTTGCGCAACATCCTTTAAACATTCATCACCTGCACGGTGTCCGTAGCAATCGTTGTAACGTTTAAAATGGTCTATATCCATAAGTAAAACCGATAGCGGTGTGCCATTGCGTTTACTGCGGCGCCATTCTCGAGATAAATTCTCATCGAGATAGCGTCTATTTGGAATTTCGGTTAAGCCATCTATTGAAGCTAGCATTTCTAGCAAATCATTTTTTTGTTTTATAAGTAATTGGTTACGTACCCTAACGCGAACGATAGAAGGACTAAATGGCTTAGTTATATAGTCCATTGCACCGAGCTCTAAACCCTTTGCTTCATCGTCATGGCTGCTATTGGCTGATATAAATATGATAGGAATAGACTGAGTTATCGGGTTTTCTTTAAGTTCTACAAGTACTTGATAGCCGTCAATTCCGGGCATAATCACATCAAGGATTATTAAATCAACTTGCGCTGTTTTTACAAAGGTAAGTGCTTTTTCACCACTTTCAACCAAGAACACGTCATGCTCTCCTTTAAGTGTTTTTTCAAGTACTAATCTGTTGATTGGATCATCATCTACAATAAGTACTTTAGCTCTTTTCGACATCCCTAACCCCTAACCCTTTAATAAAAACAATTACCTGTTCTAGCTGTATGATAAGCTCTTTGAGTGTTATTTCAATAGGCTTGTTAGTTGTTTTAATCTCTCTTTCACATAATAAAGCACAGTGTGATAGTCGTCTAAAACCTAAATTACCTGCAACACCTTTTATACTATGCACTAAGCGTACCAAATCATCTTTATTGGTTGTTTCTTCAATTTGAGATAATTGTGTTTCACACAAGCTAGCAAACTTATCAATCATAGTATTGAGCAGTTTTTCATCCATACTAAATTGAGTTAAAGCGAATGATTTTTCGAAAAAGCTTGGTTTAACTAAGTTTAAATCGGCAATTGCGTCAATAAGCACCTTAGCAACAACCGGTTTAGTTAAGTGCTTATTCATACCGCACTTTAAAGAACGCTCAATATCCGCAGGTTCACAATGGGCCGTTAATGCAAAAATAGGCAGTTGTTTTGCGTCAAACTGTTGACGAATTAAAGCCGTTGCTTGGCAGCCATCTATTTGCGGCATTTGCACATCCATCAATATTAAATCTGGCTTTAAAACGTGTAGTAATTCCATGCCAATCGATGCGCTTAAAGCCGTAACAACACTTACATTTGCTTGGCGTAATACACTACTAATTATTTCTAAATTAAGCTGATTATCATCAATTGCTAATACAAGTAGACCCGATATATCAGCTTTAATTTCAGTTATGTTATGTATTACGGCATTTGTATTAACCTGAAGCTTCTGCTGAGAATTCAAACTAAATAATCTTTGCCCTAGTGCAGATGCTTTAACGTGATGCGCTGCTAGATGCTCACTCGTTGGTAAATTAAGCGTGTGCTGATGATTAATAATAATCACCGATGTTTCTTTAGCTGACAACGAATCATTAATCGCTTCAATATTTAACAGTGCTGGTAGGTCAGCAGCATCTATTATTATCTGCTGAACATTGGAGAGTTTAATAGGGTATTTTAATACTTCATCTAAATTAATATTAGCAAATTCTTTATACGCATTTGTTACTTGTTTAAGCTCTTTACTTTGCTCAGATAAAATAGCCAAAGTGTTAGTCGGTAACATCGTGTTTTTACCCGTATCAACTAAAAAGCTAATGTTGAAATAAAACTCACAACCTTGGCCTTTTTTACTCTTTAAAGCAATTTCGCCCCCCATTAACGACACGGCATGTTTAACAATCGCTAAACCGAGTCCAACACCTTGATGTATGCGCGTTGAGGATTCATCACCTTGCGTAAATGCGTCAAATAAGCGACTTTGATCGGCTTCATCTATTCCCATACCGGTATCAATTATTTTAAAGCAAATATGCTGTTGCTCTAGACTATCGCTTTTAATGAGTTCCATTTTTAAAGTAATGGAACCTGTTTTTGTAAACTTAACAGCATTAGTTAATAAGTTACCTAATATTTGCTGTAAACGAATACTGTCGCATATCAAATCAGGCGCTATTAATGGGTCGATATCAATAACAAATTCAATACCTTTTCCTTCGCACAATGGAGCCGTTAAACTTTCGCAGATATCCACCAACTCAACCATACTAAAAGATGCTTGTTTTAAATCAGTTTGCGAACTTTCTATACGTGCAAAATCAAGCATTCTATTGAGCATTAGTAATAAGCTTTGTGCAGCATGCTTAGCTTGGTCAGTTTGCTGTAATTGCTTTTGCGTTAACCCTTGCTCAATTAGCATATCAAGCAACCCTAAAACAGCGTTAAGCGGGGTGCGTATTTCATGGCTTAAATTGGCTATAAAGCGGCTTTTAGCTAGAGTTGCCCGCTCAGCATCTAGTTTTGATTTAGTTAGCGCACTCACATCCTGAATGTGAATAACATAATAGGCTGGATCGCGGTTTTCATCCCATACAAGCGATACACTCAGTTGCAACCAGCTTGCTAGCCGCCCTTGCGATAAAGTTAAGTGGTACACGCGTTTTTTATCATCTAGCAATTGCGCTAAAGTACTTTTTATTTGCTGCCATTGAGAATCATCAAATAGTGCTTTTAACTGCTCCCCAACCAGTACTGGATGTTCAGAAAACTGCTTTCTTGCTGCTTTATTTACTTGTAATATTGTGTGCTCAAGCGAGAGTAAAACCACGCAGTTAGCCGCAAATTCAATCGCACTCCTAAATTTAGATTCTGACGCTTTTAAAGCCAGTAATGTTTGCTGTTGCTCGGTAATATCGCGGCCAATCCCCATAGTTCCCAATAGGTGTTGGTGCTCATTATAAAAAGGGGCAATAGTAAGCTGATACGATTTCGTATCGGTTTCTATTCGCTGTTCAACACTATTTCTATTTTGTAATACTTGTTTTTCAAGCGTATTTATTTGCTGATCGTTGTCGCCTAAATCATCCACATATTTACCGACTAACGCAGTTTGATCTTTGCCAATGTATGCCTCAAATGCTTTATTGCATCCTAAAAATGATCCATCAATATTTTTAAAATAAATAAGATCAGGCACACTGTTTAGCATCGTGTTGAGCAAAGCCAAGTGGCGCTCTTTGGCTTCGTAACTACGGCTTAGTTTTTCTGATTGCAACTGAACTTGGTCATCCAGCGCCTTATTCGCACTTTGTAACGAATCAACCAATTCTTTGTTTTTATTAAATACGCGTTTAACTTTAGAAAACCAAGGCTGCCAGCTCAACGGTACTTTGTAGTTTAGCTGCTCTTGGGGTTGTGTACCGTTACTCTCAAGATAGGACATCAAGTGAGTCATTGGTTTTATAAAAATGCGCTGACTTAACCAAAAAAACACGCCAAACATAATGCTTAAAAATAACGTTAAAAAAGTAAACTCTAATAATATTTCATACTTAATTGAGCTTATTAATTGAGGTTTGTGCTCGTAAAATGCTGCATGAATGGGTAACTCACCCATAGGCTGCATAAAGTAATTACTATCACTAGTTAACACATTTTTTTTACTCTGATGCTCGGCCAAGTCTGGCCAATAATTCTTTAACGCAGTCGCTTGCTCTATTAACTGTTTAGAGCTGGCGATAATTTGATGTGATTGGTTCATAAAAACGTATTCACCACTACTCGGTGAAATCTTTTTTAACCATGCCGAAATTGCTTGTACGTCATAAATTAAAATAATGTAATCAGCTGAGCCAGTGCTCCGTTGTCGACCAATAGCAAAATATGATTTGTCATTAACTTTAACAATAGGACTTGAAGTAAGTTTGTTTTGTGCAAATTTTGGTTTAAATTTTCCATTTAGAATTTCAGTAAGCATTAAACTTTGGCTTTTATTGTGCCTACTTACATAAGCAAAACCATTATCATCAACATATGCTACACCAGATAACGACTGCATTAACGCAAGCGTTGTATCAAACGAAGGCCCTAATGTAATCGCCTTTTGCCACTGCATTAATGCCTTAGCAGATAACGCAAACTTCCCCTTACCTACAATTTCAGTACCTTGCTCACTAAAGTGACGATAATAGTAACCATCGTATTGATTTATACCTTCGAGCAAGCTTTGGTTTATTTTTGGATAAGTTGTTTGCTCGTACAAGCTAAACATTGTGGTAAGTAAATTACTCACCGCTTCCATCCCGTGAGTAACCTGTGCTGAAACATTCGTAAAATCGGCTTTGCGTTTTTCAACTGCACGTTCAAGCTTTATATTATAGAAGTGTAAACACAGTAAAAAAGCGACAATCAATGGTACTAACAGCGCAATAAATAATGAACGATAATAATGCTTGAGAGGTAAAAAATTCAATATACTGTCTGCCATTTGGCTCGAAAATCAATCGATAGACTATCGAGCCAATTTGTTAAGCGCAAGTTATAAATTTTCTTCTGCAAATGACGCTAAGCGACTACGCACCACACCATTGAGGTTTATAGTTGCGCTGCCTTCAAAGTTTTTAAAGCGCTCTACTATGTACGTTAAGCCCGATGTTACTGGCGTTAAATAGTTACTATCTATTTGCGCCAAGTTACCCGTACAAATTAATTTAGTACCTTCGCCGCAGCGGGTAATAATAGTTTTTAGCTGAGAAGCCGTTAAATTTTGGCTCTCGTCTAAAATGACCACTGCATTTTGAATACTACGCCCACGCATAAAGTTAACCGACTTAAACTGTACATTCGCTTTTTCCATTATGTAGTTTCGGCTCGATATCGGGTTTTCGTCGCCTTTGTGCAATACCTCTAATGTATCGGTAATGGCTGCAAGCCAAGGCGCCATTTTCTCTTCTTCCGTGCCGGGTAAAAAGCCAATGGACTCTGCTATTTCTGGCGTATTACGGGTGACGATTACTTTATCGTAAATCCCTTTTTCGATGACCATTTCAAGGGCGCTGGCAAGTGCTAACAAGGTTTTACCGCACCCTGCTGGGCCGGTTAAAATAACAAGCTCTATACTTGTATCGAGCAGTGCATCAAGCGCCATCCCCTGATAAATATTTTTAGGTTTAACACCCCATGCCTGCTGATGCATTAAACGCTCAACGCCAATATCTTTTAGTGTTATGTGTTCGTCATCGTAGCATTTAACACGTGCAGCAAACTGATCCCCTCCATCAAGTAAATATTCATTACAAAATACATCAGGTATTAAGTTTTTAGGTACATGATGAAACGTATCGCGTCCGTGTTGCTCTGTATTACATTCTCCTACATGGTCCCAAAAATCACCTTCAATTTTTTTATAACCACTAGTGAGTAAGCTTATGTCGTCAATAAGTTGGTCGGTACGGTAATCCTCAACATACTTAAGCCCTGCACCTTTGGCTTTTAAGCGCATGTTTATGTCTTTTGTTACAAGTATTACTTTTGAATCACTGTGCTGCTTTTGTAAGTAAACGGCGCAATTGATAATACGATGATCGTTTTCGTTACCAGGCAAACCAGAAATAGAGTCGGCAAATAAATGGTCGTTTACAATAATGAGGGTACCTGCAGAGCTCGCTTTTGCCTTTTTGTTACTCGGCAGCGCCACGCCTTGTAGCATTTGCTCGGGTGTTGCATTTTTAAGTACTTCATCTAATCCACGAATGGCGACCCGCGCGTCACGACTTACATCATGTTTTCTGTCTTTTATGTGGTCGAGCTCTTCAAGCACCGTCATCGGAATTACAACGTCATGTTCTTGAAAAGACAAATAAGCGAGGGGTTCGTGAAGTAGTACGTTGGTATCTAGCACATACATTTTACTTTCAAGGTTCGAAGCTTTTTCCATAGCACTTTCCTTACGTTTTATGATTTTTATGCTATACCAAAATAACTAAGTAAAACGGGCAAAACTTAAACCTGCAATACTTAATTGCCAAGGCATAATGTAAGTTTAGTCTATTTGTCATAAAAGTCCGTTTTATTACAAACTGTAATTAGTTTTTATTTACTTAAAAAAGAGCCACATATAAGTTGTTTTAATAGTAATAATTAACACTTACAAAATTAATTAAAAGTCAGCCAAATAGCGCCTTGCAGTGGTGTTATGTAACAGGTAACATAGCCGCCTTTTTCTTCATAGACGAGACATACATGAATTTTTCCTTAGGTCAGCGTTGGATCAGTGATACAGAGTCAGATTTAGGATTAGGCACCGTTGTTGCCATTGAAGGCCGTCAGGTCAGCATATTATTTCCTGCCAGTGGTGAGAGCCGCGTTTATTCTTCGGCAGAAGCCCCTGTTACCCGTGTGGCATTTAATCCTGGCGATGTGATCAAAAGCGTTGAAGAATGGGAATTAGAAGTAGAGTCTATTGAAGTACAAGGCGAGTTACTTTGTTATCACGGCATCCGTGTTGATAACGGCGAAACTGCCAAGCTTAAAGAAACCTTTTTAGATCATTTTATTAAGTTTAATAAACCACAAGATCGTTTATTTGCAGGCCAAGTCGATCGTTTTGATCGCTACACACTTCGCTACCAAACGTGGTTACATAAATTTGAACGTGAACAATCGCCTATTAAAGGCTTAATTGGTCAACGTGCGAATCTTATTCCGCACCAGCTTTATATTGCCCAAGAAGTGGGTAAACGTTTTGCACCACGCGTACTTTTATCAGATGAAGTAGGCCTGGGTAAAACAATTGAAGCAGGCATGATTTTACATCAACAAATTATTAGTGGTCGTGCGAGCCGCGTACTTATTGTTGTACCAGAAAACTTACAACACCAATGGTTAGTAGAAATGCTACGCCGCTTTAATCTACACTTTTCTATTTTTGATGAAGAACGCTGCGACGAAGCGTTTGCTGATTCTCCAAACGTGTTTGATACAGAACAATTGGTACTTACCAGTCTTGAGTTTTTAACCAAGAAAAAACGCTGGTTTGAACAAGCAACGCTTGCTGATTGGGATTTACTAGTTATAGATGAAGCCCATCACCTAAGTATAAATAACGGCAAGCCAAGCTCAGAGTACCAACGTATGGCAGAGCTTAGCCAAGATATTCCGGGCCTTATTTTGCTTACTGCAACGCCTGATCAACTTGGTCACAGCAGTCACTTTGCACGTTTACAGTTACTCGATCCAGACCGTTTTTATGACTACGACGTGTTTAAAGAAGAAGAAGCAAATTATAAAGACGTAGCCGAAGCCGCAAATCAATTACTGCAAGAGCAAGGGCTAGACGACACAGCCAAAGCCACGCTAATTGAGCTATTAAAAGAAACCGATATTACTGATATTCTTGAAAAAGCACAGCAAGGTGATTTACCAGCACGTAAAGAAATACTTAACATGCTGCTCGATCGCCACGGCACAGGTCGTATATTATTTAGAAACAGCCGCAGCGGCATTGATGGCTACCCAAGTCGTAAATTACACGCCTACCCTATGGCACTGCCAAAGCAGTATAAAACGGCTATGTCGGTTCTTGGTAATATGGGTGGCATTCAAAACCCTGAGCTAAGTGCACACCGTGCTCTTTTTCCTGAAAAAATATTTCAAGAGTTTGAAGGCGAAAGTGCAAGCTGGGGCCTGTTCGATCCACGTGTAGATTGGTTAATCGAAACACTTAAAACGCTTAAGCGCGAAAAAGTACTACTTATATGTGCTAAAGCTGAAACAGCGATTAGCCTTGAGCAAATACTGCGTGAACGCGAAGCAATTAAAGCCTCGGTATTCCACGAAGGTATGTCTATTATTGAGCGTGACCGCGCCGCTGCATTTTTTGCAGACGAGTATGACAACGCACAAATACTATTGTGTTCAGAAATTGGCTCAGAAGGTCGTAACTTCCAGTTTTCACATCACTTAGTGTTGTTTGATTTACCACTGAACCCAGATTTGCTAGAGCAGCGTATTGGTCGATTAGACCGTATAGGTCAAACACAAGATGTGAACATTCATGTTCCATATTTTGAAAACACCGCTCAAGAAGTACTGCTACGTTGGTACAACGAAGGTCTAGATGCATTTGAATCTACCTCGTCAACGGGGCAAATGCTTTATAAAGAGTTCCGTGATGATCTACTTGAATATATTTCTGCGCATAACTGCGATGAAGACGAACTCGACCCATTACTTGAGCAAGTAGCACAGCAAAATACTGTACTTCGTAAAAAAATGGAAAGCGGACGGGATCGTTTACTAGAGCTGCATTCATCGGGTCAAGGTGCTGCAGATTCACTTGTAACTGATATTGAAAAACTCGATAACCAGTTTGAATTGCCAAGTTACATGATCAACGTGTTCGACACATTTGGCGTAAGCCAAGAAGATAAAGGCGAAAATACCATTATCTTAAAGCCAACTGAGCACATGCTAAACCCATCATTCCCATCGCTTAGAGAAGACGGTATGACCGTTACGTTTGATCGCGACACAGCGCTTTCGCAAGAAGACGTGCACTTTGTTAGCTGGGATCACCCAATGGTGCAAGGCACCATGGATATGATTTGTGACGACGACTTTGGTAGCGCATCGGTTGCATTGCTTAAAAATAAAAAGTTACCACCAGGCACCTTTTTTGTTGAGCTTATTTTTGTTGCCGAAGCGATGGCGCCAAAAGTATTGCAAGTAGGTCGCTTTTTACCACCTACACCAATTCGTATATTGCTTGATAAAGCAGGTAATAACTTGGGTGAGAATGTGGCTTTTGAAGGCTTTAACCAGCAGTTATCTTCAGTGGGTCGTCAAACAGCAAGTAAGCTTGCGGGTGCATTGCAAAGTGCCGTTCACCCTATGATTGCTACCGCTAAAGATATGGCACAAGAAAAGCTTGAAGTTATTCGTGCAGCGTCGCTTGTTAAAATGCAAACGTCACTAAGTGAAGAGCAAGAGCGACTTGTTGCCCTTAAGCAAATTAACCCGAATATTCGCCAAGAAGAAATAACGTTTTACGATAAGCAACGTACCGACCTAACTACGTATATTGAAAAAACGCAGTTACAACTTGATGCAATTCGCTTAATTGTGGTTTCGCACTAGGGATTTCGACTTTTAGCCGTTAGCCTTTTGAGCTGACTCCAGAGTAAATATGGGGTCAGCTATTAAAAGCTTAATTAACTAAATAGCTGTATCTTTTAAAACTTCATTTTAAAAACCACGTGTTCTTATTTAGATCTGAGTCAGTCCCCCTCTTTAGCTTTATACTTAGCACTTTGTTGTACTGTTGATTTTTCCTACCAACATAGCCGCACCTAAAAAATAAAGCCGCGATCAATACACCTATTTTATAAGATAACTGGCCTGTTTATTTTCACTTGCATAAAGTTGTTTTTTTGTTAACCTACCCGCCTTCCATTTTAGTCTTCTTGAGGTGTTTATGGCGTTTTTATCTCGTTCGATATTGGCGTTGTCCATAGCGTTCTCAAGCTGCAGTGTCTTTGCTCAAGCCCAATGCGATGTTGAATTACGTCATGGTTTAATTATTACTGACGACACTATTCGCATATTAGATAAAGGCCAAACTCGCGTACAAATTAATAATGATAACCAACTGTTTATTCGTGGTTATTGGGTTGACTTAAGCGATGACGAAAGCAAAGTACTCGAACAATTTAGTAATGGTATTCGCCACACAGTCCCCGAGCTAGTTAACCTTGCTACAGATGGTGTTAACTTAGGTTTAAGCGCTATTGAGCACGTAGTTGAAGGTATGTCAGATAAAGAACCTGAAGTACTAAAAACACAACTAAAGTATGTAGAGCGCGCGCTAATGGATAAGTTTAAGCGCGGTGATGACTTCTTTTTTATAGCCCCTCAATCACTTTCGCAAATAGATGATTTTTTTACTAAAGAGATCAGCCAGCAAATTCACTCTGCCGTGCATGGATCGCTAGGTGCTATTTTAGTATCACTTGGAGATGCGTTTAAATCGCGTGAAGGTAATATAGAAGATCGTATTAACGATATGGGGCAACGTATGGATATTATCTCAAGAGAAATTGATAAGTCGCTACAAAAAAAGGCGCATCAATTAGAGCTTAAAGCTTCTGAATATTGCGAATGTTTAAATGCACTTGATGTAACAGAGTCTCGCTTACAAGCAATAGTCCCTGGTATGGCCGATTACGATTTAGTGCAAATAAAGTCTTAGAGTACGTATTCATTTTTATAATCAAATAACACCGAGTATAAATATACTCGGTGTTTTGCTTTATGATTGATTAAATGATTGATTAAAAATAAGCGCTTCTACGTTTTATTCTAAATTGGTGAGCCCGGTGGGATTGGCAGCACTTTAAAGTTGTTTGGCCATTGCCCTTTAATTAAAAACTGATTTACTTGCTCAGCTAAATATTGCTTAAACGCACTCTCGCCAGTACTGGTATTGCTAAGCATTGAGTTTTGATTAAAGTCTTCACTCAACTTAACTAAGTAGTAACGTAGCTGCGCTTGCACTTCAGGGCTTGTATTATCGCTTGCGACTAAATCAGCAAACGTTTTTGCAGTTAAAAATTGCACGCGCTGAGTTATTTTACCTGTCATTGTATTAGGCGACGACACGTTAAACACTTGGCTATATAACGCTTCGAGTAGTTCATCTAAGCTATAAAAGTCGTTACTGCGTGCTTGCTGCTGCGCTAGGCGGTTTAAACGCTGTGCATTTAATAAAAGCGACAAGCTGTGCTGCACTGCAACCTCAGGTAATGCCATTGCATCGAGCGTTAACCCTGTGCGCCCAACTATGCTCTCGCGCGATTTAGACTCGCCATACGCTTTTGGCGGAATTAGCGATAATACTGACTCCGGCAATAATAAGTTACTTGGCTTAAGCGTTGCAAAAATAGCGTTTACTGCTTCTTGCTGTGTTTTTTTATTAACGACTTGTGCGCCTTTTACGGGTGAGCCGTCGCGTGTTTCGTATTCGTAATCAACACCGGCTATAAGCTTAACTGCAGCCTCAACCTGAAAACGGTGAAACAGATAAAGCGGAACTAGTTTTTCCTCTAATTGAGATAATGCATCGCCCGTTTTAATATTATTAATACCAAACTGCGAAAGTGCTTTTTTACGTACGTCGAGTACGCGTAAAAGCTCCTGCGAAGGATTAGTGCCGTTATCCCATAAATGAGCTGTTGGATGCGCGCCACCTTTAGCACGAGCGTCACTGTCAGATATAAACTCAAGACCTTTAGTTTTGTTCTCTTTTAAAATAGCAGCGAGTTCTACACTTTCATCTTGGTTAGTAAAATCGCTATAACCATATTTAATTACTTGGGTATCCCACACGCCCATACCTGTTGCATAGCCGCGCGTTACATCAAGCTTACCTTGTTCATTAAAACTAAGTAGCGGGTGTGGGTAGTCCATTACTGAGGCTCTATCCCCTACCGATGCCGCAAAGTTATGAGAAATACCTAACGTGTGGCCAATTTCATGTGCGCTTAATTGGCGAATACGATCAAGCGCCATAGCTTGCAAGTTTTTAGCAACTTCATTGCCTTTTAAATAAGGTGCAGCAAGTGCTTCGGCAATTAATATATCTTGGCGAACACGCAATGAGCCAAGTGTTACATGCCCCTTAAGTATTTCACCCGTGCGTGGGTCAATTACCGAGCTACCGTATGACCAACCACGCGTTGCACGGTGTACCCATTGAATTACGTTGTAACGAATATCCATCGGGTCGGCGCTACTTGGCAGTACTTTTACTATAAATGCGTTTTTATATCCTGCAGCAGTAAATGCGTCGTTCCACCATTTTCCACCTTCAAGTAAAGCACTTTTAACAGGCTCTGGAACGCCAGGATCAAGGTAATAAACAATTGGTTTAACAGGTTCGCTAATAGGTAAGCTTGAATCTTTTTTAGTTAAACGGTGGCGCGGTATATAACGCACATACATTGATTCGCCAAGTTTGGCTGCGTAATTTTTATGTTCAATACTCCAAAAACCTGATTGTGGATTAAACTTACGCGGCGTGTAGTTATCATCTGGTAATTGAATCAATGAATGATGCATGTGCACAGTAAGCGCATAAGGGTCGGCACTTACTTGGCGAACAAACTCACCTGGTTTTGTGCCTTTAAATGTAAGTACGGCTTCAAGCTCGGTGTTTTTTACAAATGCTTTTGAGCGATTCATATAAACGGCGCTACGTGATTCATCAAGGCTAAAGTTACCTTGCTTACGTGCAGCAAGCGTTCGGCTTACGCCATGTACATCACTTAACAAATAAGGCGTGTAATCAATAAGTGCTGTGGCTTTATCTTCTGCGACGACTTTAAAACCAGCAAGTATGCTTGATGCAAATGCTTCTTTAATACTTTGCTGCTCAGCCTTATTACTTGTATTAGCACGATAGTAAGTATTTACAGCACGTAGCATTACTTTGTCACCAAAACGCTCAAACTGTACAAGGTGAGTATTACCAAGCTGGCCTCTATCAAGACCTATGTCGTTAGAGCCAATACCGTATGGCAAGCTTTGTTGCAGTAAAAATTGTTGTTCAAACTTATCAACTTTTAAATATACTTTTCCGTTTTGGGTGTCGTAAAAGAACGAATAATAGCCCGGAAAATGATTCATTTGCGTAGTAAATTCATCAATTGACTTAATTGCTGCGTGCGCTTGAGTTATGATAGAGCACAGCACGGTAAAGAATATGTAACTTAGTAGTGGTATTTTTTTCATAATCTTATCTTTGTTATTTGTGTTTTAAGTACGATTAGGTGGTCCCATTATAGGGTGCTATTTAAACAATACAGTTATTTAAGACGAATTTCAGCGCTCTAAGCTAATCTCTCTCACATTATGATTGGTTTTAACACGTTATCAGGAAAATAGAATGCGTAGACTCCCTCCAGTATTACTTGAAGATGGTTGTTCAAGAGAACTTTTATCATTAATTCGAACAATTTTAGCGGCATGTAAAGAAATTTCGTTTCGCGTTGGTCAAGGCGCGCTTTCTGGCGTATTGGGCTCAACCCTTGATGAAAACATTCAAGGCGAAACTCAAAAAAAGCTCGATGTATTATCTAATCAGCTGTTAAAAGATATTTTACTGGAATCAGGCACTGTTAAAGCAATCGCGTCTGAAGAAGAAGACTACACAGTAGCAGGCAACCCAGATGCTAAATTTATAGTGGCATTTGATCCACTTGATGGCTCGTCAAATACCGATATTAACTCGCTTGTCGGTACTATATTTTCCATTATGGAAGCGCCTGAAGGCTCTGATGCCGCTGACGAAAGCATATTTATGCAGCCAGGCCACAAGCAAGTTGCAGCAGGTTACGTACTTTACGGTCCGTCAACTATGCTTGCGCTAACTACAGGTAAAGGCACGCGCATGTTTACCCTTGATAAAACACAAGGCAGCTTTTTACTAACACAAGATTTTGCTGATATTCCTGCTGATACAAACGAATTTGCAATTAATACGTCTAACCAACGCCATTGGCAACCAGCGATGAAGAGCTATATAAATGATTTGCTAGCAGGTGATACTGGCCCTCGCGCTAAAAACTTTAACATGCGCTGGATTGCAGCAATGGTGGGCGATGTGCATCGCGTACTTAGCCGTGGTGGTTTATTTACTTACCCTATAGACACTAAAGATCCTAAAAAGCCTAATAAATTACGCCTACTTTACGAAGCAAATCCAATGGCTATGTTAGTAGAGCAAGCAGGCGGTATTGCCTCAACGGGTACCGAGCGTATTATGGACATTCAGCCTGATGCAATCCACCAGCGAGTAGCCGTTATTTTAGGTTCTAAAAACGAAGTCGAAACGTGCTTGGGATACCATAAATAATCGCTTAAAGCGGTAATCGCTAATTGTAAAAAAACCGCATTTAAGTTAAATGCGGTTTTTTGTAGGTGAGGTTTTATATCTCGCTTTTTAGACAAATCAAATTTTTACTAACGCAACTATTTGAGCAAGCTTTTGATGATTAAGCTCTCCCATTTGCTCACTATTACTGAGCGCATAAATAACACCTTCGTGCTCAGTGCAATCAATATCGCCTCGCGATTCAATTACGTTTGCCCAAAGTTCTAAATCATCTAAGTCTATTTCGTTACTCAAACATCGCTTTAGCACATCAACTAAAACCTCGGTTGAGAGAGTATAATGAACTTTATTGTTATCAGCAGGGCTTGAAACGATAACCGATATAGCTTCATCTCTTTGTTCACCAAACGTAATAAATTCAGCTAATGCTTTTTGTGTATTCATAATATTTGTTATTCTTGGCTCACTGTTACTAAAAAGAATTATAATGACTCAACTTAACTGTACTCAATGCGACAACACTTTAACGTGTAATGTAGACGATATATCAGCGTGTTGGTGCAATGAGCTGCCAGCTATTTTACCGCTTGATATCACAGCAACAAGTTGTTTATGCCGCAAGTGCACGCTTAATAAAATAAATATTTTTTTAGAGGGTGTTTATACACAACCTATTAAAATCCAAATAGACTTTGCAAAACAATTTAGAGGTAATGAAAATTTAATTGAAGGGCTCGACTACACCATGCAAAGTGGTTACATGGTATTTAGTAAGTGGTTTTTTTTAAAGCGTGGTTCGTGCTGCAAAAATGGTTGTAAAAATTGCCCTTATGGTTTTAAAAGGTAGTAAAGTAATTTACTGCGCTTTTCGCGTGAGTAAGTTCTACGCTAACCACATTTATGCTTCACCCGTACTGATGGGTAGTGAATCACTTGCGCCCCACTCACTCCACGAGCCATCGTAAACACTTAAATTTTTGTACCCACATTCAGTAGCAAATAACGCTAAAACACACGCCGTAATACCCGAGCCACAGCTAAATTGTAACTGCTGCGCATCATCAACCACGTCACTAAATATCGCTTTAATTTCAGCTAGTGGTTTTGCTTCACCTTCATTGAGTAAATCCATAAAAGGCAACGAGCGACTATTTGGGATATGCCCGCTACGCATGCCTTTTCGGGGTTCGCTTTCTTCGCCTGTAAAACGCTTATAAGCACGTGCATCTAGTAATACGGTGTTAGGTTCATCTATTTCGTTAAGCACTTGTTGGCTATTAATAAAATACTCAGAATTATAGTTTGCCGTAAAATCACCTCTACCTGACGCTTTGCTATAACCTTGTTGTGTGGCGAAACCGCTCTCTAACCACTTTTTAAGGCCACCACTGAGTACTTTAACATTGTGATGCCCCATAGCTTTAAACATCCACCATGCTCTTGCTGAGCTAAATAAACCGCCATCTTCGTATACAACTATAAACGAGTCGTTATTTACACCTGCATTTTGCATCACGTGAGTAAATTGCTGCTCGCTGCATACCGTACTTGTTAAGGGATTTGATCTATCGGCCAACTCGTTTTTTATGTCAAAACGTTTAGCGTTAGGCAGCATAGCTTGCGGCGAATAAGTACCTAAAACACCTGGGCGCAGCATACCTGCATCAAATATCACTAATGCAGGATTATTAAGTTGCTCGTGCAATTGCTGACAGCTAATTAGGTTTTTCATTAGTTTTCCTTATTGCCATGATACTTAGCAAACTCATCATTACCCGTAAAACGCGCTTCAATCGCTTTAATGTGCTTATCTTCGGTGTGTTTCCAAACACCAGGAATGCAATATACATGCTCAATAAAGCTAAAAAACTTATCCCTTAATAATGTGTTTGGTTGCCAGCCTTGCACTACTTCGTTCATATTCTCTGCTAGTTGCTCTGCAGTGCTTGCATGCTTTACCAAACCCTCAATGTTGTAACAGGTTTGTCCAAGAGTTAAAACTCGTTTATTTAGCAGTAATGCTTCTAAGCCGACAGTTGAATTAATCGTTACTACCGCTTCAGCGCACTTAATCAAATCACTCGTTTGATTTCCATTAGCAAAAACTGCAATCGAGTCTTTTTCATAAAGATGAGCGTAATGCTTATGCCACGACGGATGCTCTTTAAAAACCACTTTTAAATTAGGATCGTTCAGACTCTTTACCGCTTTAATAACTTCCTCGTAAAACATATCCATGGAATCTATCCAAGGCGAAAAACTCGCTAACTGAGTATCGTGAGGGACCTGAAAAGGTGCAAATATATAGCGTTCTGGCACATCAGCGCATTCAAATTCACAGCGCTTTTTATGATCAGCTCTTGGAATTAAATCTGGTGCGCAAAAATTTAACTCATCCTGTGGATCAAAATTTAGATAAAAAGAAGGTTCACGGCTTAACGACGCATTATAATTTATGCCACTAGGGTCTAAACTACTTGTGCCGGGGAGCAAACCATTCTCATAATAAAATTGCTTAATACCTAGCGCTTTTGCTGCCATAGCAACTGTGGTATTTGGAAGTTTATTGCCATTCCAGATAACAATGCACTCAGGATTAGTCTCGGTTAATAAGGCTAAATATTTAGCGTATCGTAATCGTTCAAATAAAACTAATCCTGCAGTATAAACAGTAGTAATAACAGGGTTATTCCAGATAGCATTACGTGCTCTTTTACGTTTTAGTTGAGAGTTAATCACATCAGTAAAATTAACTTGAAACGCATCTTTTAAATATTTAACAGCAGAAAGCTTAGGCGCTCCCATGATATGTAATTGGCAATCCATCGACAATTTTTTGATTATTTTTTTATAGTATTTTGCGTGTACATTTTTGCGAGAGATGAATAGATAAGCCATACAAGCTATATTTGCCTATTATTGTTTTTATGAAATAATTCTATGTGGACAATGGCATCAAAGCAAGGTTCCCTTTACTTAATGATTACTTTAAAACCTAATATAGCTACATTTTTATAATTTCACCACGAAGTGGCGCCATTCGTGAGAGTATCTCGTTTTGTAAGCTATGGCTGATATTTTGCTCATTCATTGCACTTATAAGTAAATCAACTACACGGTTAAAGTCTTTCTCTGTAATATGCATACCTGTATGAATAGCCACCATAGAGTCGCCATCGTATGTGCATGGGCCCTCAACTAACATACACATATGAGTAATAAAGCCTTGACGAAAATGTTCTATATTACTGTGTTCAAAGTAATGAATAACTTGCTCATCATTACCTATCTGATAAATAAAACTATCGACTATTCGAGCCAAGCCCGCTTTACCATCCAGCTTTTGATAAAGTGATAACTGAGTTGAGCTCGCGCACCCGCAAAGTAATCCTACACAGATTAAAAAAATACCAACGCTTTTCATTACCAATACCCTGTTACCGATAGGTACCAACCTGTTTGATCGTCAGCCCCTGCAATACTCCCTAAATCAAGGTAAGCCGCTGTCACACTTACGTGCTTATTAGGCATCCATGCTACAAATAAGTCTTTCCAATCTTGTTCGCCTAAGTTTAAGTTATTTGATTTTTGACGATACTCAACACCTACGGCTACTTCACGACTAAAAAATATAGCTGTGCTGCCTTCAAATAGCACTTTACCACTACCATTTTCTCCACCGTAGCCAAGCAAACCAAGTTGATTAGCTTCGCTGTATCGTGTAGTTACGTTCCAAAACCAGTTATAACCAGCAATGGCCCCTAAATGTAATTTACTAGCAGCGAGGTAGTAGTCAGTGCCGCTAGTATCTTCTGCGCCTACAAGTGTTGCAATACTGCCATCATCCAGTGATTTATGCTGAATACCTAAGCTAAGTTGTGGCCAATCACTGTAAACAATATCACCATATAAACGTATTTTAGCACCTGTAATTGATTGCTCTATTTCAGCATCAAGTGCTGGTACATCAAAGCGCTGTTGGGCATAACTGAGCTCAACACGATTAAATAAATTAAGTTGTGCACCACATACGTCAAGTGTGTAGTCGGTTACATCTGCGCGGCTACAAAAGCCATTTACCGAAAATTCGTCATCACTTGCGTACCCAGCAAGTTGTGCCCACGGTACAATACCACCGCCGCCACTGCCTTCTATTTGAGAGACTCCCGGCGTAGCTAGCAGTTTTCCATTGCTTGCTACGCTTGGTAAAGTAAATATTAATAATAGACTAGCTAATAAGCATTTAATTTTTTTCATAGTATTCCTCTAGCCATTTCTCTAATAGCTCTGCTTTTAGAGGCCTACTTAGGTAATATCCTTGTGCATGGTCGCAATGCATACTTTTAAGTAGATTTAACGAGCCAAGCGTTTCAACCCCCTCAGCTACAACCGAGAAACCTAGCTGGTGCCCCAGCGTAATTGATGATTGCACTATAAATTGATCTTTTTGCGATTCATCAAGTTTTAGGATAAAGCACTTATCTAGCTTAAGCTCATCAATAGGTAACATTTTTAATCGACCAAGTGATGTTTGCCCTACACCATAATCATCTAATGATATTTTAACGCCAATTGCCTTAAGATTTTCGAGCGCTTTAATACCTTTCTCTTCGTTTTCGATCATATCGCGCTCAGTAAGCTCAATAGTGATCAATTTAGGATCTACTTTATACTTTTTAAGTGTGCGTACTAATGCGGAATGAAAACCTGGAAATGCTATATCTTGCGCAGATACATTTATTGCAGCCTGTAAGTTTATATTTTTAGATTGCCAATCAGCGACTTGTGCAATAACCGTATTAACTACCCACGCGGTTAGCTCAACGATAAGCCCCGACTGCTCCGCTAAGTCAATAAATAGCTCGGGATTAACCCAGCTTCCGTCTTTTCGTTGCCAACGAATAAGTGACTCAACTTTATCTATTTTTTGCGTTTTCATGTGTAATTTAGGCTGATAAGTCATAAATAACTGGCCATCGTCATCACTAATTGCCTGCTTTAATTCATCAAGCATTATTAAGCGTTCTAAATGCGCTTCGTCCTCACCATTTTGATAGTGATGTATGCTTTCTTGATTATTAGCTGCACTTTCTACTGCGATTAGTACACGGCGCATTAAGTCATCACTCGCAATACCTTGCGTAGGATACTGCACAATGCCCGCACTGAAGCGTAAATTAATTTTAAGTGTTTGAATTGTATAGCACGCTTGCAATTGTGCCATTAAACCCACAATACCGCTTTTTTGCTCACGTACTGCAGCAGTCGGAAATACCGTTAAAAACTCATCGCCACCAATACGTGCATGAAAGCCCCCTAACTCATCCGAAAACTCACTTATTCTGCAAGCGACCGCTTTTAAACAGTCGTCGCCGATGCGCGGGCCTAACTTGTCGTTAATATGACGAAGACCTTTTATGTCTATTGCAACAAGCGTGTACTCGGCTGATGAATCCAACTCTTCATCAAGCACCTCAAGCATTGCTGAGCGGTTATAAAAGCCTGTTAGGGAGTCGTGCCTGGCTTGAAAGCTAATTTGTTGCTCGCGCTGATTAATATCATTACCCATGCTATCAAACGCGGCTACTAAAGTGTCTATTTCGGTACTTTGCCTTTGACCTTTAAACTCAAAGGCATAGTTACCTTGCGCAAACTGCCTTGCAATTACAGCTAGTTGAGTAAGTGGCGTAGTTAAATTATTTGCAAATATACTGCTCGTAACTACACCCACAAACATAGTTAAAATAGCTAAAATAATAAGTGTAAATAACAGTTTTTCGAAGTCACTATAACTTTGTGTTAAATCGGCACTCAGTAAAATAATTATGGGATGGGTCAATAACGATGGTAGGTCTATATCGCGGTTACGATACACCAAGTATTCACCAAAAAAACGCGATGTGGTTACGGTACTAAAATAGCTAACAGGCTCAAATTGCTCAGGGCGATTAGCTAATGAGCTAATAACAATATCGTCAGCACTGCCTATAAAACTTACATCCATGCCTGTTAAGCTTTTTAGTTCATGGGCTACATTATCATCAATTTTAAAACCTACTAAACTATAGGCTACTGTTCGCGGTGCTCTTACTGGTAATAAAATAATTTGGTAGAGTTCATTATTAAGCACTACAAAGCTAGACTCTTCGGGCGCGCTTAAAAGCTCTTCCATTAGCGGTTTTAAGTCATGTGCAAAAGCATCTTCATTTGTATTAGCTGATATTAATTTACCCGACAAATCAAGTAACAACATTAGCTCAGCATCAATACGCTGGCTATGGTTGAATAGCACACTGCTTATTGTTCCTGCATCTCGCGTAGCTACAGCTTGCTTAAAACCGAAATCTGATGTCAATACTTTAGCGGCTGTTAACAGTAGGCTTTCTTTTGATTTTAAATATTGCTTATAAACATTTTGCGCTACGGTAATGTCTTGATTTACTTTTTGTTCTTGAAACTTACTCGTAGACCACCAAAAACTAAACAAGCTGACCATAGTGGTTAATAACACTAAGCCAACACATAAAATGGTTATGCGATTTCGTAAACTATTAGTCATTACCAGCCTTAAACTTACTACCAAAAGTGTTTCTAGGTGCTGGAGAGGATGTATTTACAGTTATCTGTAACTGTTTTTGAGAATTAATTGTTATCATTTTTTTATTCTCCAATGGCGCTGTTTGTAAAGGATGCCACACACTCACTTGTGCAGGTAGTGTATTAATAGGCAAACTTACATGGCCTTTTTTATCTGTTTTATATACGGATTCACTACTCGCTACATAAATATAGCCCACCATAGAATCATGAATATTACACCCTAAAACAACAACCCCTTGTTGCTCAAACGTAATGGGCTCTTTTGGTTGCCCTGAATATAATCTTAGTTGAAAAGGCTTAGCTTGTGAAAAAGAATAAACATGATGGCGAATATTATCGCTGTTAGGAAAGTTAACTTTTTGACCCTGTTGTACAACTAATAATTCGGGTAAAAACTGCTTATGAACTTGATCCATTATAGCAATGGGCAAATTTGATGGTGTGGCTTGTTTGTCAGCAATATTAAGCTCAACCACTGCACCTGATAACTTTTGGCCATGTTGATCTTCTATTACTAAATCAATATTAGCACTTAAAGCAAACTGACTAAAAAACAAACCTATAGCTAAAAAGTAACTGCTTTTTACAAATTTTTGCAATGCCCGTTCAAACATAACAACACCTAAATATTAATGTTAGGTTAAGTTAATTAGAGACGAGCACTAATTGCAAGAATTATAGCCCAGTAACTAAAAATAAAGACTTAGTTACTGGCTTTGTTAGCACTTAAGTGCTGCTATTTAACAATTAATCCGTAATCGTTATCTAAAATAGTAATTACTTCTTGGCGAGGATCTTCAGGGATCACAATATCTTTACCCACAATTTTACTCGCTATGCCAACATAGGTATTTGACACTTCAAGCATTACTGATTCTGGTAAAATATAATCTTTAGCTAACTGCTCACGCTCACTCATGCGATCTTTATTTAATAATACGTCGCTCTCTGGCACATTATTAATAAGTAATTGGCGAAAGCCTTCTTTAGAGTTTTCAACAACTTTACCGTCTTGATAAGCAGATTCATCCCAAATACGTGACGAATCAGGCGTGCCTACTTCATCAATATAAATAAGTTGCTGTGCGCCATTTAAATCCTCTACATAACCAAACTCAAATTTTGTATCTACAAAAATCTGGTCAAGCTTAGCAAGTTCATCACTAATTAATTTAAAACCTTCAACTAACAGTTTTTCGTATTTTGTTACATCATCTGCCGATTTAAAGTTAAATACATCTAAGTTATTAGTAATGTTAGCGCGAGTAATATTTACATCATCGACGGCCGGAATATCGGCAACGCCTTCAATAATACCTTTTGTTGATGGCGTAATTAAAACGCTATCAAGTTTTTGATTGGCTTTTAAGCCCTCTGGTAAATCAATACCACAAAAATTACGTACGCCTTTAGCGTAATCGCGCCACATGCTACCGGTAATATACTGGCGAGCAATTGCCTCTACTTTTACAGTACTGGCTTTGCGCACAATCCATACATATGGATGCGGAATATCAACAATGTGGTTACCCGCAAGACCCGCTTTATCAAATAACTTAAACCAATGGGCTGCAACCGAGTTTAACGCTATACCTTTACCTGGTACGCCATTTAAACCATTTTCAGCTTGCCAAATGCAATCAAATGCAGAGATTCGGTCTGAAATAACCATAATCGCAAGCTCAGTACCCTGTGGCACTTTGTAACCTTTATCTTTAATTAGTCGCGCGCTGTCTTCATCAGTTAACCAATAAACTGAACGAACTTTACCGCTGTGTACTTCACCTTTGGTACGAATGGGTAAATCATCGTTTACGTCTAAAACTTTATAGCTAGTCATGCTATCTCCGGGGTTAGGGATGCTCTTTGAGCAAAGTATGGTATGGGGTTATATGAGCTGTATAATAATCTAGCCAACCTCAAAGCTCAATCGGATGCTTAAAACAAATAAAGGCATATATTTATAAGCAGGTCGCAATGGGGTAAACTTAATGTGCTAACCAGCCTGAGGAGATAGCTTGAACTACTTAACTGCCACTAAAAATAAAAAATACTTAATGTATATTTCTCAAAATTACTCGTACGCTATTTTGAGACCTTTGCAGGCGCAGATATTGGCACATGGTGGTGAAGTACGTTGGTTTTTAGCTGGTAGCGAAGTAAACCCCAACTTTTTAGCCGCAAACGAGCAGCGTTTAGATACAATTAAAGATGTTAAAAGCTGGACTCCAAACATTACATTTATACCAGGAAATATAGTCCCAGGCTTTATTCCGGGTAAAAAAGTAGCTGTATTTCATGGTTTTAATTCTGAAAAACGCAGCTCTGAAGGTAATCGTGGGCATTTTACTATTCGTGGTTGTTACGATTTATATTGCACGCAAGGGCCAAATACAACAACCCGATTTAAAGAGCTAGCTAAGCAGCATGGTTTCTTTAAAGTAGTTGAAACCGGTTGGCCAACACTCGATCCGCTTTTTAACGATACCTTAAATAACCCTTATATAAGTGACGACTCTCGCCCCACTTTACTTATATGCTCTACTTTTTCACGGAAGCTGTCACTTGCTCCTAAACTATATGAGCAAATAAAACATTTTAGTGAACAAGGTAAATGGCGTATTTTGATGCAGTTTCACCCTAAAATGCCTGCCGAATGGGTTAATAAATACAAAGCGCTGAGTAACGAAAATCTAACATTTATTGAAACCGATAATGTATTGCCGTTACTCCAAGCAGCCGATGTTATGCTGTGCGATACATCGTCAGTTCTTTTAATGTTCTTACTACTACGTAAACCGGTAGTCACGTTTTGTAATCAAAAGCCCCTTCCTCATTTACTCGATATTACCGACGCTGATGAAGTAGAAGCAGCTATTGAACATGCGCTTACTAAACCTAGTGATTTAATGCAAAACATAGAAAGCTATTGCCAAGAACTTCATCCGTATACCGATGGTCAATCTAGCCAGCGCGTATTAAATGCAGCTAATGAATTTTTACAAAGTAACGATAAACTAAAATCCAAACCACTAAATATAATAAGACAGCTTAAAATGCGTAAAGATCTAAACTACTGGGGTTGGTAACCAGATAATGATAAATCTAAAAAACGTTACTTTTAAATGGCATAAAAGCGACAGTTCACCCACGCTCAGTATAAACGAGCTAGTTATTGAAAAAGGTGAGCATATTTTTTTACACGGTCCTAGTGGCTCAGGTAAATCGACATTATTAGCGATTCTTGCTGGCATTAATACAGCCACTAGCGGTGAGGTATCAATTTTAGACCAAAATCTAACTACATTAAGCAATACTACCCGTGATGCGTTTAGAGCAGATCATATTGGCTACATTTTTCAAAACTTTAACTTACTCCCTTATTTAACACCTATTGAAAATATAACGCTTGGGTGTGAGTTTTCAAAAAGCCGCAAACAAAAAATATTAAAACAGTCATCAAATAAAAACTCTGCATTACAACAAGAAGCCATACGATTATTAAATGCTTTAGGCCTTACTGCGCAGTACCATCATAAGGATGTAGCAGAGCTTAGTATTGGACAGCAACAGCGCGTTGCTGCCGCTCGTGCATTTATAGGCAGCCCTGAATTAATAATTGCTGATGAGCCCACCTCCGCACTCGATACAAATAACCGTGAAAGCTTTATAAACCTACTGTTTGAGCAGGCAAAGTTATCTAATAGTACGCTGGTATTTGTGAGCCACGATGAAACACTAAAGCCTTTATTTAACCGCTCTATTGACCTTATAAGCTTGCAGGAACAAGTATGATTCTCGCTAAACTTGCTTACAAAAGCTTATTAAACCGCCGCGCAAGTGTACTGCTTACATTATTTACTATCGCAATTAGTGTAATGCTACTTTTAAGTATTGAGCGTGTACGAATTGATGCTAAAAGTAGTTTTAGTAATACTATTTCGGGCACTGATTTAATTGTGGGTGCACGTACCGGCGACATACAGTTGCTGCTTTCTTCGGTATTTAGAATCGGCCATACTAATAACGGCGTAAGCTGGAAAAGTTATGAATACATAACAAGTCAGCGAGGCGTAAAATGGAGCATACCTATAAGCCTAGGCGACAGCCATAAAGGCCAAGCGGTACTAGGCACAACACTTGATTATTTTAGCCATTATCGCTTTGCAAAAAAACAAAGTTTAACCTTTAACAAAGGCCACCCTTTTGCTGCAATTAACGAAGTGGTGCTAGGTAGTGAAGTTGCAAATAAATTAGGTTATAAACTTAACGACTCTATTGTTATATCGCACGGTATGGGTAATACCAGCTTTCATCATCATGACGACAACCCATTTAAAATCGTCGGCATTTTAAATCCAACAGGCACGCCTGTTGATAAAACATTGCATATACCTTTAGCTGCAATCGATTTAATTCACGGCGGTTCAAGTCCAGCTCACGCTGAACACGAAAAGCATAATGATTTAACGGGTCATCCAAAACAAATTACAGCATTTTTAATGGGATTTAATTCGCCTTTGTACACACTACAAATTAGGCGCAATATAAATCAATATAAGCCAGAAGCCCTGCTTGGCATTATGCCAACCGTAACACTTAAAGAGTTATGGGAAATGCTCGCCATAGTAGAAAAAATACTTTTACTATTCTCAGCTGTTGTCGTGTTAGTAAGCCTACTTGGCATGCTAACGACATTGCTTGCAAATTTAAGTCAGCGTCGTCGCGAACTTGCTATATTACGTTCGGTAGGCGCTCGCCCTTGGCATTTATTTACACTTATAAGTATTGAGTCACTACTAACCACTTTACTTGGTTGCCTAGTAGGTAGTGCGCTTTACTATTTAGTTATTTTTTCAGCCAGCGGTTACTTACAAAGTCATGCTGGTATAAGCGTAAATATCACAATGCTCTCTTACTATGAACTGGGCTTAATCGGCGTTATTATGGCAGCCGGTTTTATTATTGGCTTAATACCCGCTACTCGCGCTTATTTTTATTCACTCAGCGATGGCATGAGTATAAAAGCATAATTTTTAGGTACTCTATGACATTTTTTAAAACAGCAGTTAATTACAGCTTGTGTATTAGCTTATTATTTATAAGCTTTATAAGCAGTGCCAATCCACCAAAAGAAATTTTTTGGGAAGACTTAATCCCTAAAAACCACGTGCAAATAGACACTCAAGCACAAGCTAATCACGAAGGTAGTGATCAAAACTGGGTGCAACCCGATTTAGATGCACCAGTAGTAAAAGCACTTGATGGGCAATCGGTAAGCTTACCCGGCTTTGTTGTACCACTTGAGGGCGATAGCGAAGTCATTACTGAGTTTTTACTCGTCCCTTATTTTGGCGCCTGTATACACGTACCACCACCACCGCCAAATCAAATAGTCCATGTAACAATTAAAGGTGGAGTACCAATAGATAGCCTATACGACGCAATTGTTGTAACTGGAGTCATAAGTACACAAACATGGTCGGGCGAAATAGCGCAGGTAGGATATAAAATGAAAGCGGTCGGTGTAGCACCGTTCGAGCTTTAAAATAAAGGGCCAGCTTTTAAAGCTGGCCCTTAAATATCATTAAATTTAGAATCGAAAAAATTTACATAACTAAATATTCAAATAACTAGATAACTAGATAACTACTTTTGGCAATTTGAGCAAAAAATAGTACTGCGCTGCCCCAATCTAATTTCTTCCAATTCGTTTTCACACGTCATACATGGCTTGCCTTTGCGCCCATATACTAATAACTCTTGAGCAAAATACCCTGGTTTACCATCACTTTGTGCAAAGTCTTTAAGCGTTGTACCACCTTGTATTATAGCCGCAGCAAGCGTGTCTTTTATAATAGGGATAAGTGCTTGATAACGTTTGAGCGATACTTTTCCCGCTTCTCGCTTTGGATGTATACCCGCTTTAAATAACGATTCATTCGCGTAAATATTACCAACACCAACCACCACTGCGTTATCCATAATAAATTGCTTTACGGGTACTTTTTTATTGCGCGACTGTTCGTACACGCGTTTAGCAAAAAAATCATCGGTAAGCGGCTCAGGGCCAAGCTTAGAGAGTAGCTTATGCACTTCACCTCGCTCTTGCCATAAGCAGCAACCAAAGCGACGAGGATCGTTTAAGCGCAGTGCTTTACCGTTGCCAAAAATAAACTCAACATGGTCATGTTTTTTAAGCGGCTCATTTTTTTCTACAACACGTAAATTACCCGACATACCCAAGTGTAAAATAGTGCTTCCAAGCTCACAGTGTAAAAGTAAATATTTAGCTCGTCGTTCAATACTAGTAACAATTAGCCCTTCAAGTTGATACACGTCATCTGGCACTGGCCAGCGCATACTGGCATTGTAAATATTTACCTTAGTAACTACTTGGTTTTGTATGTGGGGAGTGATGCCCATTCGGCTCACTTCTACCTCTGGTAATTCAGGCATTAATTAGACTCACTTTGTGAAAAATCAAAACTAGGAAATAACTGCTGTGCAGTTTTTAAATCGAGTGCGAGTATTCGTTGGCTACTCTTTTCGAGTAAGTAATATTGCCCATCGCCTTTATAAAGCAAATAAACCCAAGGTAAACTCTCGCCAGCCAACTCAAATGTAGCAACATATAAAGGCTCATTAGGATTAAAAACAACAGATTCGTTAACGCCCATTAACTGCGCGCTTTGCCATTGGTTAATTAAATCACTAAGTTGCTGCTCAGATGCTTGCCACACAAGCGGTATGTCTTTTTGTAGTGGGGTTGTACGCCAGCTTGTTCCTATTCGCTCAATTTTTTGATCAACAAATTGCAGTGTCAGTACAAAACTTTGCTGGGGGAGTACGGCTTGTAATGTTGGTTTATCCTCCCCTCCAAAAAGTTGCTTATGCCAGCCATTTAAGAAGAAGATCATAATCAACATCGAAAATATTATAACGTTGTTCCAACCTTTACGGCCCAGTCGCATATTAATACACCTAGTAAATTCAAGATTTTAAAGTGTAACTAAAACTTAATTGCGCTGTCTATATGTTAAAGGCCGCAGACTTTGTTAGAATATCGGCAAATTTAAAGGAGTTCCGTCAATGTCTATGTATGTAGTGGGCCATAAAATCCCAGATTCAGATTCTATTTGTGGTGCAATTGCACTGGCTTATTTAAAAAACCAAATCGATGAGCCTGCAATTCCAACTCGTCTTGGTGAAATTTCACCTGAAACTCAATTTATCCTTGATAAATTTGGCTTCGAAGCACCAGAGCTTAAATTAAGCTACGCGGGTGAAGATGTGTATATTGTAGATCACACAGAAAAAACACAAGCACCCGATGATATCGACCAAGCTCGCGTTGTTGGCGTGGTAGATCACCACAAATTAGGTGACTTAACATCATCTACTCCGCTTGAATGCTGGATTCGTCCTGTTGGTTGTTCAAACACTATTATTAAAATGATGTACGACTTCTACAGCGTAGAAATCCCTAAAGACATCGCGGGTATTATGATGTGTGCAATTTTAAGCGACACAGTCATATTTAAATCACCAACATGTACCACTGCCGATATTAAATGTGTTGAAGCGCTTGCTGAAATTGCAGGTATCGATGACTTTAAAGAATTGGGTATGGATATGTTCCGCGTTAAATCTGCGGTAGAAGACACACCAGCACGTGATTTAGTAATGCGTGACTTTAAAGACTTCAACATGAACGGTAACCTAGTAGGCATTGGCCAATTAGAAGTAATCGACCTTGCTGTTTTTGACGATATTAAAGCAGACCTTGCAGCCGATATTGCTAAGCTAAAAGTTGAGGGCAACCGCCACTCGGTATTTTTACTGCTTACCGATATAATGAAAGAAGGCTCAGAAATGCTAATTGTATCTGACGATGCAAACTTAGTTGAGCAGGCTTATGGCGTAAAACCAGAAAATGATAAAGTATGGTTAGAGGGTGTACTGAGCCGTAAAAAGCAAGTAGTACCACCACTACAAGATGCATTCACAAAAATCTAATTGTGTTTTCGTTTTTTGACTTAAAAGCCTTGTTGGTTATGCCAACGAGGTTTTTTTATATCAATTCCCTAATCATATTTTTAAAAACAAAAAACCCAGCCTAAGCTGGGTTTTTAAATTCTAAAAGAACTAAAATTACTTAATTTTAGCTTCTTTAAAAAGAACATGTTTACGAATCTTTGGATCAAACTTTTTGATTTCCATCTTCTCAGGCATGTTACGTTTGTTTTTGTCAGTAGTGTAGAAAAAACCAGTACCGGCAGTTGAAACTAAACGGATTTTATCGCGCATGATTCAGATCCTTAAACTTTAACGCCGCGAGCACGGATTTCTGTAAGAACCGTGTCGATGCCTTTTTTATCGATAATACGCATACCTTTAGTAGTAGTGCGTAATGTTACAAAACGTTTTTCACTTTCAACCCAAAAACGGTGTGTTTGTAGGTTAGGTAGGAAACGACGTCTAGTCGCGTTTCTCGCGTGTGAACGGTGATTACCAACCGCAGGACGCTTACCTGTAACTTGACATACTTTAGACATGTCTATATATCTCCAATAACTTCGCTCGAGCTTAATTTAATCTAAGGCCGTGTATTTCCGCCCTAGAGATAAATCGAAGGGCGCTCTTTATACAGCTTTTACAGGCAAAGATCAAACACTGATCTATCCAATCAGCTCATATATGTAAATTTGATAGCGGCTAATTATAAAGATCGAATGCCCTTAGGGAAAGTAAAAACTGCATTTAAATTAAACTAATTTGCCAAAACACGTTAAACAGCTCATTTTTAACACACTTCTGTATCTAACAAAGCTAAATCAGGCCTCGCTCGGCAAACGAAACACACGTTTCTCCACCAACAATGATGTGATCGAGCACACTTATGTCGACCAATTGCAGTGCTTGCTGCAATTTATTAGTAATAAGTTTGTCTGCTTGGCTCGGTTCTGCAATACCACTTGGATGATTATGCGCAAAAATAACAGCGGCTGCATTATTTTTAAGGGCAGCTTTTACCACTTCACGCGGGTACACACTGGCAGAATTAATTGTGCCATAAAAAAGTATTTCATCTTTTACTAATCTATTTTGGCTATCTAGGTATAACACCATAAAGACTTCTTGTTGTAAGCCCCGCATTTGAATTGTTAGGTAATCGTAAACTGAGTTTGGCGAATTAAACACGGCGTCTCGTTGGCAACGCTCCTGCATATAACGTTGGCTTAGCTCTAACACAGCTTGTAGCTGAACATACTTAGCGGTCCCTAACCCCTTTTGAGAGCAAAACTCCTCAATGCTTGCATTAAACAAATTATGAAGTGTTTTATTCTCGTTTAATAAATGCTGAGCCAACTCAATTACATTCATTCCCGGTAACCCTGTTCGTAAAAATATAGCAAGAAGCTCTGCGTCACTGAGTGCTTTAGCCCCTTTTGCGATCAATTTTTCACGAGGTCGAAGTGAGTTTGGTAGTGAAGTAAGTTGCATTATTCATCCTTGAGAGGCGAAAGTGTCTTATAAATGTAATGCAAATTTGAAATTTAGCCTGTTATTTCGAATTAAAAAACTTCGCTGTATGGCTAAAGATTTGTTATTTTAAGCCCAATATTTAATAAAAACTGATGAACATCCATGACTAACTTAACAAACAAAAAAATTGTACTAGGTATTACCGGCGGTATTGCAGCTTATAAATGTGCAGAACTCGTTAGGCGATTAAAAGACTCTGGTTGTGAAGTAAAAGTAGTTATGACTGAATCAGCTAAACACTTTATTACACCACTGACCATGCAAGCCGTTAGTGGCGAAACAGTCTCTGACTCATTGCTAGACCCTTCTGCTGAAGCTTCAATGGGCCATATTGAATTTGCAAAATGGGCTGACTTAATTTTAGTTGCTCCAGCGACGTGTAATATTATTGCTAAAATGGCAGCCGGCATTGCTGATGATTTACTAACAACGTTACTGCTCGCAACGCCTGCAAAAGTGGCCGTTGCACCAGCAATGAACCAGCAAATGTATGCACACGCAGCTACACAAGCTAATTTGGCCACATTAAAAGCACGTAACGTACTAATTTGGGGCCCAGGGAAAGGTGAGCAAGCGTGTGGCGATGTAGGCGCTGGACGCATGCTAGAACCACATGAGCTTGTTGCCCTATGTATAGCAAAAGAGCAACCGCAATTACTTGCAGGAAAAACAATCACAATAACGGCAGGCCCAACGCGTGAGCCTCTCGACCCAGTACGTTTTATATCAAATCACAGCTCTGGAAAAATGGGTTATGCACTGGCAGAGGCTGCTTTGCAACTCGGTGCAGAGGTTAACTTAATTTCAGGCCCTGTAAACATTAAAGCCCCTACTGGCGTAAACCTTATTAATATAGAAAGCGCTGAGCAGTTACTAAATGAATCATTAATTTATGCACCACAATCAGATGCATTTATAGGCTGCGCCGCTGTAGCAGATTATCGAGCGGCAAACATTGCGACTCAAAAAATGAAAAAACAAGGCGACGAACTCACCCTTACTTTAACTAAAAACCCTGACGTAATTGCAGCTATTGCCAATCTTAAACAAAACCGTCCTTATACGGTTGGGTTTGCCGCCGAAACTCAAAATGTAGAAAGCTATGCTAAAGGTAAACTACAAAATAAAAATCTAGATATGATTTGCGCTAATGACGTATCAAAAAGTGGCTTAGGGTTTAATTCAGATCATAATGCTTTAACACTGTACTGGCATAATGAACAACTAGAATTACCAACAACAAGTAAAACAGAAATAGCTCGCAAGGTGATCGAACAGCTGGCTAAACATCTATAAAAAGGCTGGAAACAAACTGAATAAAACATTAACATACGCCATTCATTTGAACAAAAAATGACTAGGGTTCTTAACTGCGCCACTAAGAATAACTAATAAAAAGGAATGTTCATGCCTGCGACAAAAAGAAGTAATCGCAAAGAGCAAATACTGCAAGCACTCGCACAAATGTTAGAAACTAATTTAGGTCAACGCATCACTACAGCAAAACTAGCTGCTGAAGTAGGCGTATCTGAAGCCGCGCTGTACCGCCACTTCCCTAGCAAAGCACGTATGTTTGAGGGCTTAATTGAGTTTATTGAAGATACCCTTTTATCGCGTATAAATATTATTATTGAAAACGAAAAAGAAAGCCAAACGCGCATTTACAACATTTTATTATTACTTCTAACCTTTGCTGAAAAAAACCCAGGCATTACCCGTATTTTAACCGGCGACGCATTGCAAGGTGAGCAGGAACGTTTACGCGAGCGTGTACAAAGTCTGTTTGAAAAATTAGAAACTCAGTTTAAACAAGTACTTCGTGAGCGTAAATTACGTGAAGGTAAAAACTTTCAAAGTGATGAGCTTACTCTTGCAAACTTTTTACTTGCCTACGTTGAAGGAAAAATGAATCAGTTTGTACGCAGCGACTTTAAAGCAAAGCCCAGTGTTCAATTTGAAAAACAATGGCTTGAGCTGCAAAAAATTTGGCTGTAATTACTGCTAAATTAATAAATTAAATACTAAATTAAATACTAAAAAACGACCTACGGGTCGTTTTGTCGTATGTAACTGCCATTTATCTGATCCGCTCGAATTATGAACCAAACTCGTTACAATGAAACCATGTCATAATACGAGAATCAATAATGAAAACAAAACTCACCCTATTAAGCACAGCACTCATTGCTAGCTTAACTAGCGCCGCCATACACGCTAAAGAATCGCTACAATTTAAAGATGTATTTGGTTTTAAATCAGCAAAAAGCACGCAACTGTCTGACAATGGTCAAGTACTCACTTTTAGTGCAACGCCGTATCGTGGTAATGCAACAGGCCAAGTTTACTCACTACAAAGCAATACTCTCATCGCAGAAGTAGAGCGCGGCACTAAGCCTCATATTAATAAAGCGGCAAACTGGGTCGCTTTTACACAAGTACCTACCTTACTTGAAAAAGAAACAACCAAAAAAAAAGACACCCTTAAAAACAATCTGGTACTCGTAAACACGCAATCAGGTGCCCAACAAAACTTTGCTGATGTAAAAGATTACACGTTATCTGATGACGGTATGTGGCTTGCTTATCGTTTAAATAAAAAAGACGATGACGCAAAAGTAGAAGATAAAACCGATAGCACTAAAAACGAAGAAGATAACGCTATCACGCCCGATAAAAAAGATAAGAGCTATGCGCTTGTTATCGTAAATTTATCTGATAAACGCACCCATACAATAGAAAACGTATTTAGCTACGCTATTAACTCAGCTAACAGCCAACTATTAGTGAGTCAAAGTTACAGCGACGGTAATAACAACCAAATAGCGTTAATTGAGCTAAGTAACTTTAATAACAGCGTATTAATTGATGAACCGGGCGTAATCGCAAATAAAATAGCGTGGCACCCAACTGACAACATTGCAGCGTTTACATTGGGTAATTATGTAAATGATGACACGCGTCGCCGTAGCTATAGTTTACAGCTATATAAAAACGATAAACTTTCAACAATAGCATCACCTGATAAAACATGGGTTTTAGGTAAAACAGCCTCTCTTAAGTGGTCAGAAAATGGCGAGCGCTTATATTTTGAAAACCATCCAAAATTAGCAGCTAAAGTAAAAGCCAAAGAATATACCGATGAAGCCTCATTGTACGACTTTGATACCATACGTGAACATAAAGGTTTAGATGTATGGCATAACAACGATGCGCAAATAAAACCACGTGAAGAACAACAATGGAATCAAGTTAATAAAAATCGCCATTACAGCGCGGTATATCACGTTAACTCGCAAAAAGTGGTACAGCTAAGTACCACTAATATGCCTGAGGTTGCACTGAACCCTGAGCGAGATGCCTCTTTACTTGGCTCATCTAACATCCCCTATCTAGAAAAAATAATGTACGGCGGTTTTTTTGCTGATTACTTTGCAGTAAATATAAATACAGGTAAGCAAACACCCATTATTAGCAACTACCCGTTTAGACCAAGCCTTGCACCAAGTGGTGAGTTTGCGGCTTATTTTAGCGATAGCCAAATACAGTTAAAAGATTTAAAAAATAATAAAGTAACACCGCTTACAAAAGCTATTCAGGCAACCTTTGCTGATGACAAACACGACTACCCATCTACCCAACCTGGTTATGGTTTTGCTGGTTGGATGACCGATAGCAGCCAAGTGCTTGCTTATAGTAAGTACGATATTTGGGCATTTGACGTAAAAACGCAGCAAGCTAAACGCCTAACTAATGGTAAGCAAAGCAATACGCAGTACCGTGTTATTAAGCTTGATAAAACCCAAGTGGGCTTTAAAAAAGGCGATACATTACTTGTCTCTGCTATTAACTTACAAACTAAACAAAGCGAAGTTGCAAAGCTCGACTTAACCACTAACACACTAACTAAGGTGCTTAGCGGTAATAAACGCTTTGATATGGTTAAAAAAGCCAAAAAGGCTGACAAGTACTTATTTACCTCGCAAACTTATAGCCAATTTCCTGATTACTACCAAACAGATTTTAGCTTTAGCGCACCAAAACAAGTGACCACGCTAAACCCACAAATTAATAATTTTGCGTGGGGCGAAAAGCCAGAGCTAATTAGCTATAAAGGTTTTGATGGCGAAGACTTACAAGGCGTACTTATAAAACCAGCGGGCTATAAAAAAGGCGATAAAGTACCTGTGGTTGTGTATTTTTATCGTTACATGAGTCAACGCATGTTTGATTTTCCTAAGATGGAATTAAATCATCGCCCTAACTTCCCTATGTTTACCTCAAACGGTTATGCGGTATTTTTACCTGATATTCGCTTTGAAATAGGTCACCCTGGTAAATCGTCAACGCAAACCATGATAAACGCTACCCAAAAATTAATAGATTTAGGCATAGCCGACCCAGATAAAATAGGCTTACAAGGTCACTCTTGGGCGGGTTATCAAAGTGCGTTTATGATAACCCAAACAGATATGTTTAAAGCGGTTGTATCTGGCGCGCCAGTATCAAACATGACCAGTGCTTACAGTGGCATACGTTTAAAATCGGGCCTTGCTCGTCAATTTCAATACGAAACAGGACAAAGCCGTATTGGCAAAAACTTATTTGAAGCACCAGAACTTTATATAGAAAACTCACCAGTATTTTTTGCAGACAAAGTTAATACGCCTATCTTAATAATGTCTGGCGACAAAGACGATGCAGTACCTTGGCATGAGAGCGTGCAGTACTACTTAGCTCTGCGCCGTGCAGGAAAAGATGCTACATTTTTACAATACGAAGGTGAACCACACCACTTGAAAAAGTTTCCTAATCAGGTCGATTTTTCAGTACGTATGATGCAGTACTTTGATCATTACTTAAAAGGCAAACCAGCTGCTAAGTGGATGACACAAGGTGAGGCATTCGTTGAAGAGTAAATAACCCACACTAAAAAGCCGATATTGCATAAACAATATCGGCTTTTTTGTTTTTAAATTCCTCTTAAACTACAAACACAGCTCTCTAAATGGCAAAGTAGCTGCGCCAATTGATACCGGAAAATTATCAATATTAGATACCACCAACTTAGGCATTGGCCGCTTAGCGCCACGTCTAAATTGTGCATAAACCTCAGTACGTGCAATAACTTTTTCAGCCAACTCTTTTGGAATATGACCACCAATAATAATCGCTTCAGCATCTAATAATGCAGAGCAACAAGTTGCCACTAAATCAAATGAGTCTTGAACTTTAAACAGCCACTCTTCAACGCCTGGCCAATCGGGGTCAAAGTTGTCGTGCAGATCGTAAATAGAAGTAACGGCTACGCCATTTTTTTTCAAAATACGTTTTAGTAATTCAAGATTAGGGTGCGCATACAATTTAGGCGGTAGCATGTCGCCAAGCTCACCTGCGTTTCCGTAAGTACCACGCAGTACATCGCCATTATTTACAATACCGCCACCAAATGCGGCCGATACAAACATATAAACAAAGTTTTTGTACTCACGACCAATACCAGCAACGCCCTCGCCTGCAGCTGCGCCTGTTGCATCGTTAACAACCCACGTAGGAAGCTGAAAATGCTGCGACACAATATCGATAATATCAACTTGCGACCATTCTTCTAGCATATGGTGAGTATTCATTTTTCCATCCATTGAGCTAAAAAAGCCAGAGATACCCACGCCCATTCCCAGTACTTTTTCACTTGGGATGTCCCGCTCAGCGCTTATATCTTCCACCAGCTTTTGTGCACATTTAAGCACATTATTAATGCTCATATCCGACATTAGCTGCATATGGGTGTAAACCACCTTTCCCGTAAAATCCATTACGGCAATCGAAATAGCATCAAGCAAAATAGCTAAGCCAAAGGTAAATCCGTAATCGGGGTTAAGGGCAATGCCAAACCCTGGCTTACCTTTTTTATTTGGAATTAGCGTATCGCTTTGCACTATTACGCCGTGCTGGGTTAACGACTTAAGTAAACGCGACACAGTTTGTTGTGGAATACGAGTTGCGCTCACAATATGACTTTGAGTTACGCACTTTTCCCAAAACACCACTTTTATAATATCGCGCTCAATATCTTGAAATAGCTTTTCGCCTTTTCCAAGCTCAAAACCAGAGCGTAATAAGTTACTGTTGTTTAACGAAAACATAGGTATTAACCCTAACAAAATTGGAGCACAAGATTACGTGAAACCATTATAAAGAACAAGTAGATAAACTGCGCCTATTCAATCACTATCACTCTAAAATCATTCACATTTGTGTTAGTTGGCCCAGTAATAATTAAATCATCAATGGCTTTAAAAAACTGATGGCTATTATGCCCTTCTAACTGTGCTTGAAGGCTCTCTCCGGCGTTTTGAGCGCGTGTAATCGTGGTGCTATTTATGTAAGCACCCGCTACATCTTTACTACCATCTACACCATCTGTATCACAAGCAAGTGCGTAAATACCCGCTTTGCCATTAAGTGCCTCAGCCAGTGCCATTAAGTATTCTTGATTTGGCCCACCATCGCCATAAACATCAGCAACGGTGACGGTAAGCTCGCCACCGGAGAACAACATAACGCGCTTGCCTTGGGCTTTTTGCTCAAGTGCGATAGCCGCATGTTGCTTTGCAACTTCTTTAGCCTCGCCTTGAATATCATATCCTAGTACTTGGGTTTCCCAACCTTGATGCTGTGCAACACTTATAGCGCTATCAATAGCATGTTGCGCGTTTGCAACAATAAAGTGCTCACCTATGGTATCGGCAGCTCTTTCTTGCTCAGGTTTTAATAAATGCGCTTGAACCTCTGTAATTACCGGCCAATTGTACTTTTGTAAAATAGCCAGTGCATCGGCTTTTGTGCTGCCATCGCTAATAGTTGGACCAGACGCTATATCACTTGGTTTATCCCCTACTACATCTGAAATAATCAACGTAACGTAATCCGACTTAGCGGCCTGCGCTAACTTGCCGCCTTTAACAAGTGACAACTGCTTACGGACTACATTTATTTCATCAACGCTTGCACCACTTCTCAGTAAAAATTGGTTAAGCTTTTGCTTTTGTGAAAAAGGTACATCATCAACAGGTAGGCACATCAACGACGAACCGCCCCCCGAAATAATAAACAAAATAGGAATATCAGCCGGATTATTTCTTACAAGCTCCAATAACTCTTTGCCAGCAGCTAAACTGTTATCGTCTGGTGTTGGGTGGTTTGCACTAAGCACTTTAATTCGCCCAGTATCGCCGCTACTTTCGTAGCCATAACGCGTTACCACTGCGCCAAAACATTTATCACCATAAAAGCGATTAACTTCAGCGGCCATTTCGGCGGCGGCTTTACCTGCCCCCACTACACACAAACCTTTACTTGCATCTATATTTTCTAAATACTTACTCATGCAAGCACTGGGTTTACAGGCATTTACCGCAGTGGTAAATAAATCAATTAAAAACGATTTTTTAGAATCCATTAGTCACAGCTCACGAAAAAATTGAAGGAATAGCTAAACAAATTAATATCATCACAATAAACATGCTAAGTAGCATAACGATATCTTTGCCAGTTAAAATTGAGTTTGACACTGTCTCGGCATTTTGTACTTTTGTTACTTCGTTTACTTCTCGTGGAATTAAACGACTCGTCACATAAATAATCACAGCGGCGCTTACAAAACCTATAAAGTTCCACCAAAACCAGAAAATATCAGGCGCAAATACCGACACCAACAAGTTAATTAATACACCGCTAATTAAGCCAATATTGGCATGCAATGCAGCACTGCGTTTACTTAGTACAGCAACTAAAAATACCGCCAGTATTGGGCCATAAAATAACGAACCTACTTTGTTAATCGCTTCAATGATGGTTGGTGCAATATCGCCAGCAAAAAGTGATAGCACAAGTGTAATTGCGCCCCATGCTAAACCTAAGTATTTAGCTAATTTTAAGTAAGATGGTTGGTCGAGCTCTTTGTTAGATATACGGCTGTAATCTTCAATACTTACGGCCGAAAGTGAATTAATTGCAGAGCTTAGTGACGACATCGCTGCCGACAAAATAGCAACAACCAATAAACCAATTAAGCCATGCGGTAGGTAATCTAAAATAAATATAGGCATCATCCAATCAGGGTTATCTGCTGGAATTTTTGCTAAAAATTCAGGATTACTCATTGCCAGTGTGCCAACAATTAAACCCGACACACAATATAAAATAGTAATAGGAAAGCGCACTACGCCATTTGCTAAAATCATGTAGCGTAGGTTTTTAGGATCTTTTGCACTGAGCGCTCGTTGCGCTTGCGTTTGGTCACACCCGTAGTAAGAGGCATAAAGTACCACACCACCAAAAATCATCGGTAAAAAGCCAAAGCCATCACCGCTAAAACCAAATGAATCAAACTTAATCGCTTCTAATCGGCTCGAATCAACATTACTAATAAACGAGTCAACGCCACCTAAGTGATAAAGCCCAAACCCTATACAAGCAATAGTCCCCAGAACAATGATGATCATTTGAATCGCATCACCATATACTACGGCTTTCATCCCACCTTGCAGTGAATATAAAACAGTTATAACGCCAGTTAATACAATGGCCTGCCATGCTTCTATTCCCATGGTGCCTTGTAGAATAAGTGATACCGCGTAAATCATAATACCGGTGGCAAACGCACGGCTAAACTGAAATACCACACTAATAAGTACACGGGTTGAGCGTCCGAAGCGCATCTCTAAATAATCGTAAATACTAACAATGCCGCTTTTATAAAGCTTGGGTAAAATAGTTGCTAAAATTAAAATCATCGCCAGCGGAACACCCAGCTCATACGAGAGCCATTGCATACCGCCACCTTCACGCAAACCAACAAATGCAGGAGCCGAAATAAAACTAATAGCCGAAAGCTGAGTGGCCATTACCGACAAAGCCAAAGGTTTCCAACCTAAGCTTTTACCTCCTAAAAAATAGTCATTTTTATTGGTTTGTTCGCGTAGCATAAATCCCATTACCAATAAGGCACCAAGATAAAGAGCAACTATTGAAAAATCTAATATATTCATAATTTATTCGCGTATTCACAATATGAAAACACTGCGCCTTTTCAAAATTAAAATACCAAACGGCTACCTGCCTTTACCTTTTTACTAAACAATCGTATTCCAAAAGGTAAACCTGTAACTAACTTAGCTGAAAAATGCATCACAATGCAAAAAGCCTATTAACCCAAAAGTGAGTTAATAGGCATAAAGCATTTATTTAAAAGTCGTATTTAACTCTTAAAGTAACGCGTCGTGGGAGAATCGGGCGACCTACAAAGTATGGATTATCTGCCGTTTGGCTATTGCCTAAACGTGGCGAACCTTCAGTAACACCGTCAGAATCAAACAGGTTAAATACCCCAACGCTTAAGCGTACTGTTTGCTCTGGTGCAACTTGCCAGTTATAACCTGCATCAAATCTAAATAAATGGAATGAATCAAGTTCTACAGAGTTTGCATCGTTAGCAAAGTTTTTACCTGTAAAGTTATGATAAATAGAAGCATCCCAGTCATCTGTGGTATAGCTTATAGATGTATTGAATAGTATTTTTGGTTTACGACGTAACTCGTTACCAATAATAGAAGGATCTGAATCAAATTCGGTAAATTCGTGATCGGTGTAGGTCATGTTGGCATCAACAGCCCACTCATCGGTAATATCGTAACGACCTGTAAGCTCAACACCGGTTGCTTTAGTTGACTGCATAACTGGCAGTTCTAATACGCCACCGTTACCATCGTTTACAAAGTCTACGCTGCGTCTATCTTTTAAGTCAGTTCTAAATAACGCAACACTGCCGCTAAAGTCGTTATCAAAAAACTTAACACCTAGTTCGCCCTGCTCTACAATTTCAGCTTCGTAGCTAGCTGGTTCGCCTAAGTCATTAAACTGAATACCTCTAATTTCTGGGAAGAAAAACCCGCGAGATGCATTGGCATATACATTTAAGTTATCTGTTAAGCGATATAACGCCGCACCCGATACAGCAAATTCAGACGTATCTACTTCACCGTAGGTCATTACACCACTACCGGTTGTGTTTACTTGTAAGTTAGATGCGAGTGATGGGTCATTATTTATTTGTACAACTTGGCTGCCTTCGCGGCTAATTTTGCCTTCAATTTCTTCGTAGCGAACACCAAAGTCAAAAATCCAATCGTCACTTTCCATTTGATCCGCTATATAAAGTGCACGGCGGGTAGCGCTAATGGTTTGGTTAGTATAAGAAATACCTGGCCCACTAATGCCATTTTGTGTGTATTGAATCTCGTCGCCATTAACATCGGTATACGTTAAGTCAATTAAGCGAGGGTTATTATTAAATTCACCTAAGTAAGTCGTAATAACGTTATCGTCGTCGGCTTCACTGTGAGAGAAAAATGTACCAACTGTAATATCATGGCTAAAATCACCTACATAAATACTTTTGATGATATTAAATTCTGCAGAAAAATCTTCAGCTGGGCGGTCGCGGTCTAAAATGCGGTTAGCAAATAGTAAGTCATCGCTTGCAAGTGCGATACCTGAATTAACATAAGAAAACTCAGCGCCGCTTGCATCACCTAAGCCACGGTTAGCTAAAAAGTCGTCTTGGCTTTCAGGTACATTAATAATACCGTCGCCATCTAAAAATAAATTAAATTCGTGTTGGTATTTAGCGTATTTACTGCGCATGTTGATAGCAAAATCGTTAGCGAGTTCTTTTTCAAACACCACTGAAACAGAGCCACCTTTAGTGACTACACCATCGCTGATTGGCGATTCATAACGACCATTTGCTGTATCGTACGTTAAGTTAGATACTTGCGCTGTTTGCAGTGATTCTACTTCACGACCATCGTTACCGATTAAGCGCTCACGGCTTTCGCCATCAAGTGGAATAGGTAAATAAAACTGAGCTTGGTCGTCAATGTACTGTCCGTAAACCGTAAATGAGCCAGAGCCATCATCAAATTCTTTACGAATATTACCACGTAACTGAGTACCTTTAGTCTCAAGGCCTGTATCTAAAGGGCCCTCGTCGTAGCGGTAAAAACCAGAAAGCGCATAATATAAGCCGTCTTCATTAAGTGGACCGCTCGTTGCAAAATCTAAGCGTGTACGCCCTTGGTCAGAAAGCTCCATTTGTACGGTACTTTGCGGATCGTCACTGCCCGTTTTAGAAATATAGTTAATAATGCCGGCCACAGAGCCTTGGCCAAATAAATTAGATACACCACCACGCACAAACTCTACGCGTTCAATACCCAGATCGTTACGGTAATACACATCAAACGCCGATGAGTTCAAACCAAAAACACTCAGTGTCGGTGAACCATCATACGACAGTGGCGTAAATTGAAACTGACCCGATGAAGGTAAGCCTCTTACTTGAAGGTTAGTAGCGACTTCACCGCCACCGCCTTCTACTTTAATACCCGGAATATAGCGAAGCACATCTGCTTGGCTACTTGAAGAAAGCTTTACCAGCTCGTCTTCGCTAATAGATGTTACTGATTGTGGAGTGTCTGAAATAACACGCCCTTTACTGGTACCAGAGACGATAATACGCTCAACGTTGTTAGCTTTTTTTGCTGTATCTGGTGCAGTTTCTTCTGCTGCATAAGCGCCCTGTGCAAGGCATAAAGATACAATAGAGGCGATCGTAGTTTTATTCACGGGTATTCTCCATTTGTGCTAGTTGTCTGTGTGTATTTACTTAGAGTGTGGCTAAGTAAAGCCGAAATAATCAAGTGAACATGTTAGTTTTTTGTTACTTCGAACAGGATTTAAGCACAGAAAAAAAACATTTACAACCCATAATGAGTGCTTTAATATTGTCCAAATCGAAAATAATACACAAAGAGCACCCAATATGACTACTATAAACAGCGGTAAAATTGACTCAGCAACGGCTTCATCGCTTGCAGACCTTGCTACTAAAACACTTATAGCAAACGACTTAGGTGGCTATACAGTACCAACACATGGCCTATACCCGTTTCAGTGGAACTGGGACTCAGCCATTACAGCGCTAGGTTGGATGAAGTCTGACGAAAGCCGCGCATGGCAAGAAATTGATGTGTTATTTTCAGGCCAATGGGATGATGGCATGGTGCCGCACATCTTGTTTCATAAAGATTCAGATACTTATTTTCCAGGTCCTGACGTATGGGGATCAGATAAAAAAATCAAAAGTACCTCTATTTCACAGCCGCCAGTAGTTGCTACTGTAATGAAGGAGATGCTTGCCAGTGCGAAAGACAAAACACTTGCAGAACAAAAAGTTAAAGCGTTATTTTCACAAGTAGTTGACTATCATTTATGGTGGTACAACGACCGAGATCCTGAAAGTACTGGTTTAGTAGTGACATACCACCCGTGGGAGTCGGGCATGGATAACAGCCCATCATGGGATGACGCTCTTCAAGCTGTGCCATGTGTGGATTGGGAATATACGCGCCGTGATACAAGCCATGTAGACTCTTCTCAACGTCCACATAAAAGTGAATACGACCGCTTTTTATACCTTGTAGACTTTTTTAAACGTAACAACTTTGACAGTAAAGTAATTTACGAAACCAGCCCGTACAAAATGAATGACCTAGGTATTATTGCTATTTTGCACCGTGCAACCAAAGATTTACTCAAAATGGGTGAACAACTTGGTTTAAACGATGCCCGCACTGATTACTTAGCACAGCGTTTACAAAAAACAGAGCAAGCCATAAACACTTTATGGTGTGAGCAAAGTCAGTATTTTTATTGTCGTGATGTATTAACTAACAGCTTAGCGAAAGTTAAAACATCAGCCGCGCTATTAACTGTATATGCAGGCTTAACAAGCGATGAGCAAACTAAAATAATTAATACAGCCACTGAAGATTTTATTGAGTCGAGCCAATTTAGTGTGGCTTCTACCCACCCTAAAGAAGAAAAATACGAGCCACAACGCTACTGGCGCGGCCCTATTTGGTTACACATTAACTGGATGATAGCCACAGGCCTTAAAGAAGCCGGCTGTGTAACAACGGCTGAAAAAATTCAAGATGATACGCGCAACCTCGTTGTTAAGTCAGGCTACTACGAATACTTTAACCCAGAAACAGGCGCAGGCTGTGGTGGTAAAGACTTCTCGTGGACAGCTGCAATAGCATTACATTGGCTACTTGACTAACAACTAAGGCAACATCATGAAACACACAATATGCTTTGGTGAAGTACTGGTTGATTTACTTTCAAATAAATTGAGCCAAAACAGCAACGAACACGAAGCGTTTACAAAGTTTGCAGGCGGTGCGCCTGCAAACGTAAGCGTAGCTATTGCAAAGCTAGGCGGTAATGCCTACTTTGCAGGAATGCTAAGCACTGATAGCTTTGGCGACTTTTTACATAACGCATTAAAAGAGCAAGGTGTAAAAACCGACTTTATGCGCTTTACTGATCATGCTAAAACGGCGCTTGCGTTTGTGTCACTTGATAACGACGGCGATCGTACGTTTGAGTTTTATCGTGATAACACCGCCGATCTGCACTTTAGTAATAATGACTTTAGTAGCGAATGGTTTGAGCAATGCGATATTTTTCATATTTGCTCAAACACGTTAACCGACGAAAACATCAGAAACACCACCGCTTACGGTGTTAAATTTGCAAAACAAAATAACTCAATTGTGAGCTTTGATATTAACTTGCGCCTTAATTTATGGCCAAGCGATGCTAACCCTCGCGAACATATTTTACCATTATTAAAAGACTGCTCAATTATTAAAGCCTCAAAAGAAGAGCTTGAATACCTTGCGGGTGAGCAATCGAGTGATGAATTTATTGCCCAAACACTGAGTAACGGCTGTGAGCTATTTGTAGTCACAGATGCAAGTAACCCAATGTATTGGTTTACTAAACACGGCAAACAAATGCTTATCCCTAAAAAAGTAACTATGGTTGATGCTACCGCCGCCGGCGATGCCTTTGTAGGTGGCCTATTATATCAGCTAGGCTTACAAGCACTTACACCTGTGAGCTTTAGTACGCTTTGTGAAAATAATTCAAAGCTAAATACTATTTTTGAATTTGCTTCGTTATGCGGTGCCCACGCCGCATCTTACAAAGGGGCATTTAACTCCTTACCTAACCAAAAGTCTCTACACGATTTTAGGAGCGAACTATGAAAAGTACACCTGATAACTTTAAAAGCCATGAGTTTTTAACGCAGCACATTAGCGACACCTTAGCGTTTTACGAGCCAAATATTGACGACGAACACGGTGGTTTTTACCAAAACTTTTCTGATAATGGTGAGGTGTTTGATAAACAAACGCGCCATTTAGTAAGCTCTACTCGTTTTGTATTTAACTATGCACGCGCGTATCAAACCTTTAATGACGAAAAATACCTTACCCGTGTTAAATCGGGTATTGAGTTTATTCGTAAGCATCATCTTGTTGAGCAAACTGGCGGCTACAACTGGTTATTAAAAGTTGAAAACGGCCAAGCAACCGTACTTGATAACACTAACCATTGTTATGGCTTTGCGTTTGTTATTTTAGCGTACAGCTGGGCATACCGTGTGGGCGTTACAGAGGCGCGTGAATACCTCAACGATACATTTCAAACAATGGAAACACATTTTTGGGATGCAAAAGCCGGGTTATATAAAGATCAGCACAACAGCGACTTCACAAAGTGCGATTCATACCGTGGCCAGAACGCCAACATGCACACTTGCGAAGCACTTATTGCTGCTTATGAAGCAACAAAAGACGAGATATTTTTAAACCGTGCGCTTACTCTTGCCGACAACATGGTTAACCGCCAAGCTAATTTAATGGGCGGATTAATCTGGGAGCATTACGATATAAATTGGCAGGTCGATTTAGAGTACAACAAAAACGATCCTAAAAATTTATTTCGTCCGTGGGGCTTTCAGCCTGGTCATCAAACAGAGTGGTCAAAACTGCTTATGTTTTTAAATAAGCATAAGCCACAAAAATGGCTTATTGAACGCGCTCAAGCATTATTTGATAACTCAATAGATGTAGCATGGGATAAAAAACACGGCGGTATTTGCTACGGTTTTGCCCCAGATAAAACTATTTGCGATGACGATAAGTACTTTTGGGTTCAAGCCGAAACACTGTGTTGTGCTGCCTATCTTTATCAAGCAACAGGTGATGAAAAATACCAGCAATGGTACGACAAAATTTGGCAGTATTCGTGGCTGCATTTAGTTGATCATCAATACGGTGCGTGGTTTAGAATTTTAACCGTAGATAACAAAAAAATGGATACCGAGAAAAGCCCTATTGGTAAAACTGATTACCACACTATGGGTGCCTGCTTTGATGTGCTCGAACTATTAAAGTAACTATGTAGTTATAACTTTTACAGTATTGTGTAGACCTTTTAACCGCCAGTTTGGCGGTTTTTTTCTTAATGGGTGGCCAAAATCACTGTACCACTTGTATCTTGAGGTTTTGGATGCAATCTCATCAGAGAAACAAACTCAGGCTAAAAAAACTGGTAAGGCTCGTAAACGCTCTGTTAGCACTGACTTGGAGAGAATTAAAGAAGATAAATCAAAAGAAAAAAGGCTAAAAGATAAATACCGACATGAGTTAGATGTTGCTAATCAAAGGCTAGATGAAGCATATGCAGAGCAAACAATGCTGTTAACTGCGATGATGAATTTTCTAGATATAGAAGATAGAATTAGATTATTACGAGAATCAAAACCTAAGATCGTTAGCATTAAATAGCTAGAGGTTATTAATAATTGCCGCTACATTGTAGGGAAAATATAAATGAAAAAGATAACAAGGAAGCAGCACTTCGTACCCAGGTGTTTACTTAAAAACTTTAGCTATAACGATGGTGCTATTAATATATTCGATTCAACTAGGAATAAGTTACGGCCATCTAATGTTGGAGCTGAACTATTCGAGAATAACTTCTATGATAAAGACAACACGATCGAAAATTTTTTGCGTGATTATATTGAAGGGCCAGGCGCTCAGGCTTTAAAAATAATTACAAGGGAAGTTGATGGACAATTGGATTTTGAAGGGCGAGTAGACCTTCTTCGGTTTATTTTAGTTCAATTAAGCCGTACACCAAATGCATATTCTTCCTCGCTAGATAATATTGACAATTATTTTAATGAATTAATAAATCAATTAGGTCAATTAAATGGTTTTGATAAAGAAGCTCTAGACGGTATAAAAGTTTCTTTTGATAACCCAAAATATTTTCTTCAACTGCAAACACTGGAAGCAGCGCTCAAAGTGCCTCTTCTCTTAGATTTAGAGTGGCACATACTAATTAATGAAACAGCCACTGAGTTTGTGATATCAGATCATCCTGTGGTTCATTACAACTGGTATCTTCGTAACTTACACTCAATAGATATCAGTGGTTTGTCTAAATGTGGATTGCAAGTTTTCTTACCAATATCAAGCACTATTACCTTATGTTTATATGATAGTAAGATCTATAAAATGGGAGCTAAAAATAGTTCCTGTACCATAATTGAAAACTTACCAGATATACATCTGCTAAATGAACTTCAATTTAGGAGTCGAGGCTCATTTATTGTTTTTAGGTCTACAGATGACTCAAACTATGTTAAAAAAATGAGCGATAAGTTTCCAGCGAATAGCATTTATAGTAATACAGTAAAAGCCATAGCTCCCACAATTATTGGAAGGGAAGCTAAAAGTAAAATCACCCTCTGGCGTAAATCTTATATTTTTGATAGATGGTTGTCATTTTGCAAAGTTAAAAACAAGAAAAAAAGTCAGGATATAACCTGTTATGATCGAATACCTGAAGAATTAGCTAAACATGAACAATTCATTAAAGAAATGAGGTCAAAAAAAGAATAAAAATATGACTTATTTGCTTGTTTTTCAATCGCTATTTTATTGCTTTTATGACTTAAATTATGACTTTATTTTTAAGGAATAAAATACATTAAATTCAAGTGGTTAACTTTCAATCATATTTTAAATAATATTTTTTACCAAGGTTAAGGGGTGAAGCGATCACCCCAAGGTTACAAACTTTATTGTCTCTACACAACCTAAGCATACTGCCCACAAGCAAATCCACAGCTCCACGCATACTGAAAATTGTAGCCCCCTAACCAACCCGTTACATCGGTTACTTCGCCTATAAAGTATAGGCCTTTAGCTTTTTTAGCTTCAAAGGTTTTTGAGCTCAACTCGTCGGTATCTACACCGCCCAATGTTACTTCTGCTGTTCTATAACCTTCTGTGCCATTGGGTTTAATTTGCCACGCATGAATATAATTTACTAACTCATCTATTTGAGCATGTGTAAGCTGATTAATATTACAATCTGGTATCGCTTTGCTTTCGTGCAGTATTTCTATAAAGCGTTTAGGTAAAATAGTCGCAAGGCTATTTTTTAACGACTTTTGGGCTTGTGTTTCACGCCAATCAGCAAGTTGTTGCCTTAAATCTATTTCAGGTAATAGGTTTATAGTAACAGCCTGCCCTGCTCGCCAAAATGAGCTTATTTGTAATATTGCAGGGCCCGATAACCCTCGGTGAGTAAAGAGGATATTTTCTTTAAATACGGTGCCATCTTCGCTTGAAACTTCACATGGGATACTAATTCCCGAGAGTCCTTCAAAACGCTCTTTATCGTGCTGGTGCAAAGTAAATGGTACAAGTGCTGCCATGGTTGGTAACACGCTTAACCCAAACTGCTCTGCAACCTTATAGCCAATTGGTGTTGCACCCAGTTTAGGCATAGTTAAGCCACCCGATGCAATAACTAACGACTCGCAGCTTAAGGTTTCTTGCTCTGTGGTAACGTTATAGCCGGTTTCGGTTTTTGATACGCTGATCACTTCGCTGCGTAGCTTTATATTTACGCCTGCCCACTCACATTCGGTCAGTAAAATATCAACAATGTCTTGTGCATTGTTGTCGCAAAAAAGCTGGCCTAGTGTTTTATGGTGATACGCCAAGCCATGTCTGTCTACAAGCTCAATAAAGTCATGCTGTGTATAGCGACTTAAACATGATTTAACAAAATGAGGATTGCCACATAAGTAGTTATCCGGTGTTGCGTTTTCATTTGTAAAATTACAACGCCCACCACCACTTATTAAAATTTTACGACCTGGTTTTTTCCCCATATCAAGTACTGTAACGCTTCGGCCACGGTATCCAGCTTGCGCTGCACACATTAATCCTGCTGCTCCCGCACCTATTACAATTACATCTACTTGGGTCATTTATTTATCTCATTAAAAAATTTTCTCGATTATAGCAAAGTTAATAGCTAACAACGCAGCATTTGAATTATTAGTAATAACACAACAAAATCGAATCAGTAATAAGTAAGGAATAATTACGCGAACAAAAAACCAACCCTTTATACTTGTTTTTAATTTATATGACAAATACTAAACAACGAGTAAACCGCTAAAAACCTGAGTTATAACCAAATGAAAGAGGTACATACTAAATTGATATTTTAACCTTATTAACAGATCGTTTACTTTTGTTCCCGCATCGTGATCTTACATCACGAAATAATAAATAAAAATCTAGGGATAATTATGACAACTAGTAAAACTTTTAAAAAATGCGCAATTGCACTTACAGTTAGTACGCTTTTTGCTGCAACATCAGGCATGGCTCAATCGGTTTCAAGCTCAATGGCTGAAACATCAGCTAAGCTACAAAGCCAAGGCGGCTTTGAAACTCAGTTCATTATTAAATATAAAAATAATAACGAAATGGCGAGTTTTTCAACTGCAGACGCAAGCCCGTCTAGCATGAAAAAGCGCGCACAAAGCTTTGTTAAAAACTTCGCTTCTAAAAAAGGCAAAGTAAAAGCAAAATATATTCGTGCAATGGCACTTAATAACCACCACGTCATGCGTGCTGATAAAAAATTAAGTACAGCAGAAGCGCAAGAATTTATGCAAGAAATGGTTGATTCAGGCAATGTGGAATACATTGAAGTGGATCAAATGTTAAAGCCGTTTTCAACTCCTAACGATCCACGCTTTGATGACCAATGGCACTACTACGAGCAAGCCGGTGGTTTAAACTTACCGACTGCATGGGATACCGCAACGGGTAGCGGTGTAGTTGTAGCTGTACTAGATACAGGTTACCGCCCACATGCCGATTTAAATGCTAACATTTTACCGGGTTACGATATGATCTCTAACCTATCGGTAGCTAACGATGGCGGTGGTCGCGATAGCGATGCACGTGATCCTGGTGATGCAGTTGCTGCGAATGAATGTGGCACTAACGGTGCACAAAACTCTAGCTGGCACGGCACGCACGTAGCCGGCACAGTTGCTGCGGTAACCAATAACGGTGAAGGTGTTGCAGGCGTAGCTTATAACGCAAAAGTAGTGCCTGTTCGTGTACTTGGTAAGTGTGGTGGTTTAACCTCAGATATTGCAGACGGTATTATTTGGGCATCTGGTGGAAGTGTTTCAGGCATTCCTGCTAACTCAAACCCTGCAGATGTAATTAACATGAGTTTAGGTGGCAGCGGCTCATGTAGCTCTACAACTCAAAATGCAATTAACACCGCGCGTAGTAACGGCACTGTGGTAGTTATTGCTGCAGGTAACGATAACGATAACTCAGCAAACTACAATCCAGGTAACTGTAGCGGTGTAGTAAACGTAGCATCGGTTGGGCGCAACGGCGGTCGCGCTTATTACTCAAACTATGGTAGTAACATTGATGTAGCAGCCCCAGGTGGCGCGCAAAGTTTTGCAAACGACTCTGAAGGTGTTTTATCAACTTATAACTCAGGTTCGTCTACACCTTCAAGCGACAGCTACGGCTACTCGCAAGGTACATCAATGGCGGCACCTCATGTTGCTGGTGTTGCGGCTCTTATTAAGCAAGCAAAACCAGATGCAACACCTGATGAAATAGAAAGTATTTTAAAATCAACTACTCGTTCGTTCCCTGCTACATGTACTAGCTGTGGTACGGGTATTGTTGATGCAGCCGCAGCTGTTGCAGCAGCAAGTGGCGGTACTACCCCACCTACAGCTGGTGATAGCGAGCTTATTAATGGTGAAGCTAAAACAGGTTTAAGTGGGGCTGCAAATGCACAAGCGTTTTACACGATGACCGTTCCAAGCGGTGCAACTAACGTCACGTTCACTATGAATGGTGGCACCGGCGATGCTGATTTATACGTACGTGCAGGTAGCAAACCTACAACGACTACCTATGATTGTCGTCCTTATGAGGGCGGTAATAACGAAGAGTGTTCTATCGATAATCCAACTGCGGGAACTTACCACGTAATGCTTAATGGCTACTCTGCGTATTCAGCTGTGAGCTTAATAGGTAATATTACTGGTGGTTCATCATCTGGTGGCACAGGTAATCCACAGGCAGGTGGCGGTACTATAAGCGATGTGACAGCCAATACTGGTCAGTGGAAACATTACACGTTAGATGTGCCAGCAGGAATGAGTACGTTTACAGTAACAACATCAGGCGGAAGTGGTGATGCAGATTTATTTGTTAAATACGGCAGCCAACCAACAACCACTACGTACGATTGTCGCCCTTATAAAAGTGGCAATACAGAAACATGTACATTTACCAATCCACAAGCAGGTACTTGGCACTTAAGCGTTAACGCTTATAGCACTTTCTCTGGTTTAACACTTAGCGGGCAATACCAACCGTAACTTTAAGTTTTAACCGTAAATAAAAAACCGATGTTGTTTTCAACATCGGTTTTTTAATAATAAATAGCTGAGTAGTTAAAGTTAAATATCTACACTTTATTACTGTTATAGCTTCTCGAGTACTGCTTCTGCGCGGCTTACAACAAACTCTTTGTCTTGCTCTACAAATAAACCAGTTACTACTGCATTTTCAATAATCATAGCGTAACGCGTTGAACGTACACCACCAAAACCAGCAGTATCTTTATCAAGCCCTAACGATTTAGTAAAACTTCCATCGCCATCAGCAAGCATTGTAATTTCTTGTGCGTTTTGTGAGTCGCCCCATGCTTTCATTACAAATGCATCGTTAACAGATACACAGTAAATAGCATCAACGCCCTTTGCTTTAATTTTATCAGCAAGGGTAATAAATTCAGGTAGATGTGCATTTGAACACGTTGGCGTAAATGCACCTGGTACTGCAAATAACACGACTTTTTTACCTTCAAACAACTCTTTATTTGTAAGAGACTGCATACCATCGTCAGTTAATTGCGTTAGTGTAACTGCTGGTAATTCTTGGCCTTGCTCAATCATGGTAGTTCCTTGGAAAGATTAATACAGAATAAGTAACAACCATACTACGTAACCCAGTGCAGTATAGTAAAGGTTTATAGACCGAGCTCACTACACTTCATGAAAGCTATTTTAGCTTCTATAGTTTTCATGAAATTTATTGATCTGCAGTTAAGGTAAATTTAAATCGTTTATAAAGCGAGAAAAGTCATTACCTAACTTTTTATCCCGCATGCTGTACTCTACAATTGCTTTTAAATAACCGAGCTTATCTCCACAATCGTGAGAGCGGCCACTCATATGAAATGCTTCAACGGTTTCTTGCGCCATTAACGCATCAATAGAATCAGTAAGCTGTATTTCGCCGCCAGCACCTACTGAGGTTTTTGCGAGTAGAGGCCAAATATTTTTACTCAGTACATATCGCCCTACAACAGCAAGGTTTGAAGGAGCTAAATCTGCATCAGGCTTTTCAACCATCGCTTTAATTGCAGCACTTTTACCTGGCATTAACTCAACACCGTTTATGTCCGCAATACCATATTTACTCACATCTTCTTTAGCTACCGGCTCAAGCATTATTTGACTCGCTTGAGTTTCTTTAAAGCGTTTTATCATCGCAGCTAAGTTTTCAGTTTTTTGGTCTGCTGTATACGCATCAAGTATCACGTCTGGTAGGAGCACGACAAAATCATTGTCGCCGACTATTGGCTTAGCGCATAAAATAGCATGCCCTAGTCCTTTAGCTTCACCTTGGCGTACACTCATAATGGTGACATCAGGCGGACAAATAGAGCGAATCTCATCTAATAAAGCACGTTTAACCCGCTTTTCAAGAGTAGCTTCTAGCTCGTAACTTGTATCAAAATGGTTTTCGATTGCATTTTTAGAGCTATGCGTCACTAATACAATATCTTTAATACCAGCAGACACACATTCGCTGACAATATATTGAATAAGTGGCTTATCGACTATTGGGAGCATTTCTTTTGGAATAGCTTTTGTCATAGGGAGCATTCTCGTCCCTAAGCCTGCTACTGGAATTACAGCTTTCATATCTATCCTTGGTGTTTAAGTTTGTAAATAAACTACCAGATTCAAAATAGATACGAGCTGAATAAAGTTACATCTTTTGAAGAAGTAAATTTAAAGCTGCTTTTAAAATGAAGACTCTATACTTTGGGAATATAAAATAGATAGGTAAATAGTGAACTTATTAATGATTTTGTTGGGGGGGAGTGAGATTACATTAGCTAAATAAAAAAGCCTGAGATTGTTATTAATAACAACTTCAGACTAATCAATATTTAACAATACCTTACTGAAGGTAGAGTTATAAAACCTTTTTATAATTAAAGACCAGCGCGATCTTTAATTACTGCAATAAGTGGTGAGCTGGCAAAGTTACCTTCAGCCCAAGCGATATCAGCACCATCAGCTAACGCACTTTTTGATAAGTTTTTAACTATATACTCACCAGTATCCACTGCATTACTAGCAACAGCATGACGTAATAAGTTATTACCATTACATTGTACCGCATCATAAATATTACGAATTTTTACGCGAGAGCTTTTAAGCTTGCTGCGTAATCGGTTTTTATCGTCTGCAGCAATATACTCACAAATAGATACCGCTAATTGATCTTCAGCACTTGCAGGTGCTGTGTACGAAAATGAACTTACAGCGATAACAGCAGTAACTACTACTAGCTTTGATAATTTAAACATGACAAACCCTTTATGGTACTTTATTCGTATATAGACTGTTTAATATTATATCAACCTACTAAAAATTACGCAATAATGTTAACGTGCTTTATATAAGGTTACGAATTTATAACTAGATTTGTTCTTTTCATCAGGAAGATTTTCTTGCTCTTCTTTTACGTTCCAATTAGCGACTTTATTGTAATCAGGAAACTGTGTATCGCCATTAACGTTTAAATCAATAAAAGTTAAATACAAGCGATCAGCTTTTGGTAAAAATTGCTCATAGATATTACCGCCACCAATAATCATTACTTCTTCTACATCACAAACTAGCCTTAATGCGGCCTCTGGGGTAGTTACAGTTTCAATGCCCTGTGCAGTATATTCGCTATTTCGAGTAATAATAATATTACGACGTCCAGGCAAAGGACGACCTATCGACTCAAAAGTTTTGCGACCCATGATCACAGGTTTACCTGTTGTCACTTTTTTAAAATGCTGAAGATCTGCTGGTAAATGCCATGGCATTTGATTATCTAGGCCAATTACACGGTTATTTGCCATTGCAGCAATCATTGAAATTATCATAATAAATACCTAGTACTTTATTCTTAACAAAGAAAAAGGAGCATAAGCTCCTTTTTAATAAATTCTATTTAATTAACGCTCGTAGACTACTTCTACGTCGTAATCATCTTCATCCCAGTCGTCCCAATCATCATCATTGCCCTTACCTTTAGTGGCTTTTTCATGATAGGTATCCCACTTAAATTCAACTTCTTCATCTTCAACTTGTACAAACTTCTCTTTAGGCATGCTATCAAGTAGTGTCATTATGTTGTGGATTAAAGGTTGAGTATTAAGCTTATTGATTGCTGAAATATGATAAATATTTTCAGTTTCACCTAGTTCTTCTGCAATCGCTTCACAAAGCGCTTTTGCTTCGTCTTCTGGTAATAAATCTATTTTATTAAAAACCAACCAACGTGGCTTTTCAGCTAATTTAGGGCTGTATTGATGTAGCTCGTTAATAATTGAGAATGCATTATCAACAGGGTTTGAACCATCTACCGGCATTACATCAATAATGTGCAATAACACACGACAGCGCTCTAAATGCTTCAAGAAGCGAATGCCTAAGCCCGCACCATCAGATGCACCTTCAATTAGACCTGGGATATCCGCTATAACAAATGATTTATTTGCTTCAGGACGAACTACCCCTAAATTAGGAATAAGCGTCGTGAATGGGTAATCAGCTACTTTTGGTCTTGCTGCAGATACACTGCGGATAAACGTAGATTTACCTGCGTTTGGTAACCCAAGTAAGCCTACATCAGCTAATAATAGTAACTCTAACTTTAAGTTACGTACTTCACCGGGTGTACCCAATGTTTTTTGACGAGGTGCTCGGTTAGTACTTGATTTAAAACGTGCATTCCCCAAGCCGTGGAAACCACCTTTTGCAACCAAAATTCGTTGACCATCTTGAGTTAAGTCGCCAAGCCCCTCTTGGGTATCAACATCCATGATGCGTGTGCCTACAGGCACCATAACAAATAAATCATCGGCTTTTCGGCCTGTACAGTTACGGCTACGACCGTTAGTACCACGTTCAGCTCTATGAAAGCGCTCAAACTGATAATCAATTAGGGTATTTAAGTTTTCATCAGCTTGTAGATAAACACTACCACCGTCTCCACCGTCACCGCCGTCTGGTCCACCATCTGGAACATATTTTTCACGACGGAAAGACACGATGCCGCTGCCACCGTCTCCAGCTTCTGCGCGAATTTCTACTTCATCTACAAACTTCATGATTACTCACTTTAGGGATTGGCTTGTTTAATAACTCTATTATATACCCAAGCCAACACAAATGCAGGCTTGGGTATATATTTTGACTGACTACAAAACAAAAAACCCCGCAAAGGCGGGGTTTTTAACTACCTTACTGATTACTCAGTTACGATAGTTACGTATTTACGGTTTAAAGGACCTTTCTGTTCAAATTGAACTTTACCATCTGCTTTTGCGAAGATAGTGTGGTCTTTACCGATACCTACGTTAGTACCAGGGTGGAAACGAGTTCCACGCTGACGAACAATGATGCTACCCGCTAGAACTGATTCGCCACCAAAACGCTTAACACCTAGGCGTTTGCTTTCTGAATCGCGACCGTTACGAGTACTACCAGCTGCTTTTTTATGTGCCATTTCTAAGTACCTCTAATTAAGCGCTAATGCTAGTGATTTTAACTTCAGTGAACCATTGACGATGGCCCATTTGCTTACGAGAATGCTTACGGCGTCTAAATTTAACAACCTTAATCTTCTCACCGCGACCATGTGAAACAACCTCAGCTGTTATCTTGCCACCGTTTACGAACGGTACACCGATCTCGATTTTCTCACCATCAGCAACTAAAAGTACTGAATCAAATTCTACTGCCGCACCAGTTTCAACGTCTAATTTTTCAAGACGAATCGTTTGACCTTCAGTCACACGATGCTGTTTACCACCACTTTGGAAAACCGCGTACATAATTAACTCCGTCTGTGCACCCTCAAATCGGCGCAACTAAAATATTCTTCGATAGGGCGCGAAGTTTACGCTAACGCGAAATAACTAGCAAGCCTATTTTGTAATTAAAATGAATAAAAAGTAGCTGCTTTGAGAGCAATTCAATATTTACCCCATTTTATATTAATTAGCCCTTTTGCCAAGCGCTTTTTAACTCTTGGACGAAATAAATTAATGCACTCAAATATGACCCTCACAGCTTAATATCTAAGCACACCATAAACTGTATATTGATTATCAATTAATCAGTTATCTTGGCTAATTCAGGCTAAATTAAGTACTTTAATAGTGTTTTTTCAATCAATCGTCACAAAATATCGAGCTAGTGCATTTTTTGTTGTACAATCTGCGCCGTTCACACATAAAAATTGGCTCGGAGATCAATGGATATAAAAGCTATCCAGGCGTTAATCGAAAGCGATATGAATGACGTCAATCAACTTATACATGCGCAAATGCGCTCAGATGTGGCGTTAGTTAATCAGCTTGGTTTATATATAGTTAGCAGTGGCGGCAAACGTGTTCGTCCAATGCTCGCGATTTTAGCGGCCAAAGCACTCGGTTATCAGGGTAAAGATCACATAACGCTTGCAACAATTGTTGAGTTTATTCATACAGCAACGCTATTGCACGATGATGTTGTAGATGAATCAAACTTACGACGTGGCACGCCTACAGCAAATGCTGAATTTGGTAATGCCGCTAGCGTATTGGTTGGTGACTTTATTTACACTCGTTCATTTCAGCTTATGGTTGGCCTTGGGAAAATGCAGGTTATGCAAGTACTTGCCGATGCAACAAACATTATTGCTGAAGGCGAAGTATTGCAGCTAATGAACTGCAATGACCCAGATACAACCGAAGCCAGTTATATGCAGGTTATTTACTCTAAAACGGCTAAGTTGTTTGAAGCCGCTACAGGGCTTGCTGCTATTATCACTGAGCAAGATCAAACCACGCTTGATGCACTAAATCTGTACGGCATGCATTTAGGGACTGCGTTTCAGTTAGTGGATGACGTACTCGATTACAATGCAGATGCTGAGCAGTTGGGTAAAAACATTGGTGATGATTTAGCTGAAGGCAAACCAACGCTTCCACTTATTTATGCTATGCAACATGGTAGCGAGCAGCAAACGCAGCTTATTCGTGACGCAATAGAGCACAGCAATGGTATGGAGCATTTAGAAGAAATTTTATTTGCACTAAAGCAAACCAATGCGCTTGAGTTTACAATGCAAAAAGCAGAGCTTGAAGCCGACAAAGCCATTGCGTGTTTAGACTTTTTAGGTGAGTCTGACTACAAGCAAGCACTCATAAGCCTTGCTCGTATTGCGGTTGACCGCGACCACTAGTTTTAACTAGTTACACAGTGTGACATTAATTCTGAGCAATAAAAAAGCCTGCAAATGCAGTAATGCCGTTCACTTAAGGTGAGCGGCTTTTTTATTTCTAGCGTACCGCTGCGGTCTTGGCTTGACTGAGCGAGGAAAACTTCGCTCCCTTCGAGGCTCTAGAATTAGGCTTTCTGCCATCGTATAAAAGTATTTTAACTGACGTGGTATGGCCCCTGGGGTTGAATAAGGTAATCCAACAAGCAACCTCATTATTTGAGCTAAACTACCATTGAAACTCAGTTGGTACGGTAAATAATCACCTTTTAATGTGTGGCACATTTTTACCATCTGATATCGCACCATATTATAAGTAAGCAACACTCCCCACAGCTCTTGCTTTACAAGCGCTGCTAAACGACTTCTTAATGTAAATCGATTACCCAGCATATATTGCTTTTGTTCGCGATAACCAAGCTCTATCTCCCAGCGGTGACTGTACAAATCGCCTATATCGGCTGACGGATATCGCATCGGATCTGTCATTGATGTCATCACACTGTATGACTTCCCCTTTATTTTTCGAGTCACTAACCTCGCTATTAAGGTGTCAGGCAGCGTTGGCCACATTTTTCTTGCTCTTGGGTTGCTGCTAAGTTGGACTAATTTATCATTACGCCCTAATGTTTGAATAACGTCATATTGCACATTTTTTTTCAGGGGAATTAGCCAATGGCGTTCACTGCCAGTCGTTTGCCATTTATGTAAAAGCCCTAAAGAATAGAAGCCTTTGTCGAATAAAGTGAGACTGTTATCGGGTGTGGTTTCTATAAG
>NZ_WTLB01000079.1 GCF_011378855.1 Pseudoalteromonas sp. Z1A8 | reverse complement strand
GTGGCGAATATATCTGTATCAAGTAACCAATGACTAAGCATAAAAATACCCTCATAATCAAAAGATGATAAGGGTATTGTGAAACAACCAAAAGATCGGTCAACCGATCAAAAAATGCCTTAACTGATCGGTGTTAACCCAAGGGGGTTTTTTTATATCTATTTAACTGTTAAAAAGTAGCAATTACTTTTACTTTATCACTAACTTTCGAACTATCAATATAGCCAATCGCGTTGTTATTCGCAGAAACAAAATCAATAACAGCCTGGTCAGATGCAAGCTTTTCAGGAGGTGTACCTTTACCTGTAAATATCAGTTTAGACCAATATGCGTTTAACTGACTACTAGACTTACCGACTACTTTATCGTTAAATTCATCAGTCACCGAAGTGCCATCTTGATTTACTGGGTTAACTTTATCGCCATTACTAAATGACTTACTTTTTCCTAAATAAATCTTTTTTATTGTGTCAGCATCTACAGAGCTAACGTTGCTTGGATTAATAATCACTGCAACTTCTGCGAATACATTAATTGAACACAATGAAAGTGCACTAACTAAAATTAATTTTTTCATCATAAGCTCCAATTAAAATACCAAGTCTATGCCAACAGCTACAACATCAGTTTCTGTATCAGTTACATCATCCTCAAAACGACTAAAGTCGATTTTGAATGCAGCGGAAGGATGGAAATCATAACGTGTACCAATTGTATATACATTACTTTGTGCACGAAGCCCATCAAGAGCACCATTCACAGCCGAATTTAAGCTTGGTATTGACTCAATAGTATTAAAACGTGATGAGTCATGCTTGTCATCATTATCTTCATATGTAAAATGAACAATTACACTGTCAATACGGTAACCAACGGATGCATAATACTGCGACTGTTTTGGTAGGATGCTGTCTTCAACCTCAAATTGTGTATATTCGGCATCAAACAAAAAGTTTTCATAATCAATAGAAAAACCAACGCCAACGAAGGTTGTTTTATCTTCATCAGTGATAAGATCATTCGCCGTATCAGTTAAGCTATTATCTGATAATGCATCAGCAAGCCCTAAAAGGCCGCCATCCTCTGATGAGATACTCGTGTCTGCAACCATATATGCTACACGAGCACTAAACCAGTCATAAGATAGGTTCCAGTTTACGCCGCCAAAGTTATTTAGTTCAGCCGGTAACTCTGTACCGAATACATCAATATCGTCATCGAATGCACCGTAAAAACCTTGAAGCGTAGAATCCCAATCACCTAATTGTGAGCTGTAAACTAAACTAAGACCTTCGTAAGTTGAAAATGGGATACCGTATACTGATTTTGGCGGACGTACCCAACGATATGCATAGCCTACATCTAAAAAGTCAGAGTATTTGTAAAATGGAGCGCGCATTTTACCCGCACTTAGTTGCAGTTCATCTGAAAATTCGTATGTAATATACGCCCATTCAAACTCTGCATCGAAGTCGTTTTCGCCTCGAGCTACAATTTGAGCTGTTGCAGTAAGCTTCTCTTGTAGGTCTGCAGAGAGCTGTAATGCAAAAACGCTTTCATTTTTAAATGTAATATCATCATCATAACCGTACAAAGTACTGTCACTATCCAGACTTTTACCACCGATAATTGATGCAAAACCATTAATTCTTACTTCAGCACTAGCATAGCTAGATGCCAAAGCTGCACATATCGCTACTGCTACAGATAGCTTTTTCATATGTTGTTCCTATTTGTTATTTACATGTTGATTTCTTTATCATTATAAGTCCATAACATGTATTTATCTAATAAATAGAATGATTTAAATTTTTGTTTAATTTAAATCAATATTATTCTGTTATTTTTTATAAATTAGGTATGAACATTTGTGTTTAAAAATGTTTAGTGTTGGGTTTAGGTATATAAATATGCGAGTGGTAACCCTCTTTGATTTTGTTTATAACTTTTTAAGCTAGTTCAAAAGCCGTAAGCATTAAATTTACTGTTTTACAGAGTCGTTAAGATTTAACTCTATATATTTTATATAAGCTATTTAATTTAAATGTTTATATTTCTGAATATCCCCGTAGTTGAAATTATCAATAAGTGAAACTAGATATAAGCAAATAGAAACTTTCTAAACGGTGTTTTTATCATAGGATTACTCCTGTCTTAGCGAGGTTGTTCAAAGGAAATAGCGCTGATGAAGAAGCTAACTTGGTTTTTATTATGTTGCTTTGCAATGAATGCATACAGTAACGATGAAGTAAGTTTAACTCTGGTAGGTCATATCTCACCAGTGTGCGGCTTTACTACTCAAAATAACAACCTTCAATTTTCTTCAGATGTCCTCGGGAGTATAACTCTAGAGCCTGGCGCAGTGCTTGCTGAATATCTAAATGCTTGTGGTGCCAGGCAACTGCTTTGTATAATAAGTAATAACAATACTTGGTAATTATTTCATTTATTAATAAAGAGTTAGGAGAAAGGTAAAATTTTCACTTGCAGTATTATGATTCGAAAAGTGAATTTTTAACATTGCCTCTCACAAAAGGTACTGATTATAAAGTATGTTTTATGTACTTTTTTAAAACTTGGATTCAAATAATAAGTGCATAACTTGAATAGGTAGAAGAAATGGTCAGTTGAATATATGCTGATCGCTTTTTCTCCGGCAAGAGATGCAACAATGAAAACATATAAACAACTGACCTATGAACAACGATGCCAGATTTATGCGTTAAATAAAACAGGTTTAAGTCAAAATAAAATAGCGAAACAACTGAACGTTAGCCAATCCACTATCAGTCGAGAGTTTCAGCGTAATAAGGGTAAACGCGGTTATCGCATCAAGCAGGCTCAGACATTATCGAATGAACGTCGATTATCCGCTTGCAAAGCGATTAAAATGACAAAGCGCTTAACTCAACTTATTGATTTAAGGATAGAAAAAAGTGGAGCCCGGAGTAAATATAGGGTTGACTCCGGGAAGAGAAGGATACTGAGATTAGCCATGAGACGATTTATCTTTATATTTGGGCGGATAAACGCCAAGGTGGCGTCCTCTTTGAGCCTGCGCAGAAAAGGAAAAGCATACCAATCAAGAAGGTCGAGGGTTTATTAAAAACCGTATCAGTATTGATGAACGACCAGAAGTTGTTGATGACAGAAGTAGAATTGGTGACTGGGAAATAGACCTGGTTATTGGTAAAGGACACAGTGGCGCTTTGGTCACTATTGTAGAGCGTCAGACATGTTTTACAGTGTCCGCACGAATAGATGATAAATCAGCTAAAACAGTGACGGCTGCCACAATTACATTACTCAAACCTTATGAAAAATCAGTGCTAACAATCACGGCTGATAATGGTAAAGAGTTTGCTTACCATGAAGAAATGAGTAAGCATTTAGGTTGTGATGTTTTCTTTGCAGATCCTTACTGTTCGTGGCAGCGAGGATTAAATGAAAATACGAATGGATTGTTACGGCAATATTGGCCAAAATCAACAGACTTCAAAAAAGTATCACATTCAGAAGTTAAAGAGGTCATAGTTAACCTCAACGATAGGCCAAGAAAGAAACTGAAGTATAAAACGCCAGCCAAATTAATGGCTGAACATATGGTAGCTATAGCTGCTTAAAGATTATGCACTTCAGACTTGAATCTGCCAAATTGCATTTATACGATTTTTTTTAAAACAATTTTTTAGTGAGGTCGATATCAATGTTGTTAATTTATGATAATCCACCTAAAGCTAACAATGCCAAAATTGCTTTTATTCTTTATACATTTATTCAAATAATTTATACATTTATTCACAATTTTGTCATATAATACCTGTCCAGAGGAAAGATGCTATTTAGCGTCTTTTTTTATGCCTAAAATTTATATTATCAATATAAAAGCATAACTAAAATCACACGGTATCCTTTGGAGAATATTTTGAAATTACGTAACCTCTCACAACTAAGCTTAGCAATTTTTGCTGCGCTCACTACCTCTGTAAACGCCGAAGAAACTAAAACAACAGCTAAACAAGACGCGTTTGAAAAAATAGAAGTCACAGCTCGTAAACGTACAGAGAGCCTGTTTGAATCTCCAACCGCTATCACTTCAATTGGCGCTAATCTAATTGATAAAGCCAATATGAGTAACCTCGAAGATATTGGTAAATATGTTCCAAATTTAAATATTACCCGCTATGGCGTGGGCAATTCTGCGCATGCATCTGTATTTATTCGTGGTATTGGTTTGCAAGATCATATTATCACTACCGATCCTGGTGTGGGTGTGTATCTTGATGGTGTTTATTTAGGCCGTCAAATGGGTTCTAATTTATCATTACCTAATGTTGAGCGTGTTGAAGTACTTCGTGGCCCACAAGGTACTCTATATGGTCGTAATACATTAGGTGGTGCTGTAAATGTAATTACAAAGCAACCTGGTGATGAAGGTATTGTTACCACTACAGCAAAATTGGGTAGTCGTGGACGTATTGCTGGCGATGTTTATTTTAATAACTCACTAACAGATGATGTAAGTATGTCTGCAAGTGCATCTTACAAAACACGTGATGGTGTGGGTGAAGCGGTTAATTTAGCAAACCCAGAAAAAGAAATTGGTGAAGAAGAGGAGTTTAGCGGCCGTGTTGCACTTAAATGGCAAGCAAATACCGACTTAGCATTCACTTTTTCTTTAGATGGTGTTGATAACGAATCTGGCCAATCGCCTTATACAATTGAATTGACAGACCCACTAGACTCAAATGATGTTTTTAATGGCGACTTCCCATTATTGACTCAAGATTTAATTCCATCAGACCCTGATGATTTAGGCACAACTGTTGCGGGTATTGAATCTACCTCTTACTCAGGTTGGGGCACATCGTTTTCAACCGACTGGGCAATTAACGATACTTATACCACTAAGTTTATCTCAAGCTACCGTACATCTGAGTATGAAGGTGGCCTAGATGATGATGCATCACCTTTAAACTTGTCTGAGTTTCCAGAGGAGGGCGGTGCTGATCAGTACTCATTTGAAGTTCAGCTAAATGCAACATTCGATAATATGGACTTTGTATCTGGTCTTTACTTTTTTAATGAAGATGGCTTTACACGTTCAGGCCCGTTTGTATTTAGCCCATTTAATACACCTAATGGCTTGTTGAATGATGGCGTAACTGAATCATTTGGCGGTTACGGCGAATTTGAAATTAACCAAGAAACTAATTCGTATGCAGCATATATAAATGCCAGCTACGATTTAACTGACGATTTAACGGTTGGTGGTGGCCTTCGTTATTCAAAAGATGAAAAAGATGCAAATGCTATATTCCCATCATTTCCAACCCGTAAGTATGTAAGTGCAGATTTTGATGCGGTTACGTGGGATGTAAATGCATCTTATCAGCTTAGCAATAATATGAATGTTTATGGCCAGATTCAAAAAGGCTATCAAACAGGTGGTTTTCCACCGCGTCCATTTGGTGGCCCAGATCAATTTGTATCGTTTGACGAAACAAAAGCGATTAACTACGAAATGGGTTTAAAAGGCCAAGTACACGAAAATGTATCTATGATGCTTGCGGTATTTGTGACTGATTACACCGATTTAGCATTACCGTTTTCAGATCCAACAGCGGGTGGTGGCTTTGTAACAATTGTAGAAAATGCGGGTCAGTCTAAAGCGCAAGGTATTGAGCTTGAAACAACAGTTGCTATTACCGATGACTTTACTATTCGCAGTGCAGTTGGTTATTTAGATTCTGAAATAACAGAAGTGGCTGAGGGCGTACAAGGCATAGGTAAAGGCGATTCACCAGCACTTACACCACGCTGGACTGTCATGGTTGCACCTTCTTACTTTATGGATTTAGATAGTGGCGCAACACTTGCGTTTAATGCTAACTATTCGTATCGCAGTGAAATGCAAGGTCAATCAGTTTACAACCAAAGTGAGACTATTGATTCTCGTGAACTAGTTGGTTTTAATATTTCGTACACTAATCCATATGGCGATATGGAAGTTACATTATATGGTGAAAACGTTCTAAACGAAGTTTACGATGTTGGTCGCCTACAACAATCAGGTTTTGTTGGTGTAATGCGCAGTAATGACCGCAGTGAATTTGGTTTGAAATTCAAAAAGGATTTTGAGCTATAAACTAAAATCAAGTAAATAAAATACACTGAAATTTAAGTTTATTTTCTATATTAAAGGCCGACTCATCTTGTGATTCGGCCTTACTATATTCAATAGTAAAATTATTATCTGCATAGTTTAAATCTCTAATTTAAATCCCTAATTTTAATTGCTGATTTAAAACAATCCACATCCCCATTTTTGAATGTTTGTATTAACTAAAATGCGCCTTTTAGTTTGTGTAAAGGCTAGGTTGTTCGTTACAATGGCGACTCTTAATTGCCAAACGGACTCTGTAATGAAAATTCTTGCCGATCAAAATATGCCTTTAGTTGAGCAGTACTTTGCAGACTTTGGTGAGGTTGAGCGTTTTGATGGTCGTAAATTAACACCTGAACAATTAATAGATGTAGATGTACTCCTTACTCGTTCAGTGACTAATGTTAATCATGAACTATTAGCACAAGCTAACAAGTTGAGCTTTGTAGGCACTGCCACAATAGGTATTGACCATGTTGATACACAATTACTGCATGATAGAAATATTGCTTTTACCAGCGCTCCTGGTTGTAATGCCATTGCTGTAGCTGAATATGTCATTAGTAGCTTATTTGCATTAAGCCAAGAAAATGCGCGCCCATTGTGCGGTCAAACAATTGGTATTGTAGGAATGGGTAACATTGGCACGTGTTTGTCGCAAAAATTAAAAGCATTAAATGTCGACGTACTGCTGTGCGATCCAATTAAGCACGAACAGGGCTTACTACAAGAGCATGTAGCGCTTGATGAGTTATTAGCGCAATCAGATGTTGTTACTTTTCATGTTCCACTTATTAAAAGTGGCGAGCACAAAACGCTGCACATGATGAATAAAGAGCGATTAAAAGCACTTAAGCCAGGACTCACGCTAATTAATGCAAGCCGAGGCGATGTAATTGATAATCAAGCATTGCTTGAGGTAATGGAAGCTGGGGCTGATCTAGATTTAGTGCTTGATGTATGGGAAAAAGAGCCCAATATTCTAACTGAATTACTAGAACATGTTCGTTATGCCAGTGTGCATATCGCAGGGCATACACTTGAGGGGAAAGCACGAGGTACACAAATGTTGTATCAAAAATTGTGTGACCTAAAAGGTGTAGAAGTGAGTAAATCGTTGGATGATTTTTTACCAATGCCTGCTATTACAAATGCAACTGTTACGCAAAGCCTTAATGAGCAAGATATTGCCCGTTTGGTGCATTTAATTTATGACGTACGCCGCGATGACGGAATTTTACTTCGCCACTTAGAAGGTGAGGGCTTTGATAGTTTACGTAAAAACTATCCGGTAAGGCGAGAATTTAGCACCTTATTCCTACAAGGTGATAGTCCACAACTAGCAGTACTTAGTCAACTTGGCTTTAGCATAGCTAAATAATTATTTAACTAACGATGTTGTTTTAATGTCGTTTATAGAGGATAAAATATGTCGCAAAAATATAACGTTGCCGTACTTGGCGCTACTGGTTTAGTAGGCCGTCAAATCATTGAAACATTAGCAGATCGTAAGTTTCCTGTAGATCAGCTGTTTTTACTTGCGAGCAGCCGCAGCGCAGGTGAAGACATAAAGTTTCGTGGTGAGACCATTGAAGTACTTGACGTTGAAGGCTTTGATTTTAGCCAAGCGCATATTGGCTTTTTCTCTGCAGGTGGCAGTGTGTCAGAAAAGTACGCACCGATTGCCGCTGATGCCGGCTGTATTGTAATCGATAATACATCGCACTTTAGAAATGACTTCGAAATTCCTTTAGTCGTGCCAGAAGTTAATGCTTCAAGCCTAGCTGATTTTAGAAACCGTAATATTATTGCTAACCCTAACTGTTCAACTATTCAGATGATGTTAGCACTTAAGCCAATTTATGATGCGTACGGAATAGACCGTATAAATGTATCTACTTACCAAGCTGTATCGGGTGCAGGTAAAGAAGCGGTTGATGAGCTTGCAAAGCAAACAGCTAATTTGATGAATGCACGCCCTATGGATAATAAAGTATTTCCAAAGCAAATTGCATTTAACGTTATACCTCAAATTGATAGCTTTGAAGATAATGGCTATACACGCGAAGAAATGAAAATGGTAAATGAAACTCATAAAATTTTGGGTGATACCACCATTGCAGTAAATCCTACATGTGTACGTGTTCCGGTATTTTTTGGTCACTCAGAATCAATTAATATTGAAACGCGCATGCCTTATGATTTTGAACACGTTAAGCAACTTTTAAAAGACGCACCTGGTGTTGAACTAATTGATGACGAAGGTGATTACCCAACAGCCGTGTCTGATGCAAGTGGTAACGACACCGTGTATATCGGCCGCTTACGTGCTGATATTTCTCATCCTCATGGGTTAAACATGTGGGTTGTAAGTGATAACACCCGTAAAGGTGCTGCAACTAACAGCATACAAATTGCAGAAGAGCTTATTGCTAATTACATGTAATATTTAATAGCGCAGAACAGACTTTAAAAGCGGTAAACAGTATTTGTTTGCCGCTTTTTGTTTATATAGCTTGCCAATTTTTTGCCGTTTAATTTTAAAATACAAAAACTGATTGATAACACTCAATAAATTAATATTTATAAAGATGTTTTAAGGCATTTATTTTCAATGTGTTGCAATGGATATTAAGTCCTAACTGGTTTATAGTTTGCAATTGGAATAGAGCTTGCAATAAAAAATAGATTGTAATAATAAATGCGAGTCAGTCATTTGGCTGATAACAGCAATAACTAACAATATTTAAATACTAAAGGATCAGCATGCGCGGTTTAGTTACACTTGTTATATTAGCGTCTGCATTGATAGTAACGCCAGTTTACTCTCAAGACAGTACCCAATTAAAGGGACCTAAGGGCGTTGACTATGGTGCGCAAGGGCGATCTATTGGGCCAATTAAACCAACAGACACGCTTTGGCGAATAGCGGCCAAAGTACGCCCGGATAACTCCGTTAGCATTTACCAAGTTATGCAGGCCTTGTATAACAAAAACCCCAACTCATTTTTAGAACAAAATCTTAATCATATTCAAAATGGTGCCTATTTAAAAATCCCTACTTTAGCCGAAATAAAAGGTGTAAATACACAGCTTGCAAAACAACGCTCAGAGCAAGATGATGCATTATGGGAAAAGAAAAAAAATGGCACACTTACGCAAAGCGAAATTACCTCAGCACAAACAAAAGTAACCCAAGCTCGTAAAGTCGATGTAGACGATGCTAAAAAAGAGATACAGAAAGAATTAAATGAAATAAAAACAGAGCAAAGTACTAAGCTGGTTGAGTTACAACAACAATTTAAAAATTCTGTAAGCAATGTAGAAGAAATTTTAGTTGAGAATAATAATCTTAAAAAACAATTATCAGGTATTTCAAACGAACTCGAAAACTTACGCTTACAGTTAGGACAAGACAGTGAAATTCAAAATCAATTAAAAGAACTAATTGTTAAGCAAAACGAGATTATTGCACAGCAAAAAAAACAAGAGATAGTACCAAAAGAATCGTTTGATTTAAGCTCATTATTTTCAAATCCGATAGTGCTGGGCTTGTTAATGTTTATTCCTGGGCTACTGATTATTTTTGCTGTTGTTATGTTTTTACGAAAACGAGCAAATAAGCAAGACGAGCCACAAAACGACGATGACTTTTTACCGCAAACCCCAACTTATACTGGTGATGACGATTTAGGCTCAAGCTTAAATGACGATCCAATTGTTCCCGATCCTCTTGATGATTTAAGTGTTCAACTAGATGATAGTCTTGAAAATGATATGTTGCCTGATGATGATTTAGACGACGGCTTAGATGATTTTTCTGGTGGCGAAAATTTACTCGACCAAGACGAACTTGAAAGTCTATTAAGTGATGACATCATTTTTGATGATGAAAACACCGATGGCGATGATGAACTCGATATTTTTATGCAGCAAGGGTTTGATCAGCCTTCAGATGAAGGTTTAGAGGATATTGATTTAGACGTATCTGATGAACCAATAAACAATGATGAGATTTTAACTAATGACGATTTAGATAGCCTGTTTGATGAAGATGACAGTCTACCTGAGTTTGATGCAGTGCAAACAAACGAAGCTTTAGAAGATGATAGCTTAGAATCCCATGATGAAATGGCGGCTTTAAGTGAAGAGCTTGCAGCGGATGATGATTTTGATATAGATGAATTATTAGATCAAACATCAACTAAGTTAGATACTCCTAATGACTCTTCAGCTGAACCGGATACAGGTGATGACTTTGACTTAGACGATATAGATAGCCTAATTGATGAAGCGAATGAACCAAAAGCTGATGTGGTTGAAAATTCATTAGAAAGTGAGTTGCTTGATGAAGATGAGCTTGTAGATGAAAGCGACGACTTTGATTTAGACGATATAGATAGCCTAATTGATGAATCAAAAGCTGATGTGG
>NZ_WTLB01000078.1 GCF_011378855.1 Pseudoalteromonas sp. Z1A8 | reverse complement strand
AATTTCCTTTGGCGAGAAAATGGCCGAATTATAACAGCTGGCCATCTAATCTGAGAAATTGCACTTATTATCCGAATTTAGGCATAAATAAATGTGAAATTTTATTCATAAAAGCTGCATCTATTGATGGTGGGTCGATTAAACTGTGTGCTTACAAACTTTTAGAGTTAAAGTATGTGCAGTGTATGTCACACTTAAACCTCGAAGCGATAGCTATAATTTAGTTATCTCGATTACTTCTGCGAATACCTTGCGCTATGTATTTGTTATGGGTAATAAGGAGTCAACCACCATAGAACAAGTCATTTCAAAAGCTCGTACATTGCATTTATAAAAACCACTATAATTATGTATCTATAACTTATAACGTTCAGGTTTTATTGACTTAAAATTATGTGTTTATGTATAAATAAGTTACTAATAAATATAAATATTAAGCAGCTATTAAGTTTATAAAAACACTTGTTTTATGGCTTTGCAGTTGCGTCTAAAAGTCGATAAGCTGCGTATACTTATCTACTTTTTAGCCTTGGAGAGCGTTTTGCTAAATAAGTGTATTGTACCGTCTATCATTTTTTTATCTGGGTGTTTAATGCCATTACAATCTTCTTTCGCTAAATCAACACTTTTTCTTGAACAGCAGCTTGGTCAAAAGTTAATACTCGACTTTCGCTACTACTGTGAGCAAGGTGCGAGTAAACAATGCCGAACGCCAATGACTAGTTTGCCAAGTGAGTTAGCAAATATAGTGACAAAGTATAATATTGGTGGGGTTATTTTATTTTCAGAAAACACTCAATCAATAGAGCAAACCATTACGCTTAATAGCCAATTACAGTCGGCTGCAAGTAAGTCCAGTAGTAAGCTGCCTTTATTTATATCAATAGATCAAGAAGGCGGACGTGTAGCGCGTTTACCACGCGATGTTGCTACATCATTTACCGGTAATATGTCGATTGGCGCAACGTACAAAAAACACGGTACAAGCTTTGCCACAAAAACAGCAACAGTAATAGCTAAAGAGCTAAATTCGCTGGGTATCAATGTAAATTATGCGCCTACGGTTGATGTAAACATGAACCCCGATAACCCTGTTATCAACGTACGCTCATTTGGTGAAAACCCAGCACTCGTTAGTAAGCTAGGCGCAGCTCAAGTTGCAGGGTTTGAAAACAATGGCGTTATTACTTCGTTAAAGCACTTTCCTGGGCATGGCGATACAAATGTAGATAGCCATACAGGTTTGCCTCAAGTAAACCATGTAAAAGAGGTTATTTACGAGCAAGACCTATCACCGTTTAAACACATTATCGCCAAGCAAAACCCTGGCATGATCATGACGGCGCATATCCAGTATCCAGCGCTCGATAGCACAACGTTTGTAAGTGTTGATGGCAAAACCATGATAAAACCGGCAACAATGTCGCGCGCAATCATTACTGATATTTTACGCGGTGAGCTTAATTACCAAGGTGTTGTAGTAACCGATGCGCTTGATATGGCAGGTATTAGTAACTTTTTTACACCAACTCAAGCGGTAATTAATACGTTTGCGGCTGGGGCTGACATTGCCCTAATGCCCGTTGAAATTAGAACGCCGGATGATTTAAACAAGCTCGATGACCTTATTAAAGAGCTTGTTGCAGCGGTTAAATCAAAACAACTTGATGAGCAAGAAATAGCACAATCTGCGATGCGTATTACCTCTCTTAAAAATAAATTTAGATTAAGCACTAATTTTGACCCTATTACCGCGCTTACTGAAGCTAAGCAGGTTATTGGCAGTGCAGCACATCGTGAAATAGAAGCGCAACTTGCTGTAGAGGCTATAACGCAGGTTAAAAATAATAACAGTATTTTACCGCTTAATTTAAAAGCAGGAAGTAATGTTCATATTATTATGCCCGACACGCGTAAATGTATGGCAATGCAGCAAGCAATTGAAGCTACCAGCCAGCAAAAATTCACCTATAGCTGTAGTAGCTTACAAGGGTTCGACCCTGCACTCGCAAAAGCACAAATACACGCTGCTGATATAGTTATAGCCGGCAATGCAACGCCTAATCAAAGTGCGGTAGAAATTGGCGGTATGGATGATTTAAAAGACGATCCTAATTTTGCACTTAATAATGCAGAGCAACCAAAAGCACTTGAGTCATTATTAAATATGGCAAAAGAGGAAAATAAAAGCACTGTTTTTATAAGCCTAAGAGCACCGTACGACATTGCTAAATTTGGTAATTATGCAAATGCTGTACTTGCATCCTACGCATATAATATTGATGTAGATAAAAACGATATTGTATCTGGGCCTGCTTTTACCGCCCTTGCAAAAGTGTTACTGGGTGAAGCGCCTGCTAACGGCGTACTGCCTGTTACAATAAAATCGCAAAAGGCGCATTAATATGAAACTTAATTGTGATTTAGGCGAAAGTTTTGGCGCGTGGAAAATGGGGCTAGACGATGATGTAATGCCACATATTGATATGGCTAATATTGCCTGTGGTTTTCATGCCGGCGATGCCGATGTAATGGCAAGCACGCTCACACTTGCCAAACAATATAACGTACAAATTGGCGCTCACCCCAGCTACCCAGACCTGCAAGGTTTTGGTAGGCGCTCAATGAATCTTAGTACAAGCGAGCTAATAAACTGCCTGCATTATCAAATAGCCGCTATTGAGGGCATGGCAAAAGTACAAGGTTTAACGCTTAGCTATGTTAAACCACATGGCGCGCTTTATAACGACATGATGGCTGATGAAACAATATTAAACACTGTCATGCATGCCATTGCCATCTACCCAACCCCATTAAAGCTCATGCTACTTGCAACGGCTAAAGCACAAAGCCATCAGCAACTTGCCAAAACATACCAATTAACATTAATTTTAGAAGCCTTCGCGGACCGTCAATATACCGATGCAGGACTGTTAGTATCGCGGAATATTCCTGGTAGCGTGCATAATAAATCGGCACTGATTGCGCAAGTAAAACAACTGTTAACTACAGGCTGTGTAACAACTCAATCGGGAAAGGTATTACCTTTACATGCTGATAGTTTATGTGTGCATGGCGATAACGAAGCAAGCATTGCCCTTATTCAGGAGATCAAAGCTCTGTGCCAAACTCGTTAAACACTCAAAAACTAAGTAACCTGAGCTCTGGTTAAGAGATTTACTAAAGTGTTGAATCATGGTGATATTTAAATTTATTTTCTCTAGCCAAAGATTTTCAGTGAAAACAAGGCAAATTTACACGTCAATAGCTGGCCTATTGCAAGTGAATTCAACACAGTTAGCGCTGAAAACAGCTGCTCGATATAGATTTATTATCCAGAGTTCAGGTTAATTAATCATGCATATTGTACATTACGTAATGAGCTTAAGCTCAGCACAGGTCATAAACTTTACTTTATTTATTATATTTTTAACGTACCATTAAAGCGCTACTCTTAATTTTAGGAAAAATGCAAATAGCATATGGAACTTTCCCCTTATACTCAGTTTACACCCTACCTTAGCCACAGCACTTTTTGTTGTAAATTTGATAGTAACCACTTTATTGATAGTGACTTTTCGAGTTATCAGATTTTTTCACCGCTGCAACTTCAAAAAGCAGTCACAAAACGAAAGGCCGAGTATTTGGCTGGCCGATTTTGTGCGAAAAAAGTACTAAACGCACTCGGTATTTCCTCTTTTGATATTCTTTCTAGCAATGATCGCGCGCCGATATGGCCTGATAAAGTTATCGCTAGTATTACCCATACTCAAGGGATTGCAATGGCAATGGCCTCTCAGCGCACAGATATCGCTGGCATTGGTATTGATATCGAACAGCTAATGAGCGCAAAACAAGAGCGAGAGCTACAAGAACAAATTTTGCACCCTAATGACTATCCTCAGTTTAGATTGTTCGCAGAGCAGGTATCACACCCGTTAACCATTATCTTCTCAGCAAAAGAAAGTATTTTTAAAGCTTTGTACGCAAGTGTGAAACAATTTTTTGGCTTTGAAGCGGCTACGCTCATTGCCTTTAATGAACAACAACTGCAATTTAAAATAACCCAAGCACTTTCACCGCAAGTGCCTAAAGACACTTACTTAACCGTATTTTACCAATGTGACAAAAATATAGTGCTCACAGAGTGCGAATTCAAAAATTCCTAGTTATACCAACCTGCATAAACCTTTGAGCAATTTAACGAATTAAATTGCACTATACGTCGTTAAAATTTTTATTTGAAACAAATAGATAAAAAATTTGTCTAGGACCTGTTTATCTTTCGAGGTTAAATTTTCAGCCGTATGCTTGGTATTTAGGCAAGGCTGAGCTTATGTAGTGTGGTTATTCCCCATAAATAGGCGATAACGTTGAATAAATGCCAAATATGCGCTGCCAGTAGGGTAACGCAGGAGCCGTTACCAAGCCCACTAGGTTACAAACCTCACGCCGCGATTAAATCGCCCTAGATTGAAATAACAGCCAAACCACCTCTCTACTGATTAACAATTAAGTTAAAAATACAACATTAATTAACTTTAGTGTTGTATTTTAATACAATTGAATATAGCATTGAAAACAATTATCATTTACATTTACGGAAGGGAGTACCTGTGAAATTTAAGGATGTTTTAATCCCCCTCGCAGCACTTACATCTACTACAGCTTTAGCTAATACTGATAACAATGACGCAGTGGATCAAATGACCGTTATTGAAGTTACTGGAGAGTTATTATCAAGAAGTCTACTACAAAGTGGTAATAGCGTTGTTGTTTTCGATAGTAAAGAACTTGAAAGCCGCCCCGAATTAAGAACCGTAAGAGACGTACTAAGCGAAATTCCAAACATCACAATGGTCACTGGTACTGGTAAAGCTCCAACAGTAAGGGGTATTGATGGTACTGGAGCTGCAGAAAACGCGAATGCATTTTTTGCAGGCAGCAGAGCACGCTTAAACTGGCAAATTGATGGTCGTTCAGCTACTTATAACGAAATAGTTTTTGGCGATTTAGGTATTTGGGACCTTGAACAAATTGAAGTTCTCAGAGGGCCACAAAGTACTTTAGCTGGGCGTAATGCAATAGCAGGTACAATACGCGTAGAAACACAAGATCCGACGTTTGAACAAGAGTTCACAATTCGTGCTGAAGGCGGGAATTTAGACCAAAAACGACTTTCAGCTATTTATAATCAACCTCTTTCTGAGCAGTTTTCCTTACGAATTGCAGCAGATCAATTTGAACGTAGTTCATCTGTTGATTATGAATCTTACCCTGGTGTTAAAGACCCAGCTGACATGGAAGGCCGTGCAATTAGAGGGAAATTACTTTATGAGGGCGATGACAAATACGGTACACGCGTTGTTGTCACACTAACCGATAACAAATACAGTGGTCCAAATAGTGAAATCATTGATTATCCATTTGATCAGCGTCGTTCTAACTTTCCGCAACAACCCGTTCATGTTACGCATACTAAAAGCTTAGGCATTGAATACAGCGCATCATTAACTCAACAACTACAGTTAGAGGTAACGGCTTCAGCAACAGACTTTAATTTTGAACGTAAATCTACGCCAGATGGTTCTAAAGCGAATATTGATAATAAAGAGTTTGTGATAGAACCTCGTTTACGCTATCAAGGTGATAACGGCGAACAATGGGTTATTGGTAGTCGCTACTACACTTCAAAACAAGATGATTGGATCCAATTCATTGTAAAACAAAGCTTTACTGATGATTCAGATAATTTTGCAATTTACTCTGAGGGTGCCCTCCCATTTAGTGACAAATTTGAGCTAACGGCAGGTTTACGCTACGAAAAAGAAAATCGCAAACGTGAAGGCGGTGATCCTGATAGAGCGATTGCAAAAATAGAATCTGATAACGACTACAGTGCCTTATTACCTAAGCTTGGGCTCAGCTACCAAGTAAGTGATACGCATATTGTCGGTTTACAATTATCTCGCGGGTATAATGCAGGCGGCGGCGGCATTTCCTTTGGCGCACCAATTGTTAACTATGAATATGATGAAGAGTACGTAAACTCTTTAGAAATCTATGGTCGTCAGCAATGGGCTAATAACAGTATAAGCACATCTCAAAACCTGTTTTATTCGCAATATACAGACATGCAACTACCTTTTGATTTAACACCTGAAAACTCACGTGATGAAGCTTATGTAGTTAGAAATGCAGACGAAGTAACTACTATTGGTTTTGAATTTAATGCCGATTGGCAGATTAATGATCAGTTCAATCTTTATGGTGGTTTTGCACTGTTAGATTCTGAGATCACTGATTATCCAAACTCAGGCCTAGAAGGGAACTCATTACTTACGGTTCCTTCTGCTTCTATGAAATTAGGGACCACATGGCAATCAAATAATTGGGTTGTTAACGTTAGTGGCCAGTACACTGATGGCTGGTATACCAGTATTTCAAACGATGAAGGCGGTAAAACAGACGCTTTTGCGACCTTTGATACAAGTTTGAACTACGTTATCTCTGAGCAAGCTAAAGTGTATCTTTCAGTACGTAATATTTTTGATGAAGATGCTCCTGTTGCATTGTATCCAGGTACAGCACCTGCTGATAGCAATGAACCTGATACTAACTTTGATACAGCAGTATTGACCCAACCAAGAACTATTAGTGCGGGCATACAGTATACATTCTAATCAATCAGATTTTTCCACAGCAAAGCTAAATCATTTGCCGTGGAAAAATCTATAAAATCAATAACAAAGGTTATTAAGTATGACAACAATTAAATACGATAGCAGCCTCTGGCCATTAGCTGTAACAGTAGCAAAGGGGGAGTGCACGCTAGCAATGCACTTAGACTCTTTAATATCATGGGATCGTTGGTTTGATAGAGCTGAAGCATTTATTGTAGTGCGTGTTTATACAGATGAAGCATCCTTACAACACCCTAAAGGGGCGGGTCCTGCAACACAAGAATGGCTTAAAAATGGTGCGGCAGAGAAAATGCTACAACTTGTTCAAGCGATGCTTATCGTTGTTCCTGAGGAGCAATATCAAAAATTGCAGAATATGAGCGTTCAAAAAGCCTTTGGTATACCTGGAGCCGTATTTAAATCACTTGATGATGCTGCAACATGGCTGCAGGCATCAACCAAAGAGATAGCGATACCTGAAAATATTGAATTACAAGATGTAGCTACACTTGTCCACTCTCATTGCGGTAATACCAATTAGCTTAATTAAGTGATCTATTTTGAGGTAAGCAAATCGTGTTAATAACAAGGCAATAAAGAGTTAATCGTCCCTCAAAGGGAAGCGCATGTTTGGTCTTTATGCTGCGTTATCGCCTATTTATGGGCAGTGACCACACTACATAGGCTCTGCCTTACCTAAAAACCAAACAGGCCGCTGTAAATTCAACCACCAAAATTCAACATGCCCTAGTTATACCAATACCAATAAATAGCTGATCTATTTTACTTGCTAAAACAACCCATTTCTTTGTTGTAAATTTCGTAAAGGGAACAACCATTTACATCAATTTACGCCTAGAACTGAATTATTTTTTTTGCGTAAAATTTAGATCACATACTTAATGGAATTGGTATTACCCCTTTATAAAAACACTCAATAATATGTAATCGATACAACTTAAAATCATATATTTGTGAGTGTTTTTTCCGCCACCATAATGTGGGGAAGTACATCTTCAATATCTGTTTGCAGCTTTGCATTAATATTATAAACATTACTTAAATGGCGCTGTGTTAGTACTTCTTCAGGCGAGCCATGAGCAACAACTTTTCCTTTATCAAGCATGTAAATTCGATCTGCAAAGCTCGCAGCAAGTGATAAATCATGAAGAACAGCAACAACTCCCGCGCCTTGTTTTGCGGTTGTAACGGCTTGGTTCATGACTTCATATTGATGATATAAATCTAAGCTAGCAGTTGGCTCATCAATTAATAAATAAGCATTTTTTTGCTGAGTTAAACTTGGCTGTAATTGGCACAATACACGAGCTAATTGAGTACGTTGCTTTTCACCACCAGAAAGCTGAGTAAAGCATTGCTGTGCTAGGTGAGTAATCCCTACGGCTTTCATTGCATCATTAGAGAACTGTTTCAAGGTAGCCTGCGTGCACTGTTCTTGATGACTAAAATGCGCCATATCAACAACTTCATTAACGGTGAAAGGAAAATCTAACTCGTAGCTCTGGGTTAATACCGCCCTTAATTTAGCAAGCTCTAGCAAACTATACTCATTTAACTCTCGTTGATTAATATTTACAGTTCCGCCACTTAACGGTAAATCTCCTGATAATGCTTTCATTAATGATGATTTACCTGCGCCATTGGGACCAATGATAACTACAATTTCATTTGGTTTTACATAAAAATCAATATTATCCAGCAACGTTTTATGTTTAATTTTTACGCTAAGTTGGTTGCCAATTAACATAGTTCACTTTGCTCCTTGGTAAGTTTTTAACAGCATAATCAAAAAGAATGGACCGCCAATAGCACTGGTTATTAGACCAATGGGGACTTCTGCTGGTAGCATTATGGTACGGGCAAATAAATCAGCAAGGCTAAGCATTAATGCTCCCCCTAACATACAAGCTGGTAATAAATAACGGTGATCTGGGCCTAATATTAAGCGCATAATATGCGGTACTATTAAGCCGACAAAACTAATAACGCCCGTAATTGCGACGGCTGCTGCTGTACAAAGTGCCGTATATATAAAAACCTGCTTTTTCAATTTAGTCACATTAATGCCGACATGCTTCGCTTGAGCCTCTCCTAATAAATACACGTTAAGAGGTTTAGATAAACGTAATAAACCAATACAACAACCAATAATAATACCGAGTGTTGGCATTATCATCGCAAGGTGATTTCCCGCCAAAGAGCCCATACTCCAAAATGTTAAATCACGCAATTGTTGCTCATTACTTACCAGTGTTAAGATACCGATAATAGCGTTTACAATCGCATTTACGGCAATCCCTGCCAGTAGTAGGCTAACAATAGTAAAACGCCCATCTTGCGCGCCCAACCGATAGATAAACATACATACCGCAATACAACTCAAAAATGCCCCTACAGGCACCGCATAGTAGCCTAAGTTGTCGCTAAAATTAGCAAACAAGCTTGTTCCTAATACAATAGTTGCTACTGCACCTAACGCTGCACCACTGGCAATGCCAATCAAACCAGGATCTGCTAATGGATTTCTAAATAAAGCTTGCATTGCAGCACCGCAGGTTGCTAAACCAGCTCCAACAACCATCGAAAGTAGAATACGAGGAAGGCGGATCTGCCAAATTATAGCGTGTTTAAGCTGATCATCTACCGGCTGGGTTAGCATAAGCATCGTCTCGCGCAGCGTTATCACAACCCCTCCCTGACTTAGAGCAATAAAAAATACCAATATACAAATAATAAACAAAACAGGAATAGATAAAACCCGTATCCGTTGTTGCGCTAATAACCTATTTCCTAACGCCAGCATAACTATCGCTCGTCCTGTTGTTTTGTGCTGTTTTCAGCTAATTTTAAAAATCTATATTGATAGCCATCTGGCAAGCGTGTTTTAGGATAAAATGCATGCGCTAGTTCTACGGCCGCTTGAGGCGTTCTAGGCCCCATACTTAACAAATAGAGCGCATCAAAATTGTAAATACGCCCATTTTTTATCGCATTTGAATATTTAAAAACAGATAATATTTCAGCGCTTGGTTGCTGATCATTGGCGCCAATTCCCATACTAATAATCACATCAGGATTTAGTGCCAATGCAGCCTCGCTTGAAATCGTCTGCCAATTAACCACTGTTTGAGCCATCATATTCACTCCACCTGCAATAGTTACCAACTCATCAGCAGTCGTCTCTGCCCCTGCAACCATAAGTTGACTACTGCGGATAACCAAAACTTTAGGTTTAGTACTTGTTTGCTCTAAAATATATGACAAGGCCTTGCGGTCCGCTTGCAAAGAGTCTGCGAGCATATTGCCCTTACTCACAACATTTAATTGTTTGGCTATTTGCTCTATTTTATTTTCAATACGCCAAAAGTTGTCGTTTTCATGCAAGATAACCAAATTAGCGCCAGTGAGCTTTAATTGCTCAACCATTTTTTTAGGACCAATATCTGATTCAGCGAGGATAAGATCTGGATTTAATGACAACACACCTTCAACGCTTATTTTGCGAACATAGCCAATTTGTGGCTTCTGAGTTGCAGCAGCTGGATAAACACTGGTGCTATCAACGCCAACAATGCGTTGTTGTTCACCAAGGGCGTAAATAACTTCTGTTATTGAGCCTCCTGCAACCACTATTCGCTGTGGATTAAGAGGCTGCGAACTTGCATGTACATAATTTTTAGCAAGTAAAGTAACAAACGTAATAAATAAAATAGATGAGAGTTTCATGATGTTAAATTTAGTTTGAAAACAAAAATACTAACAGTTTTCATTCGCAACTTGTAGTTTTTATTATGATTGCTTTAATGTTCTATAAAATTAGTTTAGCCTCTTAGTTAATAAGGTATGTGAGCTTTCGGAGTTAAATGATTTCAATTTAAAGGCTATTTAATCACGGCGTGAAATGTGTAACCAAGTCACCTCATACGGCCCACATTACTCTAATAGCTGTATCCTTGTAAGAATAAGTAAAATACTGGGTAACAAAAGGGTTTCATCACCAAGTCAAACCTAAATAGCAGCGAGTGTCATTTATGCTTGCCATCACCTACTTATGGTAAATAACCACACTATGTAGGCTCTGCCTCGCCTGAATACCAAACAGGCTGCTGCAAATTTAACCTTGAAAGATTAACAGACCCTCATAGGTTAGACATTAAGAGAGAATTGGATTCAGGCCGCATTTTAATCGTCCTTTTTCTTTATCTCTTTTTGGGTTCGC
>NZ_WTLB01000077.1 GCF_011378855.1 Pseudoalteromonas sp. Z1A8 | reverse complement strand
CGCAAAGGCAAGCTCACTGACTTCGATGTGATAAATGATAGCTAATCATTTATCAATGAGAGATACAAGGCGCAAAGCTTGCTCACGCGAGAAGCGCAGCTTCTAATTACTTTGTATATAGGAGTAGGAGTTAATGCATGTGTGGCTTAATAATTTTGTAAAAACTGCGTTTTTAAACGCCTGCAAGCAGCGCGTCTACAGGTTAAATTAAATCACAGCGTTAAGTTTTCGCAGTAGGCGCAGAGCTTGCTCGCGCGCGAAGCGCAGCTTCTAATTACTTAACCTAAAACCATCCTAAAAACTGCGTTTTTAAACGCCTGCAAGCAGCGCGTCTACCAGCTAAATTTTCACACTCCCACGCAATGCTTTGTTTTGCCCGTGTTTGGTTTTTTTATCCATACGTTTGCGCTGTGAATTACGGCTAGGCTTGGTGGCGCGGCGCGCTTTATTGACAACCGTGGCACTAAGAATTAAATCTTTTAAACGTTTAAGGGCGTCTTCGCGGTTTAGCTCTTGCGTGCGATGGCTTTGGGCTTTTATTATTAAAACACCTTCTTTGGTGATTCTTGAATCATTTAAGGCTAGCAAACGCTCTTTATAAAAATCAGGTAATTTAGAGCGGTTAATATCAAAGCGTAAATGAATAGCACTGGCTACTTTGTTAACATTTTGACCACCGGCACCTTGCGAACGAATAGCCGTAAGCTCTAGTTCCCATTCATCGATAGTGACAGTATTTGAAATTGTTAACATTGTGTTCAGCTCTATTTGTCAAAAATGCATTATATCATCTGTACATTGACTTGTGGTGAATCAACTAAAATCTTAGAACTTAAGTAAATTCTCATAACTTGTACTATAAAATCAGCTAATACTCCTTTTTGTGTTGGCAAGCGCCGTTAATTAGTTTTTAATTGGCGCAACTTTAATACTAGGAAATGCCCAATGAAAAAAATACTTTTATCACTTAGCTTATTAGCAATGAGTTTCTCAAGCCTCGCAGAAGATATTAACGAAGGCCAACTTCAAAGCTACATGAAAGCACTGCCTGCTGTAACTAGCTGGGCAAGCAGCCAAGAGTCGTTAAAAGACTTAGACCTAGCAAGTATGCTAGGCGGCTCTGCCGATCAAAATGTTGGTGAGCAAAGCTCATTAGCTAATAGCGCACTAAGCATGATTAAAGAGCAAGACCTGTACAAAAGCTTCGCGGGTGTTACAGGCCGCTACGGCTTTACACCAGAGCAGCTAGTAACTGTAGGTTCTGAAGTATCAATGGCTTATATCGAAAATCTTAAATCGGGCCTTTCTGCTGATAACCAAGAAACCGCTAATAAAGTAATGGGTGGTTTTCAAAGTATGAAGAGTGCTAAAGATAAAGGCGCTAGCTCGTTAATGGGTTCGTTTGGTAAATCGTCAAGCGCAGCTGCGGAGTCTACGGATTCTTTAGTAAGCGAAAGCAACCTTGAACTTGTGAGCGAATACATGCCACAACTACAAAAGCTTTTTGCACTTCTATAAGTTTTATTGTTTTATAAAAAAGGTGGCTGTTGCCACCTTTTTTAATGCCTAAAATTTAAACACCTTACGACATTTTACGAATTGTACTTAACGGCGCTATACGTAAAACCCAATGTAAAAAAGACCACGGCCACGTTGGCACAAAGCTGTTGGCTTTTTCTTTATTGATGGCTTTTACTAATGCTTTACAGCCTGTTTCGGTATCGACAATAAAAGGCACTGTTTTTACTTTTTCGTTTATTTCACTTCTAATAAAACCAGGATGTACACAACTTACCTTTATTGGTGTATTCATTACATCGATACGTATGCCTTCGCTTAATGAGGTAATAGCAGCTTTAGTGGCAGCATAAACTGTCATTGCTCGTCTAAAACCACGCACAGCACTAATTGACGAAATAGTGACTAAATGGCCATAATTTTGCGCTCTAAAAATTTCCATTGCGGCTTCGGCCTGTGCAAGTGCTGCTATAAAGTTAGTTTCGGCGGTTTGCTTATTGGCATTAAAATAGCCGGTACCAATAGAGGCGCCTTTACCCATGCCCGCATTTATAATAACTCGGTCAAGGCCGTTAAGATCTTCTTTAAAGGCTTTAAATACACTAAACACTTGCTCGTGGTTGTTAACGTCGAGTACTTTTATGCTAATGGTTATATTAGGATTTACTTGCTCAAGTTCTGCCTTTAGCTGCTCTAATAATTCAAAGCGGCGAGCGCATAAAGCAAGGTTACAACCTTGTTTAGCAAACTCTTTTGCCATTCCTTTGCCTAAGCCTGAACTTGCACCTGTTATAAGTATATTTTTGCGCATTGTATTTGCTCCTTAGGTATAGGTAATTAGTTTTTGTTGTGGATATTGCTCTAAAAAGTGATGTTCGTTTAAGCTGCTTATGCTCAGCTTACGATTTTCACCTTTGCCGCGCGCGACCACTTTAGTAACACCTGCATTTACTAGGCTCCAATTAATATCGATAAAACGATCAAGCTTTAGCCCCATTAAATGGCTGGTAATAATGCTAATAGGTCCGCCTGAAGTATAAATAATCACTTTTTTGCCATCATGCTGCTTGGCTATTGTTTCAAGCACGCCGAGTACACGGGCACTAAAGGCATTAAAGCTTTCGTTATAGAGAGTGCTGTCGGGATTAAGCACCCATTGCTCTATGGCGCTAATAAATACGTTTTTAAAATACTCCATTGGGTCGGCTTGCTTGCTAAGTACCGCACGTAGTTGGCTTGGGGTTGCAATATTTGGGTTATAAACCGCTAAAATATGCTCGTGATCGTACTCATTTAAGCGCGCATCATTTACTACAATAGGTGCATCGTTAAGGGCAGCTAAACTCAGCTCAGCAGTTTGATTATGGCGTAGCATTGTGCCTGCAATAATGGCATCGGGCGTTAGCTGTTTTTGCGCTAAATATTCGCCAAGTAAGCTCGCTTGCTGCTGCCCTTTTACCGATAGCTTGTCGTAATCATCAGCCGAAAAGCTGGCCTGCCCGTGGCGTACTAAATATAAAATGCACATTAGGCTTTTCCTTGATTTTTAATCGCTTTATTACAACGCCATAAAAGGTAATGTACAAATACCCAAAAGTTTTTAAACGCAGGGTTTTTAGTTTGTCCGTGGTGATAACGATAATAAATTTGCTGCACTATACCGGCGAGTCTAAATAAGCCATACACTTCGTAAAAGGTAAAATCGTCTACCGTTATATCCATTTTTTTACAGTAATAAGCGACAACTTCTTTACGGGTAAGCATGCCTTTTAAATGAGTTGGTTGGCGCCGTGTAGCTTGTGCTAAAAAGTCATCTCCGGGTTCTACCCAATAAGCAAGTGTATTGCCTAAATCCATTAATGGGTCGCCAAGCGTTGCAAGCTCCCAATCTAAAATGCCCAGTACTTTTGTGTAGTCGTTGGCATCGAGTACGACGTTATCAAACCTAAAATCGTTATGGGTTATACAAATGCGTTCATGGCTTGGCATGTTGTTTTCAAGCCATTTAATGACCTTTTTACCACTGGGTACATTCCATGTTTTAGCTTTAGTAAAGCGCTCGCTCCACCCACTAATTTGGCGCTGCGTGTAACCCTCTCCTTTACCTAAGTGACTTAAATTAGCGTGTTTGTAATCTACTTTATGTAGCTCAACTAGGCAGTCGAGTACGTTTTCGCAAAGCTGCTTTGTTCGCTCGGGCGTTACAGTTAAGTCGCGCGGTAAGTTTTTACGCGGGATAATGCCCGTGAGTTTTTCCATAACGTAAAAATCGGTGCCGAGTATGCTTTCATCGTCGCAAAATGCTTCCATGCGAGGCACATAACTGTAAACCGGTTTTAGCGCGTGTTGTAGTTTGTATTCGCGGCCCATATCGTGCGCACCTTTGGCTTTAGTGCCTTTGGGCGCGCGGCGTAGAATAAGTGATTGCACTGGGTAGTCTAGGCAATAAGTCCAGTTTGACGCGCCACCTGCATATTGGGTAACACTTGGCTCGCCAGTTAAATGTGTAATGTGCTGTTTAAGCCAGGCATCTACTTTTTGTGTGTCGAGCTCTTCGCCTTGGCGCATGCTTTTGGCTTGATCTAATAATTGTGTGTTCATCGTTTGCCTTTATTATTTTGATTTTAAACGTTGCATAGAGCGTGTTTTTTTCAGCATGCTTTTAATGTACCACTCAACGGGAAGAAGCTTTTTCATTAAAAAGGCTTGTTTACCTAATTTATGGGTCAAAATTAAAAACGGGCGCTTAAGCGATTGCTTGTAAATAATATCAGCAACTTGCTCTGCGGTAATTGGCGAGCGCTCAAACGCGCGGTTTAGCATTGTTTGCATAGCTGGTTCGCTGGTGCGCATTGATTCATCAAGATTAGTTTTAAAAAAGCTGGGGCACACTACACTTACATCTATATTGTCGTAGGCAAGTTCGAGCTTTAAGGTTTCACTAAAACTGACAACCGCTGCTTTTACCGCATTGTAGCTACTCATAAAGGGAATAGGAGTAAGCCCTGCTTGTGAGGCAATATTAATAAAGTAGCCTTTGCCTTGTTGTTTAAATACCGGATAAAACGTTTTGCACACCCGCACCATTGAGAGCAAATTAATATCCATAATCCACTGCCATTGCTCAAGTGACTCTCCTTCAAGCGAGCCGCCAGTAGCAACGCCTGCATTGTTTACAACTATATCAACCCCTTGCCACTTGGTTTGAATGATATCGCAAAGGCTTTCTATATCAGTTTGTTTAGTTATATCGCAGGCATAAAAAAAAGCATCGGCTTTTAATGCTTGCAGCTCGGCAATTGTGACGGCTGCGCGCTCGGCGTTTATATCGGCAATGCAAATTTGTAAATTGGCACCTAGGTTATTGGCGTAACTAAGTGCTAATGCTTTGCCAAGCCCTGTGGCTCCACCTGTTATTATTAGTCTTGTTTTCATGTGGTAGCCTTAGCGGTATTTGTTAAGTTCGAGGCGCGAAACCATGCCCATATGTACTTCGTCGGGGCCATCGGCAAGGCGTAAAATGCGTCCCATTGCATTAAACGATGCAATAGGAAAGTCGCTCGACACTCCTGCACCGCCAAATACTTGTATTGCCATATCTGACACCATTTGCAGCATATTGGGCACCACTACTTTTATACTCGATATTTCGGTCATTGCGTGTTTAACGCCTTGAGTATCTATTTTCCATGCCGCATGTAGGGTTAATAATCGCGCTTGATCTATCGCCATTCGCGCTTGCGCTACGCGCTCTAAATTGCCCCCTAATTTAAGTAGTGGTTTACCAAAGGCGCTGCGCGATAGTCCGCGCTTAATCATAAGTTCTAAGCAACGCTCTGCAGCACCAATTGCGCGCATGCAATGATGAATACGTCCTGGTCCTAAACGCCCTTGAGCAATGGCAAAGCCCTTACCTAAACCTAAAATAAGATTTTGCTTTGGCACGCGTACATTATTAAACTCCATTTCACCGTGACCGTACGGCGCATCAAAATCGCCACAAGCACTTAGCATGCGTTTAATATTTACTCCTGGTGTATTTAATGGCACTAACACCATTGAATGCTGACTGTGTTTATCGTTTTCAGGGTTAGAAAGCCCCATAAAAATAGCCACTTGCGCATTAGGATGACCAAGGCCTGTGGTCCACCACTTTTTACCGTTTAAAATAAGCTCGTCGCCATCAACATCTATGGTAGCTTGCATATTGGTTGCATCTGAGGAGGCAACGTCGGGTTCGGTCATGGCAAATACAGAGCGTATTTCGCCATTTAATAATGGGGTTAGCCACTGTTGTTTTTGCTCATCGTTTGCAAAGTGATAAAGCACTTCCATGTTACCTGTGTCGGGGGCGTTGCAATTAAAAATCTCTGAGGCAAATAAACACTTCCCCATTTGCTCAGCAATAGGTGCGTATTCTAAACAGCTTAAACCTTGTGCTAAATGTTGGTCGGGTAAAAATAAGTTCCACAGGCCTGCTGCTTTTGCTTTGGCTTTTAATGGCTCAATGTGTTCACTTAGCTGCCATGTAGTCCAATCGCTTGAGTTATTTTTAGCATGGTTATGCTCAACAACGGCTTGCTCAATAGGCAATACGTGTTCATCCATAAAGGCTGTTACGCGCTTTAGATAGTCTTGGCTTTTTTGGCTTGGTTCAAAGTTCATGAGGTAACCTGTTTATTTTTATTTAACCCAGCATAAAACATTCGCCTCAATGAATTAAATGAATTATATTACCAATCAAGTGTGAATATAATTCATAGTATAAGCGGGTAATAATGATAGAAGCTAAACACATTCAGCAACTCGATTTAAATTTACTTAAAATTTTTGAGTGTTTGTACTTTGAAAAAAACATGAGCGAAACAGCCAAAGTGCTGTACATAACGCCTTCTGCAGTAAGCCATGCCATTAAACGCCTGCGCAGTGTATTGAACGATCCATTGTTTGAGCGCCAAGGGCCGTTAATGCTACCCACTCCTGCATGCCAGCGCATGGCACCTGCGCTAATAGATTTACTTGAAAAGTTACGACAAGTATTGCAAGCCTGTGGCGACTTTGACTTAACCACTACCGCACAAACGTTTAAAATAGCGCTGCACGATGCTATTGAGCCAATAGTGCTGCCTAAATTGCAGTTAATATTGGCAAAACATGCCCCAAAGGCAAACCTTGCGAGCGTTAAGTTAAACCGCGACGATATGCACAAGCAACTGGCTAATCATCAAATTGATATGGCGATAGATGTAGCAAGGCCAATAAAATCGCCCATTAGCCATGCTGTGCTATCGAGTGATCACTTTTGTGTATTAATGAAAAAAAATCATCCACTTAAAAACCAATTAAATATTAATAATTACTTAAGCGCCAAACATGTCGCGGTATCTAACAGAGCAACGGGGACAGTAATTGAAGATATTGCATTACTGCAATTGAGCTTAAACCGAGAAGTGGCGATACGCTGCCAAACCTATTTTGCAGCAAAAGAGGTTATAAAAAATTCGCCATTCTTACTTACCCTACCTTCAATGATAGCAAGTCAATTACTTGATGAAACATTAATAGCCCGCCCTGTACCTACCACTATGCCTGCTATTTACCAGCATTTATATTGGCACCAAAACACCGATAAAGACGATGCCTTAATGTGGTTACGCAGCCAAGTAGAGGGTATATTTAAGCGTTAGCCGAAGGGTTTATTTGTAGTTAAGTAATTAGAAGCTGCGCTTCTCGCGCGAGCAAGCTCTGCGCCTACGTGGAAAACTTAACGCTGTGGTTTAATTTAACCTGTAGACGCGCTGCTTGCAGGCGTTTAAAACGCAGTTTTTAGATTGTTAGGTTTAGTAATTAGAAGCTGCGCTTCTCGCGCGAGCAAGCTCTGCGCCTACGTGGCAAACTTAACGCCGTGGTTAAAATTTACTTGTAGACGCGCTGCTTGCAGGCGTTTAAAAACGCAGTTTTTAGGATGGTTTTAGGTTAAGTAATTAGAAGCTGTGCTTCTAGCGGAAGCTCTGCGCTTATCTCAAATAATTTATAACCAATATTAAATTTATAAAAAAGGGGAAGCAATTAATACTCCCCCTTTTATTATCACCGTGTAGATTATTTAAGATCGAATCTATCGGCATTCATTACTTTTACCCATGCATTTACAAAGTCATGTACAAAACGTTCTTTGTTGTCGTCTTGTGCATAAAACTCAGCTAATGCGCGTAATATAGAGTTTGAACCAAATACTAAATCAACGCGTGTTGCAGTCCATTTTGTAGTGCCACTTTGGCGGTCTACTATATTGTACAAGCCTTTTTGAGTTGGCTCCCAACGGTTTGACATGTCAGTTAAGTTTACAAAGAAATTATTGGTTAATGAGCCAACGTTATTTGTAAATACGCCATGTTCGCTACCTGCATAGTTAGTACCTAGTACGCGCATCCCACCAATAAGTACCGACATTTCTGGTGCACTTAATCCCATTAGTTGGCTGCGCTCTAGTAATAACTCTTCCGCTGATACTGCGTAATCTTTTTTCAGCCAGTTTCTAAAACCATCGTGAATGGGTTCTAGTACATCAAACGATTCTGCATCAGTCATTTCGTCTGTTGCATCTCCACGTCCTGGAGCAAACGGCACGTTTACATCAACACCGGCTTGTTTTGCAGCTTGCTCAACAGCAGCTGTACCACCTAAAACAATTAAGTCGGCGATGCTAACAGGTTTACTCAAGCCAACCTGCACTTTTTCAAGCGCACTAAGTACTGATGCTAAACGTTCTGGCTCATTACCTTGCCAATCTTTTTGCGGTGCTAAACGAATGCGTGCACCATTTGCGCCGCCACGTTTATCAGAACCACGATAAGTACGTGCGCTATCCCAAGCTGTATTTATTAAATCTGCGGCACTAACACCACTATTTAATAATGTCGTTTTTAAATTGCTAATTTCGGCGTCTGTTAATGTGTAATCAACGGCTGGAATCGGATCTTGCCAAATTAAGTCTTCGCTTGGTACGTCTGCACCTAAGTAACATGATTTAGGACCTAAATCGCGGTGAGTTAGTTTAAACCAGGCACGTGCAAACACGTCTGAAAAGTATTCAAAGTCGTTATTAAAACGCTCAATAATTTTACGGTACGTTGGGTCCACTTTCATCGCCATATCGGCATCAGTCATCATTGGCTTTAAACGAATTGATGAATCTTCTACATCGACAGGTTTGTCTTCTTCTTTAATATTAATAGGCTCCCACTGATGAGCGCCTGCTGGGCTTTTAGTGAGTTCCCATTCGTAGGTTAATAAAAGCTTACAGTATTCGTTGTCCCATTGTGTTGGGTGCGTAGTCCATGCGCCCTCTACGCCTGATGTAACTGTATCGCGGCCAATACCACGTGTTGTAGTGTTATTCCAACCAAGGCCTTGCTCGTGTACGTCAGCTGCTTCTGGCTCTGGGCCTAAGTTTTCTGCTTTGCCATTACCATGTGCTTTACCTACTGTGTGCCCGCCTACCGTTAATGCAGCTGTTTCTTCGTCATCCATTGCCATACGTGCGAAAGTTTCGCGAATTTGGGCCGCTGTTTTAAGCGGATCAGGAATACCATTTACACCTTCAGGGTTTACATAAATTAAACCCATTTGTACTGCGGCTAATGGATTTTCCATGGTGTCTGGTTTATCCACGCTACTGTAACGTTCGTCACTTGGCGCTAACCATTCTTTTTCGGCTCCCCAGTAGACGTCTTTTTCAGGATGCCAAATATCTTCTCGGCCGCCGGCAAAACCAAAGGTTTTTAAGCCCATTGATTCGTATGCCATGGTGCCTGCTAAAATAATTAAGTCGGCCCATGAAAGCTTGTTACCGTATTTTTTCTTTATTGGCCAAAGTAAACGGCGCGCTTTGTCGAGGTTACCGTTGTCTGGCCATGAATTTAGTGGCGCAAAACGTTGATTACCTGTACCACCGCCTCCTCGGCCATCGGCTAAACGGTAAGAGCCCGCTGAATGCCATGCTAAACGAATCATTAAACCGCCGTAGTGTCCCCAATCGGCTGGCCACCAATCCTGGCTGTCGGTCATGAGATTTTTAACGTCTGTTTTTAACGCTTCAAGGTCGATTGATTTGAATGCTTCGGCATAATTGAAGTCGCTGCTATATGGGTTTGATTTAGTGTCGTGCTGATGAAGGATGTCTAAGTTAAGTGAGTTTGGCCACCAATCTGTATTACTTTTTGAAGTAACAGTATTACTGCCATGCATTACAGGGCACTGGCCGGCTTTTGGGTTGCTCATTCTGGAATCCTTATAATAGAAAAGTAAAATACTTTATCAATCAATATTGTTGCTTATGTATTTATAACTTTTTAAAAAGTAACGGTTATTTTTATTTAATCAGCTTGCTTACGATTTAGTATGCCTGCCTAAATACTTATGTATCCTTAATATAGGCGCATAAATTATGCTACGCCAGCCTCAACGTACTATTTAAAACGATTGCTTCGATTTATATTTTTAATTGGTCTTTAGCTAATTATGTATTTAAAGATAGGTTTACAGTCACGTTTTAAATAATAGTAAAACTAAATTTGATGACGCTCGTATAAAGTATTGTGTAGGCTAAAAATGTAAAATAAAAAAGTTAACCTTAATCTTTTTACTAGACCTGTGATCGAATTGAAAAATTTCGGCGTAGTGGTATGTGAAGGGTTTGAAAGTGGCTTTAATTTATTTAAAGCGCACATTGGAATACCCCCCTTCACCATGAAATTGTAGTTATATAGTTATAATGATAAAGGTGCATTACTTAAGCCCAATGCACCTTTACTTTATAAACGAATACCCTGAGTATTATTATATTTTTAACTGATTGAATTGAGTTAAGTATTTGTTCAGAAAGATTCAGTTAGTATGAAGTTGTTCTCCTGTGAATCCCTACGACATATTGTTGTTTTAAGCAGTTTTAGCCAGCTCATTTTGAGCTGGTTTTTTTTTGCCTCTTTTTTGCTTTAACTAACTTTTGTGTAAACCTAGTGCCATTAAGCCCTGCATGTTAAAGTTATTGCAGTAATTAATTTAATTAGGCGTACCAATGCGTTATTACCTATCTACACTTTTTGTTTGTTTAACTTTTTTTTCGGGCATAGTAAATTCTGCTGAACAAAAACCTGCAGCTCCTACACCGCAACAAGAACAACAAGCCCTTGGACAACTTAAAGAGTCTATGTATAAACCGCTGATGGAGCGCTACATACTCGACGAGCTAAAAGCGGTAAGACAAGATCAACAAAAACTCCGTGAGGATGTAACTAAGCAGGTTACTCATGCGCAACTTGATACCGCCGATCGTGCATTAACGTACACAACAGACACTATCAACAATGTATTTTTTATAATTACCGCTACAGCATCTATTTTGGTTTTAGTGGGTTGGAACTCGCTACGCGATGTTAAAAACAAAGTAGAAGATATTGTAAATACGCGTGTAAGTGTAATAACTGACGAGTATGAAGACCGATTAAAAATTCTTGAAGAAAAACTACGCGTACGCTCTGAAGAAATACTCAGTAACCAAGAACGTATCTCGGTTACCAACGAGGTTCATTCGTTATGGATGCGTGCCAATTTAGAAAGTGATTTTGCTAATAAAATTGAAATATTTGATGAGATTTTAAAACGTAAACCAGAAGATGTTGAAGCCATTGCTTATAAAGCCGATGCGTTACTAGAAATAAACGAAACAGCACAAGCCATTGAGCTGTGTAATCAAGCCATTGATATAGACAGTGATTATGGTTATGCCTATTGGCAACGAGCATGTGCTTATGCGCTAACACATAAGCATGCTGATGCATTAGCCGATATTAAAATGGCTCTTGATTATTCGCCTAACTTACGTAACGAGCTATTACATGAGAGCGCATTTGCAAGCCTACATGACAACGACAGCTTTAATACAATAGTGGCTGGTGAAGTAGTTTAAGTATTAGAGTTTAGCCTGCCTGAGCAGGCCACAAATGTAATAAAAAAGGGCTTAAGCCGAATGGCACTGCATTAAGCGATAACCATATGAATATAAACATTAAAAACTTAAAAATACAGAAGAAGCAGTCAGAAAAAATTA
>NZ_WTLB01000076.1 GCF_011378855.1 Pseudoalteromonas sp. Z1A8 | reverse complement strand
GAGTTGTTTTTATTTCCCTACAATGCCACGCAGTGTAAACAAAAAATCTTTATATTGTGTGTGAAGATGTTGTCAGTGTGAAAAGCGGCTCAATTTCGGTGGTGACTGAATTTGAGCTGTTTTTATTTGTGCGGCACAATTATTACTCCCTCCTAAAAGCCTACAATTCTATTAAATATATCTCTTTAAATTGTTTTTTATTTTAAACAACCCTATGTTTTTTATCGTGTTATTTTTTATTAACAAAATAGCTTCGAAAGCTTAACTCAAATTAATTGATTTTTAGTTGAACAGAAAATTCTCTTTGTTATACTCACGTTCGAACTTTCAGTAAGTTTTGAAAGTTTGATTGATACGGATCAATTTTCACTAGGCAAATATGTGCTAGCCGGATTTGATTGTATTTAGCACCTGGTTTTAGGGCTTTCAGCAGCAATGTTTTTTAAGTTTTTCCATTGCAAACTGTATTACTCTAATTTTGTTATAGTCATTTAAGTAGGTTAATGTCTTTGAACACACTTTCTTTACATCATACCAATACTGATCTCGCCCCAAGCGAGCCAGTTACGTGTGAACGCTTGAATAAAGCGGGTAAGGGCGTGTGTGTAGCTATAACTTTATTAGTGTTTAATACTGTAATGTTGTTAAGCGGTGCACTAGAGGATGCCTTCAAGCTTGAGGCGCTATTAAGTGATGGGTTTATTGTAGAGCCACTGTTACTTACTATTGCCGGATTTTTAGCTCATCCAATCATTTCAAGTCAGTTACTTATTGGCCTTTGTTGGTTATTGTTCCATATTTTTCCAGCGCGTCGTGCTGGAATTATCCTCCGTAAAGCAGCCTTTGCTTTTAGCGAGGCTAAAGTTATACAGCCGGTGCACTCTGCACATGGTTGTCGTGCTCCACCTAGCTTTACAGGTTGTCTGTAAGGTTACACCTTGTTGCTGGTTTTAATTATTTGTTCTTGCTGTAAATAATTAAGGTTAGCTAAAACAAAGTAGCTCCGTGTTTTTTAAGCACACTTCAGCCAACCACCACTCACCCAAGTTAATTTTTATTACGTTATATAAATGCGTTTAGAAAGCTGGGTTTGTTGCTAGGTCATTAATGGCATGAGCTTTAGGTTTTGAATAGCCCCCTTATTTTTATAATTTAATTCTAGTTAACTTGGGTTTTTATTGAAAAATCGTTGCTTTGGTTGTTATTCAAAGCAGCAAACTGAAACTCTAGGTTTGTAGGATACTCCCTTGTTAATTCGTAACCTTTGTAATATTGCTTTAGCTAGTACAGTGCTGGCGTTGTCAGGCTGTAAAGGCGGGATACTCGATCCAAAAGGGCAGATAGGCATTGATGAGAAAAATTTAATCATCATCGCAACCGTGCTTATGTTGCTTGTAGTCGTTCCCGTTATTGTGATGACTTTATATTTCGCATGGAAATATAGAGACACGCAAACTCATGAAATTTACGCTCCAAAATGGGCTCATTCAAATAAAATTGAGGCCGTAGTTTGGGCTGTTCCTATTATTATCGTAATTATTTTAGGTGCTATTACCTGGGTGTCTACCCAAGCGTTAGACCCATACAAACCCATTGAAGGTAAAGGTAAGCATCTTACTGTTGAAGTGGTGTCATTAAACTGGAAGTGGTTATTTATTTACCCTGAGCAAGGTATTGCCACGGTTAATGAATTAGTGTTTCCGGCAAATGTACCTGTTGAATATAAAATCACGTCAGAGAGCACAATGAATTCATTTTTTATTCCGCAATTGGGTAGTCAAATATACTCAATGGCCGGGATGGAAACCAAGCTTCACTTAATTGCAAATGAGCCAGGAACGTTTAAAGGTATCTCAGCAAATTACAGTGGTGCAGGTTTTACTGGAATGAAGTTCAATGCCATTGCGACCCCTACTCAAGCAGACTTTGATAAGTGGGTGAGTGATATAAAAGCCAATTCAAGCGCTAATAACCTGACTCATGCAAATTATGTTGAGCTTGCAAAAGCGAGCGAAAATAATCCTGTTGCTTATTACGGTAAAGTTGAAGACAGCTTATTTCATACCATTGTTATGAAATACATGCAGGCGCATGGCGATATGAATAAAAAGCACAATGCGATGAGCGAACATGGCGAGATGGGTATGCAACATCACGCAATGGACAAACATTCAGCGAAACCATCACACAGCCAGGACGAGGAATAATAATGTCGTTTTTAGGTAAACTTTCACTCGATGCAATACCGTTTCACGAGCCGATTCTTGTGTTTACGATGGCAGCTATTTTAATAGCTGCAATTGTTATTACTGCGCTAATTACAAAGCATAAAAAGTGGGGCGTGCTTTGGCGCGATTGGATCACATCTGTTGATCATAAGCGCTTAGGCGTAATGTATATTATTTTAGCTCTAGTAATGCTGTTTCGCGGTTTTTCTGATGCCATAATGATGCGTACTCAGCTAGCACTTGCTACTAGTGGCGCGCCTGGTTATTTACCACCAGAGCACTACGACCAAATATTTACAGCTCACGGTGTAATTATGATCATATTTATGGCGATGCCATTTATGGTCGGTTTAATGAACATAATTTTACCGTTGCAAATTGGTGCACGGGATGTTGCCTTTCCATTTTTAAACAATTTAAGTTTTTGGTTAACAGCCAGTGGTGCAATTTTAATTAATATGTCGCTAGTGTTTGGTGAGTTTGCTAAAACAGGTTGGGTGGCGTATCCGCCACTTTCGGAGCTGACCTTTAGCCCTGGGGTGGGGGTCGACTATTATATTTGGGCCCTGCAAATATCCGGGCTTGGAACACTCTTAACTGCAGTAAACTTTTTAGCGACCGTTATCAAAATGCGTGCACCAGGCATGACCTTAATGAAAATGCCAATTTTCACATGGACATGTACGTGGGCAAACATCTTAATCGCAGCATCATTCCCAATTTTGACCGCTATGCTTACTATGTTAACGCTTGACCGTTATCTCGATTTCCATTTCTTTACCAATGAATTGGGCGGTAACGCCATGATGTACATCAACCTGTTTTGGGCATGGGGTCATCCTGAGGTATATATTTTAGTATTACCGGCGTTTGGTATTTTTTCTGAAATTATTTCGACCTTTACAGGTAAACGTTTATTTGGTTATAAATCGATGGTTTACGCCAGCGGTGCAATCTCTATTTTAGGGTTTATTGTTTGGTTACATCACTTCTTTACCATGGGATCGAGCGCCAACGTTAATGCTTTCTTTGGTATGGCTACCATGGTTATCGCTGTACCAACAGGCGTTAAGTTGTTTAACTGGTTATTTACTATTTACCGCGGCCGTTTACGTATAACCGTACCAGTACTTTGGACACTCGGTTTTATGGTTACCTTTACCATAGGCGGCATGACTGGTGTATTACTTGCTATTCCTGGTGCCGATTACGTACTGCATAACAGCTTATTCTTAATTGCACATTTCCATAACACAATTATCGGTGGTGCTGTATTTGGCTACCTAGCTGGTTTTGTATTTTGGTTCCCTAAAGCGATGGGCTTCAAGCTTAACGAAAAATGGGGCAAGGCATCATTCTGGTGTTGGCTTATCGGTTTCTTCCTTGCATTTATGCCGTTGTATGTACTTGGTTTCTTAGGTATGACACGTCGTTTAAACCACTCTAATAATCCAGATTGGAACATCTGGCTATACATTGCTGCAGCCGGTGCTGTCGTTATTATGTTTGGTATTATTAGTCAAATAATTCAATTATATGTGAGCTTTAGAGACCGTGAAGCGCTTGACGATACAACAGGCGATCCGTGGAACGGACACACACTTGAATGGGCAACAAGCTCACCTCCACAAGTGTATAACTTTGCTACCATTCCACACATTGATGATATTGATGCATGGACTGATATAAAAGAAAAAGGTCAAGCTTATCAAGGTAAAGCAAGCTATAGCCCTATTCATATGCCTAAAAACACATCAGCTGGCGTGTTAATGGCAGCTAGCTTAACCGCATTTTGTTTTGCAATGATTTGGCACATTTGGTGGTTAGCTATTGTTGGGCTAATTGGTGGCATTGCCATCTTTATCAAACGTTGTTACACCAGTGATGTTGATTACTATATACAACCTGATGAAATTGCAAAAATTGAAGCTGCATATAATTCAAGTGGGAATAAGGAGCTAAAAGCGTGAGTACACTTTCTGCAAATTTAGAATCTGCAAATTTAGAGTCTGTATCTCACGATGATCATGCGCACGCGCATGATCATCACGATACATCGGGCGATACCGTATTCGGTTTTTGGTTATATCTAATGACCGATTGCTTATTATTTGCCTCATTTTTTGCAACCTACGCTGTGTTATTTATGAACACAGCCGGTGGTGTATCGGGTAAAGATATTTTTGAACTCGACTTTGTAGCAGTAGAAACAGCTGCACTACTTATTAGTAGTATTACCTTTGGTTTTGCCATGATTGCCGCTCAAGGGCAAAAAAAGGCATTAACACTTACTTGGTTATTTATTACGTTTTGTTTAGGTGCTGTGTTTATTAGTATGGAAATATACGAATTTCACCACCTAATAGTGAACGGGCATGGTCCGCAACATAGTGCTTTTTTAACATCGTTTTTCTCATTAGTTGGCTTACATGGTTTACATGTAACAGCCGGTCTAATTTGGATGACCATAATGATGATAGAAGTTGCTAAACGTGGTCTAGGTAAAGCAACTGTAACGCGTTTAAGTTGCTTGAGCCTATTTTGGCACTTCTTAGACATTGTTTGGATTTGTGTATTTACCGTTGTTTATTTAATGGGAGCAATGTAATGAGCCACAGCGAAACACATGCTGAGCACCATGATGAATCTCATGGTAGTGTTAAAACTTACTTAATTGGCTTTGTGCTATCAGTAATTTTAACAGCCATTCCATTTTGGATAGTAATGGAAGGCGACTTCACAAAAGCAACAACGCTGTGGAGCATTGTTACGTTTGCCATAGTACAAATTTGGGTGCATTTAAAATACTTCTTACACCTTAATTTTACGACCGAAGATGGCCGTGCAAATACTTTCTCATTCCTATTCAGTGCCATGATCATCGTAATGGTGGTTGGTTTATCTGTTTGGATCATATATGAATCAAACGCAATGATGATGTACTAGGAGTTGAAGATGTTTCGTCGTTATTTATCAGTGACAAAGCCGGGTATTATTATGGGCAATTTGATCAGCGTAGCGGGTGGGTTTTTACTTGCCTCGCGCGGTGATATAGACCCATGGTTAATGATTGCCACATTAATTGGTTTGTCGCTAGTGGTTGCATCAGGTTGTGCTATCAACAATGTTATAGATAGAGACATAGATGTAGCCATGGCACGTACTCGAACGCGAGTAACAGTAACAGGCGAAATGTCGGCCTTTGCTGCACTTAGCCACGGTATTTTATTGGGCGTTATTGGCTTTGGTTTACTTATTGCCTTTACCACCCAAGCCGCGGTATTTTTTGCAGCCTTTGGCTACGTAATTTATGTAGGGGTTTATAGCCTCTACATGAAGCGTAACTCAGTATATGGCACTTTTGTAGGTAGCCTTTCGGGCGCAGTACCACCAGTAGTCGGTTACTGCGCCGTAACAGGCCAGTTCGATATGGGCGCGTTAATACTGCTGGTTATGTTTAGCTTGTGGCAAATGCCGCACTCTTACGCCATTGCTATTTTTCGCTTTAAAGATTACCAAGCTGCAGGTATTCCAGTACTACCTGTAGCGCAAGGTATCGACAAAGCAAAACGCCATATCGTACTTTATATTGCTGTATACGCTTTAGTTGTAATGCTGCTGCCAATTAGTGGATACACAGGTGCTGCTTTTATGGCTGTTGCTTGTATTACCAGCTTTTGGTGGTTGCTAATGGCACTAAGAGGGTATCGTCGAAATATTGATGTAACCAGTTGGGCACGTAAAGTATTCGCGTTTTCTATCATTAATATTACAGCGTTAAGTATTGCTATGGCTGTTGACTATCATAGCGTTGTTCCACAGCTATTAACACTTACCTAATTTAAAAACTTTAACATTCCAAAGTTAATCCAAAGGCTCGAAAGAGCCTTTTTTTATGCCTGAATATTGAAATTATTTAGCATTCGTATACTCGCTATTTTACTTTTTAAAATCATCAGCATTGTAATAAAGTGGTTTAAGGGTGCCGCAATTAATAAATTTATAAGTAAGCTCATTTTCAGCTGGGACACGTTTTGAGGTACGAAGCTTTTGCATACATGCATTAACTAAATCGACAAAAATAAGATGGTTATAGCTCGGCGCTTTTTGAATTTTATGAATATAAATACGCTCAGTACCGCTTAGTGTAATCATGTCGTAGTCTTGCCATTGCGATGATTCACTTAATTTTTTTAGTTCTCTGGCATACAGCTGCTTACTCAAGACCAACTCTTTTTTTGAATAAATTAAACTGCCACCTTGTTGATAATCACCCTCGTAAATATCGGCAATAATTGTAATTTCTTCACCACGCATTAAATGCTTAATATTAAACGCTTGTGGCTTTACGGTGATTAACTCGGCATTTCTAACAAAGCCTAAAAATGGAACATCGGGGTTTCCTATTTTATAAACAACTTGCACATCATTGGGTAAATTATAGGTGGGTAAATTCATTGCAATAATAGACGAGCCTTGATTAACCAAAGCCATAGGGTGCTCAGCATTGTAAGCGGGGTCTACCGGTGGAAGTTCTGCTTTTTCTTCTTCAGCTGCGGCAAAGCCACTTAAAGTAATTAGTAATAAAGTAAGTAGTAAGCGCATTATAATCTCAATTAATTTATGAGCTTAAATTGTAGTATAAAGTTTATATTACTTATATTTTTAAACTAAATTTAGACCTATATTATTGTTCAGATATGGAGTGCAACAATGTTCGTGCCTTTAAATGTAGGTTTGTGTCCTCTGGGTTTGACGTATTAGTCAGCCAAATTACATTACCTTCTTTATTTACAAACAATGTAGTAGGTGTGCCGCGTATACCTAATTGCTGTGCTGTTGCATCGGCTTTTACGGCTGTTTTAAAAGTATAACCTCTATCGCTAAGCGCTTTAGCGGGAGTAGCATCGTCATCCTCTTTAAAACTAACGGCAATGACCTTCACACCCATGTCATTTATTTTTTGAAGTGCTGGCTGTAGCTTTTTACAGTACGGACACCACGTTGCCCAAAAATGTAAAATGTAAGGTTGGCCTAATAAATCTTGAGTACTGAGAGCAGACCCATCGGCCATTTGTAGATTTAATGCAGGTAATTTAGGGTATGTTGCTTCAGCGTCTTGCTCTTGCGCGCTAACTATAAAGCTTAATAAAGTGAATGTGATGGCAATAAAGAGTTGTTTCATAGTGTTTTCGTTTTTATTGTATGTATTAAATAAGAACGAGTATTTAACATTTTTATTTCACATTAAAAACGAGCGGCTTGCTCAATAACAATACTATGGCGCTTAGCAAGGCGAAGGTGATCTTTATCGTAGCCGCCACCAATTACTGTAGCTACGGGGGTATTGTGCTCAAGGCAGCGTTTTAGTACTAAATGATCGCGTTTAACTATGCCATCCCAGCTAATGTCGAGTTTACCTAAACCATCACCTTGCCAAATATCAACGCCTGCATCGTAAAGCACTAAATCGGGATTTAACTCTTTGAGCAAAAATTGCAGTGTGTCGTCAACTATGCCTAAATACTCATCATCTTTCATGTTATCGGCTAAGCCAATATCTAAATCGCTAGCTGATTTTCTAAAAGGAAAGTTTTTTTCACAATGTATAGAGCAAGTATAAGCATATGCCTGATGCTCTAACATGGCGGCAGTGCCATCACCTTGGTGCACGTCTAAATCAAAAATAAGTACGTTAGTTACCTCACCCGATTCAATTAAAGTTTGCGTAGTAAAGGCTAAATCGTTAACCATGCAGTAGCCTGAGCCAAAATCAGTATGTGCATGGTGTGTACCACCAGCAAGGTGACACGCTATACCATGTTTAAGTGCTAAACGAGCTGTTTGAAGCGTCCCTTGAGGAGCTGTAAAAGTACGTGCCATAAGCTCTTTTGACCAAGGTAGGCCAATACAGCGCATCGCTTTTTCATCTAGGCGGTTATTCCATAAATCGTGTATGTAATTTTCGCAGTGTATTAGCTCAAGTGGCTCTGGCGTACCGAGTATTGGCTCTACCAGGTTACTGCCGATTAAACCAAGCTCGGCAACATGTGCATATAAATGTGCAAACTTACTCATTGCAAAACGATGCTTTGGATCAAAACTAAACGAGTAGTTAGGGTGATACACCAAAGGTAAATGTGGATTTAAAGTCATGTTTTCACAAGTTAAAAAGTTTGCCCTATGGTAATCAACTAATTCAATTGAGTCTATTATTGTGTCTCGTGAATTAACATAGCGAGCTCGCGATGGAGTAGCTCGTCATCAGCTAAGTTTAGCTCTATTAAACGCTTCAAATAGGTAATGCTGTCTATATCAATATGATGACATTTTAAGCCAATATGATCGGCTTCAATATGGCAGATGACTACTTCCATTTTAATTTCTATATCGCTTTGAGGCAAGGTAAAGCACAGAACGGCTTGGCTATTTTTGTTGCCAATAAAGGCAGCACAATTAGTAATTAACGCGCCATGTAATGATACATCAAGCAATTTACAGGGGTATTCATGGTTATTAAAATCAAGTTGGGCAGTAGTTGAAAATAACACGCGAGAAAATTGACGACGGTTTTGCATAATTTAACTTTATTGTTTTTAATAAATTTAGCATAGCGGATAATTGACTACATGCTAAGAATATATGTGCAGACAATGCTGGTGGCATAAAAAAGCCCCGCATAAATGCAGGGCTCAAATTAGCATTAATAAATATTAGCCAATTTTTTTGTACTTAATACGTTTAGGTTGAGCTGCAGCTGCACCTAGTGTCTTTTTAAGCCACTCTTCGTATTCAGTGTAGTTACCATCAAAAAAGTTAATTTGACCTTCGTCGCGGTAATCTAAAATGTGCGTAGCAATACGGTCAAGGAACCAACGGTCATGCGAGATACACATTACACAACCAGGGAACTCTAAAATAGCGTTCTCTAGTGCACGTAATGTTTCAACGTCCAAGTCATTGGTTGGCTCATCGAGTAGTAACACATTGCCGCCAGCTTTTAATAACTTAGCAAGGTGTAAGCGGTTACGCTCACCACCAGATAGGTCTTTAACAAACTTTTGCTGATCGTTACCTTTAAAGTTAAAGCGACTAACGTATGCACGGCTTGGGAACTCAAAGTTACCAATTTTTAGAACGTCTTGTCCGTCTGATATTTCTTGGAAAACAGTTTTGCTTTCGTCCATACCGTCACGGAACTGATCAACGGTCGCAAGGTGAACAGTTTCACCAACACTGATGCTACCGCTGTCTTGCTTTTGCTCACCACTGATCATTTTAAATAGTGTTGATTTACCTGCGCCATTCGCGCCAATAATGCCCACAATGGCACCTTTTGGCATGCTAAAGCTTAAGTCGTCAATTAAAACGCGATCGCCAAAACTCTTACGAAGATTAGTTACTTCAAGTACTTGATCCCCTAAGCGCGGACCAGGTGGAATAAACATCTCGTTAGTTTCGTTACGCTTTTGGTAATCAGACTGCTGCATTTCAGTAAACTGAGCCATACGTGCTTTTGACTTAGCTTGACGACCTTTAGGGTTTGAACGAACCCATTCAAGCTCTTGCGCAATTGATTTTTGACGTGCTTTTTCAGATTTTTGTTCTTGCTGTAAGCGTGCATCTTTTTGTTCAAGCCAAGAAGAGTAGTTACCTTCCCATGGAATACCTTCACCACGGTCAAGCTCTAATATCCAACCTGCTACATTATCAAGGAAGTAACGGTCATGCGTTACCGCCACAACAGTGCCTTCGTAATCGTGTAAGAAGCGCTCTAACCATGCAACCGACTCAGCATCCAAGTGGTTAGTTGGTTCATCAAGAATAAGCATGTCTGGTTTTTCAAGTAATAATCGACATATAGCAATACGGCGGCGCTCACCACCTGAAAGATGCTCAATTTTAGCATCCCATTCTGGCAGGCGAAGTGCATCAGCTGCGCGCTCTAAAACGTTGTCGATGTTATGACCATCGTGCGCCTGAATAACTGCTTCAAGTTCGCCTTGCTCTTTTGCAAGTGCGTCAAAGTCAGCGCCTTCCATTGCGTACTCGTTGTACACTTCGTCTAAACGGCTAAGTGCATGTTTAACTTCGCCAACGGCTTCTTCAACAATTTCACGCACTGTTTTACTTTCGTCCAGTACTGGCTCTTGCGGTAAATAACCAATTTTAGTACCAGGCTGAGGATGTGCATCACCTTCAAAATCTTGGTCAACACCGGCCATAATACGTAGTAACGTAGATTTACCAGAACCGTTTAAACCAAGTACACCAATTTTTGCGCCAGGGAAAAAGTGCAACGAAATATCTTTTAAGATAGTGCGCTTAGGAGGCACAACCTTAGATACTCGACTCATCGAGAATATAAATTTATCAGGTAAAACCATTAAAGGAGCCTTCAAATAATAATAAAAATTTCAATGTTGTATTGTAGTGGCTCACAGGTGAAACAGTCAACGAATGACGCGTAGAACTATTCGTTTGTGCTAACGTTATTCTCTTCTATGGGTTATTAAAAATACCGAGATTGCAGAATGTCTATTATGTAAAATTCTGTAATCTATTGTTTTATATTGTTCAAACATATTTCAATTTCAACAAAAAAGGAACAATATGTTTACAAGTGATAAGCTACAAGCAAAATATAAAAGCGACTAGCTCAAGTCTTTTTAAAACATCAACATTATTTAAAATTAATAACGTTTAGGGAGTGAACATGAAAACAACAGTTATAAAGTTAAGCGCGTTACTTTTAGGGCTATATACATTTTCAAGCCAAGCCGAAATACTCCACGTAAACGGCTACTACCATGGAGTAGGTATGGGCTCAACACAGATTGATGTTCATGAAAGTGATAGCCTACAATTTACAACGCTTTACGGACGGTTTGGTTATCAGTTTTCGCGATATTTTGCATTAGAAGGGCGTGTAGGTTTTGGTTTAAATGATGAATCAGCACCTTTAAATGGAATTGTTTTTACTCAAAACCCCCAGGACGGTTCGTTAACCTCAGAACCCATTCAGAGCCAAATCGATTCAAGCCTTGATTTGCAAACAAGTATATTTGTAAAAGCTAATTATCCAATTTCATCTCGAGCTGATGTGTTTTTATTTGGTGGCTATGGTAGAAATAAATTAAGTTACAATGAAGACGATGTAAAAAACCTGGCAGAATCAATAACAGGTACAGATACAAACTCTACGCTAATAACTGAGCAAAACTATGACGAAGGCGGCGTAACGTACGGGACTGGGATTGACTATCGATTAACTCAACGCTGGCAGGTAAGCGCTGAATATCAATATTTTGATACAGACGAAGGCGATATTTACGCACTTAATTTATCTGTAAACTATCGGTTTTAAATACGTATGCGCTACTCATAGGTTGGATCTTAAGGAATAAAACTTGAAAACATGCTCTGAATTTGATCTGATAGTAATCGCCAAACCACTATCTAT
>NZ_WTLB01000075.1 GCF_011378855.1 Pseudoalteromonas sp. Z1A8 | reverse complement strand
AGTGATTTTAGTGATCAAAGCTTAATGAGAATAAGCGATCAAAGTTAATGCAATTGGGTGATCAAAGCTGGAGAGAATATGCAATCCCGTGTGCTGTGAGTGTTCCCAAACTCTGCCAGTTTTGTATTCGATTAAGATCTTCTGCAAAAAGAGGCGGATGAAATTTATAAACAGACAGCTGCACATTGTGTAATTGTTCCTCACAATCAATTACCCCTAATACCAATTCATCTATTCCATCACCATCGATATCAAATTGTGCAACTATATATTCATTTGTATTTTTAGGATATGAAGGTGATTCATCGACTTCTTCGTAACCAACATTGAAGAACTTAGGTAACTCAATCGATAGACCTTTGTCAAAATATACCCTAAATCTCAAGTCTGTTTGTTCAAAGTAAGCGCAAACTTTTGTTGGGTACTGGTGAAATTTTTGCTTAATCAGGTTAAGTTCCAAAAGATCGCCATTGAGTATTTCACTGAAAGTTAACTCACATGCATTAATCTTGCTTGAGCCTGATAAGCTTTTGAAGTTTTTCTGCTGAAGTTTGATGTGCTCAAACCAAGGAATTAAGTCACTTCGAATGAGTGGAAAGATACTAACGATTGCTAACATTAAAACAATTATTGGTTCTAAGTTCTCTTCGGGAAAAAGATCCATGCTACAGCAAGGAGGATAACCAAAATTAACAACCAGAATGAGAGTGTGGGCTTTCTCATTAAAACTCCTTTTAAAAAATTACTATACCTAAGTTTATTCGTTCGCTGACCAGGTTAATATTTTTTCAGCTAATCCATCCTCAATACAATACAAGTAAGCAGTGGGCACTTCTAAAATATCAGCAAGTGCTTTTACTGTTTTAAAGTCTGGAGCATGCACGCCTTTTTCGTATTGGTTCATTCTTGCTGATGCAGCAAACTCATCCATTCCAGCTAAAATTCCTAACTGTTTTTGTGATAGACCTTTGGTTTTTCTTGCCTCTTTTAAGCGCTTTGGAAATGGTGATTCGTCATTAGTTTTCATTATTTATTGTTCTTAGCTTGAAAACTAAGAGTTTCTTAGCTTTAATTGAATATAGATACTAAGGAATACTTAGCATTTTGTTTGTGTTACGAATTGAGTTTGGAGGAATGAATATGCTTGAAACATTTGTATGTGTATTAGTTGGGGTTATTTACTTGCTGGTAAGTATATTTACAAGCGATGAGCAGTCGTCGAACGAAAACGAGCAACTAGATCAATTGAATGATGGTATGGGCAATATTATCGCTGATGGTGAATTTATGTCGCGTGAAGAAGCTGAGGATGCACAATCACGTGGTGAACTTTTCGACACCTATTACTAATAAAGTTAGGCATGCCTAACTTTATTAGTAATAGGGTAGTGAGCAAAATTAGGCATGCCTAATTTCAAGGAGTAATGTAATGCTACTTTTAGACTTGTACAAAAAGGTTGAGCTAAGGCCGTTCATCCCTGTAGTAGCTGAGTTTCAAAGCCGCTTAGCTGGTATAGAAGATGAATGTGAACCATTAGGTCTGTCATTTGAGAAAGAAGTGCAATCAGAGCAGGAAATCTTTTTTGCTCTGATTTCTCAAAAAGCATTGGCTTTCGATGTAACAAATGAAATCGGTGAGGTTTGGGATATTAGACTAGAGCCTTTCAGTCATTTTAAATCTCGAAGCAAAGAAATCACCTTTCCGTTCATGGGTTGTAATGAGCAGAAGCAACAAAATATTAGTGAGTGGATTATTGCTTTGTGTAATTGGGAAGGATCTTTTCTATATTCAAGTGCAAAGCATTAGCAGAGATTGCAGTTATGACTTTATATGAATGGTTCCAAGCGTGGGTTTTAATGGTGTTAGCGATTCGCGCTACTCGACGCTATGACAAGCTGAAAAATGATCTTTTTGCAGCAATTAAAGAAGGCAGAATTTAAACATGGCTCCTGTACTCGCTGGTTGCGCTTTGATTCTAAGTCTTGTGATCTTCTTCGCTGTTTTGTTTCATTTTAAAAATAATCGTTAGTGCACCTACCCAAAGGTGCACAGTAAATTACTATTAATTATTCACTTTGCAATACACCTAAAGAAGAAATAGCTTGAGAAACATGCTCAATTTTAGAGCTAACAAGGTGACTAGGGAAAACTAAAAATATCACCATTAGCCAGTATCTTAGAGTTAAATTTATTTGTAGCTTATAAATCTTATCTACTTTTATCAGCTCTATAACCTTACAGTAATTCTTATATTTTTCTTTCTAACAGCCATTTTGTCGGCTCCTTTGTTTTAACCGACTTATCAATTTAATCATATTTTTTAGTGATTCAACAATTTTGTCACTATTTGTAGATTTTTTTACTGGCTATATATACATACTGTATATAAAAAAGGGTATTGCATGTTAGGGTAGCTTTTTTGAGAAATCAGTAACTTTATTCCCATAATAGTAAGGCATTCCATAAATTAGTAAACGGAGTGCTTTATGCCGAAAATCAAACCTCAATTTTATACAGCAGATGAAGTTGCTGAAGCTTTATGCTGCTCTAAGCAAACCCTATACAACAAGCTAAGTGAGAACAGGCAAGCAAAAGCGTGCCACTCAATGCCTCCTTATATTAAGCAAGGTGGTAAAACACTGTTTCCTATATCAGAGTTCCACCACTGGATTGAAACGCAGCCTTTAATTCGCAGCGGGGAGATTTATTACTAATGGCCCTATCCCATAACAACATAGAAATAATTACAAAGTGTCCTATAGAAGAGCGCACCATTGGTTTATACCCTGCATTTTTGATAGACCCATGTATTTTACCTCTTAAAAAGCTTGAGAAGTGCAATGTCGAAGGTTTTGGCAAGTACAAAACTGTAATGTTGAGTAGCCCTCAAATCTTGCCTTATGGTCATTATGCAAGGTTGATTATTGCTCATCTTACAACACAGATCCGTCGAAGGCCTGAACTACCTTCATACGTCATAGCTAAATCGGTAAGCGACCTGTTTCAGCAAATAACAGGTCAAGACTGTATATCAGGTGGCACATACGCTAATTTTTTACTCTCTCTCGAAAGAGTGTTTGATACGACATTTACAGTTGTTTCAACTAATAATTCAGAAGATAAAACTAATAATTCAGAAGATAAAACTCGAAGAAGAGGGTTTTTCGCTGAAGCAGATAATGTGATCACCAATGAGTATGACGTTGGTCAATTCAACGCTAAATACAAGCAGGTTCTCTACACTCCCTCGAGCAGCTTTAAGGCGTTGATTACCGGTGATAAAAGTATTATTCCCATTGATTTAAGATTTCTTCAACTTGCTCGAGCTAAAGACATTGTTTTTGCCCATGATCTCTACCTATTTCTCATACGTCGAGGCTACGGACGCGAAAGAGTTGGTTTTGTTCCTTGGGTGACTCTCCACAAAGACATCTTTCCTTATTTTAAACGATTCGCCTTTAGTAGGTTCAAACGGCGCTTTTTGCACGCTTTAGACTTCATTCTTGAATGCCATCCTCATTCAGGCATTCGTGTAGATAAAGAGGACAAAGGTTTAGTCATTCCACCTAACAATTATCTACTTCGCGGTAGAGGGGGCTAGCGTATAGCTGTTTACAAATTATGTATAAGTAGCTGCTAGTAATGTCACTGGCGGGCAAAAGTTTGTCATTGGCGAACAGTTTTATGTCACTGAGGGCCAAATGTTTGTCACTGACGGGCAAAAGTTTGTCACTGAAGGACAGTACCACCAATGCAGTCCTTTATTATCAAGGCCTCTAGCTCCCTGCTAAATACCTTAAATTCTCAATATCCAAAAATCTTATTATTAAGGACACTTAACTGTGAATAACAAAACTTATAAGTACGAAAAGTACATGAAGAACCTGCCCTACATCAAAGATATTCAGTTATACAAAGCTGTGGGGATGACGCTTTATCTTATCATTGATAAAAATAGAACTTTAAAGTTTGCACTCTCTTCTGCAAGCACAAAGCATAACTTTAAACCAAAGAAGCGAATTGAAGACCTTGTTCGGATCGCTCTGCCTGATGACTTCTTTGAAAAAAGGCAAAGAGCTAATGCACCAAAAGAAAAACGAGAAGAGGCTGCCCAAACTCATAGGGTATATTCAGAATTTGAATCACTTGCTAATAGGCACTTAAGTGACATAATGGATAGAGAATCATAAGGCTTCATATGACACCAGAAGAATTAGAGCGACAGGCAATAGCCTATGCTAAAAATAATAGGACTCGTATAGCTCGCGAGTTAACAGACAAAGATCAGTTTCCTCCGGATACTAGGCCAGTTTCTGTTTTCATGGCTGGTTCGCCTGGTGCAGGTAAAACTGAAGCTTCAAAAGCCTTTTTGGAAGAGATTGGAGCTGATAATGTATTAAGGCTTGATCCTGATGAACTGAGAGAGCTTATACCTGGTTATACAGGTGATAACTCGTATTTATTTCATCGTGCTGTATCTTTTATTGTTGAGCGAACACTTGACCATGCGTTCAAAAACAAGCAATCTTTTTTGTTAGATGGAACTTTGGCAAGTTATGATGTTGCAAAAAAGAATATTGAACGTTCTATTCGAAAGGAAAGGCAGGTACTAATTCTGTTTGTATATCAAAAACCAGAGCTCGCTTGGGAGTTCGTTGAGGCAAGAGAAAAGCTAGAAGGACGTAGAATTCTACCTAATACCTTTATTGATCAGTTCTTTGCTTCTCAGGAGGCTATAAGGGAACTTAAGCTCAAGTTCGGTAGTCAAATTCAAGTGGATTTATTAGTTAAAAATAATAAGGGCAAAACACGTTTTTATCACGATAACGTTCAGGCAATAGAGCATCATTTAGATGAAAAATTCACTAGAGAAGATCTGGAGAGCCTGATAGAATCATCATCCAGCTCAAAAAACGAGCTTTAGGAGTGTTTATGTTTTCAAATTTAATTAAGCCAAAGCCAACGCAAAACTCTAAGCTTTCAGATTTTGTGTTAGATTCTAGCTCAAGCGAGAAGAAGCGAGTTTATAGTCAAGTTATTGAGCGCGCTATTACCTCTCAAGTGCAGCTTGTCAATAAAGCGTCTGCAACTCAAAGATAATCAACAAAAAGTCCCACTAAGGGACTTTTTAGATTTAAAGTAAACTGATTCAGCATAAATTTTAACTTAGCAAAGCACTCATCAACTCAATCTTTTGTTCCTTAGTTAAGTTTGCTAACAAACTTTTCATTTCACTCATTTTATTTTCTGGCTCTTGTTCAATCAAACCCGCATATTTGGCTATCGTTTCTGTTACTTTTTCTGCAGGCTCTTTAAGCTCCTCAGCGGTTAAAATTAAATAGCCAGCAGTTACATCACTTTTATCTGTAATATGGTTTAGAAGGCGTTTTAGGAGGCATCCTGATACTCCGCTACTCTCAGCCATTGATGTAAATGTTCTGCGCAAATCATGCGAAGTAATTTTTACTCCTGCAATTTGGCATACATGTTTTAACGTTTTTTTAGGATCAGTGAGGTAGCCCTTTTTACTGTTTGTCCCAAACACATAGTCAGATACCTTATATTCTTTTCGTCGATTAAATATCTCTGCTAATCGATCTGTAATAGGGAACTCGACATCTAAGCCGTTTTTTGTATCTTCTAAAATGAATATCCTATCTTCAAGATGTACTTGTGACCATGGAAGTTGCAGTAGTTCAGACCTTCTCAGGCCTGAAAAAATTAAAAATTCTAGGTAATCACAAAAACCAACGCGACTATTTTGGCGATATTTGGCAGCTTCATTTCTAACTTCATATAATGCATCTACAAAAGGTTTTAGCTGTGAACGGCGCAGACGTGTTGTTTTACGCTTTACATTATTCCAGCTTCGTTTTTCAGAAAGTGTATCTACAGGGTTTTCTGGAAATAATGAGCGACCTTCTGAAGACTTGTATTCAGCTTTAGCAAAGTTAAATAAAGCACGCATTAGGCGCATGGTATAATTTGCCTGAGCAGGGCTTCTTGAGGTTATTTCTCGTTGGCGTTTTAAAATCATTGTTTGATTAATATCGGCTAGACGCTTGTTATGCCAGTCTGATAAATAGCAGTTTATTTTTTGGTGGTAACCTCTTTCAGTTATAGGCTTTAGATCTCTAGATTCGATATATGAATCAAAGGCTTCTTTAAGGGTAATCGATGCCGCTCTAAATTGGCGCTTAAGGTCGTTTGGGTTTATACCCTCAGCAATATCTGCCATTACTTTACGAGCCATTCGCCTTGCATCATCAAGTGCAATTGATGGAAAGTAACCAAGGGTGACATTAATCGGGGTGTCTCTCCCTGGTATCTTTTTATAAACTCTAAATGATTTTTTACCAGCTACGCCCACATCTAAAATGAGTCCTGACAATAGATTGTCATAATAACGAGTGCGTTTACCGTTTGATTCTATCTTTTCAAGCGACAATTCTGTGAAGCGAAATTTTGTGTCTGACATATGGTGCTACCTCTGTGCTACTTTGAACGTAAAATTTAACGTTCTGAAATACATAATGATTTATGCATCAGAGGTAGGGTTTATTCAATAACCCCATGATATAGCTATGAAAATTAGTAAATAGTTATATCAAAAAGTAACTCGTAGTAAGTCTTTGTTTTGCAACTCATAATCGTTAGGTCCCCAGTTCGAGTCTGGGAGGGGCCACCACTTTTACAAACTTCCCAAGTAATACCTAATCAAATTATTCAAAGCTACATGAATTTAATTTCGTGTTATTTATTATTCTTTAGTTACCCCTAATAATAAAAAGTAATCTAAATAAAGTTAATCCATAGATTAAGCTAAGCTTTCTTAAATTAGAAAGAGTGCAAATACATTATTAAATTTCAGCGTTATATCAGATGCTATGTATGCTCCGCGCTATAAATGACAGTCAGCAGCATCTAATTTAAGAATACAAAAAAGCCCCAATCGGGGCTTTATGTTATTAGTGTTTACTTTTATTGCTCAAAACTACAAGAGTTAACTAATTTTTACGGTATATCTCATGCTCAATATCGTAAATGTTTACACTTAAGCTATCTGAATCGCGACAATACGTTTTTAAGCACGAAAGTAGCAGTTCGCTTAGCATTTGCTTTTGCTCAATTGAGCGCCCAGCCAATATATGTACCGCAATATGTATAAACCCTGATTTTCCTGCGCCAAGTTGATATTGCTGATAAGCAATAGCGCGCGTTTTTATGGTTTCTAATTCAAATAAGTTACTTTGGAAGGCGGTGTTGTGAATTTTTTCTACGAGAACTTGTGGTAATACAGGGAGATCTTCTGAGTGTTCAATAATAATATGCGGCATTACAGCGTTTCCTATTATGAGTTACTACTTGCGACGAGAGCCTTATTGTAGCAAATACGTCGATACTCGCTAACCCCTCACGACATTAAAATGTTTACTTTAAACTAATTTAGTCGTATTTATTTTTGATGTTAGTATAAAAACAAACAGGTGAACCTTCGCTTAGTAACTTAGCTACTAAGTTACCTATATATTGATTAAGGATAAGTATGAAATTACCACAAAAATTTAAACGTTTAGCGTTACTTGCAGGTGCAGTTGTTACGTTAAGTGCTTGCTCTGATGATGTTGCGTCGGTAAGCCTTGGGTTATTTACAACTAAAGATGTTGTGGTTAATTCGCAGCAAGATCCAATCCTCAAAGGCGTTACTTGTCATATTAGTCATATAGAGGCTAATTTGGACTTTTCAGATCCCTCTGATATGTCTATTGCATGTCGTCAAACGGGGCCTATTACAGCGCAGCAGCTACAAAAAATAGACCGTAGTAAATCAGGTGAAGTGATATTTAAATCATCTAAAAGTATATTATTTAAATCACTAAAAGTGCGCCGTATTTACGATGCTGAAAACCGTACTTTATTGTATTTATCGTATTCAACTAAAGAATCTAGTGGTAGCCACCACCATGCACTATCAACAGTGCCGCTATACAATACTCAAGCGTGGGATTGGGCGCTTACACAAAAAAACTAAACTAGCACTAAAACTTATAAGAGCACCTTATGTTAGCTTTATTTAAATCGGCACCTTTATTGGAAGATCAAGAGCAGCAATGGCTTATTGATACATTTATTTGGGCTGTAGAAAATTTTGAGGCTGAATTTTTTACTAAGCACACCCAAATAATACTGCCAACAGCCACGTTTTTTCCTGATTCAGTGTCGAGCATTGAAGAGATGGCGACCAACGTTTTTACCCGCGTTACTAATTACGCGGGTATGAATGGATGGCCTATTCAGTTAGTTGCACCTCAGCAATTACAACCGCAGGTTTTTCCGCATTTTGAATTTAGTGAACAAATACGTGGCGAAGGTAGTCATTTAATTGTGCCGCCAAGCCATACTATTAATGTCTCGTTTAATCCTAATCAGATAAATCAGCCACAAGATTTGGTAGCAAGTTATGCGGGTACACTGGCAACCATACTTATTCATCATGTTGGTGTATTACCACCTGGGGGTAAAGATTATTTACCACAAGCTGCCGATGCGCTTGCCTGCTTTTTAGGGTTTGGTGTAATGATGAGCAACACGGTGTATCAGTTTAAAGGGGGTTGTGGCTCTTGTTATAACCCATACGCTAATCGTGAAGCTAAGTTAAGTGAAACGCATACGGTATTTATGCATGCTCTTATTAGTTACTTTAAAAACGATAAAGACTCTAAAAAGCACTTAAAGCCGCATTTGCGCGGTCAGTTTAAAAAAGCGCAAAAAGAAATTAAAGCATTGGTAAATAACTCGGCTAACCCGCTGTTATTAGCTTATTCACCAAACTAGCAAGGATCTGCGTGGAATACTTAGATGAATTTTTACTGATTGTTATTGCTCATTTTTTTGCAGTAGCAAGCCCAGGGCCTGACTTTGCCGTAGTACTTAAGCAAAGTGTGCAACAAGGTAGACGCAATGCACTGTGGACAAGCGCCGGTGTTGGCGCTGCTATTTTACTGCACGTTGCCTATTGTGTTTTAGGTGTTGCGCTTATTTTAACGCAGTCACCTAGTTTGTTTATGGCGCTTAAATATGTTGCTGGTGCGTATTTAGCTTATTTAGGCGTACAAGCGCTTAGAGCGGCAAAACCACCAACAAGTAATCAAGACAATATAGAAACAAAAACGGTAGCCGAAGAGCCTGTTTGGTTGGCCTTTAGGCGCGGCTTTTTCACAAATGCATTAAACCCAAAAGCTACGTTATTTTTTATGTCGTTATTTACACTCGTGATTAGCCCAACAACACCTACTAGCGTACAGGTCGGCTACGGCGTGTACATGGCATTGGCTACGTGGGCGTGGTTTTCAATGTTATCGTTAGTGCTTTGTAAACCGAGTGTGCGTGGCTTTTTTCAAAAAAGTGGTTACTGGTTTGATAGAGGTATAGGTGTAATTTTAATTGCTTTGGCTATTCGCGTTGTTATTTAAGTTATATTTTTAATTAGAGAGTAGGAGATAACATGCCGTTATATAATTTTTCGTTTGGCTCTAATATGTCATCTAATCGTTTGCTAGCGCGCTTACCCAATGTAAAGCGTGTAGGAACGGCGGTACTTAAAGGCTATGAGCTTACTTTTGATATGCTATTTAAAGATGGCTCAGGTAAATGCAGTATTTGCCCAAGCGATAAAGAAGGCGCGCTGGTCTACGGCGTTATTTATGAGCTCAATGAAGATGAAAAAGCTATTTTAGATGGTATTGAGGGCGTAGGTTACGACTGCGTAGATATAACCCCAACGCTTTTAAGCGGTGAGACTGTAGCCGCACATTGTTATATAGCTAATACGCACGATAGCGATGTACTCCCATACGATTGGTACATAAAACACGTTCATCGCGGATCACTTGAAGCGGGCGTACCAAAAGAATACAGTGATGCCATATTAAATCGCGCACAAAAAAGCGATACCAATCAAGAACGCGCAGCCATTGAGTTTGCAGTTCATCAAAAATAATAAAATAGGATTGATATGAAATTAACCAAACTTGCCGCAATTGCATTATTAGCTAGCACTACGTTTAGTAGCTGGGCACAAGTTGATACCAACAAAATTGACGATGCTATTAAAGCGTCAATGGCACGTTTTGACGTACCCGGTATGGCAGTCGCTATTGTTGAAAACGATAAAGTGATATTTGCTAAAGGCTTTGGTGTAACTAATCTCGATACCAACAAAAAAGTAAACAAAGATACTTTGTTTGGTATCGCCTCAAATACTAAAGCGTTTACGACAGCGGCACTGGCTAAGCTGGTTGATGAAGGGAAATTAAGCTGGGATGACCGCGTAATTGATCATTTACCAGAGTTTAGGTTATACGACTCATACGTAACTCGCGAAATGCGTATTCGTGATTTATTAAGTCACCGCAGTGGGCTCGGGCTTGGGCAGGGCGATTTAATGATTTGGCCAAGTACCGACAAGTCAGTTGATGAAATTTTAGCGGGATTACAGTATTTAAAACCGGCTAGCAGTTTTCGCAGCAAGTACGCTTATAACAATTTAATGTTTGTTACCGCTGGCGAAGTGGTTGCTCGTGTATCAGGTATGAGTTGGAACGATTATATCGAAAAAAACATATTACAGCCGCTGCACATGGATAATTCACGCGCGGGCTTTTCACGTATTCCTAAAAGTAATAAAAACTGGGCTACAGGTCATATTCCTATGGATGGCACGCTTCATCCATTTTTTGTGAATTACCTAGAAGATTTTAGAGGCGCAGGTGCCATTGCTTCAAGTGTAAGCGATATGAGCCAGTGGCTTCGTACGCAATTAGCGGGCGGTAAAATGCCAAGTGGTGAGCAACTCTTTAGCGAAAAGCAACAAGCGCAAATGTGGCACCCACATATTACGTCTATGGCGTCTAAAAGCGCGTTTGAGTCGTATCATCAGCAGTTTAGAGGTTATGGATTAGGTTGGAGTATTGAAGACTACCACGGCTTTAAAAAGTTAGGTCACGGTGGTGGTATTTTAGGAATGGTATCGCAAGTTACTTTATTGCCTGAGAAAAAGCTCGGTATTGTTATTTTATCTAACCAACAAGCTTTTGGTGCACTTTCGGCAGTAACCCATGAAGTACTTGAAGATGCGCTTGAGCTTGAAGATAAAGACTGGGTAGAAGATTTAGCTAAAAGTCATTTTGAAGGCAAACAGCAAGCATACGCTAATGTAAAACCAGAAGCCCCGGCTGACTACCAACCACAATTACCAAACATTAATTATACCGGTACATTGCACGATGATTGGTACGGCGATGTAATTATTGAGCAGCTTGATAGCAAATTGCATATTGATTTTACGCATACTAAGCGCTTAAAAGGCACGCTTGAGCATTACACCGGTAATACATTTATAGTTAAGTGGGATGAAAAGCTGCTTGAAGCAGATGCGTTTATTACTTTTGATATGAGTACAAAAAATAGAGTGAACAGCGCTAAAATGCGTGCAGTATCAACGCAAGTTACCGACTTTAGCTTTGACTTTAGAAACCTGCATTTAAAAGCAAAGTAGCTAATAGCTTTGATATTTAAAGTATCGATACTTTAAATATCAATATAAACCAAAGTCGCAAAGCCACCTGTCGGTTAACACCATTCAGTTAAGCATGTTTTGACTTAATGGTGTACCGAGTTTTTGAAATTCGAACGGTCCTACTTTTGGGCCGT
>NZ_WTLB01000074.1 GCF_011378855.1 Pseudoalteromonas sp. Z1A8 | reverse complement strand
TTCCCGTCTCAGTGGGGTCGCATTATAGGGAGATCCGAAAACAGATCAACCCTTTTTTGAAGAAAACTTGAAATAAAGTGCTGCTCGCTGAGTATTTGAGCTAAACGCTCAAAAACACAACTAAACCACCTGTATCAAGAAGTTTATAGGGCTATTTAAAATCAAAATTATGATAACTAGCTATCAGTAGAGACGTATTTGGATCAACAATCCTGAAAAAGCCAACCAATAAGTTAAGAGTCGTGTTGCTAAAATCATTTGAAATAGTCAAAAGCTGAGATTTGAATTCATTGGGCTATGTTTTATTTAAGAAGTGAGTTTACTTAGGCCGCAATGATTAGCTTTACTATGAGGTTCTTAGTACCGGTATATAGATTAAGAGAGCGAACGCTATATCTTCTGATAAGCTCTAATAAATAAAAACTTAATCAGGGATTGCTTAATGGTAGTTAAATTCGAAGTGCTATCATTAATAACTGTAAATCACTATATAATGAAAATGATCTTTAACTAGAACCTGATAGGCTATTTTCAATCAATGGTAAGTAAAGAGTCACTAGGTAGCTATTAAAATAGCTGTCAAAACAACCTATCGATTCAGAATCTATGAGTCGATACACATAATAGAAGGTAATTACTCGTTCATATAGTTTGACAAATTTTAGGCAAGAAAAAGCCGAGCATAAGCTCGGCTTTTAGGTTTCTTTAAGACTTACTCTGCAGACTGTGCGTCTTCTTGAACTGCTTCGCTAGTCGCTGGGCGACCAACTAGTTCAATATAAGCCATTGGTGCATTATCACCAGTACGGAAGCCACACTTAAGAATACGAGTGTAACCACCTGGACGATCCGCGTTACGTGGACCGATTTCACTGAATAATTTACCAACAACTTCATTATCACGCGTGCGAGCAAACGCTAAACGGCGATTTGCTACACTGTCAGTCTTAGCCAGTGTGATTAAAGGTTCAATTACACGACGTAACTCTTTCGCTTTAGGCAAAGTAGTTTTGATGATTTCATGTTTCACCAAAGAACCTGCCATATTGCTAAACATCGCTTTACGATGGCTACTGTTACGGTTTAATTGACGACCACTCTTACGATGGCGCATGACCCTATCCTTCTAACTAAACTAATATAGTGATTTAGATTATTCAGCTAAACTTGCAGGTGGCCAATTTTCTAGGCGCATGCCTAGAGAAAGTCCACGTGAAGCTAGCACGTCTTTAATTTCAGTTAGAGACTTCTTACCTAAATTAGGCGTTTTAAGAAGCTCAACTTCAGTGCGCTGAACTAAATCACCGATATATTGAATTTGCTCGGCTTTCAAACAATTTGCTGAGCGTACTGTTAATTCAAGGTCATCAACTGGACGAAGTAGAATAGGATCGAATTCTGGCTTCTCTTCTTTCTCTTCTGGCTCAGTTACATCACGTAAATCTACGAATGCATCTAATTGCTCAGCTAAGATAGTAGACGCACGGCGGATCGCTTCTTCTGGATCTAAAGTGCCGTTTGTTTCCATATCAATGATTAACTTGTCTAAATCTGTACGTTGCTCAACTCGAGCTGATTCAACCGAGTACGCAATACGTTCAACTGGGCTAAATGATGCATCAAGCAACAATCTACCAATTGGACGCTCATCGTCATCAGAGGATAAACGACTAGATGCCGGCACATAACCACGACCACGTTCAACACGAATACGCATGCTGATCTCGCTGTTATTTGTAGTTAAATTACAAATAACGTGATCTGGATTAGCAATTGTTACATCGCCATCGTGCTGAATATCAGCCGCAGTAACAGGGCCTACACCAGATTTAGTCAGGGTCAGAAAAACTTCATCTTTGCCTTCTAACGTTACTGCTAAACCTTTAAGGTTTAATAGTATTTCAATGATGTCTTCTTGAACGCCTTCTTTCGCGCTGTACTCATGTAATACACCGTCGATTTCAACTTCAGTTACTGCACATCCAGGCATAGATGAAAGTAATATACGGCGTAAAGCATTACCCAGAGTATGGCCAAAGCCACGCTCTAATGGTTCTAAAACTATTTTAGAACGCGTTGGGTTGATAGCGTCGATGTCGACTAACCTTGGTTTTAGAAATTCTGTAACAGAACCCTGCATTTTATCCTCTCTTAACTCTTAACTTTACTTAGAGTAAAGTTCGACGATTAGTTGTTCATTAATGTCCGCAGACAGGTCTGAACGCTCAGGTAGACGCTTAAAGCTGCCTTCCAATTTCTTACCGTCAACTTCAACCCAAGTCGGCTTTTCACGTTGCTCAGCCAACTCTAGAGCAGCGATGATACGTGCTTGTGTCTTAGACTTCTCACGGATTACAACAGTATCTTCTGGAGTAATTACGTATGAAGGAATGTTCACAACACGACCATTAACTAAAATCGCTTTATGGCTTACTAACTGACGTGCTTCTGCACGTGTGCTAGCAAAACCCATGCGATATACAACATTGTCTAAACGTTGCTCTAAAAGCTGTAACAAGTTTTCACCTGTATTACCTTTAAGGCGAGCAGCTTCTTTGTAGTAGTTACGGAATTGCTTTTCTAATACACCGTATATACGACGTACTTTTTGCTTTTCACGTAATTGTAAACCGTAATCAGATAAACGACCTTTACGGGCGCCGTGCTGACCAGGTGCAGTCTCAAGTTTACACTTAGAGTCGATAGCTCTTACGCCGCTCTTAAGGAACAGGTCAGTACCTTCACGACGACTCAGCTTGAGCTTAGGGCCCAAATATCTTGCCATGTTATTTCTCCTAACCTATTGTTAAACGCGACGTTTCTTCGGTGGACGACAACCATTATGTGGTATAGGCGTCACGTCAGTAATGTTGGTAATACGGTAACCAGCAGCATTCAAAGCACGTACAGCAGATTCACGACCTGGACCTGGACCTTTGATGAAAACTTCTAGATTTTTTAAACCGTATTCTTGAGCAGCAGTACCTGCACGCTCTGCAGCAACCTGAGCAGCAAATGGTGTAGATTTACGTGAACCACGGAAACCTGAACCACCGGCAGTAGCCCATGATAGTGCATTACCTTGACGGTCGGTAATCGTTACAATAGTGTTGTTGAAAGACGCATGAACATGAGCCATACCATCAGCAACTTGTTTTTTAACCTTTTTACGACGAATTGGTGTCTTAGCCATAATACTATCCCCTTATCGCTTAATAGGCTTACGTGGACCCTTACGGGTGCGCGCGTTAGTCTTAGTTCTTTGACCACGTAGTGGTAAAGAGCGACGGTGACGTAGGCCACGATAACAACCAAGGTCCATAAGGCGCTTGATATTTAAAGTAACTTCACGACGAAGATCACCTTCAACAGTGTACTTGCCAACTGCATCACGCAGTACGTCAAGAATTTCGTCTGAAAGTTCACCGATTTTTGTGGTTTCGGCGATACCAGTCGCTACTAAGATAGCCTTAGAGCGAGTCTTACCTATGCCATAAATAGCTGTTAAACCAATAACTGCATGTTTATGATCAGGGACGTTAATGCCAGCAATACGGGCCACTAACACATCTCCTATATTCGAATTTGGTAATCATCTGTTTGAAAAGCCCGTAAGGATACTCAAACGAAGACCAAATTACTACTAAAAACACAGGCCGAGAAAACTCAGCCTGCACGCTGTTTACTTAGCCTTGCCTTTGCTTATGCTTAGGCTCACTGCAAATTACGCGTACTACACCAGCACGTTTAATAACTTTACAGTTACGGCATATTTTCTTAACGGAAGCACGTACTTTCATTGCTCAACTCCGTAAACTGACCTTATCGACCGTAGCCTTTAAGGTTCGCTTTTTTCAGCACAGAATCATACTGATGAGACATCAGGTGAGTCTGTACTTGTGCCATAAAGTCCATGATTACTACAACGATAATCAAAACTGATGTACCGCCGAAGTAGAATGGCGTTTGCCACGCCATCGTCATGAATTCAGGCACCAGACAGATAAAGGTTATATACAAAGCACCTGCCAATGTCAGGCGTGTCATCACTTTATCAATGTATTTAGATGTCTGCTCACCTGGACGAATACCTGGGATAAATGCGCCAGATTTCTTAAGGTTATCTGCTGTTTCACGAGGGTTAAAAACCAACGCTGTATAGAAAAAGCAGAAGAAGATAATAGCTGCTGCTAGTACAAGTGAGTACAACGGTTGACCTGGGGTCAACGTAGTAGCTACAGCTTGTAATACATCAGCAACTGGACCTTCACCTTGGCCGAACCAGCTAGCAATTGTACCAGGGAACAGAATTATACTACTAGCGAAGATTGGTGGAATAACACCCGCCATATTTACTTTTAGTGGTAAATGCGTGCTTTGAGCAGCAAATACTTGACGACCTTGTTGGCGTTTAGCGTAGTTAACAACAATACGACGTTGTCCACGTTCAAAAAACACTACAAGATAAGTAACAGCGAATACGATTACCGCAACCATCAGTAGTACAAAAACATTCAAATCACCTTGGCGCGCCATTTCGACTGTCGAACCAATAGCAGACGGCAAGTTAGCTACAATACCAACAAATATTAGAACAGAGATACCGTTACCGATACCGCGTTCTGTAATTTGTTCACCCAACCACATAAGGAACATAGTACCAGTCACTAAACTCACCACTGCGGTGAAATAGAAACCCATACCAGGGTTAACAACTAACCCCTCCATCATGCCCGGTAAGCTAGAAGCAATACCGATTGATTGAATAGTAGCTAGCACAAGCGTGCCATAGCGTGTGTACTGGCTAATTTTTTTACGCCCTTGCTCACCTTCTTTCTTAAGCTCTATAAACGGAGGATACATATGCGTTAATAGTTGCGTAATAATCGAAGCCGAGATATACGGCATAATACCCAGTGCTAACACTGAAGCTCGCTCAAGAGCACCACCACTGAACATGTTGAACATTTCAACAATGGTGCCCTTTTGTTGCTCGAAGAAATCGGCAAGTACAGCGGCGTCAATCCCAGGGATCGGCACAAATGAACCTAGACGGTAAATTATGATAGCACCCAATACGAAGAGTAATCGGCGCTTCAATTCCGAAAGTCCACCTTGTGCACTTTTTGTATCTTGACCTGGTTTAGCCATTAGTACTTCCTTAGTCTTCTACCTTGCCTCCGGCAGCTTCAATAGCTTCGCGAGCACCTTTAGAGGCTTTAAGGCCTTTAACGGTAACAGCGCGTGAAACTTCGCCAGATTTAACAACTTTAACGAAAAGAACGTTCTTTTTAACTAGACCAGCTGCTTGTAACGCGCTTAGGTCTACCACATCGCCTTCAACTTTAGCGATTTCAAAAAGGTTTATTTCTGCAGATACTAAAGATTTGCGAGAAGTGAAACCAAATTTAGGTAGACGACGTTGCATAGGCATTTGACCGCCTTCAAAACCAACGCGTACTTTGCCGCCAGAACGTGATTTTTGACCTTTGTGACCACGACCACCAGTCTTACCTAGACCAGAACCGATACCACGACCAACACGTTTTGGAGCAGTTTTTGAACCTGCAGCAGGTGAAAGTGTATTCAAATGCATCGAATTAACCCTCTACCTTAACCATGTAAGAAACCTTGTTTATCATACCACGTACACATGCTGTGTCTTCTAACTCAACAGTGTGGTTGATACGACGTAAACCAAGACCGCGTAATGTAGCTTTATGTTTCGGTAAACGACCGATAGAGCTTTTTACTTGTGTTACTTTTACAGTTTGATTTGCCATGGTTACCCCAGTATTTCGTCTACGCGAAGGCCACGTTTTGCAGCGATTGACTGTGGAGAATTCATATTCTCAAGAGCCGAAATCGTTGCACGTACCACGTTGATTGGGTTAGTAGAACCGTAACATTTAGAAAGTACGTTCTGCACACCAGTCACTTCAAGTACTGCACGCATAGCACCACCTGCAATGATACCAGTACCTTCAGATGCTGGTTTCATGAACACTAGTGAGCCAGCATGACGTCCCTTAACAGGATGCTGTAATGTGTTGCCATTTAGGTCTACGTTGATCATGTTACGACGTGCTTTTTCCATTGCTTTTTGAATAGCAGCTGGAACTTCACGTGCTTTACCATAACCGAAACCTACTTTACCTGCGCCATCACCAACTACAGTTAGTGCAGTAAAGCTAAAGATACGACCACCTTTAACTACTTTAGACACACGGTTCACCGCGATTAGCTTTTCAGCTAGATCAGGCTGTTGTTGCTTTGCTTCTACGTTAGCCATAGTCTACTCCTAGAATTGCAAACCGGCTTCACGCGCAGCATCAGCTAGCGCCTTCACACGGCCGTGATATTTAAAGCCACTGCGATCAAAAGCAATCTTTTCGATGCCTTTGTCAGCCGCACGTTCAGCAACCGCTTTGCCAACTGCTTGCGCAGCTTCAACGTTACCGGTGCCTTTAACTGTTTCGCTAATAGCCTTTTCAACAGTAGAAGCAGCAGCCAGTACATTACCCTCAGCATTTACAACTTGAGCGTAGATGTGACGTGGCGTGCGGTGGATAACAAGACGCGTTGTGCCTTGTTCAATATAATTTCTACGAGTGCGTTTAGCACGACGTAGACGAGCTGTTTTTTTATCCATCGTCTTACCTTACTTCTTCTTAGCCTCTTTACGGCGTACATTCTCATCTGAATAACGAACACCCTTACCTTTATAAGGCTCAGGTTTACGGTATGCACGAATGTTAGCAGCTGTTTGACCAACTAACTGCTTATCTACGCCCTTAACTAGAACTTCTGTTTGGCTTGGAGTTTCAATCGTAATTCCTTCAGGAACTGCGAAATTAACTGGGTGTGAGAAGCCAAGAGTTAAATCTAATGTTTTACCCTTAGCTGCAGCACGGTAACCCACGCCTACTAACTGAAGTTTCTTCTCGTAACCTTCATGCGTACCAACAACCATGTTGTTGATTAGAGCGCGAGCAGTACCTGCTTGAGCCCATGCATTCGCTACGCCATCACGAGGTAAAGTAGTAATAACGTTGTCATTAACTTGTACTTCAACAGCGTTGTTGATAGTACGAGTAAGTTCACCGTTTTTGCCTTTAACTGTGATTTCCTGGCCTTTTAATGTAACTTCTACACCGGCAGGAACAGTAATTGGTGCCTTTGCTATGCGAGACATAGTTCCCCTCCGATTAAGCTACAAAACCAATGATTTCACCACCAACACCAGCACTACGTGCTGTGCGGTCTGTCATTAGGCCTTTAGAAGTTGATACGATAGCGATACCAAGACCACCCATTACCTTAGGTAATTGGTCACGTTTCTTATAGATACGTAGACCAGGGCGACTTACACGCTGGATATTTTCAATTACAGCTTTGCCTTCGAAGTACTTCAATTCGATAGAAAGCTCAGGTTTAGTTTCACCGTTAACGGCGAAATCTACGATATAACCTTCGTCTTTTAGTACTTTAGCTAATGCTACTTTCAGCTTTGAAGTTGGCATCGTTACAGATACTTTCTTCGCTGATTGACCGTTACGAATTCGTGTGAACAAATCCGCGATAGGATCTTGCAAGCTCATAGTCTTACTCCCATGATTCTATTACCAGCTAGCCTTTTTAAGGCCAGGAATTTCACCGCGCATAGCTGCTTCGCGAACTTTAATACGGCTCATGCCGAATTTGCGAAGGAAACCATGTGGGCGGCCCGTAATGTTACAACGATTACGTTGACGTGCAGGGCTAGAATCACGAGGTAAAGCTTGTAGCTTAAGTACCGCGTCCCAACGATCATCTTCAGATGTATTAACATCACTGATGATAGCTTTTAGTGCTGTGCGCTTTTCAGCGAACTGAGCAACTAGTTTTGTGCGCTTTGCTTCGCGCGCTTTCATAGAATTCTTTGCCATAACCCTACCCTTATTTCTTAAATGGGAAGTTAAACGCTTCTAACAACGCACGGCCTTCCTCATCAGATTTCGCAGAAGTAGTGATAGTAATATCCATACCGCGTACACGGTCTACTTTATCGTAATCGATTTCTGGGAAGATGATTTGTTCACGTACGCCCATGCTGTAGTTGCCACGTCCATCAAAAGACTTAGCACTTACGCCACGGAAGTCACGAATACGTGGGATAGCGATTGATACCAAACGCTCAAAAAAGTCCCACATACGCTCGCCGCGTAGGGTTACTTTACAACCAATCGGGTAACCTTCACGCACTTTGAAGCCAGCAACAGATTTGCGTGCTTTAGTGATTAGAGGTTTCTGACCAGAGATTGCTGCTAGATCCGCTACTGCGTTATCTAAAATCTTCTTGTCAGCTAGGGCTTCGCCCACGCCCATATTCAATGTGATCTTTTCGATCTGAGGGACTTGCATGACAGAGCTGAAACCAAACTTCTCTTGAAGTTCAGCAACTACTTTGTCTTTATATACTTCATGCAGTTTCGCCATCATTCTACTCCAACTATTAGATAGTTTTACCAGTAGATTTAAAGATACGTAATTTCTTACCATCTTCAATCTTGAAACCTACACGATCAGCTTTACTCGTTTCCGAGTTGAAGATCGCAACGTTTGATGCATCCATAGATGCTTCTTTCTCAACAATGCCGCCAGCTTGGTTCAATTGTGGAACCGGCTTTTGGTGTTTCTTGATCAAGTTTATGCCTTCGACAAAGATTCGACCAGATTCAGTAACAACTGAAAGCACTTTTCCGCGCTTACCTTTGTCTTTACCTGCTAGTACGATTACTTCGTCATCACGACGTATTTTTGCTGCCATGATTGGCTCCTTACAGTACTTCTGGGGCTAGTGAAACGATTTTCATGAACTTATCATTACGAAGTTCGCGAGTCACAGGGCCGAAAATACGTGTACCAATTGGCTGCAAGTTATCATTTAAGATAACAGCCGCGTTGCTGTCAAAACGGATCAGAGAACCATCTGGACGGCGAACACCTTTTCTGGTACGCACAACTACCGCGTTTTTAACATCACCTTTCTTCACTTTACCGCGAGGAATAGCTTCTTTTACAGAAACTTTAATGATGTCGCCAATCGCTGCGTAGCGACGGTGTGAACCACCAAGGACTTTTATACACTGCACTTTGCGAGCGCCGCTGTTATCAGCAACTTCCAGCTGAGTTTGCATTTGGATCATGTTAATGACCTCCGGTGTAGTAATTACAACGTGTCTAAAATTTGTTTAAAAATCAGACATTTCGATTAAATCCCAATCAAAAAACAAACGAGTTGTCTCTTAAGGGCGGGCAATTGTACCAGCATTGAGGGGGTAGCGATAGGTTATTTTTTAATTAATTTGGAGTGTATGGTTATTAAAGTCGAGTAATTACGGCTATGTAGCTATTTTACAGGTGGTTACAAAACAAACAAGGCACTATATAAGTGCCTTGTTTACGTTAGCTGTAGTTGATTAACCAAATAAACCTTTTAATTTATCTTTAATCTTATCTTTTGCTTTGTCTTTGGCTTTTTCTTTAGCCTCATCGACTTTCTGCTTAGCTTCATCTTTGAGCGCATTGCCTACATCAAGCTTTATACCAACATCATGAAAAGGCCCTTTTATACGTAATGGTATTTTAAAGCCACTACTGTCATCAGTAGTTCCCTGTCCTTCGATTGATCCAACTATGCCCGTAACCAAACGGTAGTTAACCATTGTTTGCGGTAAATCGACGTCCCCTTCACCAGATATTCTAATAAGTGGGCTAATAAGTGATAAATCAGTATTTTTGCCAACACCATTAGTAAAGTTGAAGCTTCCCGTTAGTGCAGAGAAATCCGTTTGCTCAGATTCTTCAAACCCTGTATCTAACCCTTCAGATGCTGCACCAAAGTTTCCTGAAATAAGCTCCTTACCTTTACGTACCATCTCAGCTATATTCGCACCTTTTACAGCTCCATCAGCAAACTCAAATCCAAGCTTTCCGTTAAGCGCACCAATAAACGACTTTTGACTTTGACCAGTTGTGTTTAGGTTCCAATTTAAAGACCCCTTACCCATTAGTTTGTCAAAACCTGCCGCATCCGTTAATAAAGGCTGTGCATCTATACCAGCTAAGTCAAAGTTAGTTGATATTTTATAAGGTACTTGTTGTGCGTTTACATTGATAACGCCTTTACCTGACCCTTCATAAGCAGAAAAGCTATCTAGGCTTAGTTTTGCAATGCTATTTTTTAAAGCAACAGTAAATTGATTTGCGCCCAACTTAATATCGTTAGCTTTTAATCCACTTGAACGAATAACTACATTCGCATCTAGTGAATTTAACGCACTTAGATCAATTTTAGTGTCATCCCATACTATTGGCTCTGCAGGTTTATCATCTTGCTCTACTGGCTCTTCTTGTTTAGCTACTGCTTCAGGTAGGTACGGGTTTAAATCAAGCATACCTAAATCAATATCAGCATTTACAGCTAAACGCTTACCTAGGTTAAGCTCGCTCTTACCTTTTATTTCCAATGCGTCTAACGTCGCAACTAAATCTTCTAAATTAAATTTCTCACCTGCTAGGTGCATTTTACCGTTTACACTAAATGCGTTAAAAGCATTTTCTTTAGCGTCTAACTCTACACCTTGCCATTTCGCAATACTTTTAACAGACTCACCGCTTAGTGCTAACTGACCTTTAATATCTTGGCCTTGCTGAGCAATGCTTCCTTCGAACGTTAGATCAACTAAACGAGAATCTAAGCTTTGTTTAACATTAAAAGTGGTGCCTTCGATTGCTTTAGTAGGAGTATCTAGTTTTATATCAAGCTCAAAACGTTCTTGCATATAAGTAATACCGCCTTTTACTTCTAATGTTTTACGAAGTGAAGGAAGTAAAATAGCGAGCTCGAGATCACTAATTTGTTGTTTAGCACCTGTTTGGCCATCTAGGTAAGTAAATGTACCGCCATAAATAGCAACCTCACCTAATTCAATATCAAAGTTATCTGGAAGCTTTATCGCTTCACCTGATTGGCTTTGCTCTTTAGGTTGCTCTGCAACTGCATCAAACAACTGCCAATTAGCTTTACCATTTTTGTCGGTTTCTAATAGAATATTTGGTTCGTTTATAACAAACTTATCTAATTTAAACTCACCACCAAATAATGAAAACCAAGGTATGTGTACAGCAAGCTGTTTCATACTCGCCATATCGGCGCGCGAACCTGATTCCATATTTGCAAAATGCACGTCGTTAAGTTCTAACTTTAATGCGGGGAATACGCTAAGTGTTTTATCACCTTTAATAATAAGAGTACGCCCAGTTGTTTGTTCTACCTGCTGCGACACTTTATTAAAAATAGTATCAGTAGGGATTAAAAACGGTGCGGCAACAATGAGTGCTATACATAGTAAAAGTATTACACCTACAATTTTAAGTAAGGTTTTCATGATCGTCCTTTCAAACGTGCAAATAATGTTCTTATCATAGCGAGTGTTAGCCTTAAAATCATTGTAGTTGATCTAAAAAAGCCACTAAAACCATTTTATCTGTTCTATATGAATCTTTCCTGAAATATTTTGATACCTTTAGGTTACAAATAAATATTGACCCGGTGATACCCCAAGGTTACATTGATACCCAAGGGTTACAAAATATCAAATTCAATTACAGGATGAATACTATGAAACAACAAGATATTAAAACTGAAGAAAAGCTTATGAGTCAAAATATATGGCTTAGTATAAGCTTAGGCATGGTTTGTTTACTTCTCAGTGTTTACTCACTAATAAAGCACGATAACGAAGGGTTATTATTTGTTGGATTGGGCATTTCTTTTTATGTAGTTATAGTGATTATTTACCTCTTGAATTCAAGTATTAAGTGCAATCATTATGCAGCCACCAGAACTTCTGATTGCCCCGTAAATAATTCATGAGGGGTTT
>NZ_WTLB01000073.1 GCF_011378855.1 Pseudoalteromonas sp. Z1A8 | reverse complement strand
TAATCAAAAGATGATAAGGGTATTGTGAAGCAACCAAAAGATCGGTCAACCGATCAAAAATACCTTAACTGATCGGTGTTATCTTAAAGAGGCTTAATTAAAAGATGTTTTACTGCGTTGTTTTATCGCTTTTGGCGGATTCTGGTAGGCCAAAAACGCGGTCAAACGCCCATGTAAAAATAATTGCATAGATAAAGAAAAACGCAAACAGGCCAAGGTTTGCTATTAATGCATTTAGGGCTGATATATTTAACCACAACGACATTACAGGGATTAGTAATAATACCAACCCACCTTCAAAACCAATGCCGTGCAATAGACGCCTGCCTAAAGTGCGCCCTCGCTCAGCTTGCTTTGCTTCCCAGCGTTCAAATAAAGCGTTAAATACATAATTCCAGCCAAGTGCAATACTTGATAAAACAATGGCTAAACCGATTGCTGAAGAGGCTGATTTGTCAAAAATAAAGCTGATAATAGGGCCAACAAAGGCAATGGCAAAAAATTCATATAAGACAGCCTGTAATACTCGGCGTTTTTTAGGAGTCATAATTAATCCCTGTTTAAGATACTTAGCTTAACAATTGATTGATACAGTTAAATTGTACCTCGCGTTTTAAATAATTGTACAGGTATGTTGCTGTAAGTACGCCATAAACGTATCTAAATTACCTGCGTTTATTGGCTATTTTTAGCTTGTTGGATATAAACCAAACAGTTGGCTGGCTTTTTGTTTTCCCCCATGTTTATGGATATTACTTACAATCTAAAAAACAGATTACTTTAATCTAAACAATCAATTTTATTTAATTACCCATTAGCCTTATAGTACTAATCAAGCCAACGCAAAAGGTCGTTTAAAACGAAAGCGTTGATTACTTTTTAAACACATTAAACATAGATGAGGAAATACCATGAGCACTTCATTAATCAACACAAAATTACAACCATTCAATGCAACCGCTTACCACAACGGTGACTTTGTAGAATTGTCTGAAAAAGATGTTCTAGGTAAATGGTCAATCTTCTTCTTTTACCCAGCTGATTTTACGTTTGTATGCCCAACTGAACTTGGCGACATGGCAGATTATTACGCACAATTACAAGAAATGGGCGTAGAAGTTTATTCAGTATCTACCGATACTCATTTTACTCACAAAGCATGGCACGACACGTCAGACACAATCGGTAAAATTACTTACCCAATGATTGGCGACCCAACAGGCCGCATTACACGCAGTTTTGGCGTAATGATTGAAGAAGAAGGTTTAGCACTTCGCGGTACATTTGTAATGAACCCAGAAGGCGAAATTAAAATTATCGAAACTCACGACTTAGGTATTGGCCGTAGCGCTAAAGAACTTGTTCGTAAAGTACAAGCTGCACAATACATTGCAACTCACGATGGTGAAGTTTGCCCTGCATCTTGGCAGCCAGGTGAAGACACACTTGCACCTTCATTAGACCTAGTGGGTAAAATCTAAGTATAGATTTATTCCTACTATAAGGGCAGGTAACTGCCCTTAAATCAACGAACATCCGTTTGTTGGTGCCTCCTATATCAAAATACTTGTTTAAGCACATGCATTATTTGGCATGGGAGGCTTGCTGTTTAAATTTTCCTAAAAGGGTTAAGCCATGTTAGATAACAACATAAAAAATCAATTAAAAAGCCATTTTGAATCGCTTACTCAACCTGTTGAGCTGCTTATTGCCTTGGATGACAGCAAAAAATCAGCAGAAGTAGAAAGCTTAGCGAACGATTTAGCTTCACTGAGCGATAAATTTACGGTAATAAACAACCCTGATACAAGCGCACGTCGCCCGTCAATGGTTGTACATTCACCCAGTAAAAACACTCATATTACGTTTGCAGGCGTACCTATGGGGCACGAATTTACAAGTTTAGTGTTAGCGCTTTTACATACTGGCGGACACGCAAGTAAAGCCAAAAGTGAAGACATTAAGCAAATACAATCGCTTACTCAAGAACTCAACTTTGAAGTATATATAAGCTTAAGTTGCCAAACGTGCCCGCAAGTAGTGCAAGCACTTAATACTATGGCAGCAACAAACAGTAATATTAAAGCGACCATGATTGATGGCGCATTATTTCAAAGTGAGGTAGAAGAGCGAAATATTTTAGCTGTACCGGCTGTGTATTTAAATGGCGAACCATTTAGCCAAGGTGCACTGAGTCTTACCGACATACTTAATAAAGTAGATAGCAAAGGTGCGCAGCGCCAAGCTGAGTCGCTAAGTAAAAAAGACAAATTTGATGTACTTGTAATTGGTGGTGGGCCTGCGGGCGCATCGGCTGCTATTTATTCAGCACGAAAAGGGTTAAATACCGGTATTGTGGCCGACCGATTTGGCGGACAAGTGGCCGACACATTAGCCATAGAGAACTTTATTTCAATTAAAGCCACTGAAGGGCCAAAATTGGTTGCCCAGCTAGAAGAGCACGTTAAAGAATACGACGTGGATGTAATGCATAATCAGCGCGCAGCAGCACTTGGTTATAACAATGGCTACGAAATTACACTAGAGAATGGCGCCGTACTTAAAGCTAAGTCGCTCGTACTTGCCACTGGCGCACGCTGGCGCGAAATGAACGTACCCGGCGAGCAAGAATATCGCGGCCATGGTGTGGCGTATTGCCCACATTGCGACGGTCCTTTATTTAAGGGTAAACCTGTTGCCGTAATTGGCGGTGGTAATTCAGGTATAGAAGCGGCAATTGATTTAGCCAATATTGTACAAAGCGTTACAGTACTTGAATTTGCAGACACATTACGTGCAGATGAAGTACTTATTCGTAAAGCTAAAAGCATGGCCAATATTACGATTATCAAAAGTGCACAAACAACTGAAGTATTAGGCAATGGTAAAAAAGTAACTGGCTTAATGTACACAGATAGAGTGTCGGGAGAGAGCAAAGAGCTTGAACTTGACGGTATATTTGTACAAATAGGTTTGATACCTAATACAGAATGGTTAAAAGACAGCGATCTTGAATTAAGCAAATTTGGTGAAATACTGATAGATGCTAAAGGCGCGACGTCATTACCAGGCATTTATGGCGCGGGGGATGCAACCAATACTCCGTTTAAACAAATTATTATTGCAATGGGCAGTGGTGCAACGGCAAGCTTAGGCGCATTTGATTATTTAATTCGTCACTCTGAAGACGCTGATCAAAGCGCTGCTTAACATTATTTAATAAAAAATTTAGTAAAAACTCTCTTGATATAACAGCAAGGCTACACCCATAGCTGTTTGTTAACCCAAGCCGCCCTTCTCCAAAGGCGGCTTTTTTTATTCTCAAAAATTAGTATGCAATTTAATCGCATCCACCACCAGAATCACCACCGCCGCAATCTGTATGAGAATGAGATGAGTTGCTACTAGAATAAACTGAAGAGTCACTCCCAGTATAAGCTGATGAACCGCGTGATGACTTAGCACTTATGAACGTAACTAAAAACAAAATACCCGATACGATTACAACGGTTATTGATGAATCCCACTGGTCAGTTGAAACGCCTTTAAATATTGCAACAATAAGCACTGTTAGTAATATAGTTCTAATTATGTTTTTCATTTTATATCCTTATTTAACCAATCAGTTAGCTATAAAGGTTAGCTAACTTTAGCTGTATGCTCAAGCGCGTTAATAACTGCCTTTTCAAGTATGGGTAGTTTAAACGGTTTTGATATAAACATATCCATACCGGCTTGTTTGCAGGCAAGTTTGTCTTGCGATGAAGTATTAGCAGTTATGGCCACTATGTAGGTTTCTTCATGCGAGCAGATTTTTTCTGATCTAAGTTGCTTTGTTGCCTCAAATCCATCGAGTATGGGCATTATGCAGTCCATAAAAATAAGGTCATAATGCTTTTGGCGACATTTTAATACAGCATCTTGGCCATCTACTGCTGAGTCTGCTTTAATATTAAGTTTGCCTAAAGAGGCATGAAGTACCAACCTATTAATGTCGTTATCATCGACTACAAGCACTGATAATTCACTGCCATTGATATCTAACGTTGATTTGAGGCTTTCTTGTTTTTGTTCTGTCCCTTGTTCAATAGGAATATTTACTAAAAACGAAGTGCCTTTATTAGGTGTACTGTTTACCTTTATTGTACCGCCCATATATTCAACAAGCTCTTTTACTATTGCAAGCCCAAGGCCTGTGCCACCTTTTGAGTTTTTAGCGTCGATTTCTTGAGAAAAAGGAGAAAACAGTGATTCTAAAAAGCCTTTACTCATTCCTCGGCCAGTATCAGACACTTCAATATTTAAAATTAGCTTAGCTTTTACTTTAGAAAGGCTGGTGTTTAGTGTAACTGAACCATTTTCAGTAAATTTAAGTGCATTACTCAGTAAGTTAGAAGCAATCTGGCTAAGGCGTGTGTTATCGCTAAACGCCCAGCAGTTATCATCAATTGTATTATTTACTTGCAGCGTTACATGCGTATTTTTAAATAGAGGTGTATACAAAGACGTTAAATCGGTAAAAATTGTTTTTAATAAAAAGTCAGTAGGTTCTAGCTTTAGCTCACCATGATTAATTTTAGAAAAATCGAGCACTTCGTTAATAATACTAAGTAAAATATCGGCGCTTCTAAGGCCTATTTTAATTTTTTCAGCGCGAACTTCTTCACTGTGTTCATCAACTAATGTGGTTAGCATACCTGTAATGCCATTAAGAGGGGTTCTTAATTCGTGGCTGATTTTAGCAAATAGCATGCTTCTGTCTTCAAGTAAGCGCTCGGCTTGGGCTTGTTTTTGTTTAAGCTCTTCTCGGAGCATTACTGATTCGGTTACATCTTGGCAAGTGCCAAATAATCGGACACATCGGCCTTCATCAAATTCGGCCTCACCAAAAGTAGCTACCCATAGATGTTTATTTTTAGCGGTTACTACTTCTAGTTCTAGATTCCATTTTTTGCCTTTTTCTATGGCTAATTCTACCGCGCGTGTTATGCCTTCACGACTTGGACCTTCTTTATAAAACTCGATTGCAGAATTCATTTGCGGTTGAAATTGTTCACCCACTTCATATATGAGGTAGGTTTGTTCACTCCAGGTAATTTTATCGGAGATTAGATCAACTTCCCAAGTGCCTATATTTGCAACGCTTTCTAACTTTAGTAGTGTATTACTATTTTTTATTAGTTGTTCTTTAGTTTGGGCGCGAGCAAATTCTGAGCCTAGCCATTGTGCAAGAAGTTCTATGTAGTCGTATGCGTCATCATTAAAAGCGAGGGAGTCTTTTGCAGATGAAAAGTTAACGGTACCAAATATTTTTTCGCCAATTTTTATTGGCGCACCAATATAAGACTCTAACTGAAAATTGATATAACAGGGGTGGTTTGCAATTGCGCTTTGAGATGCTTTATGAAAGGCAAGTGCAGAGCCTGCAGCGAGCGTATGTACGCAATAGGTGCCTTGTAATTCAAACACGGTACCGGGCAAAAGTGAGTTGTCGGGGGTTATGGCATGTAAAACGGTATAGCTGTTTTCATCAACTTTACTAATAATACCTAGCTCTAGGTCAAACACTTCTAACCCAAACACTAAGAGCTTATTAATTTTACTTTCAAAATCAAGCGATTGATTCGAAACTATATCGTGAAAACGTCGTAAAAAATTCAAAAGAAAACACCCCGTAAGCTTTTGTTCAATATATATAATATATAAGCCAGTTAAGGCGTTGTTATTAGTTTAAAATTCAGTTTAGCAGTTTTAATAAGTAATAACTAAAATTGATATGTATTTAAATTTATAACCATATGTTTTTATGAACTAAGTTGGTGGTTTATTAATAAGTAGTATATACCGCCGAGCATGTAATACTCAGCGGTATACTTTTAATACGTTGAATTTGGGGTATATTGCGGGTTGATATCGCCGCCCACTTCTTCTGGATCTACATCGTTAATAAGCAATGTTTCGCGTACAGCTTCTATGTGATCAAGCACTGTTTGGTAGCGTTCACCATATTCGTACTTTGTAACTTCAATAGCTTTAGGCATATACGTAAAGGCTATTTTAAGTGCGTGGAGTGCTTCTTCGTTTATTTTTTCGCTCATGATTTTCCTCGAATTTTAAATGTAAGCTAGGGTTAATAAAATAACACCAAATACAATACGATAAATACCAAAACTTACAAAAGTGAAGTTTTCTAAAAATCGAATAAACAGTTTAATAGTAAAATAGGCAACAACAAAAGAGGTAATAAAACCCACAGCAAGGGCAGTTAGGTCATCTAAGCTAAACAGTTGGTAATGTTTAAGTAAGTCGTACCCTGAGGCTGCTGCAAGTACAGGTAAACCAAGTAAAAATGAAAATTCAGCGCTGGCTTTTCGATTTAAGCCACATAACATGGCACCAACAATAGAGCTCCCAGCACGACTAGTCCCTGGAATTAACGCAAATACTTGTGCTACGCCAATCCAAAGAGCTTGTTTATAAGTAACTTGGGTTACATCGGTAGTTGTGCAGTGAGCCTCTTTATAACTGCGCTCTAATAGTAAAAAAATCACACCGCCTACAATAAACATAACACCTACTATTGGTACGCTAAACAGTGTTTTTATTACATCGCTAAATATAAAGCCAATAATACCCAAGGGAATAAATGCAATGGCAACTTTAACCCATAAATTAAAATGTTTAGGGCTGAACTTGTCTTTATAGTTGGCTAGTACCGCTAAAATGGCGGCAAGTTGGATAATTACTTCGAAGGCGAGGTTAGCGTCTGTTGATTCAATGCCTAACCACTTTGACGCTACAATTAAGTGCCCAGTTGATGATATGGGTAAAAATTCTGTTATACCTTCAATAATACCTAAAATAATCGCGTTAATTATATCCACGGTTTACTGCTTCCTGAAAAATTAAAAACCAAACTCGACTTAACTGAAATGACGCATTACTGCGTACCTAAATTGCGAGGCGTAGCATAAAAGCTCTTAAGGCAAACCAACAGTGTTTTTAGACTTAATTTGTTTAATAAATTGCATTAAGCATTAAATGCACAATATAATGGCAATTGTTATCATTTGCATGTGCTGTTTTGTATATGTTTGGACAAATTTAATGAGCGAATAATGAATAATAAAAAAACGTTTACAGCTACACGCCGAAGGCACTTAATTGCGTGTGTATTAGCGCTAGTTACTGCGGTAATAATGATTCCGGGTATGACAACCTATTTACCGTTTAAAATGAATGAACAAATATTACTGCCTATTTTACTTTTTCCTGTTATTTGGACTGCGTTGTTTATTTATGCGTATTTGGCGCAAAAAGTATGGCAACCTTTTGTAGTGATGATTGCATTGTGTGTATCACATGGTTTATTGAGTTTTTGGGCGTTAACGCAGGGGCAGGGATGAAGTCGATTACTTTAAAGAAGCTATTTTTATTACATAGCTGGGTAGGAATTATTACTGCTGTGCTGCTATTTATCGTCGCATTTAGTGGGGCATTAGCGGTGCTGTCGCGACCTGAGTTAAAAATATGGGCAAATCCAGAACTACAATCTAGCCAACACGTTGCCAGCGCGCAAATTAATCGACTAGTAAATGAATACCATAAACAAGTACCTAGTGAATTTGGCGAAAACATTCATGTGTTTTTACCAAGCGGGCATAACTTTCATTTATTAACGTTGGTATTTGAATCTCACCATGGCGATGAAAATTACGACCAAGAGGTGGCCAGAGTATTTCAATTTCATCCTAATACATTGGCACTGGAAAATACCTATTATGGACCTAGTAAAGAGTTTTACGCCAATAAAAAAACGGATGCGCCAACCTATATAGGTGAGTTTCATGCAGATTTGCATTTAGGACGACCAATTGGGTTAATACTCACTGGGTTTTTAGGTTTAACGCTTTTAGTAAGTGCAGTGACAGGCTTGTTTATTCATCGCAAATTGATAAAAGAGCTCTTTACGTTTAGGCGAGATAAAGGGTTAGATATTGCAGTAAGCGATGCTCATAAGGTTATAGGTATTTGGGGCAGCGTATTTAACATTGTGATTGGTTTTACAGGATCATTTTTAGGGCTCGCGACCATTATTTTACTACCAGCAGCAGCGTTTGTGAGCTTTGGTGGCGATCAAGATAAGTTAATAGAAACGTTTACCGCCATTCCTGAGCCTGTAGTTAGCCACATTAAGCAACCTACAAAAATAGACACTATTTTAGAGCATGCTCATAGCCGTTACCCTGAAGCAATAATTAGAGATGTAACTATAATGGCGCATAACGATGCGAATGCGCAGGTATATTTGCGTTTGTTAGGTGGCGAGGCTGTTGTTTCTCAGTTACTGCATTATCAGGGTAATGGTGAGTTTGTGCAGTCGATGAGTAGTTTTGGTGATATTTCAGGTGTTTCGATAAAAGTAATTGAGTTGATGTTTCCGCTGCACTTTGGGAACTTTGCAGGAGTGTTTGTAAAACTGCTTTGGGTATTACTTGGCTTATGTACTGCGCTTTTACCTATTTCGGGCATGATGATGTGGCTCACAAAGCGTACGCGTGGCAGTAGCCCATCGCTTAGCATGCAGGCATATACACGCTGGAATCGTTTTATTATTGGCAGTTGTGGAGGCTTGGTATTAGCAAGCTTTGTGTTATTTCCTTTGCAAGTTGTACTTAATTACACCGTTGTTGGTGTGGCGCAAAATAGCTTTTTTGGTCCTGTATTTTTTTATACCTGGTTGGGATGGTTACTTTTAAGTGCATTGCCTATGGATTATAAAAACTATTTTAAGCTGACTCTTTTATTATGCGGCGCTTCGCTTGCTGTAGTGCTGCCGCTTAACATTATATTTGGAGTGAGCAATGTTGTTAACTTTAATAGTTCGCTTGTTGCGGTAGTAGATATAAGCTTTATGGTGGTGGGTGTTGCGTGTCTATTTGTTGCCTTAAAAATAAAAAACACACAAAAATTACAAGTTGAGGTACAACCCATATGAACGAGCTACTAATTATAATTGCGATGGTGAGTTTATTATTAATGATGATCAACATACGAAAGAACACACTCGCAATACCAACCAAAATACTTTTAAGTGCGCCGTTATTTGGTTTAGCACTGATATGCTTTATAGGTGTTTATGGTATTTTAGGCGGTGCAATATGCACCGCTGTGGGGGGCATGTTAGCGGGTTTACTAACGGCAGTTATTGCGGGTAAAGCACCGCAATTATTAGAGTAAAGAATACCACTATTTAGCTAAAAAGGCTTTAGCAGCATCAATTCCCATGTTGTAACCACTATTGAGTATTTCAAACTTTTTAGTGGTACGGCGAACTTTAAAATTAGCCGGTGGTGCAATAATATTGATTTAGCAGTCACTAGGGCATGTTGATAAATTAAAGCCAGGTACACATCGCGATATCAACAGTTTTCTGGTAAGGTTTGGGTTACAAGGCTTTGTTAATAATAAAGAATAATTATTTATGTTTGATCCTAGCGTAACCATTTTTGAAAGCACACAGAATCAGCTTGCAGAAAGTCCTCTTTGGCACCCTATGCTGAATACTTTTTTTTGGGTCGACATAAATAAAAAACTACTTTTAAGTAAAAAGACACACAACGAAAGCCAACTAAAAATAGTTAATATGCCTGATACGCTCAGTGCAATAGCGTGGATTGATGAGCAGCACTTGTTACTCTGTACAAGTACTGGTTTATATAAATATCATATTAATTCAAACACTCGCCATCTTATCCTCAATATTGAAAATACACTGTTAAACAGGCGTTCAAACGATGGCCGCGCCGATCCATGGGGTGGTTTTTGGTTTAGTACAATGGATGTAAATGCTAAAAAAGGTGATGGTAAAATATACCGTTATTATAAACGCCAGCTTAAAGCCGTTGTAAGTGACTTGAGTATTCCAAATGGATTGTGTTTTGATAAGGCACGTTTACGTGGCTATTACTGCGACTCTTTAACGAGTTGTATTTATGTATTAGATTTGGATGAGCAAACTGGCGAACCTTGCTCTGAGCCACGTGTTTTTTATCAATTTAATAATACTGATGTTGATCCCGATGGCTGCGTAACCGACCAATTAGGTAATTTGTGGCTAGCTGTGTGGGGAATGGGGTGTGTTATATGCTTATCTCCAGGCGGTGAGCTAATTAAAACAATAAAGCTTTGTGCAATAAAACCGACATGCACCGCATTTGGAGGTGAAAATGCTGAATGGTTACTTGTGACATCGGCATTTGATGAAGCGATTAATAATACTGTTAGCGAACAAGGCGCTGTATTTAAAATATCAGGCATAAAAAACGGGCAGTTTGAACCGCCCGTTTTACTGTAACTTACAATTTACAGTGTTTGTTTTTAAAGTGATGATTAGCTTTTAGGCGTAACCCACATAACACCCACTTCTTTTTTGGTTACTAAAACCTCAGTACCGGCGCTAATTGGTTGCTCACTTTTAAGCTTCCAGCTAATACCTGAATATTGATGTGTAGTTAAACCTTGTTCTGTTACATCGCTAGTAAGTACAAAAGTAAGTTCAGCAAAATCACTATTTACTTGCTTTTTATCTACGCGATTTTGCATTTGTTTTAATGGTTTCCAAAGTACAACGGCCAAACCTGCTGTTACAATTGCATTACTCCAAAGGGCGGTGGTTAATGAGTCGGGTAAAATACCAAAACTCATTAATAATCCTGTGAGGAATAACGATAATCCAAAAAACAACAAAATAAATGTAGAAAGGCCAAGTACAGCTACTTCTATTATTAAAGCAACAATACCAAGTACCATAAGTGTTTGCGGTAAATTTTGCGTAATAAAATCCATACAAACCTCTTTATTTAGTTATTAACCCAAATTCTTTTTATTTAAACTATTAATAATTGCCATACCTTGCGCAACCATTGAGCTTGCATCTGTCGCGTTGTCTGGCAGTAATACAATTGATGATTCACGAGCAATAGCTTCTTTAGCTGCAATTGCTTTAGTTGCTAAGTCTAACTGAATTGCTTTTTGGCCTTGCTCTGTATCTGCAGCTTCACCTATTTTAATAAGTGCATTAGCTTGTGCTTCAGCAACAGTTGTAATTGCAGTTGCTTCACCCTCAGCGCGTAAAATTTGCTCGGCTTTATCGGCTTCTGCAGCAAGTACTTGTGCTTGCTTTTTACCCTCAGCAACGTTGATATTTGCTTGGCGGTCACCTTCTGATTCTAAAATTTGAGCACGTTTAACACGCTCAGCTTTCATTTGCGCTTCCATCGCTTCCATAATAGAGTTAGGTGGCACAATATCTTTAATTTCGTAACGAAGTACTTGAATACCCCAAGGCTCAGATGCCTGATTTATAGCAGCAACAATGTTGGTGTTAAGTAAATCACGCTCTTCAAATGTTTTATCAAGCTCCATTTTACCGAGTTCTGAACGCATTGTTGTTTGCGAAAGTTGTACAACTGCAAACGTATAGTCGTCAACGCCATAGGTTGCTTTGTACGGGTCTAGTACTCTAAAGTACAGTACGCCATCAACTATAAGTGAGATGTTATCTTTAGTGATAGCTGATTGCGACGGTACATCTTGAGCTTGTTCTTTTAAGCTACGATCAGCCGAGATCCTATCAATAAATGGAATAATAAAGTTAAGGCCGGCTTCTTTAGTAGATTGGTATTTACCAAACCGTTCGATTAACCAGGCGCGGTTTTGTGGTACAAATTTAACGCTACTTTTTAAAAGCACGATAACAAAAACAAGTAAAAAAGCCTCAACAGTAAAAATCATGTCGAGAATTTGTGTGACTGGATCCATTTAAACATTCCTTATAATAATTAAACGCTGAGTGGTTGTATTGTTTATAATTTCAGCGTGTATAGATTATCACTACAGCAGACTTTTAACCACTAAAACTCACTGCAGCGCACCGACTTAGTTGGCTTTCTCAAACCGGGCTATTTTATTCCTGCCTGTTTCTTTTGCGTTATAGAGGGCTATGTCGGCGTTAGTTATTACTTCTTTAGGTGTTGTTTTTTGACTGGGTATAAAGCTATAAAATCCAATGCTCAAAGTAAGGTATTTACTGGCACTTGAAAAGTTATGTTCAATTGCGAGTTCTGCAATTTTTTCCTGAATCAGAGCCGCAAATCTTTGACAATGATCTGTATCGATTACAGGTAAAATTATCGCAAATTCTTCACCACCGAAACGAGCTGCTAAATCACCTTCTCGTTTACACAGATCGTGCAGCGCTTTGGCTACTCGTTTTAGTACTTCATCGCCTAGCTGATGCCCGTAGTTGTCGTTATAACGCTTAAAAAAATCAATATCACACATTATTAAGCTAATAGGCTCTTTATTACGGACGCAGCGCTTAATTTCGCATTTTAAAGTTTGATCAAAACAGCGTCTATTAGCAATGTTTGTAAGACCATCCGTATTGACTTGTTTATTGAGTTTATGGTTTGCATTAATGAGTTGCTGCTGGGCTTTTTGCAGCTCTTTTTTATAATTTAAATTTTTGAAAGCATTAGCAAGCATCTCACCTACTAACCTTAAGCGAATAAGGTCTAAATCAGTCCAACTGCGTTTTTGAACAACACAATCACAGCCAATAAAACCAACAAGTTTTTTGTCATAACGTAAACCAATACAAAGTACCGATTTTATTTTTTGCTGTTGAAAAATTGTTTTTTCACTTATTGCCTGAATAGGTAACGTCGCTACATTATTAACTCTGAATAAGTGAGTGCGAACCATTGAACTAAAAAAATAAGGGAGAGTGTTTTTTGGAAGATCCTGTAAGTCCTCTTTAAATGCTTGTATACCATTATTGACCCATTCGTGAGTATTATTCATGGTTTTACCATCGTCGGCGAATTTAAAAAGATAACTTCGATCTGCTTGGCAAACTGTACCGACTGCTTTTAATGCATAATTGATATGCTTATCAACATCGTCATTTTGAATATCTTGAATTCAAGTATTAAGTGCAATCATTATGCAGCCACCAGAACTTCTGATTGCCCCGTAAATAATTCATGAGGGGTTT
>NZ_WTLB01000072.1 GCF_011378855.1 Pseudoalteromonas sp. Z1A8 | reverse complement strand
TAATTTTTTCTGACTGCTTCTTCTGTATTTTTAAGTTTTTAATGTTTATATTCATATGGTTATCGCTTAATGCAGTGCCATTCTACCCAGACCCTACACAGTTTGATTTAAGCAGTGATTATTACGATGCCAAAGCCACCAGCGACAAACCACGCTGGGTTGTTGTTGAGGTAACTTATCAAAGCCACTTAAACAAACTGGTTAGCCTTAAGGATATTAAAGCGAATAATAATATTACTGAAATCGCACTTAAAAAAGGTGGGCGATTATCAATTATGCCCGTCACTAAAAATGATTGGGATGAAATAATTAAAATGGCGCAGTAGCAACTATTCCCTTCTGTTTGACCTAATTTCACTGAGTTTGATATGATCCGCGCCGACTTATAGCTGGAGGATTAATGAAATTACTGTATTGGTTAGATGAATGGTTAACTCTCCCGCGAGATGAACAACAAACCCAACTGCCTATGTCGGGTAGTGACTTACTCGGCGATGTATTTGTTAAGTATGAATTTGTTGACGTTAATAAGCCCCTGCTTTTTACTTTTTCTCCTGCTGGTACTAATGTGCAAGAACAAGATCTCAATCCTGATTTTGCACCTTGGGGTTATCACTTGGCTCAAAAACAAAACGTAAACGTAATCGCTTTTCAGCATTTAGGTAAAAGTAATTGGTTTCGTAATCGTAATTTAATCTTTTTTCTCGAGCAATTATCAACATTACTTACGCCGTTTAATTGTCGATTAGGCTATGGCTTAAGCCGTGGCGGATTTGCTGTTGGCGCTTTTGCTAAACTATTAAAGCTAAACCAAGTACTGTTCTTTCACCCGGTAAGTACTAAAAATAAAGAATTAGTACCCTGGGATGACCGCTCTAGTACCGATATAGCTCAGCAGTTTGACTGGCAACAAGATTATCACGATCTAGATTTAGGAGATGCCCAAGGCTATATTATTTACGATCCTACTAATCGTATAGACCGAATGCACGCCAAGCGCTATAAGCAGTTAACTCACTTGCGAGTATTTGGTATGGGACATGGCACACACGCTACATATTTGAATAAGTTTGGGTTTTATAAGCAAGTAGCCGTTGATTTCATTCAACATCAGCAAATCGATATTGCACAGTTTCGCCTGCAAACCAAAACCTTACGCTTAAAAGAAGATTATTATCAAAGTCTCAATACGGCTAATGCAGACTCCCCCCATCGTTTAGCATTATTGAGTACAGCGCATAAAATTTTAGCTGATGAAAAAGAAGTGTATGTACAAGAACATCAAGCAAAAATTGATATTCAGCCATTAATAGATGTGGCACTTAAGCACCAAGATGAGCACCCTAATGATGCTATTCAGCTATTAGAAGTCGCCCAGCAACTTCTACCTGACGACCCTCTAATTGAGCATAAACTCAAACAGTTGGAAGAGTAATTATTCCAACTAAAACGGCTATAAAGGCTAACTACTCTATTTAGCCTTTTTCTTTTTGTGCCTATGCTTGGGCACAATGGTAAAGTACATCATTAAACCTAACCAAGAAAATATAATGATTCCCATTAGCCAGCCATTCTTTTCATGACCCTGTGTACGCTTACTGTTGAGTACAATAACGACAGGTAATATGTAAGCACTTAAAACAACAATTAAAAATACAACTTCATTCATTATTTTTCTAGGCTCGACCAGTCTACTTCACTACTTAATACTCGATCTACCGATATATAGTGCAAAATATCGCCTTCACTTACTTTGTAATCTAATGGTGGGTTTAAATCCATATTTTGCGCACTTAAATTATGGGCAACACCTAACAGTATTGCATCATGCTCAAGCTTAAAATGATGAAACAAAGTACCAAACTCCATATCTTTGCAGCCACTTGGTACTTTCAAGCTAAATTGTGTATCGCCGTGCAAAGTAGATAGCAGCTCCTCTTGCACACGGCTCGAACCTGGATCTTGCATTGAGCGTACTAATATCTCAGCTGATTTTGCACTACTACATTCTACATTTTGGCAATGCTCTAACATCATCTCAACTTTAGTTTCATCTAAAAAGTGAGCACTTATATGACAATCATCTTTTACTAAGCGACTTATGCGCAGGGCTGTCGTAAATGTCTGGTCGTCATCTTGACCATCAATAATCACCTTATCAGCACTACGAATAGCTACCCGCTCTAGTTCAGCTAAATTTGTAAAACTCGTTAAACGTGCAAAATCAACGCTTTCGTTAGCTAAAAAAGGATGATCCATTTGCTCTGTTACCGCGAGTAAAATACGACGGTCAGTACGTTTCGTATCTGCCAAAATGTAATCAATCATCTTTTTTGTACGAGTGTCGTGCCAACCAAAAATAATAATATGGTGGTTACTGTGGGCAAAGTTTTTATCACCAGTCATAGCGCGCCTAATTAAGTAAGTAACAGTTTGTCCTGCTTTTCCTAGCAAAACACCAAATAAAGCTAAACCAAATGGAATTTGTATTAATGCTACCACCCAACGACCAAGATCAGTAGTTGGACTAAAGTCACCATATCCCACTGTTGATGTTGTTACTGTGTAATAGTAAAAAAAGGTAGTAAGCGAGGTTAACGCTTTCTCATTCGCTATAAATAGTAAGCTCCATGTTAATAGCATATGAGTCAAAATAGCTAATGCCACTGCTTGCCAACTCAACTGATCTATATGAGCGCGAACAAGTAACGCTAGCCTTTTAAATATCACCGGCATAATACAAAGTCTTCGTTAGTAAATTATCTATAAACAGTACGTTACTGTAAGCGATGCTTTTAAGCAATGTTTAAGCTTTTAACCACAAATATAAGACTAAATGCTGTTTGCCAATGGTGATTTTTCATGATTAATTAGCGTTAAAATAATAACCAAAACAGTTGTGCTTATGCTTAATAAAATAGCCCGCCCTTTTACTAAAATTGTAGAGCGCTATCTTCCCGACCCTTTTATATTTGTAATTTTACTTACAATAATTACTCTTATTAGTGCGAGCTTATTTACAACCGCAACCAACATTGAAGTATTACAAGCGTGGGGAGGTGGATTTTGGAACTTATTAAGTTTTGCTATGCAAATGCTACTAGTGTTAATTACAGGCTACATGTTGGCAAGTACGCCACCTATAAGTAAGTTATTAGAAAAACTAGCAACACTCGCAAATACAGCACCTAAAGCAATTATATTGGTAACGCTTATTTCACTTTTAGCGAGCTGGATAAATTGGGGATTTGGCTTAGTTATTGGTGCTCTTTTTGCCAAAGCAATTGCTAAACATACTCGTGTAGATTATCGATTATTAGTAGCCAGCGCTTACTCAGGTTTTGTTGTATGGCATGGCGGATTAGCCGGTTCAATCCTTTTAACTATCGCAACCGATGATCACTTTTCAGAGTCCAGCATTGGTATTATTAGTACAGAGCACACTTTATTTGCGGGCTTTGCAATGGCCGTTGCATGGGGTGATGCGTGGACTAATGTAATTCAACCTTTTTGGGCATTACCAGTCCTTGCTATAGCAGGCTTAAAAGCAAAAGATATTATGAGGTTTTTATATCGCTGATATTGAGCTTTTATTAATTTTTAACGGGCTGTAACAAATATTACAGCCCGCTTTTACCTAGAACGATAAAACCTAGCTCGATAAAATTGTCATCGGAAGACTTAAAATTGGATTTTCTGAATCGGCAAAGTGCATCATTACAGCTACATGCCCAGCGACTACAACGGCATACATAACCGCTGAGAAGCCTTGGCCATATTTATCTAGCGGCATTAAATGTGAGTAATGACGGCCTCGCCATTCAAATACAATTTCCAGCGCACCTACAAACAAAAAGAATACCAGCAACATTAAACCAAACGTATAGCTAAGCCATAAGCCAAATAGCACGCCTAACAAGCATACGCTTAAGCCAATCCATGAACGCATTGAAAAGCTAATACTTTTTAATACATGCCCGCCATCAAGCGGTAAAATAGGTAACAAGTTAAATAAATTTAATAACGCACTAAGAACTGCAACACCTGCAAATATTTCCATTTCAGTGGCGTAATACAAAACGACACCCAACACCGAGGTTATTAAACCAAACGCGGGTCCCATTAATGATATAACGACATCTTGCCAGCGAGTCGTTATTTTATCGTCACTTACAGCGAGCCCACCTACAAATGGGATTAAGTAAATACCTTTGGTTTTTATGCCAAAGTATTTCATTGCTCGCACATGGCCGTACTCATGTACGACTAAGCAACCAATTAGCATTAGTGCAAATTCAATACTAAATAACCACGCATAGCCTGCAACAGAAGCCCCTGCAAGCACTACTTTAATGACCTTAGCACTTTTAAAAAGCTTAAAGCCTAATGCAGCCAGACCTAAAAAGCCTTTTTTAGGTGACCCATTTGTAGGTGCTGGTAGCGCAAGCTGTGTTGCAAATTGCTCATCTACAAAAAGCGAAATACTTTGCTCTTCCGCCGCTCCAGTATCAATACCAATTACTTTGTTGTCGTGAGTAAACTGATAATAGTTTTCACGAGGGTTATCAAAGGTAATGGCTTGTTGTCCATGAAACACTTGCACAATTTTTTGCCCAGACACCATAAGCGAAAATGGTTGCTCGGCTAGGGTAAGATCTATTCTTATCATAATTAAGACCGTTTAAAACAATGGCGCTAGTATACCTGCTCACTTATAAAACACGAGCAACACAATAAAAATCTATTTCAAACTTAAAAAAATATAAATTAAAAGTACTGACAAAATTGAATCCCACTACTACTTTTACAGTAATGATAAATTCGCATTGAAAGAGATAACTGTGAAGAAAATAGTGTCTAATATTTTAGTTGTTGACGGCTCAAAAGCTATTTTGATCGTTATGGAAGCTATACTTAACGAATTAGGTATGTCTGACACTATAACTACGTGCTTAAGTGCAAAAGAAGCGCTTGATAAAGTAAAAAAAGATATCAACTATTTTGATGCTATTTTTACCGATCTCAATATGCCTGAAATGGATGGCATGGAATTAATCCGCCACTTAGGAGGATTAAATTATCAAGGCGGTATTATTATTGTTTCCGAAATGGATCATAAAGTTATTAGCTTAGCTGCCAATCTCGCCAACCAACATAACGCTCACCTCATTGGTAATATTTCAAAGCCAGTGCAACTATCTCAGGTTAGTAGGTTACTTATTAAAGTGGCGCAATTAAACAGCCACACTTTATTAAAAGAGTCAGCCATTTCAAAAGATGAGCTTATTGATACATTAAAAAATGATGAAATAACCCCTTTTTACCAACCAAAAATAAATGCTGACAGCAATAGAATCGAAAGCGTTGAAGTATTAGCCCGTATTGTATCGAGTAAAAACGGCAACGTTATTTTACCTAACCGTTTTATAAGCGTTGCCGAGCAACACAATTTAATTGATCAAATTACATTTTCTCTTTTTGAAAAAGCCACCAGCGAATTTATAAATATAAAAGCTCAGTTGGGCCACGACTTTAAAATGGCATTTAATCTATCACCAACCCAACTTGATGACTTAAACTGCCCGAATAAATTACTACTCATTTTAGAGCTAAATCAGCTTCCCCCTAGCAATATAATTATAGAAATAACAGAGCAGCATGCACTTTCTAGCCTCACGCAATTAGAAACGCTAAATAGATTAAGAATGCACGGCTTTGGCGTATCGCTAGATGACTTTGGGGTTGGTTTTACTAATATAAATCAACTTCGCAATCTTCCATTTACTGAGGTTAAAATAGACCGCTCACTTATCAGCCATATAGAAACAGATTTATTTTCTCAAGTAGTCGTAAGTTCGTTATTTAATATTACAAGTAAAGATCATTTAGATTTAGTTGCAGAAGGGGTTGAGCGTCCAGAAGAACTTGCTTATTTAAGGCACTATAAAAGAAACTTAGCTATACAAGGTTTCTTATTTAGCTACCCTAAACCACAAAGCGAGTTTATATCTTGGGCTAAAGATTGGGCTAAAACTGATAGAAGCACAGCTTAAAAAGATATTAATATTTACTCGGGGCTAATTAACTAGTTTTCACTCCGAGTGTGTTTATCTTCTTCACTGACTATATGCGCACTGCTTGCTAAACGTTTGTGCCAACGCTGCTTAGCTACCGCACGCATATTAGTAGATTGGTCTCGCTCATCAACAATCTCTAGCCCCATCAAGGCCTCAATCATATCCTCTAGCGTTACAATACCTTGCACGTCACCGTACTCATCAACAACTAAGCATATATGCGTGCGCTTTGTTAAAAGAGTTTGCAGTAACGATGATACATTTTGAGAGTCCGGCACCGTATAAATGGACTTGATCAATTTACTAATTTTATAATCTGTACCTAATCGATGAAACGCCAGCATAATATCGTTTTTATGCACAAAACCTATAATATCATCTGCATCTTTATCAAAAACCAGCACACGAGAAAACGATGACGACCCATGCTCGTTTAAATACTGATTAACCGTTAAGTCTTTGTGGATTTTAAAAATAACCGTTCGAGGCGTCATTAAGTCGCATAATTTTGCATGTCTAAAATGCAAAAGATTACGAATAATATCAGACTCATCCTGATGTAATGCACCTGACTCTGTTCCTATAGCAGCCATTGCTTCTATTTCTTGGCGAATATAGTAAGCCTCATCGTGCTTTGGACCCATTAAATTTGTTAGCTTTTGCGCAAACCATACAAAGGGCTTCAATGATATAACTAAAAATCGTAAAGCGTAGGTAACACTTGGCGTTAAAGCTCGCCAATAATTAGCACCCAATGTTTTAGGGATAATTTCAGAAAGGATTAAAACGAGAAATGTCATAATGGCTGATGCTATACCCACAGCCGCATCGGAAAATACGACAGCCGCTTGTGCGCCAACCCCTGCAGCACCCGCAGTATGGGCAACCGTATTTAAAGTTAAAATAGCAGCTAAAGGCTGATCTATATTGTTTTTAAGCTTTTCGAGCTGTTTAGCAAGCTCAGGATGATCTTTTCTAAGTGATGCAACATAACTAGGAGAGATACTTAATAACACAGCCTCCATCACAGAACATAAAAACGAAATAACAATCGCCACTACCATATAAACTATCAGTAAAGTCACTTTCTCTCCTCTATATTGGATATGTGAGCATGGTATCAATACATGCTATATTTGGCCAAACTTCCAATAATAATAGGCATAATAATGAAATTTAGCGCACCATGGTGTCATCAAAATAAGCTATTTAAGCATGCAGCGACTCTTTTGACGCTTAGCAGCTTGAGCTTTGCTGCAATAGCTGCACCATTGGATAAATCAAAAATTCAGTTTATCGGCCCACTTGCCGAAGATATGCAGTTAAAGCCTTTTCAAACACCTCATGGCAATGCCATTATTAATAACCTATTGCCGCAGCTACAAGCAGACTCAGATAGTTTTTCTGTATTTGGGAAAAAACAAAACTGGCAGCCGTTTAATAAAATCAATGCGCTCACTTTAGGTGGGTTACAGGCACTAAAATTTAATATCGAAACAACCCGCTTCACTCAAGGTACGCTTACCTTAAAAGGGATTGAGCAAGGTCAGTTATTTATTAATGGCGAACTACAAACAGGCGATAAAAATAGCTATAAGTTAGCTTTAAGTAACAGCACTCACTCAGTTTTAATAGTAACTCAGCAAGTAGCTAATTGGCATGACGTAACACTTGATTTTGCACCTAAAAATGACGTTGATAAAATTACGCTTAGCGCCTCACAAACAAAACGCTTATCTGCAAAACAATTGTTTGATGCCCCTACAATTAGCCAATTATCACTCGCACCTAATGCCAAGCAGTACGTTACTACTACTCGTACTTATAGCGATAAAACACAAAACCAAGCAAATACAGTTACTGTACTTAAAGATTCAGATAATCAAACGCTTTATCGCTTCGAAGCAGGCCAACCAAGTAACATTATTTGGAGTCCAGATAACCAATATTTAGTGTATTTATTAAATGGTGAGCTTAAACAACTTAGCCGTAAAAACTTATCAATAAAAACATTAGCAAACGATTTAGAAAGAGCCAATAGCTTTACCTTTTATAACGACACCAGTCTTTTGTTTAGCTGGTCTAAATCACCTGAGAGCACTAACAGCTTAACCAAGCGCTATAAGGGCTTACAAGATCGCTGGTCATATGCGCGTACCACTAGCCAAATTTATATGCTTGATACTAAAAGTGGGTTAACAAAACCACTCAGCCAAGGTCCTCTTTCTTATAGCCTTGAAGATTCAAATAGTAACCGTGGCAAAATATTAATGAGCCGCCCAGTAATGGCAATGCAGGCATCAACCCACCCAGAAACAGAACTTGTTGAACTCGATTTAAAATCAAACAAGCTTTCATCCCTCGGTAAATTTAAAACATTTAACCAAGCTAAATACGCAAATAAAGATATTTATGTTGTAGCAGGCCCTGACTTTAAAAATGGCGCAGGCAGAGCACTACCAAAAGAAATGCTTGCTAATAACTACGACGGGCAACTCTACCTACTTACCGAAGGCGGTAAAAACGTTAAAGCACTTAGCAAACAGTTTGCCCCAGCTATTGGCCAACTGCACGTTTTAGAAAACGGCGATGCGCTCATTAAAGTAACTGAACAAGACACTCAACCACTTTACCTATTTGATTTAAGTAAACAGCGCTTTAAAAAGTTAAATACAGGATTGGATATTGTTGAACAATTTAGCTATTCACACGATCGCAATACCGAAATTTTATTAAGTGGCACTAACGCTTTAGCGCCGCAACAACTAAAGCGCCTTAACGTAAGTAAAAATAAAACGGATTTAATATGGGATTCAAAACCAAGTAGCTATGCAAATACGCATATGCCAACATTAGAAGAATTTAATTTTAAAAATAAAAACGGTATTAAAATAACGGGTCGTGTGTACATTCCTAGCAACTTAGATAAAACTAAAAAGTACCCTGCGCTCGTATATTACTACGGTGGCACATCACCTGTTACTCGCGGTTTTACAGGTCGCTACCCATTTAATTTATGGGCAGAAAACGGCTACGTTGTTTATGTAGTACAACCTACGGGTGCAACTGGGTTTGGACAAAAGTTTTCAGCGCAGCATGTTAATGCCTGGGGCGACTATACAGCAGACGATATTATCGAAGGCACTCAAGCTTTTTTAAATAAATACGACTATGTTGATAGTAAAAAAGTCGGGAATTTAGGGGCTTCGTACGGTGGATTTATGACTATGCTACTAGCAACTAAAACCGATATATTTAGTGCCTCAATTGCCCACGCGGGTATTTCTAACATTACCTCGTATTGGGGTGAAGGTTGGTGGGGCTATTTATATTCTGGCGAAGCATCAAAAAATAGCTTTCCGTGGAATAACCCTGAGCTGTACAGCCAGCACAGCCCTGTGTTTCATGCCGACAAAGTAACAACCCCTTTGTTACTTCTTCATGGTGATAGCGATACCAATGTACCTGTTGGCGAAAGCTTAACTATGTACACTGCGCTTAAGTTACTAAATAAAGACGTAGAGTTAATAGAATACAAAGGTGCCGATCATCAAATATTTGCACGCGATAAACGATTTGACTGGTGGAATACCATGCTCGCGTATTTTGATAAAAAACTAAAAGACGAACCACAATGGTGGGACTCTATGTATAAAAATGACTAAGTCTGCTTCTTCTAAATAACAACTTAATACAGATTTATTAATTGTAGTATTAATTACTTAGCACCTTTGAATTAGTTTAAAGGTGCTAATCTCATCCTCTCATAACTTCTTGTACGCCTTTGAAATATTAAGTTAACTAAAACTAGTAAACCCCCTTCTCAGCATTTACCTAATGGTGCTACCATACAGAGCTATAAGCATTCAAAATAAAGTACTATGGCTATTAATGTTTTATTGGTTGAAGACGATGAACTACTCGTTAAACGCATCCAAAATCACTTTGCAGATACCGAATTTACAATAGAGGTAGACCCAACTGGCGCTGATGCACTTAGCATTGTTAGGCAACGAGTAAACCTGCGCGGTGCTATATCATTAGCCATAATTGACATTGTTTTGCCAAAGCGCGATGGACTTCAGCTCGCAAAGGAATTAAATACACTGACCGATATTGGCGTTATTGTATTATCGAGCCGCGACTCTCAAGCCGACCGTATAGCAGGCCTTGCACAAGGTGCCGACGACTACATTTGTAAACCAGTCGATTTACTTGAATTAGAGCTACGCATGCGCGCGCTGTATAAGCGTGTTGCCGTTAACCTAGAAGACGATGAAAGCGAAGAGTTTATAGAATATGCCGACTTTAAGCTTCATCCCGATAACCGCACGCTAATTACCGCTGCAGGTGTTGAATCGCGCTTAACTGAAGCCGAGCATAAAGTGCTTATTTGCTTAATTAGTAATGCCGGTAAAGCTACATCCCGTGAAAAAATATCAGAAGAAATAGGCCAGCCCGATTGGAGCCCAAACGATCGTACTGTTGATGTGCTTATTGGTCGTTTACGTAAAAAATTAAATGACGAAAAAGATCAAAAACGCATTGTCACCGTACGCGGTAAAGGCTATATGCTCTCTATTTAACTTAAACTTGGGTTATTTAGTACTTAGTTAATTGAGCAATAAGGCGCTCAAACGCACGGTAGTTAAGTGCCTCTTTCAGCTCATTTAAACTAATATTTTCAGCGCCTTTTAAGTCACTAATAGTGCGCGCCACTTTAATCACCCTATGATAAGAGCGTGGCGATAACGACAGTTTTTCGCTCGCTCTGGCTAAAAACTGCAACTCTGCAGGCGCCAGTACACAGTGCACACTCATTTCTTTGTTATTAAGCCTCGCATTAACCTTACCTTGGCGTTTTAGCTGCAAGTAATAAGCAGCTTCGACTCTTGATCTAACCTCAGCGCTGCTCTCCTCTGGCTGAGTACTTTGTAGCTCAACACTCGTTAACCTAGGTAGTTCTATTTGCAAATCAATCCGGTCAATAAAAGGCCCTGATACTCTTGATAAATAGCGCATAACTTGATCGGGAGTTGCCCGCTTATCTGTATGACTCCCTGTTGGGCTTGGGTTTAATGCTGTAATAAGCTGAAACTGCGCTGGAAATTCCATTTGCCTTGCTGCACGTGAAATAGTAACCGTGCCGGTCTCCATTGGCTCACGCAGTGAATCAAGCACCTTACGCTCAAATTCCGGTAATTCGTCCAAAAACAAAACGCCGTTATGCGCCAATGAAATTTCACCAGGCTTCGGGTTTGAAGAGCCACCAACTAAAGCGACTGCTGAGCATGTATGATGCGGATTACGAAATGGCCGCTGTCGCCAATTAGTTAAATCTATGGATTGTCCAATAATAGAGTAAAGCGCAGCTGTCGAGATAGCTTCATCGTCCGACATAGTGGGCATTATAGTTGCCATTCGCTGGGCAAGCATCGATTTACCAGTACCTGGGGGGCCTAAAAACAATAAATTATGCCCCCCAGCCGCAGCTATTTCAAGCACGCGCTTTGCACCGGGTTGCCCTTTAACATCGCTTAAATCGAGCAAAAAGTCAGGAGCTTGCGTGCAGTCGGGATACTCTATATTTAGGGGTAAGGGCTGTTGATTAAGTAAGTCTCCCCACACTTCTTGAATAGAACTGACGGCTTTGCGTTTAACACCGTTAACTAAACTTGCTAGGCTATCGTTTGCAAGAGGTAAAAAGCAGCAGCGATCTTGCTCTTTAGCAGCAAGTACCGAAGGTAAAATGGCGTTTACACCACGCACTTCACCATTAAGAGCAAGCTCACCATAAAACTCGTACTTATGAATATCAGGACACACTATTTGCCCTGAGGCGACTAAAATCCCAACCGCAATAGCTAAATCAAACCGTCCACCATCTTTTGGCAAATCGGCAGGGGCTAAATTTACAGTTATTCGTTGATCGGGAAAACGAAATTGAGAGTTTTCGAGTGCGCTACGCACCCTGTCTTTTGATTCTTTAACGGACGCTTCGGGAAGGCCTACAATATGAAAAGCGGGTAAACCATTTCCTAGGTGAACTTCTACAATAACTTCAGGGGCATTTATACCCACTTGAGCACGAGAAAATATGCGAGCTAACGACATTCCTTATCCTAGTAAATAGTGTGATTACACCAGTTTAGTCAGGATATTTAAAAACGTGTAATGTGATTTGCCATTTTATAGCAGCCAAACGAAGTAATAAGGTCATTAACATACCTAATATCATTGCCATTTCGGTTGCTAACGAAAAACCAATGCCAAGCGTATAAACAGTGCCACCCGCTATACATGTAATAGCGTAAAGCTCACCTTTTAATAGCATAGGGATTTCGCGTGCAAGTACATCTCGAATTAACCCACCAAAACAGCCAGTAATTACAGCCATAATTACCGCCGTCATATCGGGCATGCCAGCAAGTTGCGCTTTTTGCGCCCCCATTACGGCAAAAAAAGCTAAACCAAACGCATCTGCTGTTTGTAAAATATAATGAGGTATCGGCTTTTGTTTATTTATAAGGCGTGTTGTAACAAATACAGAAGCTAGTATGGCAAAAAAATAACTTTGGTCGTGTAACCAAAACACAGGAACATCTAAAATTAGATCTCGTACTGTACCACCACCAATAGCAGTTACCGTCGCTAAAACTACGACCCCAAAGCCATCCATTTTTTTTTCGTACGCTAGCAAAGTGCCCGACACAGCAAACACCGCAATGCCTATTAAATCAAACCAGTGATAAAGTTCTGTCATGTGTATTGTTACTTAAAATCTTTTAACCGTTTTAACATAAAATACTCTTTTTAAAAAATAAGTATTTTATTAAACGTTACGGGTCTTAGAGGAAAGTCATTAAATAAAGCAGAATATAAAGTATTTTACCAAACTGCAGACGCAAAAAATCACTCGATAAAGAGTGCGATTTTGTTTTAACTTTTAGTTATTTATTTCAGTAGTTTTGGGAGCCTGAGTTTGTAAAAAGCGAACCGACGACCTTTGCTTACTTGTGCAAAGTATTTTGCGCAGTAACGGTGAATTTTATAATTATAGAAATTCATTAAACTCCAGACACAAAAAATCACTCAATAATGAGTGCGATTTTGTTTTAACTTTTTAGAT
>NZ_WTLB01000071.1 GCF_011378855.1 Pseudoalteromonas sp. Z1A8 | reverse complement strand
ATGGCTTAAGTTACAAGCCATCCTGGAAGGCTACGATTTAGCAAAATCTCTTGAGCCAGACTTGTGATCAAGAGACAGCTAATAGCGCCTTTTTCAGTTTAATTAGCTTATTAATAAACTAAAAAGTGCTTCTTTGTTGCCGCATGTAATAACTTGCTCGTTGTGGCATTGTTTTGCATAAATTCCTCACTAATGAGCGTAAAGCTAATTACCTTTTGGCGGCTACACTTTTATTTAAAGCAGTGATAGCATCGCTTTAAGCGCAAAACCATCATTAAGGGCATCACGTGTTTGAAAGTAAATGACCAAATTTAGGCGTTAGTATATTTAGCCAAATGAGTGGGTTGGCTAATGAGTTTTCGGCAATTAATCTCTCTCAAGGCTTTCCTGAGTTTGATGCTCCTGATCTTTTAAAAACGCAGCTAAATTATTATGTGCAGCAAGGCGTTAATCAATATGCACCTTCAAGTGGCGTACCTCGATTACAGCAACAAATTGCTGATTTAGCAAAGCGCAAATATGCAGCTGATATAAATGCCGCGGAGCAGGTTACAGTTACCTCAGGCGCAACAGAGGCATTGTTTGTGGCTATTCAAACAATTGTACGGCCCAATGATGAAGTGATAGTGTTTGACCCTGCATATGACTCTTACCAACCTGCAATTGAACTTGCTGGGGGTAAGGCAATACATATTGCTTTGAGTGCACCAAATTACACAATTAATTGGCAGATAGTGAGCCAAGCAATGACTAAAAACACCCGTGCAATTATTATTAATACACCGCATAACCCGAGCGGTAAAATATTGCAGGCGCAAGATTTAAAAGAGCTTAAAGAGTTAGTTGGTACTCACAAATCATATGTAATAAGCGACGAGGTATATGAGCATATTACGTTTGATGATCAGCCGCATTTAAGTGTATTACGCGATGATGAATTATTTGCCAAAAGCTTTGTTATATCGAGTTTTGGCAAAACGTTTCACAGCACGGGCTGGAAAATGGGTTACTGCATTGCACCTGCAGATTTAGCTGTCGAATTTAGAAAAATTCATCAGTATGTTACGTTTTCAAGTTTTACGCCTGCACAGCATGCGCTTGCCGATATGCTAGAGCAGCAAGGCGAGCATATAGATGAGCTAAGTGGGTTTTATCAGCAAAAACGCGATTTATTAGCAAGTCATTTAAGTAATAGTCGCTTTAAAATTCTACCTAGCCAAGGCACTTACTTTTTATTGTTAGATTACAGTGATGTATCGGATTTAAACGATGTTGAATTTTGCCATTGGTTAGTTGAGCAAGCCGGTGTTGCGGCTATTCCGTTAAGTGTGTTTTATCAAAAGCCCCCAACCGATAAAGTCATTCGTTTATGCTTTGCTAAAAACGACAACACTCTCATAGAGGCTGCGCAAATATTATGTCAACTTTAACCATTACAGCATTGCAAAGCTCGCTTCACTGGCTTGATAAAGACGCTAATTTAGCCATGTTTGATAAACAACTTAAAGCAATTACTAATCAGCCCGATTTAATTTTATTACCAGAAACATTTTCGACTGGCTTTGCTATTAATTTAGATTGTGCAGAACCCGAAAACGGTAAAGTACTTACTTGGTTAAAGGCGCAGGCTCATAAACATAATGCGGTTATTGCGGGTTCAGTACTTGTTGCACAAGGTGATAAAAAAGCCAATCGGTTTTATTGGGTAAAGCCCGATGGAGAGGTGAGTTATTACGATAAGCGCCATTTATTTCGTCTAGGCAGTGAGGGTGACTACGTTGTAGCAGGGCAAGCGCGCAAAGTTTTTGAAATCAACGGCTTTAAATTGTTACCACAGGTATGTTACGACCTGCGTTTTCCGGTATTTCAACGCAATAATAACGACTACGATGTAATGATAAACGTAGCCAATTGGCCTGCTGTGCGCCGCCATATTTGGGATACGTTACTTATGGCGCGTGCAATGGAAAACCTATGTTATGTAGTAGGCGTTAATCGCGTGGGTGAAGACGGTAATAATATCGCACATAATGGCGGTACAGCGGTATACGACTTCAAAGGCGATGCATTAACTAAAGCGAAAGATAACACTGAACAGCTAGTGACTGTAACGCTTGAAAAAGCACCACTTGATGAGTTTAAGGCGGCGTTTCCTGCCTATTTAGACGCTGACTCTTTTTCATTAATATAAATACGTTAATTTAGTACAGAGCCAATAAAGTGTTAAAATAGTCGCTGATATTTTTTGTTGGCGGCTAATTTACGTTATGAACACTTTAATCACTCCTGTAATTTTAGCCGGTGGCATAGGCTCTCGCTTGTGGCCGCTTTCTCGCCAAGCAATGCCTAAACAATTTTTACCACTGCTTAATGAAAATAAGTCTTTACTGCAAAGTACATTAGCGCGAGTTTCTAATGACTTGTTCGATAACGCTATTTTAGTGTGTAATGAGCAGCACCGATTTATTGCTGCAGAGCAAGCAGCAAGCTCAACTTCTACTGCATTATTACTCGAACCCAAAGGTAAGAATACCGCGCCTGCTATCGCATTAGCCGCCCACTATGCACTGCAAAATGGGATTACCGGACCGTTATTAGTGATGCCTGCCGATCACCATATTGAAAACTTTGATGTATTAACTACTAAGCTCCCTGAAGCTGTAAAACTTGCCGAGCAAGGAAAGCTTGTTACGTTTTCGATTACGCCTACAGAGCCACATACTGGCTATGGCTATATAAAACAAGGCGCGGCTATTGCCGGTACGGGTTGTTACGATGTTGCTCAATTTAAAGAAAAGCCTAACCTAGATACAGCGAAACGTTATTTAACCCAAGGTGGTTATAGCTGGAATAGCGGCATGTTTTTATTTACCCCAGCGGCATACTTAAAAGAGCTCGAACGGTTTGCCCCAAAAATAGCAAAGAGTGTAGCTGCAGCGGCACAGTTTACTAAAGATTTAGGCTTTACCCGCCCAAGCAGCAGTGCGCTTGAACATTGCACAAGTGATTCAATAGATTACGCTATTTTAGAGCGCAGTAATAACGTAGTTGTTATGCCGGTTGACTTACAATGGAGTGACGTAGGCAGCTTTTCATCTCTTGATGCACTTACAAAAAAAGATGAACACGGTAATAGTTTAAATGCTAATTATATGGCTCAAAAAAGTACTAACAACTTAGTAATAAACGAAGCGGAGCACACAATTGCCACGCTTGGAGTAAGTGATTTAGCGATTATTCATACTCATGATGCCACGTTAATAGCAAATCAAAATGAGCTAGATTTACTGCCTTTGTTGCTTAAGCAAGTTGCGACAACACAGGCTGATAAACTTAGCCACCATCAAGTCGTTTTTCGCCCATGGGGAAATTACCGTACTTTAGTTGAAGGCGCTGGCTTTAAAGTTAAAAAAATCACTGTTAACAGCGGTGCTAAGCTTTCGACGCAGCGCCATCAGCACCGAGCCGAACATTGGGTTGTGGTTTCAGGTATTGCAGACGTATGTATTAACGAGCAAGCGCATACGCTAACGCATGACCAATCGTGTTATATCGCCGCAAAGCAAATTCATAGCTTGGCTAATAATCAAAAAGAGCTATTAATAGTCATTGAAGTGCAAACCGGTGCTGTACTTGATGAAAGCGATATAGAGCGATTTGATGATAAATATGGAAGAGATAAAAATTAAATTATTAATATTTCAAATTATAGAAGAGTGAACCTTATGGAGCATATAAATAAACAAAGAAAACCAAAAAGTAAAAGGCTTCGTAAAAAATTATATGTGGGTGAGTATTCTATTTTAGGTTTTTCACTTAAGTGTAATTTAGCATTAAAAAATAAAATACAGTTTGATGTTTTTATTGATGACTTTTTAGCACTCGCTGCATCACAAAAGCTTATGGTTGGAGGAGGGGGGATGCGGAATATTTCGAGGTGTTTATAACATCTTCCAAGCGTTATGGTTCACCTTCAATAGAAGATATAGAGGTGATTAAAAGCTGGTTGTTAAAAAATAAAGACGTTTCAAACTTATCATTAGGGCAGTTAGTGGATGCTAATTATAGTTTTTAACTGATATTAAATTTCACTCTAACTGCCCACGCACAAACTTTAAATACTGCTCTAAGCTTCGTTGCCACAGATCTAACGCTTCATCAAGCATGTTGTTGTGTGGTTTTTTATCGAGTAAGCGGCGCTCTATTTTTTTAAGCTCAATACCATAGCGATTAAAACCCAACTGCAGCGCGGTACTTGCTTGGCGATGTAAAAGCTTAATGCATTGCTCTGGTTGTTGATCAATGAGCTTTTGACAGCGAATTAGCTTGTTACGCGCCGAAAGCACAAATTCATTATAAATTGAAGATACTTCATCTTCACTAAACGAGCTGGTGAGTGTTTCGGCTGCTGTTTTGTCATACAAGGTATCAATTAATTCTACGGCTATGCTAGCGGTTTGATTAGATTGAGAGTCGCTAAGTGCTTGGCGAAGCTTTTCGTGCTTAATAGGCTTGCCTACAATGTCTTTTATACCTAGTTCTAAATACTCTTTTACTTCGTCAGGGCTAAGGCTTGCAGTAAACGCGAGCACTGGGGTTCGTTGATTTTTATGATCAATGCGTTTTAGACGTTTAAGTACTTCTTGGCCTGTTAAGTCAGGTAGGTTCATATCAAGTAAAACAACATCAAAGTGATGAGCTTGCATTAGTTCTATCGCGCTTTTGCCATCTTTTGCGAGCTTAATTTTGTGCTCATCGTCGGCCATAAATTCTATAGCAATTTTTTGATTTAAATCTAAATCTTCAACCAGTAATACATCAAGACCTGTTAAGTAATCTTTAGTTTGATGGCGCTGCTCTACAAGGCTTAATTCGCCTAAAGCAAACGTGATGGTAAAGCTAAATACACTGCCTGTACCAAGCTGGCTGGCTATTTCGAGTCGGCTACTCAGCTTTTCAAGTAAGCGGCTGGTAATAGCTAAGCCAAGGCCGGTACCGCCTTTCTCTTTCCCTGCACTACTTTGCACATAAGGTTCTGTTAAATAAGCTATTTCATCATTTTCAATTCCTGGTCCTGAATCTTTTACGCTAATTTTTATGGTATGTTCAAGTTGCTTTTCTAAGACTAAATCAACCTGAATCTTAACGGTTCCGTGGTCTGTAAACTTAATGGCATTACCCACTAAATTAATAATTATTTGCCTAAGCTTTTGTTGGTCACAGTAATAACAGGCTTGCTCTGGAATATTACATATTAGTTCAAACTTTAGCTGTTTTTGCTCGGCGAGTGGGCTTAGTAATAAGCATAAATTATTAAGCCATGTTTTAAACTCTACATCTTCTTCGTAAAGCGCTTCATCACTTTGATCTAAGCTCGCGTAATCAAGGACTTTATCTACCAATAAGTTAAGTGATTCGGCAGAATTTATAATTGCCTCGCAGTAAGCTTTATTGCGTGTATCACTTGTTTGGTTCATAACAAGTTGAGCGCTGCCTAAAATACCGTTAAGTGGAGTACGAATTTCGTGGCTTATCGTTGATAAAAAGAGTCCGCGTATCTCTAAATCTTTTTGTGCTTTATCGGCTAATTTATTAAGGTGCTGCTCTCTGCGCTCATTACATAATAGCGCCATACCCGAAGCGTAAAACATCGGTGCAATCACGCCATTTAAAAATAATAAAGCGCTAAACCAGCCGTTTGTTAAAAGGTTTTTTTGTTCAATGTTATCCATGAATAACAAGCGGCCAATAAAGCTAAAAGTAACAAGCGTTAAAATGGTTATGTATACAATGCTGCCGTTAGGATAGGGCTTGCGGGCATATTTAATAAATATAAAGAGTAAAAACCCAGCTTCTGCTATGTGCTGTAAATCGGATGCAATAATTCTTTCGCGCAAAGATGGGTCAAAAAAGGTGTAATAACCAAGCGTTATAGCGCTAAAAGCAGTAACGGAGCAAAGTAATTTAAAACCTATACCGTGATAGTTTAAAAACTGACTGAGTGAAAGGCAATGAACTACCGATGCGGCAAACATCATGCTACTCGCTACGCTAATAATAACTAAATTATGTGCCTCACCAACAAGAGTAAAACCAATAACAGAACCTAATAGTAATAGAGGATAAAAAATGTATAGCAGTGTGCCTGGAATTTGTTTGTTTGTTCGCCATGTTAAAAAGTTAAGTAAGGTCATTACAACCATAATGGCTATGCTGGCAAAGTAAAGAGTGAAAGAATCGAGCATTAATATTCCAGCAAAGTAATTTTTAAACCAAGATTATCAAAAGTATACAGTTATACCAATCCTCAAAGTAGTTAACTTAGTAAGCGAATTGGTATTAAATAAATGTGTAACACATACAAAAACAGACACTTAAGTGTCTGTTTTTGTATATTTAGTCGAAATACGTATTTAGCGAATTTCGTCAGGTATATTTTGTTGTGCCCAAGACAGTAGCTCAATACGGTTACGACATTTAGTTTTTCTAAATGCACTGTATAAATGTGTTTTTACAGTATGTGGGCTAATGCTAAGTTCTTCAGCGATTTCTTTATTTTTAGAGCCATTACTCATTAATGAGATAATTGCTTTTTCTCGCTTAGTAAGTTTAACCGGCTCTATATCACCTTCAGTAAGTTTGTGCAGTGCGTCTTTGTTAAACTGCAACATACGATTTAATGCATTACACATAATATCGCGACGATACCAAAGTTGATCTTCCATTAGTAGGCGTATACCTTTCATTAATACATCCGCGTTATCGGTTGTATAAAATACGCCGCGAATACCGCTTAAAAGCGCGCGATTAGCAAGCTCTGGGTTTTCGTCTAGGTTGAATAATATGATATCGCATTTAATACGCAGGTTTACTAGTTGTTCTTTTAGTTTACCCCATGCATCTTTACTTGATGTTTCAATAAACAAAAGTCGAGTCCCTTCAGGTATATCTAAAATGTTCGTACCTGTGGTTACGTCAAGGCCTTGCGTTTTTAACAAAGGTTCTAAAACGTTTATGCCAATAGTGTTAATTGGCTCTTTATCTAATAACAAAAAGGCTGAACTGCTCATGTTTTTTATACTCTTTTATAAAGCTGACTGGTTGAGTTTATCACGACTTCCACACCTTTAGTATTAGAAAGTCGCTGGTGTACTCAATAACAAATACGATTTTACAATTATTTAAACATAAAATGTTGCAAATAAGTAACTATTTCTCACTTTATGCTCATGAAAAATCATAATATTTGTAACTAATTACTCGAGCAGAATAAAGTAACAAAAAAATCTTAATTAATTTACTTTTTTTGTGCTTTGATAAGGTGGCCATCCCATTTCTTTACCGCCAAGCATATGTAAATGTATGTGATAAACAGTTTGCCCTCCATGCTCGTTACAGTTCATAACCACGCGGTATCCATCGTCAGAAAAATTATGCTGTTTAGCTAATTTAGCCGCAACAACATATAAGTTGCCTACTAAGTGTGAGTTTTCAGGGTTTATATCATTTATAGTGGCAATTGCTTTTTTTGGGATAATTAACACGTGAAAAGGCGCTTGTGGGTTTATATCTTTAAATGCGAGAGTGTCTTCATCTTCATAAACGATATCGGCTGGAATTTCACGATTAATTATTTTGGTAAAAATAGTTTCTTGGCTCATAGTGTGTTCCTAATTAAGTGTTATGAAATTTAAGCTCACTAATGACAAACTTTCAAAGCAGTGTCAAACTGAAATCAAATAAAGGAGTTAATATGCTTAAACCAATTTTAATAAGTAGTGCCGTTGCATTACTAGTTAGTTTTTCGGCTAATGCTGAAAATATTCACTTTCCAGAAGAGTTTGTACCACTACAAGTGGGTGACCGCATGCTAGAAAGCTCTTTGTTTAGCCGTATTGATGATGTAGAGCTTGCACCAGGCACTTATCAGCTTAGGCTAAAGTACACCGATTTATATGAAGATGATTACGACACGCATGAAGTTGTGGAGTCTGAGCCATTTTGGGTTGATGTAACTATTGAAGCGGGTAAAGATTATACCTTAGTGTTTAATCGAGCGGAAAATGCAGTATCTGCAAAAGTATTTGCAGAAGCCCCTCAAGTGAGCTTAAAAGCCAAAAATAGCGCCATTGCTAAACCATTAAGTGTTATTCCTGATACGCAGTTAGCAAGTAATAAACCGGTAATGAAAAATACAGTGCCAGCAGGGCCTACACGTCCAAGCCGACCAATAAAGCCAATAGCGCCAATTACAGGTAAGGGCATGCCAAGTGCGCCACAAATGCTTGATTTTTGGTGGCAGCAAGCCACAACGATAGAGCGTAAAGCTTTTTTAGAAAAAGTGAAAAATTAAAGTACAGACAAACAAAAGGGCCAAACTTGGCCCTTTTTAGTTTCTAATTAACGCTATTTATTCAAACAATGCGTCAATAGTACCTTGTGCAAGTGGGTGATACCCTGGGCGCGCTTTTAAGTACACGCTTTGTGCCCACTCTTTTTTACCGTTAGTGATAAGTGATTTATATAACGGCACAATTAATTTACGACGGCCAATACCTGATAAGTGCTTATTAAGCGCAGGATAAATTGGTTGATAACCATTGCCTACAGCTAGCATAAACCAAGCAAATGCACGTTCAGCATTAGTTGACTGCGTTAAGTTAAACTCTGAGTCTAGCTCAACCATGTGCTCTTGGCTTAAATCACGTGGTAAGTTATTTAAAAAGTGTAGCCACTCATGTACAGACCAATCAGTCGTTGGTAGTTGGGCGGCTGTTGTGTCGCCTTTTAACCATGCTGCTGTTGCTGTATCTACTTTATCAAACGCATCAGAAGTAGGGTTTGGTGCATCACTTGGTAAGCCAGGTTCAAAAATCCACTCGTTTACTTTATCCATGCTTACAACACCAGGATACTTTTCAATTAAGTTAGCTTTTAAGTAAGTAACAAATTGTGCAGTAGTCAGTGATTTAAACGAAAACTCTTTAAAGTACGCTTTTACAAATGGGTCAAATTTATCGCGACCGTATTTGTTTTCTAGGTAAATTAAGAATAGTTGACCTTTAGTGTAAGGCACTGAGCTAAATGCATCGTCTGGATCGCGTCCGTTAAGTTTTAAATTAAGGCGAGTGTCTGCCGCGTCAATTGTTTTAAGTTGCGCACGTAGTGATGCAGAATCAAGTGCTTGTTCCATAACCGCACGGTCACGGCCAAATACTTCTTCCATAATGCGGTTTTCAACGTACGAGGTAAAACCTTCGTTTAACCATAAATCTTCCCACGTTGCATTAGTGACTAAGTTACCTGACCAAGAATGAGCAAGCTCATGGGCAATGAGGTTAACTAAGCTTTTATCACCGGCAACAACCGTTGGAGTTATAAATGATAAGCGTGGGTTTTCCATGCCACCAAACGGGAAGCTAGGCGGCAGCATTAGTAAGTCGTAACGGCCCCACGCATATTCGCCGTACATAGCGTTTGTTTTGTCGATCATAGCTTGGGTGTCGTCAAATTCAGCAACTGAGGCATCTAAAATAGTTGGCTCAGCAAATATACCCGTTTGACGCGACATTGCTTTGAATTCTAAGTTACCTGCGCCAATAGCAATTAGGTAAGGTGAAATTGCTTGTGGCATATCAAAAATGTAGTCGCCATCTTTATAAAGCGCATCTTTGTTATCGGCACTCATTACAGCACGTATATCTTTTGGTGTATGAATTCGCGCAGAGTAAGTTACACGCATTGCAGGTGTATCTTGCACTGGGATCCAACTACGCGCATGAATTGCTTGCGATTGGCTGTACATAAACGGATGCGTTTTACTTGCCGTTTGCTCAGGTGTTAACCATTGCAGGCCAGATGCTTCTGGACGACTGTTGTAATAAATGCGCACTACTTCAGCTTGGCTTTTAAACTTAATAGTAAGCTTTGAACCTTTAACGTCATCACGCTTAGCTAAATCAAAAGTTGCTTTTTTCCAGTTACCGCTTTGATCTTTGTACATTACTTTATCAATGTCTAAGTCGCGGGTATCAAGTACAAGCGTTCTACTTTTGCTGTTGTTCCAATGAAGAGTATGCTCAACAAAACCTTCTAACTGCTTGTCGGCAAAGTCGACATCTAAATCAAGGTTTAAGTGAGTAGTAACAACATCATCAAGGTTAGCATACGAGTTTTGGTCAATCGCATTAGCCATTGCTTGCGAACACATACCCGCCATAGCGAGGCTTAAAAAAAGAGGTTTAATTTTCATCATTACTCTGAACACAAATAAAAAAGTGCTGGTTTTATATCACGATTGAGACGGTGGGTTGAGTGATTTTTACAATCTAGTGCCACATTTGCGACGATGAGGTAAACTATTGCGATTAGTTACCGGTATTTTTAGAGAGCTTTGTGGCGCATTCATTACACTCCTTACATACATTTGCATTAAACAGCCAATGCCAAAATTTTGTTGAAATTACTCAGCTTGAGCAGCTTAAAACGCAAAGCTTTAACACGCCATTTTGCTTATTAGGTGAGGGCAGTAATACTATATTTTTAGACGATTACGTAGGTAGCGTTATTAAAATGGCAACCAAAGGTATTCAAATTACCGAACGTGAAAGTGATGTGTTAGTAAGTGTTGCCGCAGGCGAAAACTGGCATAAGTTAGTAAGTTACTTACTTGATAAAAATATTCCCGGGCTTGAAAATCTAGCGCTTATACCGGGTACGGTTGGCGCATCGCCGGTGCAAAATATTGGTGCTTATGGCGTTGAGATAGCTAAATTTATAGAGTCGGTAGAATACTTTGATATAACCACTAAAACTATGCACTCGCTAAATAATACGCAATGTGAATTTGCCTACAGAGACTCAATATTTAAACATGACCTTAAAAATAAAGCGGTGATCACGCAAGTGCATTTAGTGCTTCCAAAAAAGTGGCAACCAGTTTTAAGTTATGGCCCTTTGCAGCAGCTAGATGTTATTACACCGCAAGCAGTGTTTGAGCAGGTTATAAAAACGCGTAATAGTAAATTACCAAACCCATATACATTGCCAAATGCGGGCAGTTTTTTTAAAAACCCAATAATAACCAACCAGCAATTAGCTGAGCTATTAAAGCAATTTGTAGATTTACCTCATTACGAATATGGGCACAGCCATCACAAGGTCGCGGCAGGTTGGTTAATCGATCAAAGTGGTTTAAAAGGGTACCGCGAGGCCGGTATAGAAGTGCATCAACAACAAGCACTCGTACTTGTTAATCACGGAGATAGTGAAGGTAGTGACCTAATAAAAATGATTAAACATATTCAGCAAGTTGTTTATACGCGCTACAACATTATGCTTGAGCACGAAGTACGTTTAATTAATCAAACTAGCGAATGCCATATTAACGCGGAGCCTGAGCAATGAAAGCACCTGATGGAAACAAACTCGCTATTTTAAATGCACTTAACCAAGGGGGCTTTGTATCTGGCCAAGCCTTAGGTGAAAAGCTAGGAATTAGCCGGGCTGCGGTTAGTAAACATATTAAAACGTTACAAGAAATGGGTTTGGATATTTTTAAAGTAACCGGCAAAGGCTATTGCTTGAATAGCCAAGTGGGCCTTTTAAATAAAACACAAATTGATCAGCACTACAAAGCGCTAGGTGATAATACGGCCAATGTAGAGGTACACCCTATTATAGATTCGACCAACAGCGAGCTTATGCGCCGCATACAGGCTAAAACTGAGCTTGAGTCTGGCACTGTAATTGTTGCCGAAATGCAGCAAGCAGGGCGTGGCCGACGTGGCCGTGTTTGGCAATCGCCATTCGGTGCTAATTTGTATTACAGTTACTTTTGGCGTTTAGATGACGGGCTTCAAGCTGCAATGGGTGTATCAATTGCGGTAGGTCTTGCTGTTTATGATGCAATTAAAGCGTTATACCAAATTGACGTAGAGCTTAAATGGCCTAACGATATTTATATAAATAAGCAAAAGCTTGCAGGTGTATTAGTTGAACTCGACGGACAGCCGCAAGGGCCTTGTCAGCTCGTGATTGGTATAGGTATCAACTTACAAATGCCAGACAGCTTTAGCCAGCATATAGACCAAGCATGGACGGATTTAAATCAACACACCCAACAGCTTGATAAAAACCAGCTGGTGGCGTCACTTACTCACCACTTAGAGCAGCGTTTAGTAAAGTATCGTCAAACTGGTTTGCAAAATATGTATGAGCAATGGAATTCACTCAATGCGTTTGCTGGCGAATACGTTGAGCTAAATACTGGGCACAGAAGCTGGCGTGGAATATGTGAAGGCATTGACCCACAAGGTGGAATACGAATTCGCCAAGACGGTGAAGTAAAAAGTTATTACGGCGGGGAAGTCTCTCTTCGAAAGGCGCAAGTATGAGATTACTGATCGATGTAGGAAATACATCACTAAAAGCTGTGCTGTGGCATAACGAGCAAGCACAACCAGCAGATATAAATAACCTACCTTGGGTGCAAATAACCGAAGTGATTTATGCATGCGTAGGGCGCAGTGATTTACTGAGCGATATTTTCGCGCAAGCGGCTAGCTATAATATCATTTGCTTTGAAGCTAAGGTAACCAAAACGCTTGGAGGATTAATCTGCGCTTACGAGCATGTGGGTAACTTAGGTATAGATAGGTGGTTGGCGCTTATTGCAGGCTTTACGTTATACCCACATAAAGCATGTATTGTTGTTGATGCAGGCACCGCGACCACAATTGACGTGCTTAATGGCGAAGGACAACATTTGGGTGGCTGGATTTTACCCGGGCTTGATTTAATGACCTCATCGCTTACACAAAACACCCAACGTGTTTTTGATGACGGTAAAACACCGTTTACTAATGAACTGGGTAAAAACACGCCAAATGGTTTAAAAAACGGTGCCTTAGTGGCAACCATCGGGGCAATTGAGCAAGCTAAGCTGAATTTAACGGCTCAAAAAACAGAACAAGCAACACAAATTATTTTTGCTGGTGGCTATGGCTCGCTATTACAACAACAATTTGCAGGCAGTATTTTTGATTCATTGCTCGTAATGAAGGGATTAAATTATTGGCATCAACTCAGTAAAATACGATAAAAAAGTGCAAAAAACGCGTTTTCGCGTGAATATTGAGCATTTAAACTAAAAATTTACACTTTTTTTAATTTTATTGTTGCATCCCAATAAACCTTACTCTAATATCTCGCCCCGTACTAAAGCAGTGCCGACTTAGCTCAGCTGGTAGAGCAACTGACTTGTAATCAGTAGGTCAACCGTTCGACTCGGTTAGTCGGCACCACTTTCCTTTTACCGGAAGTGAATTAGTAGAGAATTATCGTGGAGGGGTTCCCGAGCGGCCAAAGGGATCAGACTGTAAATCTGACGGCTCAGCCTTCGCTGGTTCGAATCCAGCTCCCTCCACCACTTTATTCTTGACGGTTAGAGGTAGTTTAAGAACAGATTTTTATGCGGGCATCGTATAATGGCTATTACCTCAGCCTTCCAAGCTGATGATGCGGGTTCGATTCCCGCTGCCCGCTCCAGTTCTTGTGTTGCTGATATAGCTCAGTTGGTAGAGCGCACCCTTGGTAAGGGTGAGGTCGGCAGTTCGACTCTGCCTATCAGCACCAGTCCTAAGAATCTCCTTGATTACTTCCTTTATCTGTCAGAAAATACTATTTGAAAAAATTAACTTAATCTACCTCTGGTGGATTATTTTCATATGTAATTTAGATACACAAAACTGATAGGTTCCGTCATGGCAAAAGAAAAGTTTGAACGCGTAAAACCGCACGTAAACGTTGGTACAATCGGCCACGTTGACCACGGTAAAACTACACTAACTGCAGCAATCACTAACGTACTTGCAAAAGTATACGGCGGTGTTGCTAAAGATTTCGCATCAATCGATAACGCTCCAGAAGAGCGCGAACGTGGTATCACTATTTCAACGTCTCACGTTGAATACGATACACCTACACGTCACTACGCACACGTAGATTGTCCTGGTCACGCCGATTATGTTAAAAACATGATCACTGGTGCTGCTCAAATGGACGGCGCGATCTTAGT
>NZ_WTLB01000070.1 GCF_011378855.1 Pseudoalteromonas sp. Z1A8 | reverse complement strand
ACCAGGCTTCAAATTGTAGAGAGCCCGAATCTAACGATTCGGGCTTTTTTACGTCTGCAGAAAAGTGAAATGTGCGTAATTAATGCATGCTCACTCAACACCCATCACGTAGGTCGGGCAAGCGTAGCGACCCCCGACGTTAAAATTACATCGATAATAACTATAGTGTTCTTATTTGGCGAGCTGGGTTACCGGCTACTACGGTATTAGGCATTACATTTTTAGTTACAACAGATCCCGCACCCACAATACTATTTTCACCAATACTTACACCCGCTAAAATAACTACACCCGCGCCAATCCATACGTTATTGCCTAACGCGATTGGTGCTGCAAAGTTTTCCTTATTAAGCCTCTCTGCTGGATTAGTAGCATGTGACACAGCAAGTAGCTGAACGTTCGGTCCTATTAAGCAGTCATCACCGATAGTAATTGAGTAATTGCCTAATGGTGAGTCGAGAAGTGTGCAATTAATATTTATAAAAGTACGATCACCAATAACTATTTGATTACCGTAATCGCAATGAAAGCCTGATTCTATAATTACACCATCACCCGAGTTTAAAAATAACTCCTTGATACGTTTTAAGTTCCCTTTGCTTGGGCTCTTATTAAATAAACGGCAAGTTTCACCAGCTTGCTTTCGCTGTGCTAAGTATTCTTTACTGATACTGTTAAATGACTGCATTGTATTTATCTTTATAACTTAATTGTTTATAGCTTACCGTATTTTTAGTTTTATTATTATTAGAATAAAACTGTGTTTTTTTTGCTCGTTCACTTGCCATTTAGGTTGTTTCGTTTAAAATCGCATAACTTTCGAAACGAAACTTAATTCACGATCTTTATGACTAAACGAAACACACAACAGCGTCGTCACAATATACTGGTTCAGGTTAATGAACTAGGTGAAGTAGTTGTTGAAAAGCTAGCTGAACAGTTTCAAACATCAGAAGTAACCATTCGAAAAGATTTAACCTCGCTTGAAAAAAGTGGCTTATTACTTCGCCGCTACGGTGGTGCTATTGCACTACCCAAAGAAATTGTTAGCGATGAAGTAGATTCAAAGCGCAAAGTAGCAATAGCAAAAGCGGCAGCCTCACTTATAAACGATCATAACCGCATTATTATTGATAGCGGACGCACTACAGCAGCGATGATCCCTGAACTTGCCAATAAACGTGGGCTCGTTGTTATGACCAATGCGATTAAAGTCGCTAGTCGTTTATTAGCACTTGAGAACGAGCCGACACTTTTAATGACCGGCGGAACGTGGGATCCACATTCTGAGTCATTTCAGGGGCAAGTTGCCGAAAATGTATTATGTTCTTACGACTTTGATCAGCTTTTCATTGGTGCTGACGGTATAGACGTAAAGCGTGGCACTACAACCTTTAATGAGTTAGTAGGCTTAAGCCAGGTTATGGCAAAAGCGGCACGTGAAGTAATAGTAATGGTTGAATCTGACAAGATTGGCCGAAAAATACCAAATTTAGAATTACCGTGGAAAATAGTAACCACATTAATAACCGACAATGGCTTAGCAGACGATAAACGCAAAGCGATTGAGGCGTGTGGTGTAAAACTAATTTGCGCAGAGATTATACAATAGCTACTGAGTAGCAAGTATTTAAACAATTAATGGAGACACTATGTGTGGAATAGTTGGGGCAGTTGCAGAACGTCCAGTAAACAAAATTTTAGTTGAAGGCCTTAAGCGTCTTGAATACCGTGGTTATGACTCAGCAGGCGTAGCCTTGCTTGATGGCAACACACTTAATACTGTTAAAGCAGTAGGTAAAGTAGTTAACGTAGAAGCAGCGCTAGAAAAAGCCGGCGTTAGTGGTCATACAGGCATTGCACACACACGCTGGGCAACACATGGTAGCGTTACAGAAGCAAATGCTCACCCACATGTATCAAACAACCAGCTAGCACTTGTGCACAACGGTATTATTGAAAACCACGCTACGCTTCGTGCAGCATTAAAAGCTGATGGTTACAAATTTTTATCAGACACTGATACAGAAGTAATGGTGCATTTAATTCACCAACTTCGTAAGCAACACACAACGTTACTTGCATCAGTACAAGCAGCTGTTAAACAGTTTGAAGGCGCATTTGGTACCGTTGTATTTGATAAAGATAACGACAACGAAATTATTGTAGCGCGCTCAGGTAGCCCTCTTGTTATAGGTTTAGGCCTTGGCGAAAACTTTATTGCGTCTGATCAATTAGCATTATTACCTGTTACTCGCAGCTTCATCTTTTTAGAAGAAGGCGACGTAGCACGTATTACACGTGACACAGTAGAAATTTTTGATGCAGACGGTAACGCAGTTGAGCGTGAAGTGATTGAATCAAACATTACGCAAGATGCATCAGGTAAAGGCGATTACCGTCACTACATGCTAAAAGAAATTTACGAGCAGCCACTTGCCGTACGTAATACCCTTGAAGGACGTTTAAACGACGACCGCGTAGCAATTGATGCCTTTGGCGACAGCGCTCAGCAAATATTTAAAGATGTAAAACATGTGCAAATTATTGCCTGTGGTACGTCTTACCATTCAGGTATGGTTGCACGTTACTGGCTTGAGCAGTTTGCGGGTGTTAGCTGTAATGTAGAAATAGCTTCTGAATTTAGATACCGTCAGTCGTTTGTTCATGAAAATAGCTTACTAGTTACTATTTCTCAATCGGGTGAAACAGCTGATACGTTAGCTGCATTACGCCTAGCTAAAGAGCAAGGTTACATGGCCTCAATGACTATTTGTAACGTACCTGGTTCATCGCTTGTACGCGAATCAGACCTTGCCTTTATGACTAAAGCAGGCGCTGAAATAGGCGTTGCCTCTACTAAAGCATTCACAACGCAATTAGTTGGTTTGTTAATGCTTACTGCGTCTATAGCGCAAGAAAAAGGCCTTGATCAAAGCGCAATTGTAAATGCGATTAAAGTACTTCCAGCTAAGTTAGAAGAAACATTATTACTCGCTGATGGTATTGCAGACCTTGCAGAAGAGTTTGCTGATAAACACCATTCATTATTTTTAGGTCGTGGTTCACAATACCCAATTGCAATGGAAGGCGCGCTTAAGCTTAAAGAGATTTCGTACATTCATGCAGAAGCCTACGCCGCTGGCGAGCTAAAACATGGCCCACTAGCGCTTATAGATGCCGACATGCCAATTATTGTTGTAGCACCAAATAACGAATTGCTAGAAAAACTTAAATCAAACGTAGAAGAAGTACGCGCACGTGGCGGCATTATTTATGTATTCGCAGATAAAGATTCACACTTTGAGTCAGACGACACAATGCGTGTAATCAACGTAAACCATACTGACGATATTATTGCGCCAATTGTTTACACACTGCCATTACAGTTATTGTCGTACTACGTAGCCGTAATTAAAGGCACTGACGTTGATCAACCTCGTAACTTGGCTAAATCTGTTACTGTTGAGTAAAATCAATAGGTTATAGGTTTTGATTGATGTTAAAAAAGCGCTTAAGGCGCTTTTTTTGTGCCTGAAAGTCTGTTAGCTTAAGTAACTTATTATTCTCTAAGGGATTAGTCATGCGTTTATTAACCGTAATTTGTTTTGTTAGCTTTTTTGCTTTTAGTTCACAAAGTGCCTTTGCACAATCTAGCACTAAACAACAAACCGCTGATTACTCTCAGTACACACATATATTTAAATCGGCTGTTTTAAACGAAGAACGCACAGTTACAGTACAGTTGCCTAAAAGCTATCAAGCTGAGTCAAACAAGGTATATCCTGTTATATATCGCTTAGATGGCGCGGGTAATATACCGCTTGCCAGTGCTGTTATCGAGCGCTTACAAAATGATAATCGTGCGCCCGAGGTTATTATTGTCGCTATTGAAAGCACTAATCGACTCAGAGATTTCTATCCTACAGTGAATAAAGAGCCACAAGGGCCTGTCGGTGAAGGCGGTGGTGCAGCAAAGTTTTTAGCATTTATTGAGCAAGAACTTATGCCCTTGATTAATAAAAGTTATCGTACGCATAGCTTCAATGTAATTGCTGGGGGCTCAGCAGCAGGCGTATTTGCACTTTATACTATGCAAGCTAACCCTGACCTTTTCCAAGCGCATATTGCTTACAGCCCTGCCGTTTGGTGGAACTATGGCGCATCGGTAAAAAATACAAAATCGTTTATAGCTAAAAAGAAAGAGCTTAACAGCTACGTTTACATCAATATTGGCGAAGAAGCCGGCATAATGCGTGAAAGGTACGATGAACTACAGCAATCACTGCAATCGCATAAAGTGCGAGGGTTACGTTTTTTTAGTGATGCGTTTGATGGTGTGTCGCATAACCTGACTTCCGTAGCTGGGGTATTTAATGCCTATCACAACTTATTTTCACCTAAACAAATGCCAATGAACGCTTTAACTGACGATGTAGCCTCTATTGATGCTTATTACCAAAACTTATCTCAGCAATGGGGCGAGCAAATATCGCCACCAGATCGCGCTGTTAGATCACTAGGTTATAACCTAACGGGCAGCAAGCAATTTAACCGTGCTATTGAAGTGTTTAAATACAATATAAAAAACTATCCAAAATCAGTCGATGCGCTTTCTGCTCTATCTTATGGCTATGAAATGCAAGGCGATACCCGTCAAGCGCTTGAATATATGGAATCTGCTTTAGCGATTGCTGACGACTCATATCCTTACATAAATTACTTAAAAGAAACAAAAGCTAGATTGCAGGTAGAGTTTGATAAGCGTAACTTGGTTTTTTAGCTACAACTAATAAAAACGACGCGCAAGCGTCTTTTTTATTAGTTGTAGCTAAATTTTATTTAAATCACTAATCCCTACTTAATAATCGCTAAATACGCTAAAATTACAGGCTACTTTTTTAGCAATGAGCCCGTAATATTCATGACCTCAGCAACAAGCCCTAGCACATTTACCGAACTTGGCCTTATTCCAGAGCTATTAGCTCGTTTAACCGATTTGGAATATATCCAGCCTACGCCAATTCAAGCTAAGGCTATACCTAGTGTGCTTGCGGGGAGTGACTTAATTGCAGGGGCAAATACTGGCTCAGGTAAAACAGCAACGTTTGCGCTGCCAATGCTACAAAAAATGTTTGTTGAACAAGGTAGTAAAAGCGCAGCAAGCAAAGGCAATTTTGTAACAGGGCTTATTTTAGTACCTACTCGTGAGCTTGCAACGCAAGTAGCCGATAGCGTTAAATCGTATTCTGCTAACTTTAATGGCGTAATTAAAACGGTTGCTGTGTTTGGTGGCGTGTCGGTTAATACACAAATGCAGGCTCTTCGTGGTGGCGCTGATATTATAGTGGCAACACCCGGGCGTTTGCTTGATTTAATCTCAAGCAATGCTATTAAGCTTGATAAACTAAATACGCTTGTGCTTGATGAAGCCGACCGCATGCTAAGCCTTGGCTTTACCGAAGAGCTTGCTGAGCTATTAGCGTTAATGCCTGCTAAAAAACAAACTATGTTGTTTTCAGCAACTTTTCCAGAGCAAGTTAAGCTATTAACACAAGATCTATTAAATGACCCTGTTGAAATACAAGTTCAAAGCAAAGACGAAAGCACCTTAGTACAACGTGTTTTTACCGTAAACAAAGGTGAAAAAACCACTGTTTTAGCGCATTTAATTAAAACGCATAAATGGCGCCAAGCGCTGATTTTTGTAAACGCAAAAAAAGACTGTGAACACTTAGCCAGTAAACTTGAAAAACGCGGTGTTAACGCACAAGTATTCCATGGCGATAAAGGTCAAAGTGAGCGTACTCGCGTAATCGAAAAATTTAAAGCGGGCGAAATTGAAGTGCTTATTGCAACCGATATTGCTGCACGTGGTTTAGATATTGAAAAACTGCCAGTGGTAATAAACTTTAATCTACCACGCAGCCCGTCTGATTATATGCACCGTATTGGCCGAAGTGGTCGTGCTGGTGAAGTAGGCTTAGCACTTTCATTGGTTGACTATGAAGACTTGCATCACTTTAAAGTAATCGAGAAGAAGAATAAGCTACGCCTTGAACGTGAGGAAGTAGCTGGCTTTGCCGTTAACCAAGCTAATCTGGATGCTGCACAGGCACTTAAAAATGAAAAGCCAATGGCAAAACCAGAAGGCACAGGCAAGAAAAAGAAAAAAAATAAAGCCGATGATATAGATGATGTATGGAGTGGTTGGAGAAAAAAATAAGCTTTAACACTATATGAGTCATTAAATTCAAGCCATTAAAAAACCCTGCAAAATATGCAGGGTTTTTTGTTGGCTCTAGTTTATTTTGCTATGCGGCAAATTAAAAGTCAGTTGGAGCAGGTGGCACTGTTAAAGGTTGTTTTGGATTAGCTTTAAGCTCATCTAGCAGCTCTTCTACGGCGCGTTCTATTGAAGGGTCTTGCCCTTTATAGACTAACTCTGGACGGTCTATTACTTTAATGTCGGGTGTAACACCTTCGTTTTCGATTATCCAGTTACCTTGATTGTCTAATACACGGAAGGTCGCTGCGATCACTTGCCCACCATCTACCAGACTTGGGTTGCCAGAAATACCAATTAACCCTCCCCAAGTACGCGTGCCAATGAGTTTACCTAAACCTGCTTGGCGGAAGTAGTACGGAATAGCATCCCCACCTGAGCTTGAATAGCCGTTAATCAGCATTGCTTTTGGACCATCGTGAGCAAACTGTGGTGTTTTTGTTGGTTCTACACCACGGCGCTTCCAATAATTTAAAGGTTTTCGCGCTAACAACGTGATCATGTGTTCAGGAATAAAACCACCACCATTGTAACGGTCATCAATAATCATGGCGTCTTTTGTCGTTTGCGGCATGTAATTTTTAAACATGGCGCGGTTACCCTCGTATGCCGTATTTGGTAAATGCACGTAACCAATTCGACCATTCGAAAGTTTATCAACGTAAGCTGCACGTGAGTTAACCCACTCTAGGTAACGCAGTCCTTGTTCACTTGCCACTGGTTTTACAGTTACTTGCCATGCCCCTTTACTGCGTGGTTTATTGTTAAGCATTAACTCAACTTGCTCACCTTGAGTGTTCTCAAGTAGTTCGTAAAAGTTAGCAACGTCTTTTACAGAGCGTCCATTAACAGCAATTATGTAATCGCCGTTTTGGGCTTTAACGCCTGTAGTTCCCAGTGGCGAGCGAAAATCATCATGCCAGTTTTCACCTTGGAAGATCTGTTCAATTTTTACATAACCAGATGGATCGCTAGCGAGAGTTGCACCCAGTAAGCCATGGTTTTTACGTTCTGCTTTTGGCATATCGCCAGATTGAACGTAAATATGACCGGAATTAATTTCGCCCGCAATTTCGCTAAGAATGTAATCTAGGTCGCTACGATGTGCGATAGCATCAGCCATAGGCTGGTATTTAGCTAAAATAGCATCCCAATCTTGCCCATGATGGTTTTCGTCGTAGAACCAGTCGCGCAGTGTGCGCCAGCCTTCTACATACATTTGCTGCCATTCTATTTGTGGATTAATTTTCAACGTCATTTTGCTTAAATCTAGCTTGTTGGCGTCTAGGTCTTGCTTTGGCTTCGGTTCAATTAAGCTGTAATTGTTACCAGCATGAACCAGTATATGTTCGCCATTACTTGAAATAGTGTAATTGCTTACGCCTTTAGCGACTGTTTCTAGCTCACTATCGTGCTCGGTACCAATAAGTTGTAAACCACCATTGGCAAGAGTAAGTACGCCGTCTTTTACTGCGGTTAAGCCACGGTAATCGCCCGCAGGGGCATTAAGTGCGGTAACACGCTGCATAAAGTCACTGCTTTGCAGTGCGTTTTTAACTTTTTTGTCGTCTTCTTTTTCGTCATCTTTATCTTTTACAATAGTGGTTTCGTCACTTTGTAATGCAATAAGTGGCTTAATGCTATCGTTTACCGCAGCCGCATAAATACGGGTCGCGCGGTTAAACATGTAGTCAAATTCATAGCTGCTAAAGGCAAGGTTAAAGTCGCGCTCTGAGCTAAAGTACAGGTATTGTCCATCTGGCGAGAAAGTTGGATTTTGCTCATTGGTCATTTCGTCGGTTAAACGCGTTATTTTTTTCTTGTCGATATTGTAATGCCATAACGAGGCGTAGCGATTTTCGTTATTTTTAACGTAAATAATATCTTCGCTATTTGGTGACCAAGTGTACTGGCGTATCCCTTCTTCATCGTAGATAGCGGTATCAATTTTATGTTGTTTACCCGATTTTGCATCTAACCACCACAGCGTATGGTTTTTGTCTGCAAACAGTAATTTAGAACTGTCTGGCGACCAAATAGGGGTAAAACGCCAAATTGTAGCATTGCTTGTTAATTGCTTAATGGCATTGTTTTTACTGCGATCTTTGAGATAAATTTCGTACTCGCCGGTTTCATCGCTCATGTATGCAATATAACGACCGTTAGGTGACCAGCTTGCGTCAATTTCTCTTCCTTTTTGGGTATATGAAAGATTGCGTGTTGGTCCTTGTTTTACGGGCACGCTAAAGAGTTCGCCACGTGCTGTAAACAGCGCACGTTTGCCATCGTGAGAAATCGACATAGATTCAATAAAGTCGCTTACATTTTTACTGTACGGCATGGCGTATTGACGAACGCCAGCAATATTAATGCTTAGCTTGGTGCTTTTTTCTGTTTTTGCGTCAAAGCGATATAAATAACCACCGTTTTCGTACACAACCGCATTTGGGCCCGCTGATGGCCAAAGCACGTCAAAGTTTTTATAGTTTGTAAGTTTTTTAGGTTCACTACCTTTGCGGTACTGGTAAAGGTTTAATGTGTAATCGCGGTCAGACACAAAATAAATATTATCGCCAACCCATGTAGGTTGATGATCGGTTGCTCGGTTAGTTGTAAGTTGCTCTGAGGTGTTATTTTCTAAATCGTAAATCCATACGTCTTGTGCGCGACCACCGCGAGTACGTTTCCATGTACGAAATTCGCGATCGATTGGTGTATACACATACTTGCTACCATCTGGTGAAAGCATACCGCCGCCGGTTTCTGGAATAGCTAAAGGCTGCTCAAGTCCGCCGTCTGCAGGGACCATATAAGGGCGGCCCATACGTTTCCCCCACGGGGTGCGGTTAGCGCGAAACACTACATTTTTGCCATCGGCTGTCCAATCTAAAACACGGTAATCAAAACCACCACGCGGTGGCATAGGGCCAACATCGTTATAGTAGGTAAGTTGCTTTAGGCCAGAACCATCGCTGTTGATCACATAAATTTGGCGGCTGCCGTTATATTCGGCTGAAAATGCAATGCGCTTACCGTCAGGAGAAAATTTAGGGAATGTTTCAAAACCAATATGGTCGGTTAAACGTTTGCTTTGCCCTGTTTGCGTATTAGCAATATAAATATCACCACTGTAAACAAAGGTCACGTTTTGGTTATGAATATCTGGAAAGCGTAGTAAGCGAGTGTCTTTAGTTTCATAGGCTGATACGCTCGGTGCGATAATCGCAGCCAAGGCAAGAGCCAATGTTGTTAGTTTTTTCATGGGATTACATCCTATATTAAAAGCGGTTACATCATAACAATAAGGTTATAAATAGCGATGCACTTGCGATAAAAGGTCTGTTACAAAATGTGAATAAAAAAGGTTGGCATTAAATGCCAACCTTTAAGAACGTTTATATTATGTTGGGTTTTAAATTAATGGTCGTGATCGTCTTCCTCTGCAATACCAAGCCAAGTAATAGCGCTAGGAGCAAAAGTTAACTCTAGTTCACCTTCAACCTCTAAGTCTTCTAGGTGTACTTGTACTATGTGTTGAGCAATTGGGTCGGCAACATAAGCAAACTCACCATTTTGAGCCACTGTCATGCTAAAGCTCATACCCTCAGGCATGGTTGATACATCTTGTTCGGTAATATCAACTTGGCCTGCAAGTTCCCAGTGCATTTCGCCGTCATGATCATGCCCCGTAAGTACATTTAAAAAGCCTAAGCTGTCGAGAACTAAAAAGTGTTCACCACTGGCTGAGAAAGAATAAGATACAGCACTTGCGCCATCGGCTAGTAGCAATTCTACTTCTTCCATTTCGGCATTTTCAGGATGAATACTCAGTAATACTGAGCCACTGCCATCATGTGCAGCTGCAATACCAAAAATGGTGTCGCTATTTTCGTGGCCATATAAAGTACCAATGCGTTCAGTGCCTACAGCTTCTATATTTGCCACTTTTTGTGCTTCGTATACATCATCTTGTTGATGAGCTATTAGCACACCATCACCACAACCAAATACAACATAGTCGTGGTTTTGTGCTGCGCCCGATAAAACGCTGACTGGCGAAGCTGACTCCATTGCCGACATATGAATTGGCGTTGCTTCAATATCAATAACTTCTATTGGTGAGCGCTCTAGAGTAAAAGACACCGTCTGATTTTCATCAGCATTAACGGATACATCACGATGAAGGTGAGCGTAACCTGGCGCAACAATATGAAGCTCTTTCAGACCATTATTTAGCTCAGCTATTACAAATCGGCCGTTTTCATCGGTAGTTACCTTTATATCTGAGCCTTCAAGTTCTACTACTGCATTACTTACAGCGCTCCCTTTTGTATTTAAAACAGTACCCACTATGGACTGTGCAAGCACACTTGCAGGTAATAAAGCCGCTATTAAAATAGCTAACTGCGATTTACGTTTCATTTTTGCCTTCCTTGAAATGTTATACTATATCAATTACGCTTTAAATGTTATAATGTATCAAGTGCAATTAACGATTGTTATTTAAATGCTTGTTTAAAAGTAAAGCTTTTGTTTGAAGATACTGATTAATAGAGGAAATAATGAAATCGAGTCAAAGTGTAATGGATCGCCTAGCAATAGGGCTTTCGTTAATGTGTACAGTGCATTGTTTTGCAACGCCAATTATTTTAGTGCTGTTACCGAGTTTGGCAGCACTGCAGCTAGATAATGAGCAGTTTCACGTATGGATATTAGCAGCGGTATTACCTACGAGCTTACTTGCGTTAAGCTTAGGTTGTAAAAAACATAAGCAATTTAATTACATGGTACTTGGGATTATGGGTTTGTGCTTAATGTTATCAGCTATTTTTGTAGGAAATGAAGCCGCAGAAAAAGCGCTAACATTAACTGGCTCAGCTTTTATAGCTGTAGCGCATTGGTTCAACTATCGGCAATGTCTTAAAAAAGAAGATGAAAACTGCCCATGTTCAGGTAGTGAATCTGATCAAATGGTTTAGTGCTTGTATTATTGCTGGTGGTATCGCTCTCATCGGCTAAATTAATACTGATTTATATTAAAAACTACAATGACTCAACCTTAAAGCGCAAGATTTTTTATGCTGTAGAAAGTTATCAGCAGTGGCATTATGCTACTACATTCTCTACTGCAGGGTGTTTAGTAATAGCAAATAAAGCCTCAGAATATGAGGCTTTAACGTGTAATCTAATTCGCATTAATGGTTTCTGCGTTTACACTTTTGTGCGACTCAAGTGCTTCTATTTGATTTACACCCCTTAGTTGCATCATTAATTGTTTTACTAAAATCATGTAAATAAACATCATTGGTAGGCCTGCTACAACGCAAAGTGATTTAATGGTATCTATTCCACCACCGCATAAAAATACGCTAAAACTAATGAGTGCAATTGCACCAGCCCATAGAAGCTTAACTTTATGATCGGGGTCGCCATTTAGCTCCAGCTTATTAGTTGTTAACATAGCCGTGGCAACACTTGCGCTCGACATAGTCGTTAGCATTAAGAAAAACTGAATAACTAAAAATAACACTAAGCCAATATTACCCAATGGTAGAGTTTGAATAAGTGACACTACTGCAAACGTTAAGCCGCCTTCGCTCATCCATTGTTGAACAGGTAAGCCACCAACTAACTGCGCCCACACGGCATAGCCCCCAAAAATTGATATAAAAAATGCACAGCCGAGCGAACCCATCGAAATAGTGTATAAAATAACTTCTTTAATAGTACGCCCACGTGAAATACGGGTAATAAAAAGCCCCATCATAATTAAGTAAGCGTAATACCAAAACCAGTAGTATTGAGTCCACGATTGCGCAAAGCCGCTTTGTTGAACTGGGTCGGTCCAAAGTGACATTCTAAAAAAGTTATCGAGCATGACACCTATTGAATCGGTAAAGTTATTTAAAATAAACTGCGAGTCAGCCACAAGTAATACAAATAAGGCAAAGCATATTGCAGCTATCACCGTATAGTCAGATACTTTGCTAATACCTTTTTTAAAGCCAACAAACATTACGGCAACAAGCATTAAAACAAACAATAAAATAATACTGCCTTGGAGTAATAAGCTATTTTTAATTCCCAACAGCGCAGAAGCGCCTGTACTTAGTAGCGATACGGTAAGTGATAGCGAGCTTGCAAAGGCTGCAAGTGTGCCAAAAATTGCAAGTAAATCGATTGTTTTAGCAATAATAGGGTTATTGCCTACTACGGGTTCACACAGGGTTGAGAGTCTTAAGGTACGCTTTTTTTGTACGTAAAATGCGTACGCAAACGGAATTGCCGGAAAGCAGTAAATGGCCCAGCCAGTCACGCCCCAATGAAAAATAGAATAGGTAACAGACCAAGCTGCTGCTGCGTAGCTATTTGGTTCGGCAAAAAGTGGCGGCGATTGCAAATAATACATCGGCTCGCCAATTCCCCAATATATAAGAGAAGCGCCTACACCTGCAGTAAAAATCATGCCGCCGTACGAAAAGTTAGAGTGCTCTTTTTTTTCTTCACCTAATCGAATAGATCCGTACTTTGAAAAAGCTAACCAAAATAAAAAACCAACTAAAGCTAAGCTCACAAGTTCTACTAACCAACCAAACCAGCTAGTTACAAAATGCATGGCGCTGCTTGCTAATAATTGTGATTGCTCAGGATATAAAGTTGAGATAACTAATAAGGTAATTACTAATGTAATTGCAGGAATAGCCAGCTCAAAGTTAAGGTTTTTCAATGGCGTTTCTCCATTGCACTAGTGCTTCGATATGGCTTGGATTAATTCCGCAGCAACCACCAATAATATTAGCGCCAAGGCTATGCCACTGTTTTGCAAACTCAAGATACTCACCAGGAGATAAATCACGGTAGCCTTGGACTGCTTCATTTGCTTTGTGAGAACTTGAAATAGGAGTAAAGCTGTTAGCAAATGCACCTAACGCTACTTTTTTATTTTGCCTAGTTAATACGTTATTAGTGTCACGTAGTGCTTGCTCAATAACCTCAGGTATAGAGCAATTAAAGAAAACACCTGCAATGTTTTGTTGCTCAAGCAATGCTGCTATAGCGTCACTTACATATTCACCAGAGCGAAGTGTTGCCTGCTCAGTTACTTCATCATTTAACGTAAATGCGTAATAACATGGCTTATTTGAGCATTTAAGTACGCTTGACATAACGTGCGCTTCTTCAATGCTCGATATTGTTTCGCAAAGCCAAAGGTCTACATGGGGATCTTGTGCGTTGTATAAGGTATTTAAAATAGTAAAAGCACGTCTACTTTCAAATAAATCAGGGCGGTACGAACCAAATGCAGGTGGTAATGACCCTGCAACTAATACGTTTTGTTTAGCATTTTTTGCCGCTTTTTTAGCAATAAGAGCAGCTTGCTCTGCGAGTAACGCGCCTTGGTTTTGGTAACGTTCTTCACCTAAGTGAAATGGCACACAGGCGTAGCTATTAACCGTAATTATTTCGGCGCCGGCATCTATAAAACCTTGGTGAGCTTGTGCTACAAAATGAGGAGCTTCTATAAGTGCTTGCGCACTCCAAAGTGGCTGTGAGAACGGAGCGCCAATACGCTTAAGTTCGCGTCCCATGCCGCCATCTAAAATTGTTACCTTTTTCACTTATGGACTTCTATATGTCTAAATGATATGGCGCTATTCAAACATATTTTTTAAAAAATCATAATGAAACTTCATCAGGTTGAGCATGAAAAAAGTTCAACCTATTAAATACGCTATAAAAACGCACAAAAAAAGCGACACCTCATTAGGTAGTCGCTTTTTAGTAAGTATGATTAGCTTACTTATAAAAGGCTTCAACAGTGCCTTTTCTTGTAAGTAAAAGCGGTTGTCCGCGACGATCAAGCCCTTTTGGAGATGCAAACTTTATCCAACCTTCGCTGATGCAGTATTCTTCAACATCAAAACGCTCTTTGCCGTTGAACGTGATACCAATATCGTGTTCAAAAACTTCTTCCACATGATGTGGGCTGCGTGGGTTAATAGAAAGGCGATCTGGTAAAGCAGGTTTTGCGGTAGTGTCGTTCATGGTCATATTCTATATTGAATGAAGTATGCGCTATTGTAGGCAATACAACGCTTTCGCTCAAGAGAGATAGTAGTAAATGTGTTTAAAAATGTACTAATTAATGAGTTGTGTATACAAATGAGATTGTGCTGGGAAAATATTTACAGAAGGGGTTTTGAAGATATTCGACTAAATAATTATAAAGGTAAATATATTAATGGGTTATCTCTAACCCACTAAATTGTTTAGCAATTAGATGCTAACAATGTTCTCAGCTTGTGGGCCTTTTTGACCTTGAGTAACAGTAAACTGTACACGTTGGCCTTCAGCTAAAGTTTTGAAACCGTCGCCAGAGAT
>NZ_WTLB01000007.1 GCF_011378855.1 Pseudoalteromonas sp. Z1A8 | reverse complement strand
CAATTTCCTTTGGCGAGAAAATGGCCGAATTATAACAGCTGGCCATCTAATCTGAGAAATTGCACTTATTATCCGAATTTAGGGTATATAAAATATGACGTTGTGGCTTAAAGATGATTTAGCGTCAAGAAAGTTGGTTGTATACAGGGCAATTTTATTTTCGATAGTAACTCTATTTATTCTATTCGTATTCCAACCTTTTGGTACAACCAACGATACTGAACCTTATAAATTACTCCGCCTTTCAGGTTACGGCTTAGTCACGTTTTGCGCTTTATTGCTTTCGGGTTTTATTGAGATATTTTTAATTCGGTTAAATCTTAGCAATAAACTTCGAATAATAGTGACCCCCAGCCTTTATATTTTAATTACTGCTTTGTTTAACCACGGATATTTTGTTGTTGCTATGTTAGGGGCTTGGCATTGGCAAAACCAAATACTCTTCATTGTATATACATTAGCAGTTGGGTTATTCCCGATTAGTTTCATATTTGTTGTCAATCGCCATGCAAAGCATATGGTGTTAACAACTGAAATAATACCGGTTGTTAAGACTAAACAGCCTTCTTGTGAAGAGGTAGAAAAAAATAACGTCCCCCCACATCGCCTAATAACACTTATTGGCGATAATAAAGGTGACAAGCTAATAATTGCGCTATCGGATATATTGTTTATTAAGTCAGCCGATAATTACTGTGAGCTCGCAACGATAGAAAACGATGTTGTTTCTCATAAATTGCTGCGCATAACGTTAACTGGTTTATTAAAGCAATTACCCCAAAATACATTTTTATATCGCTGTCATCGGTCTTATGCAGTTAATTTACAATTAGTCGCAGTAAGTAAAGGGAATGCCGGAGGGTTACAGTTATCGATGAGCTCATTTGATTTCACAATTCCAGTTTCGCGAACTTATGTTGATGCCATTAAACAAGCCTTGTTGTTAACCCCAGATGTTTGTTAATGGCCCCAAAAACGTGTAGTTAGCACCTAAAAATGAAATTTAGCCCTAATTGATCGATTTCATGATTAGTGATTGCCATGATTAAGTTGAATTTAAAATTGTAACTTAAGAAGGTACGTATGAAACATACAATTAAAGCACTGCTAATAATCATCACATTTATATTTTGTCATTACATGATGAAAGAGTTTTGGGGGGATAACTGGGTAAGTGTCCTATCTGATCTTGATCAACAATCAGCCCTTTTGTTATTTCCCGCTAAATACTTATTTATTTATGGGCCATTGCTAGTTGTGGCAACATTATTATTTAAACATGAGAGTTGGTACAACGTTTTAGGTGTCGACATTGAAGGTTTTCAACGTTATTTACTCGCAGCGGTGGTCTGTTGCACACCTATGGTGATAGGTTACGCTTATTTAAGTAACGCGCTAAACCTTTCAATTACGGGAATAATTACAGGTTCAATATATGCGGGAGTTTTTGAAGAAATAATTTTTAGGGCTGCTTTGTTCGGCGTGTTATTTCGTTTTTGTCGTTGGGGGTTTATTCCCGCCGCATTAATTAGCTCAACGATATTTGGTTTGGGTCATATTTATCAAGGACATGATGCTATTTCAGCTGTGATGGCTGTTGCAATTACAACAATAGCAGGAACTTGGTTTGCGTGGTTATTTTGCGAATGTGGATACCGTATTTGGTTTCCACTATGGATGCATATATTTATGAATGCGGCTTATGGCATATTTAGCATGTCAGGTGGTGCAGCAGGGGACTTAAAAGGCAATTTGTTCAAGGCGACTGCAATAATTTTAAGCATACTCTACGTAAACTTACTTATCCGTCGTGGTAAGCCGCGTCAAATAACACTCTCTACATTATTTAAGAAACGTCCAGGTTTTTCGTCTCAACATTATAAATTAGCAACACAAAACACTTAAAGGAGATAATAATGTTTGAATTATTTTTAATTATAATGATTTTTTTGTCGCCTTTTTTACTTTTAGTGCTAATTAAAAATTACTTTACTAATAAAGCGACTGCTAAAGAGACGTTACTTTTATTACAAGATAAAAATCAGAAAAATACGATTGTTAAGATGCAAAAAAAGTTAGACTTTTTAGTTGAAAGAGTCATAGTGCTTGAAGAGTTGGCGATAAATAAAAATATTGATTTATCACAAAAAATAGCTCAGTTGTAACTGCTGAGCTATTTGTTATTTCTTTTAAAAACTGGGCTTTATTAAATTACCTAGCTTATATGTTGTATGTTTTATCATCATAAGTTACGACCATAGTCTCTATTTCTAAGCTTTAGATCTTGGTGCATGCTTAATACATTAAATTTTATACGCTGTATTAAGGATTATTAGATGAAACATCAACTTGCAAAAAGCGTCGCGCTTTCATTATTGTCCCCAGTAATTATTGGCAGCTTGCTAGGTTTGTATTATGCGTTAACGCTACAGGGTGATTTCTTATCTGTATTTTTTCAACTGTTGATGACGGCTATATCAAATGCGCATATTGTAGGTTTAACAATGGCGGCCTTTGTTGTGCCAGGATACTTACTGATGTTTAAGTATTCTAAAGTTAATTATTCGGGTGTTTTGACACTCGGTTTATTAGGTGGCGCTATATTTAGTTACTTATTAAGTGCCTCAACTGGCGAGATATTTTTGATTAATAGTGTTATGTCAGCATTTGCTGCTGGACTGTTTTTATTTGGTCTTCGTAAATCGGTAAAAAAATAATCGCAGCATTATTAACCAAGCACGCTGATAAACGGTGCGATTTCCTTTTTTTTACCTCCAAAAGGTTCCAATTTTTCACGACAAAGAGTACCTTTAGCTACTGTATGTTTAATAAGAAGTAGTTTGGTATGCAAAAGCAAGATTTTTACCAGTCATTAGTTAAGCAAACGCAATCGCTGATAGCTGGTGAATCTAATGTAATTGCCAATTTGGCAAATATAAGCGCGCTATTATTTACCTCTTTAGAAGATGTAAATTGGGCGGGCTTTTACTTTATGGATTCTCCTACTGAATTAGTACTTGGTCCGTTTCAAGGCAACCCTGCATGCATCCGTATTCCAGTAGGAAAAGGGGTATGTGGAACTGCTGCGGCAACCGCAGAAACACAATTGATTGAAGATGTTCACGCTTTTGACGGGCATATAGCCTGTGATGCAGCGTCTAACTCTGAAGTGGTTGTACCTATCATGAAACATGGTAAAGTATTTGCAGTACTAGACATTGATAGTCCAAGTATTGGCCGATTTGATGCTGATGACAAAGCTGGCCTTGAAGCATTAGTGAAATGCTTAGAGGCGAGCCTGTAATGAAAGATTTGCTAAATGTTCAAGACTACCTGTTTGCTGTGCAAGATGTTGGCGACTGGGAAGGCGAAGAAGAACATGTAGCGGAAACGCTCAATGATTTAATTCATATTGCATGGGATCGTCTTCCAGATGATTCAGAATGTGAATTTATTGATGAAACAATTAATGGTATTTGGGAACACCTTCGAGGTGATATGGCTGTTATAGAAGCCGATTTCGAAGAGTTGGTCGACTGGGTAATACACTACGTCGATTCGTCCCTTGATGAAAAGATGTGAAAAATAGGTTCTAAAATGGAAACCACAAACAAGCTAAAAGATATTAATGAAGTGTTGGAATTTTTATATCAAGAATTCCCACAATGTTTTAAACAAAAAGATGGCATCAAGCCGCTTAAAGTCGGTATTTTTAAAGATATTGCTGAGCGTATTGAAGGGTCTGAAAAAGTAAGTAAGACTCAAGTTCGTCAAGCGCTTAGAAAATACACGTCTAACTGGCGTTATTTAGAAGCTGTGACAAAGTCAGAGTTTCGTATTGATCTTGATGGTAATCAAGGTGAAAAGGTTGAGCAAGAGCATATCGACCATGCGCAAAAAGCATTGGAAGAAAGCCGCGCTAAAATGGCAAAACGCAAAAAACAACAGCGTCCACGTCAAGATTCTGATTCTAAATCTTTCAAGAAAAAACCAGCTCATGCTAGCAAAGCAGGCGATAAAAACGCACCTGCTGCTAACAAACCTGCTAAAGCAGCGCCGGCTAAACGTTCAGGAAAAATTGAACCTTTACCAGCAACTGAGGTCAAGGTTAATAATAAGGTTAAGGTTAAACTTGGCCAAGCACTTGTAAATGCAGTAATCACTGAAGTGAACAAAGATGACGTTCATGTTGAATTAGTGACAGGTATGCAAGTTAAAACCAAAGCTGATAGCTTATACATCGTTTAAGTTGTCAATAAATTAAGGAGTTGTGTATGAGTAAAAAGTTTACGCTCATTCCGTTAGTTGCTGCCCTGTTTTCAGGTTCATTATTTGCTGCTGTAGAAGCCGTCACAATTGACGATTTACCCCAGCTTAAGCAAGAGAGTCAACATGGTACTGCTAGCAAACGAGTGGCTAGCTTATTTGCTCGTTCACACTATACACCGGTTCGATTTAACGATGAGCTTTCTAGTAAAGTGTACGATCGTTATATCGAATCCCTTGATTTTAATAAAAGCGTTTTCTTAGCAAGCGATATCGCCTCTTTTGAGCAATACCGTGATGACTTTGATAACGCTATCACTACCGGCAAATTAGATTTTACGTTTGATATTTTTAACTTAAGTCTTAAACGCCGTTTTGAACGTTACGAGTATTCACTTACTTTACTTGAAAAAGAAATGACGTTTGATAAAGAAGATGAATACTTTTTTGACCGTGAAGATTCAGCATGGCCGGTGTCTCAAGCTGAGCTTGATGAAATTTGGCGTGAACGTGTAAAGTACGATGCACTGCGTTTAAAAATGACGGGTAAAGATTGGGAAGGCATTAAAGAAGTGCTGACCAAACGCTATAAAAATGCAGAAAAACGTTTAGTACAATCTAATTCAGAAGATGCTTTTCAAATTGTTATGAACTCACTGGCACGCAGTATTGAGGCGCATACGTCTTATTTATCGCCGCGTCGTGCAGAGCAGTTCAAAATGGATATGGACTTAGAGCTTGAGGGCATTGGTGCCGTATTAAGCCCTGATGAAGATTACACAGTTATTCGCAGCTTAGTGCCGGGAGGCCCTGCAGATAAAACAGATCAAATTAAAGCTGATGATCGCATTATTGGTGTTGCCCAAGATGGCGAAGAATTTGTAGATGTAATTGGCTGGCGTTTAGATGACGTAGTTGATTTAATTAAAGGTCCTAAAGGGACTAAAGTACGTTTGCAGTATTTAAAGGGTGTTGACGCTCATGGTGCACCTAAAGTTGTTGAAATCACGCGTGATAAAATTCGACTTGAAGATAGAGCGGCTAAATCAGAAGTATTTGAAGCAAAATACTCTGATTTAACAAGCAAAGTAGGCGTGATTGAAATTCCTGGCTTTTACAATAACCTTTCGAAAGATGTAAAAGTTGAATTAGCTAAACTTAAAGAAGAAAAAGTTGATGGTATTATTATCGACTTACGCCAAAATGGCGGTGGTTCTTTATATGAAGCAACACAGTTATCTGGTTTGTTTTTCGATCAAGGTCCTGTTGTTCAAATTCATACCTTGAACAACCGTATTGAAGAGCAGAAAGACCGTGACGGTATCACTTATTACGATGGTCCTTTAACTGTTTTAGTTGATCGTTACAGTGCCTCTGCTTCTGAAATATTTGCAGCAGCAATGCAAGATTACGGTCGTGCGGTTATAATTGGCGAGCAAACATTTGGTAAAGGTACTGTACAGCAGCACAAAGGCTTAGGCCGCGCTTACGACCTATACGACAATGCGCTGGGTAGCGTGCAATATACAATTGCTAAGTTCTACCGTATTAACGGTGGTAGTACGCAACATAAAGGTGTTATTCCTGATATTTCGTTTCCATCAGCAATCGATCCTGCAGAGTGGGGCGAAAGTAAGCAAGATAATGCACTTCCATGGGATAGCATTGTTAAAGCGAAATACAAAAAACTAGGTAATTTAACACCTATTATTACGTACCTAGAGAAACAACACGAAGTACGAATTAAATCAGAGCCAGAATTTGGTTATGTATTTAGCGATATTACTTTATATAACGAAGAGAAAGACCGTAAAACTATCTCTTTGGTTGAAGCTACGCGCATTAAAGAAAAGGACGAAGGTGAAGCACGTGCACTTGTACGTACTAACGAACGTCTTAAGCGCTTAGGTAAAGAGCCGGTAGAAAACTTAGACGATTTACCAGAAGTAATTGAAGAGCTTGACCCATTTTTGGAAGAAGCTGCATTAATTACACAAGATTATATTAATTATGGTCGTATAGCTAAGAAGTAACAACTGGTTTTACCTCTATAAAAAAGGCGCTTTAGCGCCTTTTTTACTACCTAAAATTTACTAAATTGTTATAATCTCTGATTACATAAAGTTGAGTTAGATCAATCATGCTCAATTAATGCGCTTTACGTGCTAAAAATAATAATTAAACACACAGCAAGTGTGCAGGAGTCTCTACTTTGAAGCTATTGGATGATAAACCAATCAAGCCCGCCTCGTTTTTTGATGCATTAATTCCTATCACTGTATTAATTTGTTTGCTTGGTGCAGCCGTATACTTATTTGGTGATAACTCTTCTTCAGGTCCTAACCAAATTGCACTTTTGTTTGCTACTTTTGCAGCGGCTTTAATTGGTCTTAAAAATGGTTATACGTGGAAAAAATTAGAACAAGCTATGATCGAAGGCATAACACTTTCGCTTGGTGCTATCTTAATTTTACTTATGGTAGGTGCGTTAATTGGTACTTGGTTACTTTCTGGCACGGTACCCACTTTAATTTATTACGGCTTACAAGTTATAAACCCTAGCTGGTTTTATGCAGCGAGCTGTTTAATTTGTGGCATTGTAGCTATGAGCATTGGTAGCTCTTGGACTACGGCCGCTACGATAGGTGTTGCCTTATTAGGTGTTGCAACGGGTCTTGGGCTTGAGCAAACAGTAACGGCTGGTGCCGTTATATCTGGTGCGTACTTTGGTGATAAGCTAAGCCCGCTGTCAGAAACTACAAACCTAGCACCAGCCGTAGTTGGCGCTGATTTGTTTGAGCATATTCAGCACATGCTATGGACGACAGTACCGAGCTTTGTAATTGCACTGATTATATTTATATTCATGGGCTTTAATGCAACGGCTTCAAGCGAAGCAGGGCGTATTGATGAAATAACAGCTATTTTACAGCAAAACTTTAATATTGGTTTTGAAATGCTGATCCCGCTAATTGTATTATTAGTTTTAGCGATTAAAAAAATGCCAGCCTTTCCTGCTATTTCTATTGGTGCTGTTGTGGGCGCTATTTGGGCTATGTTATTTCAGTCAGATTTAATTGCTAGCCAAATTGATGTGTCTCAAGGACAGTTAGTTGGCTATTTTAAGCTTGTTTGGACTACGTTTTTTGATGGTTTTAGTATAAGTACAGGCGATGATAAAATGGACTCGCTACTCAGTGGTGGCGGTATGTCAGGAATGCTTACAACTACGTGGTTGATTATGACTGCACTGATGTTTGGTGCAATCATGGAAAAAACGGGCCTTCTGGACATTTTTGTTAAAAGCATACTTAAAATAGCTAAAAGTACGGGCTCATTAATTGCAGCAACAATTGCAACCTGTATTGGTACAAACATTATAGCAGCCGATCAGTATATCGCGATTGTTGTCCCTGGCCGTATGTTTAAAGATGAATATGAAAAACGTGGTTTGAAGCCTGTTAATTTATCTCGTACATTAGAGGATGGCGGTACAATTACTAGCCCACTTATTCCTTGGAATACTTGTGGTGCTTACATGCAAAGCGTTTTACTAATAAACCCTTTTGATTATGCACTCTACGCTTTCTTTAATTTAATTAACCCTGTTTTAGCAGTTGTTTATGCCTACTTAGGTATTAAAATTTTACGTATTAAACCAAAACAATCTGCCTAATTTTAATAGCGCCTTTTAACTTTAAAGGCGCTATTTTGGAGTATCTATGACTGAATCAAGCAAACCTCAAGCACAATACCTTAAAGACTATAAAGCCCCAGACTTCCTAATTGACCACACCGAGCTAACTTTTGACTTACAGCCATTATCAACCAAAGTCAGCTCTTTACTAACACTTACGCGTGTTGGTGATAAAAAAACACCTTTAGTACTTGATGGCATTGACTTACGTTTACTGTCTTTATCTGTTGATACGGTCGATATAACTGATTATGAAATTATTGGTGAGCAACTAATAATTAATAATCTGCCAGATAATTGCCAATTAAGCATTGTTACTGAGATATCACCTGAGACGAATACCTCTCTAGAAGGTTTGTATTTATCAGGAGGGGCGTACTGCACGCAGTGTGAAGCGCAGGGTTTTAGAAAAATAACCTATTATATGGACCGCCCCGATGTACTAGCCACATTTGATGTAACTGTTATTGCTGATAAAAAATACCCGCAATTACTTTCTAACGGTAATCAAGTTGATAGCGGTGAAACACAAGATGGTCGTCATTTTGTGAAATGGCAAGACCCATTCAAAAAGCCAAGTTATTTGTTCGCACTTGTAGCAGGCGATTTTGATGTTTTAAAAGATACCTACACAACTAAAAGCGGCAGAGATGTAGAGTTAGCATTGTTTGTTGATAAAGGTAATTTATCTAAAACACCCCATGCTATTGCCTCACTTAAGAAAGCAATGCAGTGGGATGAAGAACGTTTTAATTTAGAGTATGACCTTGATATTTATATGATTGTAGCTGTTGATTTTTTCAACATGGGTGCGATGGAGAACAAAGGGCTGAATGTATTTAACAGTAAATGCGTATTAGCCAATCAAGAAACAGCGACAGACAAAGACTATCATACGATTGAATCCATTGTAGGGCATGAGTACTTTCATAACTGGACTGGTAATCGAGTTACTTGCAGAGATTGGTTTCAGTTATCGCTAAAAGAAGGGTTAACTGTATTTAGAGACCAAGAGTTTAGTAGTGATTTAGGTTCTCGTGCACTTAACCGTATTGATGCGGTTAAAGTAATGCGTACACATCAGTTTAGTGAAGATGCAGGCCCTATGGCTCATCCAATTCGTCCTGAGAAAGTTATTGAAATGAATAACTTTTATACTGTCACTGTATACGATAAAGGTGCTGAAGTTATCCGTATGATGCACACATTATTGGGTGAAACTAACTTTCAAAAAGGCATGACTCTTTATTTTGAGCGCCACGATGGGCAAGCAGTTACATGTGATGACTTTGTAAGTGCGATGAGCGATGCATCAGGCGTTAATTTAGGGCAATTTAAGCAATGGTACAGCCAATCAGGTACACCGCGTTTAAATGCGGTTCAAAACTTTGATAGCAGCTCTAATACATACACTTTGACAATAGATCAAACAGCACCGGCTAATCAGCCAGATAATAAACCACTTCATATTCCATTTGCTATTGAATTACTTGATGCCCATGGAAAAAGTATTGCTCTGCAATATAAAGGTAAAAAGCTAGATCATGTGCTTGATGTAACAAACACGACTCAAACATTTACCTTTGATAATATAGTAGAGAAACCAGTTGCTGTTTTACTCGAAGATTTTTCTGCGCCTTGTATTTTAAATCAGCAAACAACAGAGCCAGAACTATTACACATTATGCGTTTTGCGCGCAGTGATTTTTCACGTTGGGATGCACAACAGCAACTATTTATTAAAGCCGTTAAAGCACAAATCACCGATGCAACGAATAGTGTATTAAGCAGCGAAATTATAAATGCGCTACGTATACTTATAAACACTAAAGAGGGCGATTTAGCTTTAATTGCAGAGCTGTTTAAATTACCAAGTTTTGACACGTTAGCTGCTGAATTTGATGTAATACCTGTTGATGAAATTATCAAAATAACAGAAAAGTTTGAGCAACAAATTGCTGATGAACTTGCTGATGAGCTGCTTAGTTGTTACGAATCTCTTGAAGATGATGGGAGTATAAGTGCAAGCGCAGTTGCAAACCGTGCCTTGAAACAAATATGCTTACATTATCTAGCTAAAACACAAAAGCCAGAAGCTGTAACCTTTATTAAGGAAGCCGCAAGCTCGACTAATATGACTAATTTACTTGGTGCCCTAAGCGCTGTGGTAAAAGCTTCACACCCTATTAGAGACGAGCTTTTGAGTCATTTTGATAGTCAGTGGCGTCATGATGTTTTAGTGATGGATAAATGGTTTGCACTGCAAGCTATGCAATCGGGTAGTAATGCAATAGAGAATATTAAAGCACTTTACGAACATCCGTGTTTTGATTTTTCAAATCCCAATCGTGTACGTGCACTTGTAGGAAGTTTTAGCCATTTTAATACAGCGCAATTTCATCGCTCTGATGCCCAAGGTTATGCGTTATTAGGTGATTTACTAATAAAACTTAATGCAATTAATCCACAAAATGCATCACGTATGCTGACACCATTTATGTCGTGGAAGCGTTACGATGATGTACGCTCACAAGCAATGAAACTGCAATTACAACGCTTAGCCAATTTAGATGACCTAAGTGCTGACTTGTATGAAAAGGTTGAAAAAGCGCTCGCATAAATGATTGAGTATTATTTTACCCTAAGATTGAGCTATAACGAATGCATGGATTACTACCATGGTCGTTTTAGCTCATTACAAGTTGTAGAGGATGGCGGTAAAACGATTCGTTTTACCGCTACATATTTAAGGCCCTTCATTTCGAGCTTGGGTGTACGTGGCCGTTTTAGACTCTTATTAACCCCCGAAAACAAGTTTATCCGCCTAGAACGAGTGGCCTGACACTCGGTTTTTATGTTATATATACATAAAAATATTGTATTTTTGTTAATTTCAATTTGTCCTATTGTTAAATTACGTGTATAAATTATCTGGTACGACGTCTTACCAATACGTAAGCGTCAACCAGAATAAAAATATATGACAGATTTGAGCGAGTATTTGTAATTTTGCAGATTCGCTTCTATCGTTATGATTACACTAAAAACAATAACTTGATCACACAAAATGACCCGCGACAGGGGGGAACCAAAATGATAAGAAGATCGCTTTTTGTTAAAAATAAAATCGCTATAGGTTTAGCAGCCGCTAGTTTAGGTTTATCTGCAGCCAGTACTCAAGCTGTAACATTTGAAGCTGGGGGTTTTGATATTACCTTCGATTCAACCTTTTCATATGGGCAAAGTGTCCGTGTAGAAGACAGGGACTTTAGCTTAATTGGTAAAAGTAATAATCCAGCTTTTGACTGGACAGGTTACAACCCTGCGCTAAGTAACACTATTTATTCATCACAAGATGTATGGGCACAACCGGGCTCTTACTCAAACAATGGTGATGCGGGTAATTTAAATTTTGACAGTGGTGACTCATTCTCAAAACTATTGAAGGGAACACACGACCTTTCAATAAATAAAGATAACTACGGTTTGTTCACTCGCTTTATGTATTTTTATGACTTTGCATTAATGGATGGCTATCACGCTTATTCAAATCCTACATCTGGGCAGGGTGTTGATCCGTGTGACGATAAAGACACTAAAGCACAAAGTTGTGCCGACATACGTTTACTAGATGCGTTTGTATGGGCCGATTTTGATTTAAACGACGGAAATAATCCTTTATCTGTTCGTTTAGGTCAGCAAGTAGTTAACTGGGGGGAAAGTACGCTGATATCTCATGGCATTAACGTAAACCCAGTTGATATTGACAGATTAAAAGCACCAGGCGCTGAGCTTAAAGAAGCATTTATACCTGTAGGTATGCTTTGGGCATCGCTTGGTATTACTGAAAATATTACGCTTGAAGGTTTCTACCAATATCAATGGCAAGAAACGCGTTTACCAGCAGCCGGCACGTATTTTTCTACTAATGACTTTGCAGCAGAAAATGGTTATCAGCAGAATGTTCAGTTAGGCTTTACGTCTAACCCTGATATTGATGTTGCTTTTTTAACGGATAGTTTAAATAACTTAACATCTGACTTTGCATTAGCAGCAGCTGCACGAGGCATAGATCCTTCAAGTGCCGAAGGGAGTGCTTTATTAGCTCAAATGTACCTTGCATATCCAACTAAGGTCGCGCTTAAAGGTAAAGGGGATAATGGTAAAACAGAACCTGAAGATGGCGGTCAGTATGGTCTTCGCTTAGGGGTGTTTTTACCTGAGTTTAATGATACTGAAATTGCGTTATACCATGTGAACTACCACAGTCGTCGTCCGCTTATCTCTGGTCGCGTATCAAACTTTTCAAACGAAGCAATTGCGCAAGATTTAGCGATGATTATGACGACAGAAATCACCTCTGATAATGTTGCTGATTTAACTGCCTTTTCTAAAGCTGAAAACGACTATCCTGAAGATATTAAACTATACGGTTTAAGCTTTAACACCACTATTGGTGAAACAGCTTTTGCGGGTGAATTTGCTTTTCGTCAAGACGAGCCTCTGCAAATTGATGACGTAGAGTTACTTTATACAGCTATGCCAGAGCAGTTAGCGCTTGCCGGTATTCGTCCTGATTTTGCGGGTATTTCGCAAATGAGTTTTGGCGATGCTATAAGCTCTGTTGGAGCGGGTGAAGTTGCCAAGGGCTATATTGAACGTGATACATCTCAAATTCAATTTACGGCTACTCATTTATTTGGCCCTTCATTAGGGGCTGATAGTTGGGCTGTTGTTGGTGAAGTGGGTGCTGTAAAAATTCATAACATGCCAGAATATGACGAAATGCGTTTAAATGTATCCGGTACTGGCAGAAGTGGCACAATTACAGGCCCTGGTACTACTGATTACTCAACATTGCAACTTGGTTTATCAAACGGCGCTGAAGAAAAATCATTTGCTACTGCATCTTCTTGGGGATACCGCTTAATTGCTAAAGGTGATTATTATGACCTTTACGATGGTATTAACTTCTCTCCTCGTTTTGTATTTTCTCATGACGTAAATGGTAATACACCAGATCCTATGTTCTTATTTATTGAAGACCGTAAATCTTTAGGTGCGACCATGAACTTTAACTACCAAAATGCGTGGTCACTTGATGTGAGCTACAACTCGTTTTGGGGCGGCGGCGATATTAATACTTTCTCAGACCGCGATTACGTTTCTTTTAACTTAAAATATTCTATTTAGGGGTAACATTACTATGATTATAAAACCTACCCTCATTGCTACTGCTTTTTGTAGCTTGTTTGCAAGCAGCGCAGCCTTAGCTAAATTAAGCGCTGACGAAGTTGCTCAATTAGGTCAAAATTTAACGCCATTGGGCGCAGAAAAAGCAGCGAATGCTGATGGTTCTATTCCAGCATGGAATAATGGCATTACATCTGCACCAGCAGGTTATGAACCGGGTATGCATCACCTTGACCCATATACCACTGACAAAGTGCTTTTCACTATTGATAAAAGTAATATCGAAAAGTACAAAGCCAATTTAAGTCCGGGTCAAATTGCTTTATTTGAAGCATATCCTGATACATTTAAAATGCCAGTGTATGAAACACGTCGCTCAGCGTCTTATCCTCAGTTTGTTTATGACGCAACTAAAAAGTTTGCACCAACAGCTGAATTAGTTGAAGGCGGAAATGGTATTAAAAATACGGCAATTGGTATTCCTTTCCCTATTCCTAAAACTGGTTTAGAGGCAATTTGGAATCACTTATTACGTTACCGTGGGCAATCTATTGAACGTTTTGGTGGTCAAGCAGCACCAACGGCGTCAGGCTCTTATAACTATGTTGGCTTTGATGAACAGCTATTAGTTAAATATTCAGATCCGAGTGCAACACCCGCAGAGCTGCAAGACTCAAACATTTTGTTTAAATTTAAACAAAGTGTTACAGAGCCTGCACGCTTAGCAGGTACAGCACTGCTTGTTCATGAAACGATGGACCAAATATTAACGCCACGCCAAGCATGGACTTACAACTCGGGACAACGCCGCGTTCGTCGTGCACCTAATGTTGCATATGATGCACCAGGAACAGCAGCGGATAGCTTACGTACTACTGATGACTTTGACATGTTCAATGGCTCACCTAATCGTTACAACTGGACGTTGAAAGGTAAGCAAGAATTATACATTCCTTACAACAGCTATAAGCTTCATAGTGATAAGTTAGAATACGATGACATTTTAATGCCTGGCCACATAAACCCAGAGCATACACGCTACGAAAAACACCGTGTTTGGGTTGTTGAAGCTAACTTAAAAGACGATACACGCCATATCTATAAAAAACGTGTGTTTTACATTGATGAAGATAGCTGGCAAGTACAGGTTACGGATATTTATGATAACCGCGACCAACTTTACCGTGTAGCAATGGCTTATGGCCTTAACTACTACGAAGTACCTACTCAGTGGAGTACGCTTGAGGTTTATCATGATTTAAATTCACGTCGTTATTTAGCAATTGGTTTAGATAACCAAGAAAAAATGTACGATTTTTCACAATCGTTTAACGATAACGAATTTACGTCAAGCGCATTACGTCGCGCAGGTAGATAGTTAGAAGTTAGGCACTTAACGTATGTTAAGTGCCTTTTCCTTTCACATCGCGTTTGTCTTATACCAAATCGCGCAACGCTTTCCTCAGTATATAAAGACAAACAATTCTCTCGTTCAAGGCGATTAAAATTTATGAAGTATTTAGTATATGCCAGCCTGATCATAAGTGGTGCGAGTGTTGCTCAGGATGTCCCTGAAAATGCAATCAGTGCAATTAAAGCAGATAAAACCCTACTTACTGATATAACAAACACAGGTAACGGGCTAATTGCAGTAGGCAAGCATGGTACCGTTATTAAAAGTGACACTGGTAATAAATGGCAACAAGCTGAACTTGTACCGACTCAAGTGCTATTAACAGCTGTTGACTTTAGCGATGAAAATAATGGCTGGGCATGTGGACACGATGCCACCATTATCAATACTACCGATGGTGGTATTAATTGGCAGTTACAACAAGTTAAACCAGAACTAGATAAACCCTGCCTTGATATCCTATTTGAAGATGATTTAAAAGGTTTTGCAGTGGGCGCCTATGGTATGTTTTATCAAACCACCGACGGTGGTAAACATTGGCAAAAGCGCTTTTTAGATTCGTTACTGTTTAGTGATGACAGAGATTACTTAAACGATTTAAAAGAAAACGATCCCGAAGGGTATGAAGCAGAAACAGCTTCAATTTTACCGCACTTTAATCGAATCGAAAAAACAGATAACGGATTAATGTTGGTTGGTGAAATGGGTTTAATGGCCAGAAGCATTGATGATGGCGAAACTTGGCAAAGGATTGAGGAAATTTATCCTGGATCATTCTTTGCAGTTGCCTCTGATAGCACGCAAGAAATTGTAGCAGGGCTTCGAGGTAATGTTTTTGCAAAGCAAAATGGCGAACAAGAGTGGCAGCATTTCGAAAATGTAAAAACTGCGACGATCAACAACATCATTAATTACAATAACAAACAATGGCTCATGCTCGCCAATAGTGGCGTTATTTTTCATCTTCAAGATGGGTTACTCACCCATGAGCAGTTAGCCGATGGTAAAGCAATTTTAGATGGCGTGATTTTAAATAACAAACTAATCATGGCGACAGAAGATGGCATTAAAGTGAAGGAGTTAACCCCTTAATGCATAAGTTACTCGATTTTATTGAAAAGGCGATTTTTAGACATCGCCTAATTATGCTTATAAGTTTTGCGCTTATAAGCTGTTTACTGGTATTCAAAGCAACTCAAATTCAATTAGATGCCTCGTTTAATAAAAACATCCCGTTAAATCACGACTATATGAAAGTATACACTAAGCATGAAAAACAGTTTGGTGGTGCAAACAGTATTTTGATTTCAGTGTGTGATGACAGCGGCAATATATTTAATCCAGAGTTCTTTACTCAATTAAAAGCGGTTCACGATCAGCTTTATTTTATTCCTGGCGTAAATCGTCCATTAGTTAACTCTATATTTTCACCCAGCGCTCGTTTTGTTGAAGTAGTCGAGGATGGCTTTGCAGGCGGTCCAATTATTCCTGCTAACTTTAAAGCGGATACGCGTGGTTTAGGTGTTGTAAAAGAAAACATCGAAAAAGCAAAAGTGGTAGGACGTATGATTGCCAGCGATTACTCGTGTGCAATGGTAACGGCCCAGCTTTTAGAAACTGATCCTCAAACTCAACAAAAATTAGACACTTTAGCTTTTGCACAAAAGCTAGAAAGTGATTTAAGAGAACCTTTAAGTACAGATAAAGTAAGTATTCATATTATTGGTTTTGCAAAAATGGCAGGTGATATAGCTGAAGGCGCAAAAGGCGTGGTTGTATTTTTTGCCATTGCTATCGCCTTTACATTTATTATGGTTTGGCTATTTTGTGGTAGTTTGAAGTTAACCATTTTACCTATTGCCTGTTCTATTATTGCAGTTGTTTGGCAACTTGGCCTGCTTTCAAGTTTAGGCTTTGGCCTTGACCCTATGTCTATTTTGGTGCCGTTTTTAGTATTTGCGATTGGTGTAAGCCATGGTGTGCAGATGATAAATGCGATTGGTAAAAAAGTAGGTGAAGGAAAAAGTACTCGTATCTGTTGTCAGTCAAGTTTTAGGGCTCTATTAATACCCGGTGGTATTGCACTACTTTCAGACACTGTCGGCTTTTTAACATTACTTACTATTGATATTGGTATTATCCGCGAACTTGCTATTACAGCGAGTTTAGGTGTAGCCGTCATTATATTTACTAATTTAATTTTACTGCCAGTTTGGGCATCGTACATGAACTTTGAAAACAGTGTACATATTCAATCTGGCGACGCTGCAAAGCCTAACATGCTTGATAAAATTAGAGACCTTCTTGTAAAAGCGACAGATCCTAAAATCGCTAAAATGATTATTGGTTTTACCCTTGTTTTATTTGCACTAGGTTACTGGCAAGCAGATAAAATGCGTATAGGCGACTTACACGCAGGCGCGCCATCTCTGCATCAAGATGCGCGTTATAATCAAGATACATTTTTAATATCAGACAAGTACACTATCTCGTCAGATATCTTAAAGGTAATAGTCGAGGCATATCCTGCAGCATGTACTGAACATGATGTGATGCAGAGGATTAGCCGTTTCCAATATAAAGTAGAAAATGTGACCGGTGTGCAGTCTGCTGTTAGTTTGAGCTCTGTAGCTCAATCGGTTAACGCAGGGTACAACGAAGGCAATCTGAAATGGCAGAGTTTGCCACGAAATTCAGCAAGCTTAGTACAGTCAACATCTCGAGTAGAAACGAGTACAGGCCTACTTAACGGGGATTGTTCGGTTATGCCTGTGATTATATTTTTAGATGATCACAAAGCACAAACTATCGATACTGTGATTAAAAGTGTTAAGCAATTTGCTAAAGAAGAGGGCACTGATAAATTAGCATTTAAATTAGCGTCTGGCCCTGTTGGTGTAATGGCAGCGACTAATGAGTCGGTTGCAGAGGCGCAAATACCAATGATGCTTTATGTTTATGGTGCCGTTATTATTTTATGCCTAATGAGCTTTAGAAGCGTAAAAGCAACAATAGCCGTAGTATTGCCGCTTTATATTGTATCAACACTTGCACAAGCACTTATGGTTCAACTAGAAATAGGCTTAACTGTTTCTACACTGCCTGTAATTGCGTTAGGTGTTGGTATTGGGGTTGATTATGGTATTTATATACTGTCGTCGATGATGGGGCAGCTTAAGCAAAACGTACCACTGAGTATTGCTTATCGTAATGCACTTGTTGAACGTGGTAGTGCTGTATTGTTTACAGGGATTACATTAGCTATTGGTGTGAGTACGTGGATATTCTCAGATCTTAAATTCCAAGTTGATATGGGTATATTGCTAACCTTCATGTTTTTAGTAAATATGTTAGGTGCGGTATTGTTATTACCCGCTATTGGTAGCCTTCTCTGGACTGACCAGAAAAAATAATGTGAATAATTTTGCTCCTAAATGGCCTGTAAAGGCCATTTATATCTACAATTTGTGAATAGATGACCAAATAGCTGAAATGCTTAAAATGTTTTCATCGAAAAGGCTGTTTATTAGCTGCAAAAGGGTTAGAATTTGATTGACTCCACGCTAATGAATAGCTGTACAAATTTCTGCTCCTGAGCAGTAATAGATTAAGGAACATACAATGACACGAAATGAAGGCCAAGCCTCGGTTATCCTAGATAATGTCTGTAAGCTGATCCAGAAAAAAGTTCGCGCTGATAATGTGTTACTCGTTGAGAAATTCGCCAAAGCCTTGTACAGCAACATGTCTAAAGAGGATTTGGCAAATCGCAACGATAGTGACCTATATGGCGCAGCATTAAGCCTTTGGAACGCACTAGAAAAAAATACTACCGACGACGCTGTTATCCGCGTTTTCAACCCTGAAGTGGCAAAAGATGGCTGGCAGTCATCGCATACAATTGTAGAAATTATTACTAAAGACATGCCGTTTTTAGTTGATTCTGTTCGTATGGCCATGACTCGTGAAAATATCGCCTCTCACTTATTACTTCATTGCCCATTAAAAATTAAGCGCGATACAAACGCTAAAATTTCTGGATTATCAAATTTAAAAGCAGAGCAAGAATCTTCATCTACTAAAACAGTATTCTTTATTGAAATCGACCGTCAGACAGATTCTTCTGTGATTGAGTCTTTCAAAAAAGAGTTAGAATCGGTTCTTGTTGATGTGTCAGTTGCTGTTGATGATTGGCAACCAATCCGTAAAAAATTGATGGCAGTGACCAAAGAGTTACCTAAGCGTCATCATAATAAAACAAAAGAAGAAGTGTCAGAAACAACTGAGTTTTTAGATTGGTTAGCTAAAGATAACTTTACCCTAATGGGTTACCGTGAATATGAGCTAAGCCCAGTTCAAGGTGATTACCAATTAAAAGGTAAAATGGAATCAAGCCTTGGCTTGATGAAAAATTCTACTGAAGAACACACACGATTATTATCAGAATTACCAGAAGTTGCTCGCCAAGAAGCACGTAGCAGCAACTTATTGATTTTAACTAAAACTAACTCTGTTTCTCGCGTTCACCGCCCAGCTTACATTGATTATGTAGGTATTAAGCGTTTTGACGATGAAGGTAATGTAATTGGAGAAGACCGCTTTATTGGTTTGTTCTCATCAAGCTTTTACAATAACAGCGCTACTGATGTACCCGTATTAAAAAGTAAAATTAATCGCATTATGGAAATGTGTGACTTTGCTAAAGGCACGCACGCTTACAAAGCTGTTTTAAATATTTTAGAAACCTACCCACGTGATGAGCTTGTTCAAGCGCGCGAAAGTGAGCTACTTGAAGTTGCTATGGGTGTTTTACAAGTACAAGAGCGTGATATGTGTCGCTTGTTTGTACGTAAAGATTCGTATGGTCGTTTTTTATCTTGCATGGTTTATGTACCTCGCGAGCGTTACAACACAGCCCTGCGCCGTGAAACGCAAGATATATTAGCTAATGCATTTAATTCTGACGATAAAGTCGAATTTACTACTTTTTTCTCTGAGTCAACACTGGCGCGTACACATTACACCGTTCGTGTGACCGACAACAAGATCGAATATAACGTGAAAGACATCGAAAACAATTTAGTAGAAGCTGCGCGCACGTGGGAAGATAAACTTCAGTCTGCACTTTTAGAGTCTGCGGGCGAAGCACGTGGTAACGATTTAAATCGTAAATATTGTAATGCGTTTGCACGCTCATACAAAGATGAAGTACTGCCAAGTGCTGCGGTTGTTGATATCGAAAAGTTAGAATTACTTAGCGATGAAAACAAGCTAGAAATGCTTTTCTACCGTCCGCAAGAAGAAGCTAATAGCAATATTGTACGATTAAGCTTATTCCATAAAGACGAGCCAATTCACTTATCTGACGTTATGCCAATGCTTGAAAACTTTGGTCTGCGTGTTGTTGGTGAAACGCCATATTCAGTTAAAACAAGCGATGGGCGTATTAATTGGATAATGGACTTCTCTATGCTTATAGACAGCAAAGGGATGGCAGACTTTGATAAGATTTCAGCACGTTTTCGCGCTGCATTAACCAATGTTTGGGGCAATCGCCTTGAAAATGATGGTTTTAACCGTTTAGTGTTAATGGGTGGCTTAACTGGCCGTGAAGCCTCTATTTTACGTGCTTATGCTAAGTATATGCGCCAAATTGGTGTTACATTCTCTCAGACTTACATTGAGAGCACATTTGCTAACTACCCAAATATTGCTGCGCAAATTGTTAACTTATTTGCTAAAAAGTTTTCAGTTAAGAGCCCAGCAAGTGCTAAGACACTTGAGAAGCTAAGCACGCAAATTTACTTAGAACTTGAAAATGTAGCAAATCTTGATGATGACCGCATTATACGTTTATACGTAGATATGATTGTTGCAACGCTTCGTACTAACTATTTCCAAAAAGATGATGCAGGTCAGTTTAAGTCGTACGTATCATTTAAAATACAACCTAGCTTAATTCCGGATGTACCGCTTCCTCTTCCAGCGTTTGAGATTTTTGTTTATTCTCCTCGCGTAGAAGGTGTGCATTTACGTTACGGTAAAGTAGCACGTGGTGGCTTGCGTTGGTCTGACCGTCGTGAAGATTTCCGTACTGAAGTACTTGGCTTAGTTAAAGCACAACAAGTTAAAAATACAGTAATTGTACCTGTTGGTTCTAAAGGTGGCTTTGTATGTAAACAACTACCTAGTGAGCGCGAAGCGTTTATTAAAGAAGGCCAAGAGTGTTACAAAATCTTTATCCGTGGTCTTCTAGATATAACAGACAACATTGAACGCGGAGAAGTAGTCCCTGCAAGAGATGTTGTTCGTCATGATGAAGATGATGCATATCTAGTAGTTGCAGCCGACAAAGGTACAGCAACGTTCTCTGATATTGCCAATGGCATAGCAAACGAATATAACTTCTGGTTAGGTGATGCATTTGCATCTGGTGGCTCAGTGGGCTACGACCATAAGAAAATGGGTATAACGGCTAAAGGCGCATGGGAGTCAGTAAAACGTCATTTCCGTGAAATGGATATCGATTGTCAAACTACCGACTTTACAGTTGTGGCAATTGGCGATATGGCGGGTGATGTATTTGGTAATGGTATGCTGTTATCTAAGCATATTCGTTTACAAGTTGCCTTTAACCATATGCACATTTTTGTTGATCCTAACCCGGATGCTGCTACATCTTACCCAGAGCGTGAACGTTTATTTAATATGCCGCGTTCATCTTGGGAAGATTACAACAAAGAGTTAATTTCTGCCGGTGGTGGTGTTTTCTCTCGTGCTGCAAAATCAATTACGCTTAGCCCTGAAATGAAAAAAATGTTGGGCACTAAAAAAGCAACTATGACTCCAAATGAGTTAATGAAAGCCTCATTAATGATGGAGTTTGATTTACTGTGGAATGGCGGTATTGGTACATACATTAAAAACTCTAAAGAAACTGATGCAGATGTAGGGGATCGTGCAAACGATGCACTACGTATCAACGGTAGAGACTTGGGCGCTAAAATAATTGGTGAAGGCGGTAACTTAGGCGCAACTCAATTAGGTCGTGTTGAATTTGCAGCGAAAGGCGGTCGTGTAAATACTGACTTTATTGATAACGTAGGGGGTGTTGCCTGTTCAGATAACGAAGTTAACATTAAGATTTTACTTAATGGCTTGGTTGCTGAAGGTGACTTAACGCGTAAACAACGTGACGAGCTACTTTATTCAATGACTGACGAAGTATCTGAATTAGTATTAAAAGACTGTTACCGTCAAACGCATACTATTTCAATTACGCAGTCTAAAGGTACTTCAACACTAAAAGAAAAGATTCGCTTTATTCATGCGCTTGAAAAAGATGGCAAGTTAAACCGTGCTATCGAGTTCATTCCAAGCGATGAAGAATTAGCAGAACGTGCAGCAGCGGGTAAAGATTTAACTCGCCCTGAGCTTTCAGTGCTAGTGTCATACGCAAAAATGGTATTAAAAGAGTCGTTAGTAAGTGATGAAATTACTGAAAACCCTTATTACCGTCAGTTGCTTGTTAAGTCATTCCCGCGTCCACTACGTGAGAAGTTTAACGATGCGATGGATAATCATCCGCTTCGTAAAGAAATTATTGCAACTAAACTCGCTAACAGTATCGTTAACGATATGGGTTTAAACTTCATGGTACGTATGCATGAAGAAACCGGTGCTAATGAAGCTGAAATTGCAATGTGTTACTCAATTGCTAGCGAAATATTTGAAATGCGCGATACATGGTCTTCTATCAGTGCACTAGATAATAAAATACCAGCAGCGGTTCAAACTGAAATGCTTTACCAACTTCGTCGCACTGTTCGCCGTACAACGCGTTGGTTCTTACGTCATCGTAATAAGGCACAAACGATTGAACAAGGAATCGAATTCTTTGCTCCAACATTTAAAGATTTAAGCGATAACTTAAATACGTACATGATTGAAAAAGAGAATGACCGCATTGTAATTGAAGCTAATAAGTTAATTGATGCCGGCGTTCCAGCAGATATAGCTAAGCGCATTGTTTCTTTATCAAGCTTGTTTTCTGTGATGGATTTAGCTGAAGTTGCTAATAGTTCAGGTAAGAGTATTTCGATGGTATCGAATACTTACTTTAAACTAGGCGCAAGAATGGGTCTGCATTGGTTCTTAGAGCAAATTACAAAGCAACCAGTCGCAAATCATTGGCAAGCGCTTGCTCGTTCATCTTATCGTGAAGAGCTTGATTGGCAACAACGTACATTATCTGAAGTTGTATTAAATAGCTTTGAAGGTGATGAAAGCGATGTTGATAGTCAAATAGATGAGTGGATGGATAGCCAAGATTTATTACTTCAACGTTGGAAACAAATGTTGGCTGAGTTCAAAACATCACAAAGCCATGACTTTGCTAAGTTCTCAGTTGCACTGCGTGAACTAATGCTACTAAGTCATAACTGTGATACATCAGGAAAATAATTTAGCTTTAATCAGCTATTTGTTTAGTAAATAAATAACTGATTGTTAAAATTGTTATACAATACCTCAGCCTTGTCTGAGGTATTTTTTTGTCTGGAATTTAAAAAGAGGATTATATTGATGTTTTATGATTTAGCTCGCCGTTTTATGTTTACCCGTGATGCGGAGTGGGCGCATGAGTTTGCACTTAATAATCTTCGTCGTTTTGCTAATACGCCTCTAAATTTAGCTTGGTCACAAAATGTTTCAGATAAACCCGTAAACTTTTTGGGCCTTGAATTTAAAAATCCTGTAGGGCTTGCTGCTGGCCTTGATAAAAATGCAGAATGTATTGATGCTTTTAGCCAAATGGGATTTGGTTTTATCGAAGTAGGTACAGTGACGCCACGTCCTCAAATAGGTAATGACAAGCCACGTATTTTTAGGCTGCCAGAGTCAAACGCAATTATTAACCGTATGGGTTTTAATAACAAAGGCGTTGATAATTTAGTCGAAAATGTAAAAGCAGCTAAATATAGCGGTGTACTGGGTATTAATATAGGTAAAAACAAAGATACGCCGAATGAGCAAGGTAAAGATGATTACATTCACTGTATGCGTAAAGTATTTGAGCACGCCTCATACATTACAGTAAATATTTCATCGCCAAATACACCTGGGCTTCGTGATTTACAGTACGGTGCAGCGCTTGATGATTTACTACAAAGTCTTAAAAATGAACAGTTAGATTTAATTGCAAAGCATAACAAACAGGTTCCAATGCTGGTAAAAATTGCACCGGATCTAGATCAAATACAAATACAGCAAGTAAGTGAGTCACTTTTAAATAATAAAATTGATGGTGTAATTGCCACAAACACAACGCTTGAACGAGCCGCAGTCATCGGGCAGCAATATGCAGAAGAGGCGGGCGGTTTATCAGGTCACCCTGTTAGAATGCGCTCTACAGAGATAGTAAGTGAGTTAAAGCGCTTAACACAAGGTAAGTTACCAATCATTGGAGTCGGTGGTATTGACGATGCTACATCTGCAAAAGAAAAGTTAGATGCAGGCGCAAATTTAGTCCAGGTTTATACTGGGTTCATCTACAAAGGTCCACAATTGGTAAAGTCGATCGTTAACGGCTTATAAGGATCAGTTATCTAAGCTTTTGATCGTTCAATAAATGTTCTAAGCAAACGTTTTATAAATGGTCAAAAGCGGTTATACTCTAAACAATAATAATTATTAAACATTCCCAAGGAGGAGCAAATGTTACAAGCATCAAAGCAATGGCAGTGGATTGCTTGTCCTGATAAAAATCGTTTGTTACTTGATTTAAATGACGACATGCAATTATGCACGCCTTATAAATTAAGACAACTTACCGATTCTGTTTTTAACAATCCACGTTTTAGCCTTGAAGATGCTGCATTTTACGAACAAGTTTATAATTATTTAGATGGTTTTGAATTGTGGTCAGCAGCTCAAATTTGTCAAATATCATTAAATGCAACCGCCGTTAAGTACCACTTAAAACCTGTACTAGCTAAAAGTTGGTTTTTTAAAGAATACACTGGCACAGAGCCAAGTGTAGAAGCGATAGTTAAATTAACGTCTAAGGCGCAATCGGGTGATTTTTTAATTGTAGAGCATTGCCCTGATGCATCTATTTGTTTAAATTTAAGCGAAACCTTTAAATTAGACGAAAACTTATCTTTAGCGCAATTTGAAGTAATCCGTATTTTAAATAATCGAGTACACCCCATCCTAAATCAGCAATACCAAAGTCAAACTGCCTAGGGTCTGCTGATCTTTGCGGATTAAAATTTGTTCAAACTAGGGGCTATTTAATCGCAGCGCGAGATTTGTAACCTAGTGGGCTCGATAACTGCTCCTGCGTTATTCTACTGGCTTACATCCATGTAAGAATAAGTAAAAACCGAGCAATAAAGAGTAAATAGCCCCTAGGAAGAACCTTTGGGCAGCGCCTGTTTGGCATTAATGCTACGTTATCGCCCATTTATGGGGAATAACCACACTGCATAGGCTCTGCCTTACCAAAATACCAAACAGACTGCTGTAAATTTTACCTTGAAAGTTCAACAGACCCTCATCAAAATTAAGCTTTAAGCGTGTCTTTATGGCGTGTTTGTCACTCAACCTATGTTATAATCCTGCGCAATTAGCTATTAAGGGTTATTACTTTGCAATTTATCGCACTTACTTCTATCGGAATCGAAAATTTATTGGTTGATGAACTAGCAGAACTTGGCGCAACCGTGTCCAAGCAAACTGTTGGTTCTGTTCGTTTTGAGGCTGACTCATTACTGGCGCAAAAGGTTTGTTTATCAAGTCGTTTTGCAACGCGTGTGCTTATGCTTATTGAAGAAAAAGAAGGCGTAGATGACAAGAATAGCCTGTACAATTTTGCGCGCTCGCAACCTTGGCAAGAATGGTTTGGGCCTACGCAAACATTCGCTGTCGACTTTAACGGTACTAACGATTCGTTAAAAAACACGCAATTTTCGGGTCTTGTAATAAAAGATGCGATTGTTGACTATTTTAATGATTTATACGAGCAACGACCTAACGTTGATAAACAAGACGCTAATGTGCGCGTTGTAGCACGATTAAACCGTTATGGCGTATCGATGTATATTGACTATTCAGGCCCTCGTTTGTCTGAACGTGGTTACCGCCAAGGTCAAGGTAAAGCGCCAATTAAAGAGCATTTAGCTGCCGCGTTAATTAAGCGCAGTGGCTGGCTTGATAATGTAAAACAGCCTTTATTCGATCCATGTTGTGGTGCGGGTACTATTTTGATAGAAGCTGCCGGTATGGCGCGAAACGAAGCGCCAGGATTATTCCGTGAAGGTTTTGCTTTTGAGCGTTTACCCAGTTTTAGAGCCGCTAAGTTTAAAGAACTTAAAGAAGAGTTACTTGCTAACATTACCGATCCTAAATTGTGGTTAATTGGTCACGATTACGATGAGCAAGTATTAAGTAAAGCGATTGATAATGCCAAACGTGCTGAGCTTGATGATGTTATTAAATTTAAGCAAAGTGATGCAACTAAACTTACCGCTGTTGCTAAATTACCGGGTGTTGTAATTTCAAACTTACCGTATGGTGAGCGTATTGGTTCTATGGCAGAACTTGTTGATTTACACCGTAATTTAGGTGTTGGCTTTAAAAAGCATTTTAATCACTGGAAACTTGCCTTACTTGGTATGGACGAGAGCTTATTTAAACTTTTAAAACTTGTGCGCCTTAAGCGTTATAAATTTAAAAATGGCCCGCTTGATGTAGAACTTAACTTATATCAATTAGATGATAAGCAAGTAAGCCTAACGACAGATGACAAAAAAGCGCTTAACTTTGAAGGCTCAACGTCATTTGCAAATCGTCTAAAAAAGAATAAGCAAGGTTTGAAAAACTGGCTTAAGCAAAATGAAATTACGGCTTATCGCGTTTACGAAGCTGATATTCCTGAATACAATGTTGCTGTAGATATTTATGGTGATTCTGCGGTTATTTTCGAATACGCAGCGCCTAAAGAAATTGATGAAAAAACATCAGAAAAACGCCTGCAAGACGTAATCAGTTTAACAGCTCAACAGCTTGAGATTTCACCTGAAAATATTGCTGTAAAAGTACGTAAAAAGCAGAAGGGCGAAGATCAATATACAGCCATGGCCAAACAAAACCGGACTATGGTTGTTGAAGAGTTCGGTGCTAAGTTTAAAGTTAACTTATTTGACTACTTAGATACGGGCTTGTTTTTAGATCACCGTTTAATGCGCCGCTACATTCAAGAAAACGCTAAAGATAAACGTTTTTTAAACTTATTCGCATACACGGGTACGGCCTCTGTACACGCTGCACTTGGTGGCGCTAAAGCGATTACAACAGTCGATTTATCAAAGACTTATTTAAAATGGGGTCAAGATAACTTTGACTTAAATGGTATTAGTAATACACGTTACCGCTTTGAACAAGCAGATTGTTTGAAATGGTTAGAGCATGCAACGGCGCAATACGATTTGATATTTTTAGATCCTCCAACGTTTTCAAATTCAAAACGTATGAAAGATGCATTTGATGTGCAGAGCGATCATATTAAATTATTAACCTGGGTTAAAAAGATTTTAAGCCCTTCAGGTACGCTGATTTTCTCTAATAACAAACGTGGCTTTGTGATGGATGAAGTTGGCTTGATTGGTTTAGGTTTAAAAGCCGTTAATATTTCAGATAAAACATTATCACCAGACTTTAAACGTAATAAAAAAATCCATAATAGCTGGCTAATTACGCATGGCTAAATGGGTTTTATATCACACTGATGGTTGCCACTTGTGCGAACACGCTGAGCAACTTATCACTGAGGTACTTAGTGATACTAGTGAGTTATTACTAATCGATATTATGACTGATGAGCGGCTTATAGCTGAGTATCAAATTACTATTCCTGTATTAAAAAGTGAAAAAGGCGAGCAATTATTTTGGCCTTTTACTTTATACACTGTGCGCGAATTTTTAGCACAAGCAGAATAAGAGCAAATAAGAACTATGGATTTAATTAGAATTTTAAAAGCACAACTTGCTTTTGGTACACATGCTTTACTTAACAAAGCAGATGCCGTTATAGAAAGTGGCGAAAGGGTGTGTGTTGTTGGTCGAAATGGCGCGGGTAAATCTACACTATTAAAAGTACTTGATGGCCAAGTAGTTTTAGATGATGGTGAAATAAATCAGCTAGGCGGGATCAGAATTTCTCGCTTAGAGCAAGATCCGCCAAAAGGTGCAAGCGGCACCGTATTTGATTATGTTGCGCAGGGTATGCCTGAGATTGCAAACTTACTAATTGATTTTCATCATGTAAGTAATGAGTTGCAAACAGTATGTACTGATAAGCTATTAAACAAACTTGAGCGTTTATCAACTCAATTAGAAGCGGTAGATGGTTGGCGTTTTGATAGCCGCATTCAACTGGTTTTAACACAATTAGAACTAACACCAGACGCTAAACTTGAATCGCTTTCTGGTGGTTGGTTACGTAAAGTAGCACTTGCACGTGCACTTGTTAGTGAGCCTGATTTATTATTACTTGATGAGCCAACAAACCATTTAGACATGGCAAGCGTCATGTGGCTTGAGCAATTTTTAAAAGAGTTTAAGGGCGGAATCGTATTTATATCGCATGACCGTGCGTTTATTCGCGCTGTTGCTACGCGTATTTTAGATTTAGACCGTGGTAAGCTTATTTCGTACCCTGGTGATTACGCTACGTACTTAGAGCAAAAAGCCCATGATTTAAAAGTTGAAGAAAGCCAAAATGCATTGTTTGATAAGCGTTTAGCCGAAGAAGAAACATGGATCCGCCAAGGTGTTAAAGCGCGTAGAACGCGTAACGAAGGACGTGTTAGAGAGTTAAAACAGCTTCGTACAGAGCGTAAGCAACGTGTTGACCAAGTTGGTAAAACTGATTTCAATATTGAAACAGCAGATCGCTCTGGTAAGTTAGTATTTGAAGCTAAGAATCTTTGTCATGCATTTAAAGACAAAGTTATTGCTGATGATTTTTCGACACTGGTAATGCGTGGCGACAGAATCGGCTTAGTAGGCCCAAATGGTATTGGTAAAACAACACTATTAAAACTAATGTTTGGTGATTTAGAACCAGATAGTGGTATTACTAAGCAAGGTGTTAATTTAGAGTTTGCTTACTTTGACCAATACCGTGAAAAACTTGACGAAGAAGCAACTGTTCAAGATAACGTTGCCGAAGGTAAACAAGAAGTGATGATGGGCGGCCGCTCACGTCATGTTTTAGGTTATTTACAAGACTTCTTATTCCCGCCAGCACGTGCTCGAACCCCTGTTAAAGCACTCTCTGGTGGTGAAAAAAACAGATTACTATTAGCTAAATTGTTTTTAAAACCGTCTAATATCCTTGTTCTCGATGAGCCAACAAATGACTTAGACATTGAAACGTTAGAGTTACTTGAGGACATCATTAATCAATACCAAGGTACAGTGCTGATTGTAAGCCATGACCGTGAATTTATTGATAATACATGCTCAAGTGTATGGGCGTTTGAAGGTAACGGTAAAGTTACAGATATTGTAGGTGGCTATAGCGACTATGAGGCTTACGTTAACTATTTAGCTGAACAAGAAAAAAAAACGCAGCAGCAACCAGTAAAAAAAGTTGAAAAAGTAGTCGCTCCAGTTGCTAAACCTGCAGCTAAAACAAATAAACTCTCTTACAAATTAAAACTTGAATTAGAGCAACTACCGAATAAAATGGAAAAACTAGAAGCTGAAATTGAAGCTCAACAAGCTGTAGTTAGTGACTCAGACTTTTTTAAACAAGAGAGTGATGTAACAACTAAAGCATTGAACCATTTGGCACAACTTGAGTCTGACCTTGAAGCTGCGCTTGAGCGCTGGGAAGAACTTGAAGAATTACAGAATCAGTAGTAAGGACTAAAATGAAATATAAATTACTCGCTGCCAGTATTTTAGCGACATTAAGCACTTCAGCAACAAGTGCTACGTACCAGTTAAGTGAATTAGGGACTCTTGAAGACGCTAAATATTCTTATGTAACAGATGTAAGCGAAAGCGGGCATATTATTGGTTTCGCAAATGGTTTATACAATTTACCTATTGATATCAGCTATATAGATTTTACTGAAAATATTATTGAAAATAGCTACGATAATACAGAGGCTGCATTTGAATTAAGTGATAAAGAGATTACCTTTACACTTGATGACATTGAAAATAATGATGCTGTACTCACTAATGCTGATGCGCATACTTTCATGGTTAGTTTTTTATCTTCAATTTCTACAAATTTTGAATATCAGAAATTAAGCTCATTAGTTGGTATAAAGTACAATGATACACAAGTTACAGAGCAACCAATATTTGATGTTGAATCTGTTGACTATGATGGTCTAACACGTTCTACGACTAACCTTTTTAATGCTGTAAGTGAAGACGGCGTTACGGTTGGTTGGGGTAATGCACCATACGATAAGGTTTCATTTACACCCGATGGCGATGATGAAGCAGAAACGTGGTTCACGCATGAATTTATAGAGCGTGGTATTGTAATAAGCGCTGATGGCATGATCAAAGTTCCATTAGAACCAGAGTTTAATGAATACGGTGGCACAAGCCGTGCTAACGATATAGTCAAAACAAATAGTGGTTACACTGTTGTAGGTAATATCTCTACAAGTATCCCTGACGACAGACTAGATAATATTGATGATAACTGTGATAATGAAGACGAACCAACGTCAGTATGTATCAATTTATTAAACTCTAATATTTCACGAGGTTTATTTAATAAACGTGCTGTTAAATGGGAACTTGACGAATCACTGAATGTTATTTCTGTTAAAGAGCTTGGTTTAGCGCTTACACCTGATGAAGGTGAAACTGAAGATGACGCTTTTACAAGTACTGCTTTAGCAGTAAATAGTAATGGTACAATTGTAGGTTCATCGAATACGCGTTATTACAAAAATGACGATACGATTCTTACAATGCCAGTTTACTTTAAAGATGGTGCAGTTATTGATTTTATTGATCAAGAAGATGACTGGCAGGCTGGTAAATCAATTGCTATAAATGATAATGATGTAATTACAGGTTATGCAACTAAGCGTATTGAAGGTACGCTTCGTAACAAGTTCTTTTATCATGATATAGCAACCGGTAATACTGTATTTCCAAATGATTATTTTTCAAGCTCAAGCTCTTACGGCAACGATATAAATAATCAAGGCTATATTGTTGGTGAAGGTGAAGTGGGGGTTTCTGATAACACACGTCGTAAAGAAGCGTTTATTTATAAAATTGGTGAAGATAAAATCACTAATTTAAACGATTTACTGCCTTGCTTTGATACTGATGGTGAAACTGACTACGCGTACACAATGGCCGAAGCCACATCTATTAACGAAAATAATGAAATATTTGGTACTGCGACTAAGACAGTTGAAAAGCTAGATTCTTTAGGTGGTGTAGTAACTGATGTTAATGGTGAAATTGAATATGAGAGCATTGCAGTTGCAGTTAAACTAACGCCAATCGCAAATGGTGAAATAGAAAGCTGTGCTCCACCAGAGGCTGAAGTCTATGAGCGCAACTCTGCTAGCTTCCCTTGGTATACACTATTGTTATTACCACTCGTTGGCTTAAGACGTGTATTTCGTTTTTAAAGTTTACAAATATTGATTATAAAAAACCAACTTAATAAAGTTGGTTTTTTTTCGTCTATAATATTTTATAAGATTTGGATTGCCGTGAATCTTATAACTATTATTTAGCTTTAACGCTACTAGTTCTTGCGTGCTAACCATGCTTTTTTTACAGAGCGGCGCCAAATAATATCAATACCAAAATAACTGATGATTGAAGCAATTGAAGCACACACTAATGAGCCGAGTAAAAATGCCGGGCCAATAGTTTCTATGCTTTCTAAAAACCAAGACCAACTTGCTTCAAATACAAAATGCTGTTCGGGTTGATTAAGTATTAGCGTACCCACTAAGTACGAGCCATAAAAAATAGGCGGCATAGTTAAAGGATTTGTAAGCCATACTAAAGCAACTGAAATAGGTAAGTTAACTCTAAAAATAATAGCGCCTGCTGCGGCTAAAACCATTTGAAAAGGAACAGGGATGAAAGCAAAGAATAACCCGACTGCAAATGCACCTCGAGCAGAACGTCTATTTAAATGCCAAAGATTTGCATCTTGTAAAAGGCGTCCAAATATTCTTAGTGATTTATGATGTCTAATTTTATTTGGATCAGGTAAAAATCTTTGGATCGTTTTTTTAGCCATTTAAAGCAACCATTTACATCAGTGTGGATAAGTCTTGGGTTTGTAATTGGCTCTATAGCAACCGTATTTTATTATCAAACTCTCGAATTTACAGTATTCACAATTTTCATTGTAATAATGAGCGCTTATTTTAAGCCGTTTTCAAACGTATTGTTAGGCTTTATTTGCGCAATTTGCTTTGTCGGACTGCATTTTTACCTATTTTATAGTTTTGAAATACCAAAACCGAACGAAAAGTATGCACTAGAATCGACTTTGGTAATTGAAGAAGTTATTTCTAGCAAAAAACCACAGTATATAAAAGTTAAAATAGTCGCATTAGAAGGGAGCCATTTTTCAGACTTTAGAGCACCTAAAGCAAAGCTCAGCATTAATTCAGTACAGCCTTTAACAGTCGGTGATAAATTTTCTGCGTTAATTCATTTAAAACATTTTCGTAGTAATAAAAATTTTAATGTATTTGATAATGAACGTTATGCTTTTATAAATAGGATATTATTTAAAGGCAAAGTGCTTAATAAAAACCTTGATATTATAAATGGCGACGACCAAAATATCATTTTAGATTACCAACACTTTCTTAAAAACACCTATGCGGATACAAAGCTACAATGGCTCTATTACGCATTGCTCAGTGGTGATAAGTCTTTGATGAGCTATGCCGATAAGCAATTAATGCAGTCTCTGGGATTAAGCCATTTACTCGCTATTTCAGGGCTACATATTGGCTTGATTTTTAGTTTTGGTTATCTATTAACTCGATTCATATTTTTAAGAGTTAATTTATCAATTGGGCAATCATCTAACCTTACTCTTTATTACAGTTCACTCGGTTTTTTAGCTGCCTTTGTTTATGTATACTTAAGTGAATTTATAGTATCGGCAACGCGAGCGCTCATTATGCTCGGATGTTATCTATTACTGTACTTTTTAGCTAAGCAGCCATTGCGTTGGCGTAGTATTTTATTTTCCTTAGTTATTGTTCTTATTGTTAACCCATTTAATTTACTCAACCCAGGACTCTATTTTTCATTTTTAGCAGTCGCTATCATTTTTACAGTTATTAATAAATTACCAATACTAAATACACGAGTAAAAAATAAAGTTATTGCACTGTTTTTTATACAAATAGCGTTATTTATTGGCTTACTACCGCTTTCACTCTATTTTTTTAATGGCGTCAGTATTGCGGGATTAATAATAAACTTAATAGCAATACCGCTGCTTTCAATCATTATTTTGCCATTTTTAATCGTTTTTACACTACTGAGTATGCTTTTAGATATAGGCATTTTAATAAATCTATTTGATACTGGTTTATATACGTTATTTAAGTTACTTAACGAAATCCCTGAATCGTTGAGGTGGATAACAACAGGGAGAATTGAGCCAATACTTGTCGTTTTTACTTATATTATTATGTTGATGATTTATTTCCTTCCATATAAATGGCTCGCTTTTATTCCAGCAATAACGCTTTTATTAAATTATTGGTTAACAGAAAAGCCAAAGTGGCAAGTTCATGTATTTGACGTAGGTCATGGACTCATGGTGTTAATCGAGAAGGATAATCAAGCACTTATATATGACTTTGGCCCCAGTTATTTTAATCGTTTTAGCCGCACGCGAAGTATCTTATTACCTTATATAAAAGCAAATAATTTAACAGTAAAAACAGCAATTTTAAGCCATGAAGATAATGATCATGCTGGAGGATTACAGCATTTTATTGATGCTGGATTAGAACAAACATTAAAGTATTTCCATCCTAAAAACACCCAAGATGTATGTGAAGTCATAAGTCTTGATTTTGCTAGATTAAAAGTACAAAGCTTTACTACAAAAGGGTTTGGAAATGAAAATGATGATTCATGTGTTGTTAGGGTATCAGATAATACTCATAGCGTGTTACTTACCGGAGATATATCAAAAGCGCGTGAAGCATCGCTATTAACAGATAATAAATCGTTAAAGAGTACCATAATGTTAAGCCCACATCATGGCAGCGATACATCCTCAAGCGTTAATTTCATTAACAATGTTGCGCCTGAAGTGGTGATTCATTCAAGTGCTTATAAAGGGCAGTGGGAATTTCCGAAGCCTCTTGTTGTTGAGCGTTATAAACAAATAAGTGCTCAGCAATTTACGACAGGTGTTGAAGGACAAATTAGTATTAAATTTTACTCAAACAATTTGGTCATAGAAACAGCAAGAGCGCATGAAAGTTACTGGTTTATCAAAGATTGACGTTTAGTTTTATCTCATCGGAGGATACAATACAGACTGTTACTGTATTTAGAGAGTGTTATGGATCAAAGTACTACACAAATTTATAAACGTCTTGTCTCATATGTTGGCGCCTACAAAAGCGTGGCTTTCGTCGCAATTATTGGGATGATAGGTTATTCCGCAATGGATGCTTTATTTATTCAGTTAATGAAGCCGTTTATTGATCAAGGTTTGAACCAGCGTAATACAGAAGTTTTAAAGTACGCTCCTTTTGTCGTTATTGCGTTAGTACTCGGACGTGGAGTGTTCAACTTTATGTCATCTTACTGTTTGAGTTACGTAGGCTCCCAAGTTGTGCGTTCTTTACGCCAAGAGTTATTTGAGCACATACTTCATTTACCTGTGTCATTTCATGACAAAAACTCAACGGGTGATTTGATTTCAAAAATTACCTTTGATACAGAACAAGTTCAACAAGCTATTACTAAAGCCTTACTAATAGTCGTACGTGAAGGGGCGTTTGTTATATTTTTATTGGCAGTGATGTTTTATACCAGCTGGCAATTATCACTGATATTTTTAGTGATTATTCCATTAGTAGCTATTATTGTTGCCGTAGTGTCTAAACGCTTTCGCCATATTTCAAAAAATATTCAATCGGCTATGGGGCAAGTTACTCGCAGTTCTGAGCAAATGTTAAGTGGGCATAAAGTAATTCACGGTTTTGGTGGTCAAGATCAAGAGATTAATCTCTTTTCAAAAATTAATAATCATAATCGTCAGCAACGTATTAAAATGGATGCTACTAAAGCGCTTAGCGTGTCTATTATTCAAATTTTAGCGGCAAGCGCTATGGCTGTTATTTTGTGGGCGGTGTCTCTACCATCTATGATTGATACAATTACCTCTGGTGATTTTATGGCATTAATTGCCTCTATGATGATGTTACTTCGCCCGCTAAAACAACTTGCCAATGTAAACAGTGATATGCAGCGAGGCATTTCTGCAGCGCAAAGTATATTTTTAGTTTTAGATGAAGAGATGGAAAAAGATACCGGCACTGTTTCAGTTGATAAAGTTAAAGGTTTAATTGAAGTTAAGAACGTAACCTTCAAGTATCCAACGAAAGATGAAGCCGTATTAAACGATTTATCACTAACGATTAAAGCGGGTGAAAGTATTGCCTTAGTAGGGCGTTCGGGTTCTGGTAAGTCAACAATTTCTAACTTGTTACCTCGCTATTACGACTTAGAGCTACCGAGTGAAATTTTACTGGATGGCATAGCACTGCAAGACTACAAATTAACAGATTTGCGTCGCCAATTTGCTTTAGTGTCTCAGCAGGTCGTGTTATTTAACGATACGATTGCCAATAATATTTGTTATGGCATAAAGCACGATGTGTCTGTTGAAGAGTTAGAGCAAGTTGCAAAACAAGCCCATGTTTGGGAATTTGTTAAAGACCTTCCTGAGCAATTAAATACCATGGTAGGCGAAAATGGCGTGATGCTCTCAGGTGGTCAACGCCAGCGAATTGCTATAGCGCGTGCAATATTAAAAGATGCCCCTATTTTAATTTTAGATGAAGCAACCTCAGCACTTGATACCGAATCTGAAAAGCTTATTCAGCAAGCATTAGAAACCTTAATGCAAGATAAAACCTCTATTGTTATTGCGCATCGCTTATCTACAATCGAAAATAGCGACCGAATTTATGTTATTGATAATGGTCGTGTAATAGAAAGTGGTGATCATAATAGCTTACTTGCTAATGACGGTACTTATTCAGCGCTCTGCAAAATGCAGTTTGGTGATCAGGCGTGAGCAAAATAGAACAAAGTTGGTATAAACCATTTGGTCTAATTACTTTATTGTTATTACCATTAAGTGCTTTGTTTTGGGTTGTATCGTCATTTCGTAAATTTTTGTACCGCACTAAAATTCTTAAATCATTTGAGTGTAAAACGCCTGTTATTGTGGTTGGTAACATAAGTGTAGGCGGAAATGGTAAAACACCTTTTGTTTTGTGGCTTTATGAATATTTGACAGAGCAAGGCTTATCAGTGGGTATTATTAGTCGAGGTTATGGTGGGCAATCAGATAATTACCCATTGTTAGTCACTTCAGTTGTTGACGCCCAACAGGCTGGAGATGAGCCTGTGCTTTTATACCATCGTTTAAAATGTCCAATCGCGGTTGGCCCTAATAGACAACACAATATCGATTTATTAGAGAATAACTATACATTAGATGTCATTATTTCTGATGATGGGATGCAGCATTATAAAATGCCTCGTAGCATTGAGTGTTGTATTGTTGATAGCGAACGCCGTTTTGGTAATGGCTTTGTTATGCCTGCAGGCCCACTTCGCGAAACCACTAAACGCTTACAAAGCGTTGATATAGTAATTGAAAATGGTGGTGAGGCAAATAATAGCTACACGCTACTAACAAGTAACCTTCGCTTAGTTAATTCAAGTGATGATGTAATTCCTACAGTGAGCCATGCACATGCAATAAGTGCGATTGGTAACCCTAAACGGTTTGAAAACTCATTAGAAGCACAAGGCATTACGTTACTATCGACTCATCATTTTAGAGATCATTATGCTTACACCGCAGATGATTTTACCCAGTTTGGTGATGACTGCATTATAATGACCGAAAAAGATGCCGTTAAATGTAGTTCCTTTGCAAAACCTAATTGGTATTATTTACCTGTAGATGCAGAGCCTTCCGATAACGTAATAAACACATTAAATTCAATATTAAAAGAAAAAGGAATACTCAATGGCCTTTGATTCAAAATTACTCGAGATAATTGCCTGCCCAGTTTGTAAGGGTAAATTACGCTTTGATAGAGAAAACAACGAATTAATTAGCACTGCTGCTAAACTAGCTTATCCCGTTCAAGATGATATTCCTGTACTCCTTGAAAACGAAGCACGAGAGTTATCTTTAGAAGAGGTTGAAAAGTGGAATTCGTAGTTGTAATTCCTGCGCGTTTTGCATCAACTCGACTACCGGGTAAGCCGCTTGCTGATATTTGCGGTAAGCCAATGGTTCAACATGTTTACGAAAAAGCATGTTTATCTGGGGCTAGTAAAGTGGTTATAGCAACCGATCATCAAAAAGTATTCGATGCAGTGAGTTTATTTACTAGTGATGTAGTAATGACCCGTGAAGATCACCAATCGGGTACTGAGCGTTTAGCTGAAGTGGTTGATTTACTTAATCTCGATAGCAATACAATTGTGGTTAACGTACAAGGCGATGAGCCATTACTTGCGCCAGAAAATGTATCTCAAGTTGCTGCATTATTAAGTGATTCGACAGCACCAATGGCAACGTTAAGTGTTGCTATTGAAGAGCGTGATGAAGTATTTAATCCTAATGCCGTTAAAGTGGTTAGCGATATCAATAAAAATGCGCTGTATTTTTCTCGTGCAAGTATTCCGTTTGATAGAAGCACGATGATGAATGACAGCAGTGCTCTTAATTTAGCACCGTTCCAGCGTCATGTAGGTATTTATGCATACAGAGCGGGTTTTATTAAACAATATATAGAATTGAGCGTATCGCCACTTGAGTTACTTGAATCGCTTGAGCAATTACGTGTGTTGTATCATGGTTATAAAATTAAAATAGAACAAGCTCAAATAGCACCTCATGCAGGAGTTGATACGGCCGATGACTTAGCAAAAGTGATAGCGCATATTAAAAGTACCAACGCGTGAGTGAACAAGTAAATAAAATATTAAAAATCGTATTCACTCATAGCGATTTTTATATTTTAGAAAAACCTGCGGGTCTTAATTTTCATTCAGAAGAGGGACCCGGCTTTGTTGTGTTAGCCGAAAAACAATTATCGCAAAAGCTTTATGCTGTTCATCGATTAGATAAAGTGACATCAGGGCTTATTATTTTAGCCAGAAATAAAGCCGCTGCGGCTGCTTTTACTGCGATGTTTACAGAGCATGCAATTGATAAATTTTATTTAGCGATTAGTGATGCTAAACCTAAAAAAAAGCAAGGTTGGATAAAAGGCGATATGGCTAAATCTCGCCGAGGTTCATTTAAGTTACTAACGAGCAAGCTTAATCCTGCAATTACTCGGTTCTATTCTTTAAGCTACAAGCCTGGGTTTAGAGGATATATTTTAAAACCTTACTCTGGAAAGACGCATCAATTAAGAGTGGCATTAAAAAGTATTGGCTCTGCTATTTTAGGCGATGCAATGTACTCGGGTACGCCCTCAAATCGTACCTATTTACATGCATATGCCTTGAGCTTCTTATGGCAAGGTGAGCAAATACAGCTTAGTTTATTACCTGATAGTGGTGATGAGTATTTAGCGTTAATTAAACATCAAGATTTTCAAGCATGGCAAACGCCATGGCAACTGGATTGGTAAATGAGCGAAAAAGTTACAGATATACGTTTTGGCGGAATTAAACGTTTATATGGTCATCAACAATTTGATTGGCTTCAAGATGCACACTTTTGTGTAGTAGGCATTGGTGGTGTAGGGAGCTGGACTGCTGAAGCACTTGCACGGACAGGTGTTGGTAAAATAACATTGATTGATTTGGATGATATTTGTGCCACTAATGTAAATAGGCAGATTCACGCGTTAACTGGCACTATTGGCCAAGCTAAAGTAGATGCAATGAAAGTGCGCTGCGAGCTCATTAACCCACAGTGCCAAGTTAATGTAATAGATGACTTTATTACCCTTGATAATATTCAAGAGCATATTCAAGATTTTGATTATGTGATTGATTGTATTGATGCAGTTAAAGAAAAAGCGGCATTAATAGCGCATTGCAAACGCAATAAGCTACCTATAATTACAACCGGTGGTGCTGGTGGGCAAACTGACCCTAGCCAAATAACCTTTGGTGATGTAGCAAAAACTACGCAAGATCCATTACTTGCAAAAGTACGTTATATTTTACGCAAGCAGTATAATTTTAGTAATAACCCTAAGCGTAAGTTTAATATTGACTGTGTTTACTCTACAGAGCAATTGGTTTACCCAGGAAGCGATGGCAGTGTATGTCATGCAAAGCAAAGTGCTGATGGCACGATGAATATGGACTGTAATAATGGCTTTGGCTCTGTGACTATGATCACAGGAAGCTTCGGCTTTTTTGTTGCGGCAAAAGCCGTGCGTAAATACTTAGATAAAAAACAACGATCACAAGCTTAGTTAATCTGAACTCTGGTTAAGAGGTTTAATAACATTATTAAATAATAAAGGTATTTAAGAATACTCCTCTCTAGCCAGTGATTTTCAGTGAAAATAAAGCGAATTTACGCGTCGAGGCTAGCCTATCGCAAGTAAATTCAAAGCAGTTAGCGTTAAAAATGCAGCTAGAGATATATTATTATCCAGACTTCAGACTAACTAAGCTTGTGTTGTGCCATGGTTTGTATTTTATCAACCATGGCTTTAATACCATTACCACGTGATGCGCTTAAGTGGCTTATAAGGCCGAGCTTTTCAAATTCTTCATACGCATTTTTATTCACCACTTGCTCTGGTGTGAGCCCATTGTAAAGCGCTAAAATAACGGCTAATAATCCTTTTACTATACGTGTATCTGAGTCACCAATTACAACAAGTGTATTTTCTGTTAAATCAAATTCAACAAACATCCATACTTTGCTTTCACAGCCAGGTACAAGTGCATCATCAGTTTTCAAAACATCGGGTAACACAGGTAAAGTTTTGCCCAAAAGCATTATTTCACGATATTTTTGCTGCCAAGCGGAGGCATTTTTTATAGATTCTGTAACTTTGTTAAACGTATTTGTCATGAGTTATCCTAATTAATTCTATTAAAGTGACGTTTAGTCTAATAAAGCGATGCATTTTTTAAGTGAATTAATAAATATATCTACATCGTCGTAAGTGTTATAGAAAGAAAAGCTCGCTCTTAGTGTTCCATTAACCCCTAAATGTGTCATTAGGGGTTGCGTGCAATGGTGTCCACTTCTAACTGCTACCCCATATCCGTCAAGTAAAGTTGCCAAATCATAAGGATGTTCATCATTTAAGTTAAAGCAGAGAGTACCAATATTGTCAGATAGGTTGCTGTATATCGTAATACCCTCGACCTTAACTAGCTCTTGGGCAGCGTAGCTAAATAATTTTTGTTCATATTGTCGCATTTGTGCGTGATCTAATTTATTTAAATAATCTAATGCAGCACCAAAGCCTAAAACCCCCGAAATATTTGGTGTTCCAGTTTCAAATTTTGCGGGCGCAGGACGATAAGTACTGTGAGTTAAGTAAACTTTATCGATCATTTCTCCACCTGATTGGTATATATCTAAAGCGTTTAGTTCTTCATATCGACCATAAAGCACACCTAAGCCTGTTGGACCGAGCATTTTGTGGCTTGAACACACATAAAAATCACAGTTTAATTCACGTAAATCGGGTTTTAAATGCATGGCACCTTGTGCACCATCAACTAAAACAAGTGAACCTTCATCTTTAGCAGCTTTTATCAATGGCTTTAAATTGGTGATATTACCAAGCGTATTAGACGCTTGTGTAATAGCTAATAGGGAAGGCTTTGTTTGCTTTATAAATTCACAGCATTGTTCTGTTTCAAGCGTACCATCTTGATTGAGTGGAAGCGTAACCAACTTAGCACCTGTTTGTTGGCTAAGTATCTGCCAAGGAACAATATTGGCGTGATGCTCGAGAACAGATATGACGATGGTATCATTTTCGTCTAATCGATTTCTTAAACCATTGGTGACCAAGTTAATGGCTTCTGTAGCACCTTTAGTCCATACAATTTCTTTACTAAACACATTAAAATACTGCGCTATTTTATCTCGTACTTGTTCATATAAATGAGTGGCTTGATCGCTAAGTGTATGGCGGCCACGGTGTACATTAGCGTTTTGAAACGTATAGAATTCAGTCATTGTATCTATAACTGATTGAGGCTTTTGTGAGGTTGCTGCAGAGTCCAAATAAACCAGCGGGCAGCCGTTTATTGTTTGATTTAATGTTGGGAAATCGTTTCTAATTTTATTTATATCAAACTTTAAAGCAGGCATGGCTCATCTACATCTTCATTTAAAGGCAGGAATTGTAATCTGTTTATGATATTTCTCAAGTACAGGTTAATAAAAAAGGCCGCAAAAGCGGCCTTTTTCAAACTAACAGCGTTAATTAACGCTTGTCAGTTGATACGTAGTCACGTTGAGTGTAACCAGTATACATTTGGCGAGGACGGCTGATCTTATGACCAGGTTGAGATAGCATCTCATCCCAGTGAGTGATCCAACCAACAGTACGTGCCATTGCAAAGATTACAGTGAACATGCTTGTTGGAATACCAATCGCTTTTAAGATAATACCAGAGTAGAAATCTACATTAGGGTATAGTTTCTTCTCTACAAAGTACGGGTCTTCTAGCGCGATTTTCTCAAGTTTCATTGCAATATCAAGCAATGGATCTTGGATATTAAGCTCAGCTAAAACTTCATGACACGTTTGACGCATTACTGTAGCGCGTGGGTCAAAGTTTTTGTAAACACGGTGTCCAAAGCCCATAAGGCGGAACGGGTCTGCTTTATCTTTCGCTTTTGCTACATATTCATCGATACGATCAACTGAACCAATCTCTTCTAACATGTTTAAACATGCTTCGTTTGCGCCGCCGTGAGCAGGTCCCCATAAAGATGCAATACCAGCAGCAATACATGCATACGGGTTAGCACCCGATGAACCTGCAAGACGTACTGTAGACGTTGATGCATTTTGTTCATGATCAGCATGAAGCATGAATATTTTATCCATTGCTTTAGCTGTTATAGGGTTAACTTTGTATTCTTCAGCAGGTACAGAGAACATCATGTGTAAGAAGTTTTCTGCATAGCTTAAATCATTACGTGGATAAACGAACGGTTGGCCGATATTTGTTTTATAAGCCATTGCAGCAATAGTTGGCAATTTAGCAACTAATTTAACAGCGCTTGTTTTACGTTGGCTAGCATCAGTAATATCAAGGTCTTCATGATAGAAAGATGATAAAGCGCCCACTACACCACACAGCATAGCCATTGGGTGAGCATCAAAACGGAAACCTTGGAAAAAGTTAGCAATTTTCTCATCCAGCATAGTGCTGCGAGTTATTTGCTTAGCAAACTCTTCGTATTGCTCTTTTGTTGGTAATTCACCGTTAAGCAATAAATAGCAAAGTTCAATGTAGTTTGAATCCTCAGCTAATTGCTCAATTGGATAACCTCGGTGAAGTAGAACACCTTTACCACCATCAATGTAGGTGATTGCAGATTCACAAGAACCAGTCGACATGAAACCTGGGTCATAAGTAAAGTGACCGTATGAACCTAACGTACGTACGTCGATTACATCTTGGCCAGCAGTGCCTTGATAAATTGGAAGTTCGATTGGATCTAGCCCATCAATATGGACTGTGGCTTTCTTATCTGCCATCGTTATGTATCTCCTATTAAGATATCTATTCTGATTTTTAGATTTTAAAGTTCTAAAATCTGTTTTAAGCACATCTTCGCATTTTAACGTGAAAGAGGGGGTTAAAGTCAATTTTTATAAACATTATGCATATATGTATAATAAATATTCGGTATTAATTAAATATAATACTATTGGCTAATTCGCAAACATCTCTAAATAAACAAGAATTGTAAAAAGCCCTGTGGGTATATATACTAACGGTGGTTTTAAACCGTATTGTATTTGGGTAAACACTTTCTTAACATCTTAAAATTTACATGATTGTGAACTTTAATTGTTTTGATACGTTTATTTTGATAGTTCCATCAGTAATATTTGGTGGGTTTTTAGAAAAACAAGTAGATGAGCTCCACTGTGAGCAAAGATGGGCAAGTAACTGTGAAAAAGCAAAGACCTGTAAATCTAGATCTAACAACTATATCTATGCCGGCAACGGCTAAAGCTTCAATTTTTCACCGCGTCACCGGTGTTGCATTGTTTTTTGCTTTAACGTTTGTCATTTGGGCTTGGTCTGAGTCCCTCTCTTCAGCTGAAAGTTTTGAATTCGTCAAGGGTCTGTTTAACGGATTCATTGCCAAATTTATAGCTTGGGGCACTGTTTCTGTATTAGTTTATCACCTTATCGGTGGTATTCGTCATATGATTATGGATATGGGACATTGGGAAGAACTCGAATCAGGTAACCTCAGCGCTAAAGTTTCAATGGCTCTTGGTGTTGTGTTTGCCGTATTGGCAGGGGTGTGGATATGGTTTTAAATCAAGCAACTCTAAAACGTGATGGTGTACAAGATTTCGTATCTTTACGTACCACGGCATTAATAATCAGCGCGTACGCGATTTTTATTATCGGCTATTTTCTAGCGACGCCAGAAGTCACATTCGAAGCCTGGACAGGCCTCTTCTCTAACCTAGCAATGAAAGGGTTTACTTTAATTACCCTTGTTTGCATTATGGTTCATACCCACATTGGCCTTTGGCAAGTTCTTACAGACTATGTTAAGTGCGCTAAGCTTCGTGCAGCTTTAGGTTTTGTATTGAGCCTAATGTCACTTGCTTACGTAGCTATTGGTCTAATCGTATTATGGGGTGTTTAAGTGAAATATTCTGTTCGTGAATTTGATGCCGTAGTAATTGGTGCAGGTGGTGCAGGTATGCGCGCTGCTTTAGCAATTACAGAATCTGGCAAAACGTGTGCATTAATATCTAAAGTATTTCCAACGCGTTCACACACTGTATCTGCTCAAGGCGGTATTACGGTTGCGCTTGGTAATTCACACGAAGACAACTGGGAATGGCATATGTACGATACCGTTAAAGGTTCCGATTTTATCGGTGACCAAGACGCTATCGAATACATGTGTCAAACTGGCCCAGAAGCTATTACTGAATTAGAAAACATGGGTTTACCATTTTCTCGTTTTGAAAATGGCCGTGTTTACCAACGTCCTTTCGGTGGTCAATCGAAAAACTTTGGTGGTGAACAAGCCGCACGTACTGCAGCTGCTGCTGACCGTACTGGTCATGCTTTATTACACCTTCTTTACCAACAAAACGTTAAAAACAAAACAAATGTATTCTCTGAATGGTATGCGCTTGATTTAGTTAAAAACGATAATGGTGATGTAGTAGGGTGTACTGCAATTGAGATTGAAACTGGTGAAATCACTTTCTTCAAATCTAAAGCAGTTGTATTAGCTACTGGTGGTGCAGGTCGTATATTTGCATCAACAACTAATGCTCACATTAACACTGGTGATGGTGTTGGTATGGCAACACGTGCTGGTATTTCTATGCAAGACATGGAAATGTGGCAGTTCCACCCAACGGGTATTGCAGGTGCTGGTACGCTAGTAACTGAAGGTTGTCGTGGTGAAGGCGGTTATCTTTTAAATAAAGATGGCGAGCGCTTCATGGAACGTTACGCACCAAACGCAAAAGACTTAGCGTCTCGCGACGTTGTTGCGCGTTCAATGATGACTGAAATCCGTGAAGGCCGTGGTTGTGATGGTCCTTGGGGTCCACATCTTAAGTTAAAACTTGACCACTTAGGTGAAGAAACACTTAACTTACGTCTTCCTGGCGTATGTGACCTTGCTAAAACATTTGCTCACGTTGACCCTGCTAAAGAGCCAATTCCAGTAATTCCAACTTGTCATTATATGATGGGTGGTGTTCCTACTAATGTAAATGGACAAGCGCTACAAATTGATGCTCAAGGCAACGAAACAGTAGTTCAAGGTTTATTTGCAGTAGGTGAGATTGCCTGTGTATCTGTACACGGTGCAAACCGCTTAGGTGGTAACTCATTACTAGATTTAGTTGTGTTTGGTCGTGCTGCGGGTAACTTCTTAGGTAAGTACCTGAATGACGTTGAAATATCTAAAGCGGCTTCAGAATCAGACTTAGAAGCGTCTCTTGCACGTTACAATCGTTGGGAAAATTCAACGGCTGGCCAAGGTGAAGATCCAGTTCAAATCAAAAAAGACCTACAGCAATGTATGCAGCTTAACTTCTCGGTATTCCGTGAAGGTGATTCAATGGCTTCAGGTCTTCAAGAACTTAAAGAAATTCGTGAACGTCTGCAACATGCTCGTCTTGATGATAAATCATCAGACTTCAACACGCAGCGTATCGAATGTCTTGAACTAGATAACTTAATGGAAACAGCTTACTCAACTGCAGTAGCTGCAAACTTCCGTACAGAAAGCCGTGGTGCACATTCTCGCTTTGACTTCCCAGATCGTGATGACGAAAACTGGTTATGTCACTCAGTATTCAATCCATTAACGGATGAAATGAGCAAGCGTGATGTAAACTATGCGCCTAAAACGCGTGAAGCTTTCCCACCTAAAGCACGTGTTTACTAGGAGATAGACGATGGCACAAGTACAATTTTCAGTTTATCGTTATAATCCAGATGTTGACAACGCTCCTCGTATGCAAGAATACACCTTGCAAACAGAGGAAGGTCACGACATGATGGTATTGGATGCACTTATTCTTTTAAAAGAACAAGATCCAACATTATCTTTCCGTCGTTCATGCCGTGAAGGTGTGTGTGGATCTGATGGTGTTAACATGAATGGTAAAAATGGTTTAGCATGTATTACTCCTTTATCTACGCTGCAAAAAAATGGCAAAGGTAAAATTGTAGTACGTCCTTTACCTGGCTTACCTGTGGTTCGTGACCTTGTTATTGACATGAGTCAGTTCTACACTCAGTACGAAAAAGTTAAACCTTATCTAATTAATGATCAGCCTGCAGCAGGCGAACGTCTTCAATCTATTGAAGAACGTGATAAATTAGATGGGCTATATGAGTGTATTTTGTGTGCATGTTGTTCAACATCGTGTCCTTCGTTCTGGTGGAATCCAGACAAGTTCATTGGTCCAGCAGGCCTTCTTCACGCTTACCGTTTCTTGGCTGATAGCCGAGATACAGCAACTGAAGAACGTTTAGCGGATTTAGACGATGCGTTCAGTGTGTTCCGTTGCCACAGTATCATGAACTGTGTTAGCGTTTGTCCTAAGGGTCTTAATCCGACCAAAGCAATTGGACAAATCAAATCTATGTTATTAAACCGAGCGGTTTGATTACTTAGTAAACGTAAGATGGCTAATACAGATTATTAGCCATCTTGTTATGATAACTATTAATTTCTGCGCTAAAGAAAAGGGCTTATAAATGCACGAAGGTGTGATGAAGGCATGGCTAGAATCTTCACATTTAAACGGCGGCAACGTTGCTTATGTAGAAGAGCTTTATGAAGCGTATTTAGACGATGCGACTTCTGTGCCAGATGAATGGCGAGAAGTGTTCGAACAATTACCTAAAGTTGATGGTGTGGATGTTGAAATAAAACATTCAGAAGTTCGAGCGCAGTTTGCACAGCTTGCAAAAAACAAGCATAGAGAAGTAGTGGTAGCAGAGGGTAGTGGCGGTGACCTTAAACAGGTTAAAGTTCTACAACTTATTAATGCTTTCCGTTTTCGTGGACACCAAAATGCAAACCTAGATCCATTAGGTATTTGGCAACGAGAGCGTGTACGAGATTTAGAGCTAGAGTACCACGACCTATCTTCAAGTGATTTTGACCGCGAGTTTAACGTAGGGTCGTTTGCCGTAGGGCGCGATACTATGCCTTTAGGTGAACTATACCAAGCACTAAAAACTACATATTGTGGTTCAATTGGCGCTGAGTATATGCACATCACATCAACAGAGGAAAAGCGTTGGTTACAACAGCGTTTAGAATCTGTTCAGTCTAGGCCAAAATTCTCAAAAGATGAAAAGCTACGTATCCTAAAAGGTCTTACGGCTGCTGATGGTCTTGAAAAATATTTAGGGGCTAAGTTCCCAGGTGCTAAGCGTTTCTCACTTGAAGGTGGCGATGCGTTAGTTCCAATGCTAAAAGAGCTTATTCACCGCGCTGGTGAAAGCGGCCAACAAGAAGCTGTTATTGGTATGGCTCACCGTGGTCGTTTAAATGTTCTTGTGAATGTACTTGGTAAAAATCCATCAGAATTATTTGATGAATTTGCTGGTAAACACAAAGAAACATTAAGTTCTGGCGATGTTAAATATCACATGGGTTATTCATCTGACTTTGCTACTAAAGGTGGCAACGTACATATGGCGCTTGCGTTCAACCCATCTCATCTTGAAATTGTAAATCCGGTAGTTATGGGCTCAGTTCGTGCTCGCCTAGATCGCTTAGGTGACAGCTCTGGTATTAAAGCTCTACCAATTACAATTCATGGTGACTCTGCAGTTACTGGTCAGGGTGTTGTACAAGAAACATTTAACTTGTCACAAACTAATGGCTTTAGCTGTGGTGGTAGTATACGCATTGTTGTAAATAACCAAGTAGGTTTTACAACGTCTAAACAAGATGATGTACGCTCAACTGTATATTGTACTGACATAGCCAAAATGGTTCAGTCACCAATATTTCATGTTAATTCTGATGATCCTGAAGCTGTTGCATTTGTTACACAACTTGCACTTGATTTCAGAAACCAGTTTAAACGCGACGTAGTTATCGATTTAGTGTGTTACCGTCGCCATGGTCACAATGAAGCTGATGAGCCTAATGCTACACAGCCTTTAATGTACCAAAAAATTAAAAAACACCCAGTTCCACGTTTAATATACGCTGATCAATTGATTGCAGAAGGCTCTTTCTCTGAACAAGAAGTTAAAGCTCTAGCAGATGATTACCGTAATGCATTAGATGAAGGCAACTGTGTTGTTTCAGAAATACAGCCAGAAACTTCGCATTCTTCAGATTGGGCTAAATATGTTGGCCACGAGTGGAATGTTGATTACGACGCGAGTGTTTCTGTTGAAAGACTAAAAGAACTGGGTGAAAAAATTGCAACTTACCCAGAGCAATATGTTGCTCAATCTCGTGTTAAAAAGATTTACGATGATCGTAAGTTAATGGCAAGTGGTGAAAAAGCGCTTGATTGGGGTATGGCAGAAACACTTGCTTATGCAACAATTGCGACAGAAGGCACTGACATTCGTTTAACTGGACAAGATTCTGGTCGTGGTACATTCTTCCATCGCCATGCTGTTGTTCATAGTCAAACTGATGGTGCTACGTACACTCCTTTAGAGCATCTAAGTAAAGACCAAGGTACTTTCCAAGTATTTGATTCGGTTTTATCTGAAGAAGCCGTTGTTGCTTTTGAGTATGGTTATGCAACAGCAGAGCCTACATCACTAATACTTTGGGAAGCGCAGTTTGGTGATTTCGCCAATGGTGCACAGGTTGTATTTGACCAATTCTTAAGTTCTGGTGAGCAAAAATGGGGCCGTTTATGTGGTCTTACAATTTTGTTACCGCATGGCTACGAAGGTCAAGGCCCAGAGCATAGTTCAGCGCGTTTAGAGCGTTTCTTACAACTATGTGCTGATCACAACATGCAAGTGTGTGTTCCGTCTACTCCGGCACAAGTTTACGCTATGCTTCGTCGTCAATCAGTTCGACCACTTCGTCGTCCACTGATTGTAATGACACCTAAGTCGTTACTTCGTCACCCTCTTGCTACTTCATCACTTGAAGAGCTTTCACACGGTGTTTTCCATAATATGATCGATGAAATTGATGATATTAAGCCGGAGAAAGTAGAACGTGTTGTATTTTGTAGTGGTAAAGTTTACTACGAACTATTACAAGAACGTCGTAAGCTTGAGCAAGATAATGTTGCAATTGTACGTGTTGAACAGCTATATCCGTTCCCACACGACGAAATGCAAACAATTATGAAACGCTACCAACATGTAACTGATTTTGTATGGTGTCAAGAAGAGCCACAAAACCAAGGTGCATGGTACTGTTCACAACATCACTTTATTGATGCAATCCCACAAGGTGCTAAATTAAAGTATGCAGGACGTAAAGCATCTGCATCACCAGCGTGTGGTTACATGTCAGTACATACTAAAGAACAACAAGCGCTCGTTGCCGACGCGCTTACTATAGAAAATAAAGGATAAGCAATGAGCACAGAAATTAAAGTTCCTGTTCTTCCTGAGTCGGTTGCAGATGCTACCGTTGCTACATGGCATGTAAGTGTTGGCGACAAAGTAACTCGTGATCAAAACTTAGTAGACATTGAAACAGATAAAGTGGTTCTAGAAGTTGTTGCACAGCACGACGGTGTAATTACAGAGATATCACAAGAAGAAGGTGCAACCGTACTTGGCGATCAAGTTATGGGTTTACTTGGTGATGCTGATGCAGCGCCAGCAAGTGAAGGTTCAACTAAAGAAGAATCAGCACCAGCTAAATCAGAAGACGCGCCAGCGGCGCAATCAGCACCAGCATCAGAAGGTAAAGAAGTGGATATTAAAGTACCTGTACTTCCAGAATCAGTTGCAGACGCAACAATTGCTACATGGCATGTACAACCAGGTGACGCTGTAACACGCGACCAAAACTTGGTAGATATTGAAACAGATAAAGTTGTTCTTGAAGTAGTAGCTCAAGAAGATGGCATCATGGGTGATATCATTCACGGCGAAGGCGATACTGTATTAGGCGAGCAAGTAATTGGTTCGGTTAAAGCAGGCGGTACACCAGCGGCTCCAGCTGCAAAAGCAGACGCAGCGCCAGCAGCAGATTCAAGCGAAAGTTCAGATGTGTTAACTCCATCAGTTCGTCGTTTAATCGCTGAGAAAGGCTTAGACGCTTCTAAAATTAAAGGCACGGGTAAAAATGGTCGTGTAACTAAAGAAGACGTTGATACTTTCTTAAAAGCACCAGCGCCAGCGGCTAAAAAAGCAGAAGCTTCTGCTCCAGCAGCACCGATGGGCGATCGTACTCAAAAACGTGTTCCTATGACTCGTTTACGTAAAACGATTGCGACACGTCTTCTTGAAGCTAAAAACTCAACTGCAATGTTAACTACATTCAACGAAGTGAACATGGGACCAATCATGAGCCTTCGTAAGCAGTATCAAGAAACGTTTGAAAAGCGTCATGGTATTCGTTTAGGTTTCATGTCTTTCTACGTGAAAGCGGTAACTGAAGCACTTAAGCGTTTCCCAGATGTTAACGCATCTATTGATGGTGACGATATTGTTTACCACAACTATTTTGATATCAGCATTGCAGTATCTACTCCACGTGGTCTAGTTACTCCAGTACTTAAAGATTGTGACAAACTATCTGTTGCTGAAATCGAAAAAGGTATTCGTGAACTAGCACTTAAAGGTCGTGATGGTAAGCTAACGCTTGCTGATATGACGGGTGGTAACTTCACTATTACTAATGGTGGTGTATTTGGCTCATTACTATCTACACCTATCATTAACTTGCCACAATCTTCGATTTTGGGTATGCATAAAATCCAAGACCGTCCTATGGCAGTAAATGGTAAAGTTGAAATACTTCCTATGATGTATTTAGCACTTTCTTATGACCACCGCATCATTGATGGTAAAGAATCTGTTGGTTTCTTAGTGACTATTAAAGAGTTACTTGAAGATCCAACTCGCTTATTGCTAGATGTTTAATCTAGTTGTATGAAATGTAAGCTGTGAATGAACATTCACAGCTTTTTTTTTGCGCCTTTGGTCTTACTGGGGTTTTCATGTTAAGCCTTGGGATCTATACTAGGTGCGCAATTTGGGATAGTTGTTTATTTGAAAAAATATTCAGCTCTTTTAGTATAAAAAATTGGATAAAGCATCATGAATTTGCATGAGTATCAGGCAAAACAACTTTTTGCCGAATATGGTTTACCAGTTTCTACAGGTTACGCTTGCGATACACCTGAAGAAGCTGCTGCAGCTGCTGAAAAAATTGGCGGCGATATGTGGGTTGTTAAAACTCAGGTTCACGCAGGTGGACGTGGTAAAGCTGGCGGCGTAAAGCTAGTTAAAACTATCGAAGAAGTAAAAGCGTTTGCAGCTAACTGGTTAGGTAAAAACCTAGTTACTTACCAAACAGACGAGAAAGGCCAGCCAGTAGCTAAAATTTTAGTAGAAAGCTGTACTGACATTGCTAACGAATTGTACCTAGGTGCAGTAGTTGACCGTGCATCTCGTAAAGTAGTTTTCATGGCGTCTACTGAAGGCGGCGTTGAAATTGAAACTGTTGCTGAAGAAACACCAGAGCTTATCCACAAAGCAGAGATCGACCCGTTAGTTGGTCCTCAAGCTTACCAAGCACGTGAACTAGGTTTCAAATTGGGTCTTAACCCAGTACAAATGAAACAGTTTGTTAAGATCTTTATGGGTCTTGGTAAAATGTTCACTGATTTTGATTTCGCACTACTTGAAATCAACCCGTTAGTAATTACAGACGAAGGCAACCTTCACTGTCTTGACGGAAAAATCGGTATTGATGGTAATGCACTTTACCGTCAACCTAAAATCCGTGAATTCCACGATCCATCTCAAGAAGATGCTCGTGAAGCACACGCAGCAAGCTTCGAGCTTAACTACGTTGCTCTAGACGGTAATGTTGGTTGTATGGTTAACGGTGCAGGCCTAGCAATGGGTACTATGGACATCGTAAACCTACACGGCGGCAAGCCGGCTAACTTCTTGGATGTTGGTGGCGGTGCTACTAAAGAACGTGTTTCTGAAGCATTCAAAATCATTCTTTCTGACGACAATGTTAAAGCTGTTTTAGTAAATATCTTTGGCGGTATCGTACGTTGTGACATGATTGCTGAAGGCATCATTGGTGCAGTTAAAGAAGTTGGCGTAACCGTACCAGTAGTTGTACGTTTAGAAGGTACTAATGCTGAATTAGGTCGTGAAGTTCTTAAGAACTCTGGTCTAGATATCATTGCTGCTGAATCACTAACAGACGCTGCTGAAAAAGTTGTTGCTGCTGCGGAGGGCAAATAATGTCTGTATTAATCAATAAAGATACAAAAGTTATCTGTCAAGGTTTCACTGGTGGCCAAGGTACTTTCCACTCAGAGCAAGCGCTTGAGTATGGTACACAAATGGTTGGTGGTGTTAGCCCAGGTAAAGGCGGTCAAACGCACCTTGGTCTTCCTGTATTCAACACAGTTCGTGATGCTGTAAAAGAAACTGGCGCAACTGCTTCAGTTATCTACGTACCAGCTCCTTTCTGTAAAGATGCAATCTTAGAAGCTATCGATGCTGGTATCGAGCTAATAGTTTGTATTACTGAAGGTATCCCTACACTTGATATGGTTGATGTTAAAATCAAACTAGATCAAACAGGTACTCGTATGATCGGTCCTAACTGCCCAGGTGTTATTACTCCTGGTCAAACTAAGATTGGTATCATGCCTGGTCATATCCACAAACCTGGTAAAGTAGGTATTGTTTCTCGCTCTGGTACTTTAACGTACGAAGCAGTTAAGCAAACTACTGATGCTGGTTTTGGTCAGTCTACGTGTGTTGGTATTGGTGGTGATCCAATTCCAGGTACTAACTTTATCGACGTTTTAGAAATGTTCGAAAAAGATCCACAAACTGAAGCAATCGTAATGATTGGTGAAATTGGTGGTACTGCAGAAGAAGAAGCTGCAGAGTACATCAAAGCTAACGTAACTAAACCTGTAGTATCTTACATTGCTGGTGTTACTGCACCAGAAGGTAAGCGTATGGGTCACGCTGGCGCAATCATCGCAGGCGGTAAAGGTACTGCTGATGAAAAATTTGCTGCATTAGAAGCTGCGGGCGTAAAAACTGTACGTTCACTTGCTGATATTGGTAAAGCACTTAAAGAGAAAACAGGCTGGTAATCGCTTGTTTCTTTTAAAAAGGCCCGCTTATGCGGGCCTTTTTGTTATCGGCGAAAAATATTTAGAATGGATAACTAATATGCTGAAAAAAGCGCACTGATAAATCTTGGCGCTGTTTATTTATAGTAAGCTCATCGGATAATGCGTGAATAGTTTTTTCTACTTGGTTCATAAACCGACCATACCCCATTTCATGCTTATCCTGGCTCGTCGCAACAATAACAAAGTGAAGTGTTTCTACTAATTTACTTGCTTCATAAAAATACTTGATTTGATTATCTTTTGATTCGATATCAAAGCTTAGCTTTTGTAACTCTGTATTACTTTCGCTTTTATCTATTTTACTATTTCGAACAATAGGCGTAGCACCATTAGCTACCATCGCACCATGGTTTAGTTTGTTATTTTGACACGCACGAATAAATGCATAAGCAAAATAATCATAAAACTTATCAAAATCGTTATTGTTCATCAATGTTTGAAATTGTGTTTTGATTGCACGAGAGACCGGGATAGTAAATGTTGCATAAGTCATTTCAGCATAGTCACCCGGTATATTGCAGTGCCTTGACTGGTAACGAGGGTAGAGGCTTCTTAGTTTATATCCGTAGCTCTCTTTATTACCTTTATCTTTAGCAAATAAATCGTAAGTTAAATGCTGGTGATCTCTAAGTTTAAATTGAGGTTGATTTAAAAATAACTGTTCTTGTAGCAGGTTTAATACTTTTTGTACTTTATTGTGGAACAAGGCCGAATTTGCACGTAAATCGTCACCCGTGGCTAAAAACAACAAACGTATTTTTTTACTTTTTTTGTCTGGTGTGTAATGCAGTTTATGTGCTTCGTGATAACGAGGATTATAAAAAAACAGCATTTGCTTATCGGTTTCTAGCTGGTATGACTCATCATGAAAACGCACAACGGGTAGTTTATCGTTCGCTAGTAAATGCACATTATAAATTTCATATTCATCGCAACATGCAAATAACTGACGAGCAATGCGCTTATAACAGCAGTTAATATTACTAAAGCTATTAAAAAATGCTTCATCAGGCGTTATTTCGGCCAGTAAGTAGTGATTGGCGCGCGCATTGGTTGGAATATATACACGATGTTGATTAAGTGTAGCCATCTTCTAATCCTTATAAAGTAGGTTATTAGGCCACTATAATTGGCTTTGATGACTTAAATATTGCGTTAAAACAAATTTTATTCATAAACAAGCGTTCAGGTGAATTAAAGTTAACCAATATCTAAAATAAACCTTAATCTATTGCTGTATGTTAGTGTATGTTTTTGTAATAATGCATTAGTTTTGTTATTACGTAATATTTAGAGGACTGCACTCCTATGGCGGAAACTGAAAATCGCCCAAGTAACTTTATTAGAACCCGAATTGATGAAGACTTATCAAGTGGAAAACATGCCACTACGCATACACGTTTCCCACCTGAACCAAATGGCTTTTTGCATATTGGTCATGCCAAATCAATTTGTTTAAATTTTGGTATCGCAAAAGATTACAATGGTTTATGTAACCTACGTTTCGACGATACAAACCCAGAAAAAGAAGATATTAACTACGTTAATTCTATAAAAGAAGATGTTCAGTGGTTAGGTTTCAATTGGGATGGCGATATAAAGTATTCTTCTAATTATTTTGATACTTTATATGGCTACGCTGTTGAGTTAATTGAAAAAGGCTTAGCGTACGTTTGTTTTTTAACAGCCGATCAAGCACGTGAATATCGTGGCACATTAAAAGAGCCAGGTAAAAACAGCCCTTACAGAGATACATCAGTTGAAGAAAACCTAGCGTTATTTGAAAAAATGCGTGCTGGTGAATTCAAAGAAGGTGAATGTGTTCTGCGTGCTAAAATTGATATGGCAAGCTCATTTATGGTGCTTCGCGATCCAATTATTTATCGCGTACGTTTTGCCCATCATCACCAAACAGCTGACAAGTGGTGCATTTACCCAATGTACGACTTTACACACTGTATTTCTGATGCGCTAGAAGGTATAACGCACTCATTATGTACACTTGAGTTTCAAGATAATCGCCGTTTGTATGACTGGGTACTTGATAACATCAGCTTGGAATGTCATCCGCAACAAATTGAGTTTTCACGCTTAAACCTTGAATACACAATTATGTCTAAGCGCAAGCTAAGCGACTTAGTGGTAAACAACCATGTAGAGGGGTGGGATGACCCACGTATGCCTACAATTGCAGGTCTACGTCGTCGTGGTTATACGCCTGGTTCTATTCGTGAGTTTTGTTTACGTATTGGTGTGACAAAGCAAGAGAATATGGTCGAAATGGGCATGCTAGAAGCGTGTATCCGTGAAGACTTAAACGAAAATGCACCACGCGCAATGGCTGTGCTCGATCCTGTTAAAGTTGTTATTGAAAACTACGATGCAGACAAGGTTGAAGTTTTATCTGTGGCAAATCACCCAAATAAAGAAGAAATGGGTCGTCGTGATGTACCGTTTACTCGCGAAATTTACATTGAACGAGAAGACTTTAAAGAAGAAGCAAATAACAAATTTAAACGTTTAGTACTTGATAAAGAAGTACGCTTACGTGGTGCTTATGTTATTAAAGCACAGCGTGTTGAAAAAGACGAAAACGGTGAAATAACAACTATCTTTTGTACTTACGATACAGAAACACTCGGTAAAAACCCAAGTGATGGACGTAAAGTAAAAGGTGTTATTCACTGGGTTTCAGCGCCGGAGTCTATTACAGCAGAAGTTCGTTTATACGACCGTTTGTTTAGTGTGCCAAACCCAGCAGCCGCTGATGAATTTGAAACAACATTAAACCCAGAGTCACTGGTAGTTTTAGCAAACGCCAAGTTAGAGCCATCGCTTGCTAATTCACAAGCAGAGCAGGGCTTTCAGTTTGAGCGTACAGGTTATTTCTCTCGTGATTCTAAATCAGAGAATGTTGTATTTAATCAAACAGTGGGTCTTCGCGATTCATGGTCTAAAACTCAATAAATAATATCTAAATATCTCCAGTATTTACTGGGGATATTCATTACAAGCGTATTTTAGACACAAAAAAACCTGCAATTAGCAGGTTTTTTTTACTTTAAAAGCGGTATTAGCTGTTTGCGTCGCTAAATTCTTTACACGCTGCTTTATCGTTACACTCACCGTATAAATATAAAGAATGGTTTGTCAGTGTTATACCATTTGCTTCAGAAATTTCTAATTGACGACGTTCAATCATTTCATCTTCAAATTCTACAACTTTACCACATTTCAAACATACTAAATGATCGTGGTGAGTGCTTCCAGAAAGTTCAAATACAGACTTTCCACCTTCAAAGTGATGACGGCTTACAATACCTGCATCATCAAATTGGTTAAGTACACGATATACCGTTGCAAGACCAATTTCTTCACCTAGGTCCAAAAGAATTTTGTAAACATCTTCAGCGCTGATGTGTTGGTTATCTGGAGATTGTAAAATCTCTAATATTTTAATTCGCGGTAAAGTTACTTTTAAACCGGCTTTTTTAAGTTCCAAGTTATGATCAGTCATTAAATCTGTCTCAATTTTATTTGGTTATACTAGACATCTTGCAAAGATGTACACGACACATTAGCAACAAACAGGATAACGTGCCTAAGCGTTAAGTGCAAAGAACAATTGATTTATATTGCCACTAAAGCTTAAAACGCTAACTGTTTGATAATTATTTAAACAGCTAGCGATATATGCAGTAAATTAGTCAGCTAATTCACTTAAACACATTTCTTCATATACTTGAGCAGACCATGCTTTAACACGTTGTTCTGTAAGTTCTGGTTGACGGTCTTCGTCGATACCCAAACCTACAAAATGCTTATCATCAGCCATGCCTTTAGATGCTTCAAAGTCATAGCTTTCGCTCGGCCAATGACCAACAACAATAGCGCCACGTTCAGTAACGATATCGTTGATCATGCCCATCGCATCTAAAAAGTACTCAGCGTAATCTTCTTGGTCTCCACAACCAAAAATAGCAACAAGTTTACCTTCAAAGTCTACTTCTTCAAGTTCTGGAAAAAAGTCATCCCAGTCACATTGTGCTTCGCCGTAGTACCAAGTAGGGATACCGAATAAGATTAAATCAAATTCAGCAATCTCTTCTTTAGAGCTTTTTGCAATATCATGAACAGCCACTAGCTTTTTACCCAATTCTTTTTGGATCATTTTTGCTACGTGTTCTGTGTTACCTGTGTCACTTCCGAAAAAAATGCCTACACTTGCCATGGATTTAAAACCTTTTATGTATCAATAGCCAATCTTTCTTGTAAAATCGTTTCAATCAGCGCACTGCGGCTAATATTTTGTGCATCTGCCATATCACTCAATGCTTGATATAACTGCGATGAAACTTTAAATTCAACACGCTTTAAGCCACGTGCTTTATCTCTTTTTATTTGATTACGTTTATTTACCTTTAACTGCATATCCCGTGAAAGGGGATTGGTTTTAGGTCTGCCTGGGCGTTTTTCGTATTCAAATAAATCGAGTGTAGTTCTATCTGTTTCTGACTTCGCCATGCTTAACCTACACCTGCGCCTTGCCAAAATACTTGAATAAGACCTTTAGCAATAAAGCCTGAACAACCTAAAAAGAGCACACCCCAGACAATGTATTGTCCGAACTTAGGCACATTGCCACTTTTTAGTACGTCTTTAATTGCCATGCCGATGAATATGAAAATACCGGCTAAGCCAAAATACAACCCTAGGGTATCAAATTCGTTAATTAACTGACTGACCATCAACGTATAACCTTTAAATTAAACGGCGCGTACTATAGCATATAATTATTCATATATTTAGTGCGCAAAATCAAAAACACGCGATTAAAATTGCTTTAAACCGCAGTTAAAAAGTCGTTTATCGCTTTATTTACGGCAAGTGGCTTTTGAGCATGAAGCCAATGGCCTGCGCCATGAATTATTTTAGCCTTGGTATTTTTAAAGCGAGCTTTAATTGCAGTACGATGCTCGGGCAAAATATAGTCAGAATCATTACCTTTAATGAAAAGAGTATCGCATAAACAAGAATTGTTTTCATTAACATTGGATGTAATTGTAGAATATTTTTCGTCAAGCACATTTAAATTAAATCGCCATGCAAAATGACCTTCCTCATTTTTAGCGAGGCTTTTAAGTAGAAACTGTCGAACTCCCAGCTCTTCTATGTAAGGCTGCATTAGAGCATCAGCTTGTTTTCTATCGTCAATTGATTGTGCTGAAACCGCTTTTAATGCCTGTAATATTTTTGTGTGCCGAGCAGGGTAACTAACAGGTGCTATATCAAGTACAACAAGCTTATTTACAAGTTCAGGATGTGTAAGCGCTAATTCCATTGCCACTTTACCACCCATAGAGTGCCCAACTAAATGTGCTTTATCTATGTTCAAATGTGCTAATAACTCAACAATATCTTGTGCCATTGCTGGGTAGTTCATTTCATCACTATGAGGAGAAAGCCCGTGGTTACGTAAATCAACGTTAATAACAGTAAAGTGTTCACTTAATGGTTTTGCTATTACATTTAGGTTTTCTAATGATCCAAAAAGCCCATGTATCAAAATAACATTAGGACCTTGCCCTTGTTGCTTGTAATTTAACTGCATACCCGCCTCCTGAAAATTTCGCCATAGTTTGCCGAGCATTGCTCTAAAAAGCAAAAAATACAGCGACTATTTATTAAATTGGGCTTTTGTTTGTTAAATCAACAACAATGAGGTAAATATTAATATGTTTACGGGAGTGCTTGTTGTAACTCGCATTTCTGATTGGTTTGGGTATAATCACACGGGAGAAAAAAATGTGACCCGTAATGACAGGAAGAACATGAAACAAATCGACATAGACGACGAGTTATATCAATATATTGCTAGCAATACGCAAAGTATTGGTGAAAGTGCATCCACTATTTTACGTCGTTTATTAAATCTGAGCGGCGAAAAAATTCAAACCGCAAACGTAGAACTAACTCAAAATAATCAAACTGCGACTACGTCTACCGCCACATTAAAAAGCTCAGAGCCATCTGCTGCTGAGACTTCAAAAAAACAAACGCCTGTAGCTCACGCACCCGTGAAGCAAAAAAGCGATAATGTTTTTAATGTATTAAATAAAGAAGAGCTGGCAATGCAAAAAGGTGTTGTTGGACGCTTTTTGTTTATTTTAAGTGCATTTTACCGCACACATAAAACTGATTTTTCTGCGGTATTAGACATAAAAGGGCGTGACCGTGTTTACTTTGCTACTAGTAAAGAAGCTTTAGTAAATAGCGGTAGTAGTATGAATCCTAAAAACATAACCGATAGTGAATATTGGGTTATGACTAATTCTAATACAACGCGTAAAAAAATGATGCTTCATGAAGTTGCTCTTTGCCTTGGATATAGTGCAGAGCAAGCTGAAAAAATTCGCGATTACCTGTAAGGAAATATAATGGCTATTCACTCAGGCGCAGGCAAAACTGCTCCACAATCGGCACTGGTTAACGTACCTAAATTAGTATCTGCGTATTACTTAAATGAACCTGATCTTGAACAAAATCCAGAGCATTGTGTTGCCTTTGGTACCTCAGGCCACCGTGGTTGTTCTTACGATGTTAAATTTAACGAGTCACACATTCTAGCGATTACTCAGGCTATTTGTGATTACAGAAAACAAAATGACATATTTGGTCCGTTATTTTTAGGCAAAGACACACACGCATTGAGTGAAGCCGCATTTAACTCTGCAATAGAAGTACTTGTTGCGAATGAAGTGCAAGTGATCACACAAGAAGATGGTGATTTTACGCCAACACCAGTGATTAGCCATGCAATCGTTAGCCACAATAAGCTACACCCAAATGAATTAGCAGACGGGATTGTTGTTACGCCTTCGCATAACCCTCCTGAAGATGGTGGCTTTAAATACAACCCACCTAATGGCGGACCAGCAGATACCGACGTCACTAAATGGATTGAAGACAGAGCTAATCAACTTTTACTAGAAGATTTAGTTGAAGTTGAGTTATTCCCATTCGCTAAGGCATCGCGTTCTGGCTTTATCCGCTACGAAGATTTAATGACTCCTTATATTGATGACTTAGCAAATATCGTTAATTTAAAAGCAATTAGCGATGCAGGTATTAAAATTGGTATCGATCCACTAGGTGGTTCAGGTATTAATTTTTGGCCAGTCATTGCAAAAAAATATAATTTAGATTTAACCGTAGTTAATGATGTTGTTGATCCACGTTTTGCTTTTATGCCACTTGATAAAGACGGCAAAATTCGTATGGATTGTTCATCACCTTATTCAATGGCAAATCTTATTGCACTAAAAGATGATTTTGATGTGTCTATTGGTAACGACCCTGACTACGATCGTCACGGTATTGTAACGCCAGATGGTTTGATGAATCCAAACCACTTTTTGGCAGTCGCAATCGATTACTTACTTAAACACCGTGATTGGAACTCAAGCGTAGAAATTGGTAAAACATTGGTTTCTAGCTCTATGATCGACAAAGTAGCTGCTCGTAACAACCGTAAGGTTAAAGAAGTACCAGTAGGCTTTAAATGGTTTGTTGAAGGCTTAAGCAAAGGCAAGCTTGCCTTTGGTGGCGAAGAAAGCGCAGGTGCTGCATTCTTACGTTTTGATGGCTCTGTATGGTGTACAGATAAAGACGGCTTCATTATGGGTCTACTCGCTGCAGAAATACTTGCTGTGACAGGTAAAACGCCATCAGCGCTTTATAAAGAATTAGAACAAGAGTTTGGTTCTCCAATTTATAAACGCCTAGATGCACCAGCCACAAGCGGTCAAAAATCACGTTTACAAGCATTGAGTGCTTCTGATGTAAAAGCAGATACACTTGCTGGCGAGCCTATTTTGCAAAAATTGACTCATGCACCAGGTAACGATGCTGCCATTGGTGGTTTAAAAGTGGTTACTGAAAATGGCTGGTTTGCAGCCCGTCCATCAGGTACCGAAGATATTTATAAAATATACCTTGAATCATTTAAAGGTGAAGAGCATTTAGCGCTACTTGAAAAAGAAGCTAAAAAGCTTGTAGATTCAGTTATTAGCTAACTCAATCTAATGATTTTTAAAACGGCTGATTTATTCAGCCGTTTTTGTTTTTATACCTTATGTATTTATAAAATATATGCATAAGAGTCTACTCTCACATTATTTTTTAAAGGGCTTATTGCATGTCAGCCAATCCATCTTACTTAAATGAATTAAAACAAACTGGCGATTTTTTAACGCTTAGCCGTAATAACGAATGGCATTTAGATGCTGGTGAATTTACTTTAAATAATGGCACCCAAGTTACTATTCACGATACTGGCGTTATTGAATTTCAACCGGCCGTTACAACAACAAAAGACGTAGTGTATTCAAGTGCTGTACACGGTAACGAAACCGCGCCAATTGAAATTTGTGACTCACTCATTAAACAAATTATAAAAGGTGAGCTGATACTTAAACAGCGCGCTTTGTTTATTTACGGCAATCCACAATCAATTAATATTGGCCTGCGTTTTGTAGAAGAGAACCTAAATAGATTATTTAACGGTCACCATACAGTTGAAGGTGTACCTATGAATAATGAGCGTACCCGTGCTGCAAAGCTTGAGCAGTACGTAAGCGACTTTTATGCACGTGGTGAGCAGGGCAGCAGCCGATGCCATTACGATTTACATACGGCTATTCGTGGTTCTAAAAACGAAAAATTTGCTGTATATCCCTATTTGCATGGTAAGCCTTGGAAAAAATCGCAGTTACAATTTTTATTGAGCTGTGGTGTAAATACCGTGCTTATGATGAAATCTCCAGCAACAACATTTAGCTATTACTCATCATTTGTACATGGTGCTGATTCGTTTACTGTAGAGCTGGGCCAAGTTAAGCCATTTGGTGAAAACGACATGGCTCGCTTTGAAAAAACAAAGCAAACCTTAACTGCATTAATTAGTCAAAATGAAGTTGAATATCAAAAATTCAATTCAAACGATTTTGAATTGTTTGCTGTCCATCGCACAATTAATAGAACGCAGAACGATTTTAGTTTTCCTTTTTCTGACGATGCACAGAACTTTACGGGCTTTGCGAAGGGTGAGCTACTCGCTACAGATGGCGATACGCCTTATTATGCAGATGTTGAAGGGGAGGCAATTATTTTTCCAAATGCGCAAGTCGCTTTAGGGCAACGTGCACTTCTCACTGTTATACCAATGCAAATAGATAGCAATTTCGTCTAACAGCACTCATCAGACCACTGGTAACCTTAAGTTAACTATATGATTACTATTAATTAAAGTAAGCGTATCGTTAACTTGCCAGTTTTTTAATCAGTATTTACTTTTCTTTCGTCACAGATCTGTTGAATAACACTTTACGTTAACGTAAAGTGTTGGCAGCTTTAATTAAAGACAGTGCAGATGTTGCAAAGTTTATTCGCAACCATCACCCATAATAATAATCCACAGGGGCGCTGTTTTTCCGACAACAAAAGAAGGTAGGTTATGAGTAATCCCAATAACGTATCGCTGAATATTAATCATGATCTAGAATTTATAGATGGTAATGCGCTTAATATTCCAACCCTTAGTATTTTAACTGAGGACGGCGACATTCATCCTAGTGCAAACGCACCTGATATTTCAAAACATACCGCACTTAAATTATACGAAACCATGCGTTTTATTCGCTTGCTTGATGAACGTATGCAAGGCGCACAGCGCCAGGGCCGCGTAAGTTTTTATATGCAGTGTTTAGGCGAAGAAGCGGCCGTTACAGCCTCTGCTGCGGCGCTTGATCAAGACGATATGATTATGGCGCAATATCGCGAACAAGCCGCTCTTCATTATCGTGGTTTTACACTCGATCAATTTATGAACCAAATGTTTTCAAACGAATTGGATTTAGGCAAAGGTCGTCAAATGCCAATTCACTATGGTTCTAAAGCATTAAATTATATGACTATTTCGTCGCCGTTAGGTACACAAATACCACAGGCAACAGGTTATGCATATGGTCAAAAAATCAAACACATCGACGCTAAAACAGGTGAGCTTGCCAGCACAATTGATAACGTGACTATTTGTTATTTTGGTGAAGGCGCTGCATCTGAAGGTGACTTTCATGCTGGTTTAAATATGGCAGCAGTTCACAGAGCGCCGGTTATATTTTTTGCACGTAATAACGGCTATGCAATATCAACCCCTGCTGATGAGCAATTTAAAGGTGACGGTATTGCATCTCGTGGCGTGGGCTATGGAATTAAAACAATTCGTGTTGATGGCACAGATGCACTTGCTGTATATGCTGCGACTAAAAAAGCACGCGAAATAGCCTCTACACAAGGTGAACCAGTATTAATTGAGTCGATTGCGTATCGTTTAGGCGCTCACTCTACATCGGATGATCCAAGTGGTTATCGCTCTAAAGATGAAGAAGCGAATCATCAAACTTGCCCTATTGATAAGTTTAGAAAATGGCTTGTTAAGCAAGACTGGCTAAACGAAGATGACGATATAAAAGCAAAAGAGTCGATTCGTGAAGAAATTTTAGCCGCGCTTAAGCGTGCTGAAGTTGTTGCAAAGCCCGCTTTAGAAGAATTGGTATCTGACGTTTACGATACACCTATTCCATTATTGCAACGCCAGTACGAGCAACTAAAAGAACATATAAAACAGCATCCAGATGCCTACCCAATAACAGCAGGGAGAATTAAGTAATGGCTAAAATGAACATGCTACACGCAATTAACTCTGCGCTCGACATTACAATGAACGAACACCCTCAAGCCTGTATTTTTGGTGAAGATGTTGGTTACTTTGGTGGTGTTTTTAGAGCAACATCGGGCTTGCAAGAAAAGTACGGTAAACATCGTGTTTTTAATACGCCTTTAACCGAGCAAGGTATTTTAGGTTTTGCTAATGGCCTAGCTGCTTTTGGTGCACCAGCATTGGCAGAAATTCAATTTGCTGATTATATCTTCCCGGCGTTTGATCAAATAGTAAATGAAGCCGCTAAATTCCGTTATCGCAGTGGTAATGAGTTTAACGTGGGTAACTTAACTATTCGTACACCTTATGGCGGTGGTATTGCCGGTGGTTTATACCATTCACAATCACCAGAAGCGTATTTTGCACATACTCCAGGTTTGAAGGTAGTTGTACCGCGTAACCCTTATCAAGCTAAAGGTTTATTACGTGCATCAATTAAAGACGATAACCCGGTCATATTTTTTGAGCCTAAGCGTTTATATCGTGCATCAACTGGCGAAGTGCCAGAAGAAGATTACAGCATTGAATTAGGCACGGCTGAAGTAGTTCAAGAGGGTACCGATATTACGCTTTTAGCGTGGGGTGCTCAAATGGAGATTATTGAAGATGCAGCAAAGCAAGCAAGTGAGCAAGGTATAAGCTGTGAAGTTATTGACCTTCGTAGTATTTTACCATGGGATGTTGAAACGATTGCTAAATCGGTTATTAAAACCGGCCGTTTAATCGTGAGTCATGAAGCGCCTATAACCAATGGCTTTGGTGCAGAAATAGCCGCGACAATACAACAAGAGTGTTTCTTGCATTTAGAGTCGCCAATTTTACGTGTATGTGGTCTAGATACGCCATACCCGCTGGCACTTGAAAAAGAATACGTACCGGATGCACTAAAAGTGTTGGCTGCAATTAAACAATCAATGGATTTTTAGGGGTTACCATGGCTAAAGATTTTATATTACCCGATATTGGTGAAGGCATTGTTGAGTGCGAAGTAGTTGAATGGCTAGTACAAGAAGGCGATACCGTATCTGAGGATCAGCCAATTTGTGATGTAATGACAGACAAAGCATTAGTACAAATTCCGGCAGTGCATGATGGCGTAATTTCAAAGCTTTATTATCAAAAAGGTGAAATTGCTAAAGTACATGCGCCGTTGTTTGCTATGGATGTAGCCGGTGAAAGTGTAAATAATGAAGCTGTTCAAGAAGACGTTATAACTGAGACGCAAACAAACACTAGCCCAACTGATTTGTTAGAAGACTTTATATTACCGGATATTGGTGAAGGTATTGTTGAGTGTGAGATTGTTGATTGGTTAGTTGCTGAAGGCGACAAAATAGAAGAAGACCAAGCGGTTTGTGACGTAATGACCGACAAAGCATTAGTACAAATTCCGGCAAAATATACAGGTACAGTGCAAAAGTTATATTATCAAAAAGGCGAAATAGCCAAAGTACATAGCCCGTTGTTTCAAATGACAATTGCGGGCAGTGCAGCTAAGCCAAATGTTGATATAAACCAAGCAGTCGTAAAGGCACAAACTAATGCTGTAGTTGAAAAAACAGCACCGGTTGTTAAAACGCAGCAAGCTACTAAAATTATCAACCAAAAAGCGGTGGCATCACCTGCGGTTCGTCGTAAAGCACGCGAACTTGATGTTGATTTAACCTGTGTACCAGGTAGTGGTAAAAATGGACGTATTTACAAGCAAGATATTGAAGAGTTTGTAAAAGGCGAAGTGCCAAATACCATTGATACTTCACCGCTAAATAATGCAGTTACAAGTAATGAGCGCCGTGTAGCGCCAGAGCCACAACAATCTCAGGTTGGTGATACGCGTGTAGAGCCTATTAAAGGCATTAAAGCGGCTATGGCTAAGCAAATGGTGGCATCGGTTTCAACTATTCCGCACTTTACGTTCAGTGACGAAATAGATTTAACACAGCTTATAGCTTTGCGTAGCGCTTTAAAAGAGCAGTACAAAGCACAGGGCGTTAAGCTCACAATGATGCCATTTTTTGTAAAAGCACTCTCGCTAGCTATGAAAGAATACCCAGTACTTAATTCAAAAGTGAACGATGAATGCTCAGAGCTTACTTATTATAACGATCATAATATTGGTATAGCGGTTGATTCAAAAATTGGTTTATTAGTGCCTAATATTAAATCGTGTCAGAGTAAGAGCATTGTTGATGTGGCAAATGATTTAACACGCTTAACTCATTCAGCGCGAGAAGGACGTGTTGCACCGGATGATTTAAAAGGTGGGACAATTAGCATCTCTAATATTGGTGCGATTGGTGGCACTATTGCGAGCCCTATTATTAATAAGCCTGAAGTGGCGATTGTTGCGCTAGGTAAACTGCAGCATTTACCGCGTTTTGACGAAAGTGGGCAGGTTGTGAGTAAAGCTATTATGCAAGTGAGTTGGTCTGGCGATCATCGCGTTATTGATGGCGGCACTATTGCTCGCTTTAATAACCTATGGAAATCGTATCTAGAAAACCCATCTGCAATGATGATGGCTATGAGTTAATAGCTAAATTGCTAATATGTGATAAAAACCAGCTTTTAGCTGGTTTTTTGTTTTAATGTGCGCTGTTTTTAATTAAGATACAAATGTTACTAAAAAGTAATTAGACTAACCCCGTTAGGGAATATAAAAAATAACACTAAGGAAATTTTATGGAATACTTTATGGAAGCAATGCGTCGTTATACAGATTTTAGTGGTCGTACACGTCGTAAAGACTTTTGGATGTTCATACTTTTTTATGCAATATTTTACGTTGTATGCGCAGTTGTTGATGGTGTTATAGGTACAGCTCCTATAGTTACTACTTTATTTAGTTTAGCTATGTTAATACCATCGATAAGTATCGCAGCTAGACGTTTACACGACACAGGTCGTTCAGGCTGGTGGCAGTTAATAGCATTGATCCCTTTAATTGGTGCTATTGTATTACTGGTTTTCTACGTATTGGATTCACATCAGGGTGAAAACGATTTTGGTCCAAATCCAAAAGAATTAGCAGTAGAACCAACTACTGTATAAGTAAGAATAACTTAACATGTTAAAAGCTCAGCAATTGCTGAGCTTTTTTGTTTTTTTATTTCTCATTCTTTTAAATTTCAGCAAAAAAATACAACCCATAACCAACTATTAATGCGGGAATAGACGTATAAAGTGTAGCTATAACTGCAGCTTTGGGCGCCATTGCTATTGCTGGAAATAACGCATCACCATCGTTAGAAATTGCGTTTCCTGCTAAAGCACTAAAGGGAATAATGCCTTGAATATAAAGCGTTGTAACAATTATTTGCGGGCCACAGCCGGGTAAAAATCCAATAAGCACTGCAATTAATGGGGCTAAATAGGCGTAATGTACAAACCACGTTTTTAAATCAAGTCCTGCAATGTTAACCAAAATCTCAAATAGCATAAAAGAGGCTACAACCCATGCCGTTACAAAATGGGTATCTTGTAATACTTTTATTATTTTAGAGGTGGGGTTACATGCATCGTCTTCTGACGTTACTTCTTGATAGCTTTCACCTCTTGACGAAAGTGCCCAAATACTAACAATAAATAAAGCCATAACAGCGCCAAAAATACTAATAGTTGTATTTGTGTACTTACCAAACTGACTAAAATCAATATTAAAGGCGATTAAAAAGGCAATAATAAGGCTTGGGATAATTGCTATCATCCACACAGGTTTACTGATTTTAATAATATTAGTTGAGAGTATTTTGATTTGGTGCTTTTGTTCTTGCGCTGTAGGGCGTAAAAAATCACTTTTGTGAATTGCATTAAGCAGTAAACCACTAAATGTACCAACAGCTAACCCTATTCCCATAATTAACAAGCCTTCAGTAGGGCGCGTAGCAAGTAATAAAAATGCAGCATCGCCCATTGTGGCTGTTAATACGGCAACAATAGCACCAAAGCTTGCTTGGCCTTTTGTAAATTGAGTTACCACAATAATTGCACCACCACAGCCTGGTAATGCCCCTAAAATAGCGGCAAAGCTTATTTCTAGAACCGGTGATTTTGCGCTTAAATAACTAAGCTCTAATTGAGGTAAGTGTTCTATAGCGTAGTAATAAATTAAAAGGGTTGCAGCAACAAATACACTCACCTGAAAAAAGGCATCTCTCAGTGCGGTCATTGTTATTTCGCGTAATTGCGGTATTGCAAGGCAAGTTAAAATAAATAAAGGCAGCAGTAAGCGTTTATTTTGGCTCAAAAATCGTTTTGAGGCAGGAGTAATAAAACCAATGTGAGGGAGTGAAATCATACAATGCGACCTAATAAATTAACTAGGTCACACTGTATATTTTAGTTAAATGATAATCAATATCATTTGCATCTATTTAAATCGATTACTCTGTTTGAGTTTTTCGATAGCTAAACTCAAGTCGCTTTAAACTTGAATTTAAGACTGTGATTAAATAGGGCTACTTGCGTTGAAATTCTGAATTTGCATTCCATGTTGGCCATTGCTCTTGCTCAGAAATATCAAAACCTACTTTATAAAATAACTGCAAGTCTTGAACCGCACCCGATAAATCCCATTCATCGCGGTAACGGTCACATGGTTGATGGTAACAACCGCGAAGTACTAAGCTCATACGTTTACGGTAGTTAGCTGTTTCTTCATCAGCAGCAACAGTACCGCCACCTGCGTACATGGCTGGAATACCCATATTAGCAAATGCAAAGTGATCAGAGCGGTAATAGCCACCTGATGATGGTTTAGGATCGCCAGATATTGTTCTGCCTTGCTCTTTAGCCGCAGTTTCTAAAAACTCATCCATTTGTGATTTACCAATACCAACCACATTCATGTCTTTTACTTTGCCTAATAAATTTAAGCTATCCATGTTTATGTTAGCCACTGTTTTATTAGCTGCAATGACTGGATTAGCTGCATAGTACTTAGAGCCTAATAAACCTTGCTCTTCAGCAGTTACCGCTAAAAAGGTCATTGAGCGGCTAGGATGCTTAGGTAATTTAGTAAAGGCTTCGGCTACTTCAATTAGCCCGGCTGTGCCAGTTGCGTTGTCGTGAGCACCGTTATAAATTTGATCGCCTTTACGCGTTTTATCTGTACCTAAGTGATCCCAGTGAGCTGAGTAAATAACATGCTCATCTGGTTGCTCACTTCCTGGTAAAGTAGCAATAAAGTTGTACGACACCGACTTTTTAATCGTATTTTTAATACTAACAGAAGCGGTTAAGTCACCCATATCAACATGGTAAGCACCTTTAGCTGCGTTTACTTTCGCAGTATCAAAATCTAAACCGGCTTTAGCAAAAAGTTCTTTTGCTACGTCAGTTGTAACCCAGCCTTCAACTGCAACACGGTCCATATTGTTGTTTTCTTTTTGAAAACCAAACTGCTCGCCGCTCCACGAGTTTTCAACAACCGACCACGGGTAAGATGCGGGTGCTGTTTCATGAATAATAATTGCACCAGCGGCACCTTGGCGACTCGCTTCTTCGTATTTGTATGTCCAACGACCATAATAGGTCATCGCATCGCCAGTAAATAAAGCGGGATCTTTTGTTGCAAAGCCCGGATCGTTAACCAGCATTACCACTGTTTTGCCTTTAACGTCTAAGCCTTCGTAGTCATTCCAGTTATATTCAGGTGCATTAACGCCATAACCCACAAATACAAGTTCTGAGTTTTCTATGCCTTCTTGTGCGCTAATTCGGCTACTACCCATAACCATGTCTTTTTTGTATTGGTAATCTTTACCACCAATATTAAGCACCATGTTCGAATCTGCTTCTAAAGAAACTAACGGTACTTCTTGTAAGTAACTATCGCCGTTACCAGGAGCCAAACCTAAAGCTTTAAACTGCGCAGTTAAATAATCAAGCGTTAGCTTTTCGCCAGGCGATGAAGGAGCACGGCCACCAAATTCGTCCGAAGCGAGTACTTTTACATGTTTAGCCAGTTCATCAGCTTGAATACTGTTATAACCATTGGTTACATCAGTAGGCGTAATACTTGTTGTTGCACAGCCTGCTAAAACAGCAGTGGCAAGGAGTGTGAGAGAGAAATAATGTTTCATGTCAGCTCTTTTTTTGTTTTAAGTTGTGATTAGTATATTAACTTCTATTAAGTAGAACCAGTTTTTGCGGTAAACTTCTCGTAAATTATAGGCATAAATTGTTAAAGGTTTAAATGAAGCGTTTTACTCCCCCCGAGCAGTGGCAAATCAGCAGTTTAGAAACCGGTGCATTTTCGCACTTACGTGAGCTGTTTAAAGTTAACGAACTAACAGATTGGCCTGCGCCGCAGTGGTTTACTCCATTTTTAACCGCTATTAATGCGAATAATATTCCTATTACTTTTGAAGATGATGCAAAGGTAGATTTTGGCGATCGTTATTACGAACAGGTTATTTTTGAAACTGGCGTTGTACCTACACGAAGCGAAAATTGGCATGACTTGTTTGGTGGCTTTATTTGGTGTTTATTTCCTAAAACTAAAGCCCTTATAAACCAGCGACATGTACAAGATATAGCTGAGCATGGTTTGCAAAAGCGTACCAAACATCGTAATGCATTAACGCTCTTTGACGAATGTGGCGTTGTACTGGCAATAAGCGATACTAAATGGCAAGAGTTGCTTCGCGATCACCAATGGAAAACAGCATTTGTTAAGCATAAAAGTGAATGGGGAAAAAGCATTAAAGCGTTTATGTTTGGCCATGCTAATTATGAAATGCTCACTAAACCTTATATAGGTTTAACGGGTAAAGCATTGTTTGTTTGTGTACCAGATGAAATATTTTGTAAAGATTTAGTAACGCAATATCAGTACCTAGACCAAGCCCTTTATGAGATGATTAAAATAGATAACTGCTTAGCCGATAATAAACAGCTTTCACCACTGCCTTTATTAGGCGTGCCTGGCTGGCATGATGAAAACAAAGACGACTCTTTTTATAACAATACAGATTATTTTAGAGCGAAACGAAGGATACGAATATGATAGAAGTTGCTGGGCTTAAAAAGAAATTTAAGCTAACTAAAGATCACAAAAAAAATAAAATAGACGACATCGATCCTCGTGAAGATAAAGACTATTTTCACTCAGTAAGAGACGTCAGCTTTAGCTGCGCGAAGGGTGAGGTACTTGGATTACTAGGACCCAATGGCGCAGGTAAAACAACAACACTTAGAATGATTTCAACCGCATTAAAGCCAGATGAAGGTTCAATAACAATTGCTGGAAACGACATTGTAAAAAAACCGCTACTGGGGCGTAAGTCTATCGGTTTTTTATCGGGCTCTACCGGTTTGTATGGTCGCTTAACGGTAAAAGAAAACATAGAATATTTTGCAAAGCTTCACGGTATGAGCAAAAACGATATTGCATCGCGTTGTGATGAGCTATTCACATTGCTTGATATGCATAAGTTTATTGATAAACGTGCTGAAAACCTATCAACTGGTATGAAGCAAAAAGCTAATATAGCGCGTGCTGTTGTACATCGCCCAGCAGTAGTGGTGCTCGATGAGCCAACAACTGGGCTCGATATAATGACAACTCAAACCGTTATTCAATTTATTAAAGGCTTAAAGGCGCAAGGTACACCTGTTATTTTTTCTACCCATCATTTAGATGAAGTTGCACTTTTATGTGACCGAGTTGCTGTAATTAACGAAGGCGTTAGCTGCTTTGACGGGACAGTAGAAGAATTTAAACAAGCAGGTAATAGCGAAGAGCTAAACCAAGCCTTTATGAATATATTAACGGAGAAACATGATGTTTGAAGTATTTAAAAAGGAATTAAGAGAACTCCTTCGCGATAAAAAAACGCTACTGTTTGTTGTAGCGCTACCTGTTGCTATATTTCCATTATTGTTTGCCGTAATGGCATTTATAAGCTCACAAGCAGCAATGGACGCAGAACAAAAAGTAAATACATACGCTATTATTAACGGTGAATACGCACAAGAATTTACTGACAAAGTGTTTTATCACAAAAGTTTTGAGCTTTATAAAGGTGCTAAAACCTTTAATAACATCGAAGAGCTTAAAGCAGGCGTTATAGCTGGCGATATTGATATGGGTATTTATTTACCAAGCCATGCTGAGCAAACTTTAGATAGCGGTGAACAAAGCCAGTGGCAGGTTGTGTTTAACGATTCAAAATCTATCAACTTTTTATTCGAACGAGTTAAAGAACTCGCAAAAGAATACAGTGACGTGCTCCAAACTCAAAAGCTAATCAGTTTTGGTATTGAAGAGTCTGTACAAAAATCTATTCTTAACCCAATTGAAGTAATAAAAGTAGATACAGCCGATAAACGTGAAAATCTAGGCGAAAAAATTGGCGGCTTCCTACCTTACTTACTTATACCTCTGGTATTAATGGGAGCAACTTATCCGGCTATTGATTTAGGCGCAGGCGAAAAAGAACGTGGCACACTAGAAACACTTCTGCTTACACCTATTACGCGTACAGAGCTCGTACTTGGTAAGTTTATAACCTTGTTAACTACATCCATTGCCTCCACAACCATAACGGTCTTAAGTATGGGCTGTTGGATAGCACTGGCATTAGCATTTGCTGATCTTGATTTTATTAAAGCGGCATTTAGTACATTAGCGGTAACCGATTTACTGATGATATTTGTACTGCTATTACCTGTTGCAGCTATATTTTCGGCTTTAGCCTTGGCTATATCTATCTACGCACGTACGTTTAAAGAAGCACAAAATTATATGGCCCCACTTAGCATGGGCGTGTTTTTCCCTATTATTATTTCAATAATGCCAAATATGGAGCTTACTGCTAAAACAGCATTCATTCCTGTTACAAACGTAGCATTAGCAATTAAAGAAATAGTAAAAGGGACAGTTGATTACACCTTTGTAGGCTTAATATTTTTAGCAACAGCAATCATTGCAGCTGGGCTACTGGCATTTTGCGTTAAATGGTTTAATCGAGAAGATGTATTATTTAGATAATATATACTTAGTGACCTAAAAACTCATAAAAGGTAGCAATTGCTACCTTTTATATTTTAAACCGATCAATCATGAAACCAGTTCTTTTATAAATTATATCTAGCAATATTATCGCTCTTATTCATTTATAATTCATATAAGAAGTTCGCTTTAAAAAAACTAATGATTTAGTCTTTTTATTATAAAAATTATAACGATAACTAATTAGTTAGAGGGTCCATTTTTTACTTTAATGCTCTATACTAATAACAATAAAAATTTATGGTGAAGGTAAATGTTAAAAAGAAATATTTTGTTGGATGTAACAAAAAATAATAAATTAATGCTAGTTGCAACAATAATATTTGTTCTTATAGCTTTGCCTTCTCTATACCTGTTCGATCAAAAAGTAAGAAGTGATGTTTACCATTCAGCTCAAATAGAGTTAAAGCGTGAGCTTGAAACAAAAAGCCTTTCACTAAAAAAACATCTTAAAGATAGTGTTACCGCAATCCGCTTTTTAGATGCAACGCCTCCTATTCAAGGTATTACTCGCGCAAAAGAAAATAAACTCATTGATCCAATTCTTGGAACACCTATTGATATTTGGCAAGAGCGCTTAGCAAGTATATTTACAGGCTTTATGCAAACTGATGACAGTATATTGCAAGCCCGCTATATTACGCTCGAAGATGGTGGCCAAGAGGTTGTCAGGGTTGATAGAAATCAACTCGGAGAGATTAATCGCTTACAAGGCCTGCAATTACAACAGAAAGGCCAACGCGACTACATAATCAAAGCGAGTATGCTTGATAAGAAAAGTGTTTATATTTCACCAATTAACTACAATCGTGAAAATGGACAAATACAAGAACCTTACATCAGTACTTTTCGTGTAGCTAAACCAGTTTTTGATGAAAAAAATAAAATATTTGCAATATTAGTCACTAACTACTTTGCAGATAAATTAATAAAAAGCTTAACGGTAGAATCCCCTCAAGGAATACAAATCTACCTTATGAACAATGAAGGTGAATTTTTATATCATCCAAACCCTCAACTACGCTTTGGTTTTGAATTTAATAAAGCTAAAACGTGGGCTGAAGAGTTTACAACTGACACTACAATGGCAGAGCAAGGTACTTTACCGCTAAGTAATTATCCAATTGCTTATACATTAAAAAAGCGTATTTCGTTTGATAGTGATATTGCCATGTTACCTTTAGATCTTGCTGTAAGTGTTAATACTAAAACTTTGTTTGAAAAAGTGAATGAAAGACGTCAAAACTTTATTGTTATGCTGGTCATGTTTTTTGGTATATTTTTAGTTATCGCCTTTTTATACCAACGCTTTATAAATCGTAAATTGCTAATACATTCTTTAAAAGAGCAAAATAGCAAAGTAATTGAAAATTCGCTCGATGCTATTTTTACAATTGAGCAAAACGGTCAGGTTGTACACTTTAATAATACAGCTAAAGAGATTTTTGGTACTTCAATTACTGGTAATAGTCCTGATTTTGTTTCGTTGTTTAATTTAAATGACGCTGACAATAATTGTATTGAAGAGACTATTTCAAACGGATCAAAAATGCCATTTGAAGCTATCTACACAGATGGTTATGGCAACAAACAATATTTTTCAATTACGCTAAGCAGTATTTTTGATGTTTACAATAACCGTTACCAAGTTGCGGCCATTTTGAGAAATATTAGCTCATTAAAAAATACTCAATCAGAGCTTGAAGGATTAAATAGCACTTTAGAGCTAAAAGTATCACAAAGGACTATTGAGTTAGAGCGCGCAATTGACCAAGCATTAGCAGCTAGCCAAGCAAAAAGTGATTTTGTAGCAAATATATCTCACGAAATACGCACACCGATGAATGGCGTTTTGGGTATGCTTGAAATGCTCAAAGAAGATGGTTTAAGTGAACAACAATATCATTACTTAAAGCTAGCCAACAGCAGTGCTAACTCATTGATGAATCTGATTAACGATATTCTCGATTTTTCTAAAATAGAAGCGGGTAAGCTCGATATTGATAATCATACATTTGATGTTGTTACAGTATGTAGCGATATGATTAGCTCTTTAGCGTTACAGGGCCAGCGCAAAGGTCTTGAAGTATTTTTAGATACTAAGGATGTAATAGACAGAATGGTTATTGGTGATAGCCATCGCCTTAAACAAATTTTAATTAATTTAGTTAATAATGCATTTAAATTTACCCACCGAGGTGAAGTGAGTTTAACTGTTGGCTCTAAGTACATTACCGACTCAAAGCTACTAATGAGCTTTACTATAAAAGATACGGGTATTGGTATAGCGCCAGAGAACATAGACAAACTATTTGAAGTGTTTACACAAGAAGACTCAAGTACAACCCGCCACTTTGGTGGTACGGGCTTGGGCTTATCCATATGTAAAAAACTTGCTCAGCTAATGGGTGGTAATATTACTGTTATAAGTGAAAAGGGCGCTGGTAGTACGTTTACCGCAACAGTTGAGCTACACGTAGCACAAGAGAAAAAACTAAATACTGGTATTGAGCTTGCTACTAGCATTAACGTAGCGGCGTTAATAGCGCGCGATAACGTTTATAAAAACGTATGCGATTTATTACTACTTACCTGTAAAGTAAATGCTGAGAATATAGTTAGGCTTGATTACTTTAGTGAGCACAAAGAGTTTGAAGCTGACTTATTGTTAATTGATGATGAGCATCCTCAAATTGATGCGTTAATTGATCACTGTAAACAATTTAATAAAAAGTACGTCTTAATTTTACGCGACATGGTGACCGACAAACCAACAAAAATGGTGTTACCGGAAGGTAGTCATATTTTAAATAAACCGCTTACCCAAGATCAATTTAGCTATAAATTAGCCAGCTTATTTGGTGCTAGTAATGACTGCATTATAGCGCCACCTAAAGGCATAACAGAAGAGCAAGTAGAGCCTGATTTATCTGCTTATCATATATTACTAGTAGACGATAATATGATAAACATTGAAGTAGCTAAGGCGATTTTAAAACGCACTAAAGTAAAAATTACTTGTGCGTCAGACGGTATAGAAGCATTAGAAGCATTGAGAGAAAACACAGAGCAAGCTTTTGATGTTATTTTAATGGATTGCCAAATGCCTAATTTAAATGGCTACGATACAACAAGTGAAATAAGAAATGCTAAGGCCGGGGTAGACTACACTTACATACCTATTATTGCGATGACAGCAAGTGCGATGGAAGGTGATAGAGAGCGCTGTTTAACTGCAGGCATGAACGACTATATTACTAAACCAATCAAGCCAGTAACGCTAAAAGATAAGTTAATCACTTGGACAAGTTAAACACCATAAAATGAGAATCAGCTGCTTATGCAGCTGATTTTTTTGGTTTAGTATCAGTTGATATATTTAACTTTGTTATGTCGACGCTATCGAGTACGGTTTGTGTATCTGACCAGTGCAGTAATTTAATTTTTCCATCTTGCTGCTCTACAAGCGCCGTACAGCTCTCAATCCAGTCCCCATCGCTGCAATACACAATCCCATCATCTACTTTTATTTTGGGATGATGAATGTGTCCACAAATAATACCGTCTACGTTTTGTTTTTTAGCTTCATGAATTGCGGCATTCTCAAACGCTTTAATCGCTTCACGTGCTTTGTGTACGCGAGCTTTTATCCATGATGCGAGCGAGTAGTAATTATACCAATCCGCAATAATACTTAATCAATTTGAGGGATTAAATCTGACGCTAACTGCGTTAAAAATTTCTGATATACGACTGCATGGATGCAGGAGGTAGAGCAATGCAGGAGCAATTGCCGAGAACAACTAAATAACGAAATTTTTGCCTGGTTATCGACACGATTTTCTCACCTCAGAATAGATCACTTAATTAAGCGAATTGGTATTACCACCAAATAGCTTTCGTATACGATTGGTCCAGCGATTTAAAAACAAGAGTAAGTCGTACCCTGCATCACCCGCTATACTAATCAATTTGTTGTAGCGCGTTGCAGAATCAAAGTCATCGCCATGTACGAGTAAAAAACGTTTATTAGCTTTAGTGGTGTGAATAAACTGCTGGTGGATTTCAATACCAAATAATGTTTGATTTATACCAATCTGCTTATATATGAGGTCTATTTAACGTTAAGAAAATCACGCTAAAACTAGGCAAAAATTTTTGTATCTAGTTGTTCTAAATAAAAATTTTTTAACGACGTTATAGTGCAATTTAATTCGTTAAATTGATCAGAGATTTATGCAGGTTGGTATTATATAGTTCCTAAACGTTTCATCATAATTACCGGGAATATAAATGACGCGTGTACCGTTAGCTGCTTTTTGTTGTATACAACTCAACACTTGATAATGCGAGGGATGCCAATAAAACTGTCGTTTCATTGACCATAAATCAATAATGTCACCTACTAAATAAAGAGTGTCGGATTCTACCGAGTTAAAAAATCGAGTAAGTAATCGGCTTTACAGTCTTTGTAACCTAAATGAACATCAGATATCTAAATAGTAGGGTAGTGTTGCTCCTCAGTGTCTGCGCCATTACTCATTTTCATTCTCTAAAGTATCGAGTGTAATAGTTAAATAACCTGAACTCTGGTTAAGAGATTTACTAAGGTATTGAATCATGGTGATATTTAAATTTATTTTCTCTAGCCAGAGATTTTCAGTGAAAACAAGGCGAATTTACGGGTCAATAGCGAGCCTATTGCAAGTAAATTCAACGCAGTTAGCGCTGAAAATAGCTGCTCGAGATAGATTTATTATCCAGAGTTCAGGTTAAATACTTTAGGGAATACAAATAACAACTAAACGACAATAATACTAAAGCTAAATGACACATGTAAAATTTAGATATAAAAAAACCGCCTTTAAAAAGCGGTTTTAAAATTACTTATAAGTATTTTTAGCTTAACCTTTAACAGCTGCTTTAATTGCATCAATTGCTGTATCGATATCAATCATTAGCTTTTCACCAGTACGACGGTTTTTAAGCTCAACTTTGTTTTCGTCAAGGTTACGCTCACCAATTACTAGCGTAAATGGCACACCAATTAGCTCCATGTCATTAAACATAACACCAGGGCGCTCTTTACGGTCATCAAATAACACGTCTAAACCTGCATCTTTTAAACCTTGGTAAAGGTTATTTGCAATATCAGGAATACGATGCGATTTGTGCATGTTCATAGGAACAATTGCTAAGTCGAATGGCGCGATTGATTTCGGCCAAATGATCCCGTATTGATCGTTGTTCTGCTCAATAGCAGCAGCAACAATACGTGAAACACCAATACCGTAACAACCCATCGTCATGGTTTGGTTTTTACCACCTTCGTTTAATACGCCGGCTTTCATGGCTTCTGAGTATTTAGTGCCAAGTTGGAAAATATGACCCACTTCAATACCGCGTTTAATTTGCAAAACGCCTTGGCCACATGGGCTCATATCGCCTTCAACAATATTACGAATATCAGCAACGTCATAATCAGTTACGTCACGATCCCAGTTAATACCGCTGTAATGCTCGTCGTCTTTATTAGCACCGGCAACAAAATCAGCAAGTATGTTAGCTGTTCTATCAACAATAATAGGCATTGAAAGACCAACAGGCCCTAATGAGCCTGGTTTTGCACCAATAGCAGCAACAATATCTGCCTCTGTTGCCATTTCAAGCGGAGAGTCTACTAATGGGTGTTTTTCAGCTTTTAACTCGTTTAATTCGTGATCGCCACGCAGTACTAAGGCTACTAAACCACGTACTTCGTTTTCATCAGGCGTACCATAAACGATTAACGTTTTAACTCCGCGATGTGGCTTAACACCATAGTGTTTTTTAAGTTCGTTAATTGTTTTAGCATCAGGCGTTGGAAACGCTTTAAGCTCTTTTGATGCTTCAGGGCGCGGCTCGCTTGGTGCCAGCGCTTCTGCTTTTTCAATATTAGCGGCGTAATCGCTGCCATCACTAAATGCAATGGCATCTTCGCCCGATTCAGCAAGTACATGAAACTCATGAGACAAGCTACCACCAATAGAGCCTGTATCTGCAAGTACAGGGCGGTAATCAAGGCCTAAGCGCTCAAAAATATTACAGTATGCTTTGTGCATTGCTTGATAAGTTGCATCTAAACATTCTTCACTTAAGTGAAAAGAGTACGCATCTTTCATTGTAAATTCACGGGCGCGCATAACACCAAAGCGAGGACGACGTTCGTCGCGTACTTTAGTTTGTACTTGGTATAAAGTAACTGGTAGCTGCTTGTAGCTGCTTATTTCTTTACGTACGAAATCAGTTATTACTTCTTCGTGTGTTGGACCAAGTGCAAACGTACGGTTATGACGGTCTGTAAAGCGCATAAGCTCAGGACCAAATTCATTCCAACGACCAGACTCTTCCCACAAATCAGCAGGTTGAATAACAGGCATTAGCATTTCAATGGCACCAGCTTTGTCCATTTCTTCACGTACAATGTTTTCTACTTTACGTAGCACGCGTAAACCAGAGGGTAACCAAGTGTATAAACCCGAAGCGACGCGACGGATCATACCGGCTCTAAGCATTAACTGATGCGATACGATTTCAGCATCTGATGGCGTTTCTTTAAGTGTTGCGAGTATATATTGGCTTGTACGCATGTTTTTTCCGAAATAGAGTAATTATATTCTTTTAATAGAGCTTAAGTTTACCAGCGGATGCTTTTACACTAAAGCGCTAAGTGAGTTATTTAGTTTTTTTCTATGTTTGTTACTACGTTATGCGAGTCATTAACCTGCCAACGAATATTAAAGTTGTACAAAGTCATCCCATAGCTTTGCTCACCTTCTTTTTGTTTTTTGTATGCGGGGCGAGGATCTTGCTTTAATACATTGGCTATAAAATCTTGTAAGTCTGGGTACTGGGTTTGTGCATTAATAAACTCGATTGCTTGAGGGCTAAATTCAACCGTCATCTCGGTTTCTGGACGAGTATCGGCAAAACCAGCGCTGGCATCAGGCATAGAGTCTGAGTACGGCAAATACGGTTTTATATCAATAATCGGTGTGCCATCAAGTAAATCAATACCAGCGAGTAATAAACTAAGCTGGCCATTTTTATACTCAATACCTTCAAGCTTTACAGCGCTCATACCTATTGCGTTGGGTCTGAATGTAGCGCGCGTTGCAAATACGCCTTTTCGCTCATTACCACCTAAGCGAGGAGGGCGTACCATCGCTGAATAGCCTTTATCTGCTGTTTCGTGGAAACGAAATAGTAACCATATATGAGTGAACTCATCCAGCCCGCGTACAAATTCTTCGCGATTAAAATCGGGGGCAAATATAAGCTTTGCTTTAGCTTGTGGCACTAAACGAGGTTGCCTAGGTATAGCAAACTTTTGTTTATAAGGAGATTCAATGTGGCCAATAGCCGAAATGGTGTAATCGCTCATAGTACTCGGGTACAAATAAAATAGAGCGCTATTCTACCCGTATTTAGCGTTTATGGCATTAATGTAAGTAAGTTTATTGCTTATAGACCAAACGGTTTAAAGTTGTTTATTAGACTGATTGGTTTATCTTAATATATTTAAAAAGAGCCTAAAACAAAAAAGGTAAGCCCTTGGGCTTACCTTTTATACATGCTAAAGACTAATTAAAACATGTATTGAACTGATACAGATGCTACATCCATATCTGGGTCAATATCGTCATCAAGTTTATAACGTTCGTACTCTAAACGAAATTGAACATTTGTTGTAAGTGCATATTCAATACCTGCGCCGTAAAATGCATCACCACCATCTGTAGAGGCTGATACACTACCTACTGGTAAGTCTTGTGTGTAATCTGCATCCCATTCAAGCCAACCACCTTTTGCATATACAGAAAAGCTCTCTGTTATTGGGTACCCTAAACGTGCGGCAAGCGATACGCCATCAACTTCAGCTTTACTGCTAATATCACTTACTTCATCAAAATCTTGATAAGCAAGCTCTAAGCTCAAGTACTCGTTAAATTGTGCTCCAACATAGCCTTTAAGCATTTGTGCATCGTCGTCAAAGTCAGTGTCGTTGTCGCTATCTTCAAACTCAAAAGAATATTGACCGTAACCAATACCTGTATAAATACGTGGAGAATCGAAATCAGAAATGTCAGCGTGTGCTGCAGAGTTAAAACCCATTGTTGCTAAAGCAAGTGCAGAAAGAGAAAGTGTTTTAATCATTGAATAGCTCCTTTAAAATAATTTAAATGTTTGATTAATTTTATCAAACGACAATTAACTAGTTGCAGCGAACATGCCAATTTTAAAAGAGGGTATTAAAACGCCATAATAGCTACTTTTGTATTAGTTATTATGGCATTTAGGTTGTTTTACAAACAAAGTGAACTTTTCGATGATTTTACTTTCAAAGGCAAGTTGCATGTTTTACAAAACATTATGAGTATTTTACATACCTATTAGGTACATTTCTAAAGTGTTAATTGGAGTTTAAACTTTATGAAGCAAGTTTTCTGTTTCAATTGCTATTTCTTTCATTTTTATAGCGTAGTTTTCTAATTTAATATCTTCTTCTGTTACAGCTTTAAACGAAGGCACTTCAATTGGGTAACCCGTTTCATCCATTGCAATAAAGCTGATAACACAGTGGTTTGTTTCAACCATATTTTGTGTTTTAGGATCGCCACATCTAACTTGAATAAATATTTGCATGCTACTTCTACCCGTATGGGCAATTTTAGCTTCTACTTCTACAATTTGACCCACGAGAATAGGGCGTCTAAATTTAACACCCGCTACCGAAACTGTTACACAATAATGACCACTCCAACCAGCAGCACATGCATAACCAGCTTGGTCAATCCATTTCATGACGGCCCCACCATGAACTTTACCACCAAAATTTACATCGGTAGGCTCGGCTAAAAAACGAAAAACAACTTTTGACGACGGCATAGTTAACACTCACATTTATTAAAACTATCATAAGCATAACGTAAAAAAGGGGCCGAAGCCCCTGCAATTTAGGATATGTTTATAATTTGTATGTAAAAAATGTGCTTAGTTAGCCACTCTGCGCATAATTTAGCTACATATTAGGGTAGTTTGGCCCGCCAGCGCCTTCTGGCGTTACCCATGTAATGTTTTGACTAGGGTCTTTAATATCGCAGGTTTTACAGTGCACACAGTTTTGAGCGTTTATAACAAACTCTTTACTTCCTTCTACTTCTTGCACTTCGTATACGCCTGCTGGGCAGTAGCGCTGTGCAGGCTCATCAAATTTTACTAAGTTCACGTTAATAGGAATCGTCGCATCTTTAAGCTTTAAATGGCACGGCTGTGATTCTTCGTGATTTGTATTTGATAAAAACACGCTCGAGAGTTTATCAAAGCTTAATTGTCCATCTGGCTTTGGGTACGTTATTTTGTCAGCGGCGTTAGCATCAACAAGGGTATAGTGATCGGGCGTATTATCTTTAAATGTAAACGGTAAACCGCCATTAAAGATATTTTGATCTAGCGTGTTGTATGCTCCGCCTACAAATTTACCGAGTTTGTGCATTGCAGGACCAAAGTTACGAGATTGATATAACTCTTTATAAGCCCACGATTGCTCAAACGCAGTTTGATAATTATTTAAATCGGTATTGGCTAACTCACTTTGCAGCGCTTCAAAAATAACGTCAGCGGCAATCATTCCTGATTTCATTGCGGTGTGGTTACCTTTAATTTTTGCAAAATTAAGTGTGCCTGCATCACAACCCACTATTAAACCACCAGCAAAATGCATTTTTGGTAATGAATGTAAGCCGCCTTTGGCTATTGCACGTGCACCGTATGCAATACGTTCACCGCCTTCAAGTACGCTTTTAAATACAGGGTGATGCTTCATGCGCTGAAATTCATCAAAGGGACTTAAATGCGGATTTGAGTAATTTAAATCAACAATTAAACCAACAACAACTTGATTGTTTTCGCTGTGATACATAAATGCACCACCATTAGTGTCACCACTTAGTGGCCAACCTGTACCATGAACTACTTTGCCAAGCTCATGTTTACTTTCATCAATTTGCCAAATTTCTTTAAAGCCTAAACCGTAATGCTGCGGCGATGAATCTGCATCAAGCGCAAACTCATTAATTAGCTGTTTACCTAAATGACCTCGGCAGCCTTCTGCAAAAATAGTGTATTTTGCACGAAGCTCCATGCCAGGCATGTAACCATCTTTTTCATTACCGTCTTTATCGACTCCCATATCGCCTGTAATAATGCCTTTCACTGCTTTATCTTCAATTATTAAAGAGTGAGCACTAAATCCTGGAAATATCTCTACACCTAACGCTTCGGCTTGCTCAGCAAGCCATCGACATATGTTACCCATAGACACAATGTAGTTACCGTCATTATGAAATGTTTTAGGCGTTGCAAAGTGGGGTATTGATGTCGCTTTTTGTTCGTTATTAAACCAATAAATTTCATCGTTAGTTACTTTTGTCGTAACAGGGGCGCCCAGTTTTTGCCAATTTGGTAGTAATTCATCCAAAGCTTTGGTTTCAAAAACCGCGCCAGAGAGTACATGTGCACCCACTTCAGACCCTTTTTCGACGACGCAGATCATGCACTCTTGTTGTTTTTCTTGTGCTAATTGCGCGAGTTTAATTGCACTTGAAAGCCCTGCAGGGCCTGCACCAACAATAACTACATCAAATTCCATGGTTTCACGTTCGACCATAATAACCTCTTTATCTATGACGGACTTATTTGAATGTTTACTACACATTTAAATAAGGTGTACAGCCTATTATTAACCTTGCAAATTAAACGTTACAGACTGTGAATAGTTAAAGGTTATTTTAGGTTGACGTTTACGTCAACAGGAAGTAGTCTAATTTCATAAAATAAATAGGTTGACGTGCACGTTACCTTGTAGGCTTAAATAATTATGGAGTTCCTATGAAAGTTCTCGTACCAATAAAAAGAGTGATTGATTACAACGTAAAAGCACGCGTTAAAAGTGATAAAAGTGACGTTGATTTAACTAACGTAAAAATGGCAATGAATCCGTTTTGTGAAATTGCCATAGAAGAAGCAATCCGCCTTATAGAAGCAGGCACTGCAAGCGAAGTTGTTGCCGTTACTATTGGTCCCAAAGCATCACAAGAGCAATTACGCACCGCATTAGCACTTGGCGCCGACAAAGCCATTCACATCGAAACCGATGAAAAGCTCGAGTCACTTCATATTGCAAAGCTTCTTGCCAAAATTGTAGAACAAGAAGCGCCAGAGCTGGTTATTTTAGGTAAACAGTCAATTGACTCAGATAACAACCAAACAGGTCAAATGTTAGCGGCTTTAACTAAACGCGGCCAAGGTACGTTTGCATCAAAGGTTGTTGTTGAAAATGGCAAAGTAAACGTAACCCGTGAAGTTGATGGCGGCCTGCAAACGGTAGCACTTAACTTACCAGCGGTTGTTACAACTGATTTACGCTTAAACGAGCCTCGTTACGCATCACTGCCAAATATTATGAAAGCCAAACGTAAGCCGCTTGAAGTAATAGCTGCTGATTCGCTTGGTGTTGATTTAACACCGCGCATTCAATTAGTAAGTGTAGAAGAGCCAGCTAAACGCACCGCAGGAATTATTGTTGAAGACGTAGCACAGCTTGTAGAAAAATTAAAAACAGAGGCAAAGGTGATTTAAATGAAAACACTCGTAATTGCAGAGCACGACAACGGTGCCTTAAAACCAGAAACCTCAAAAACAATTAACGCCGCAGTAAAAATGGGTTTTCCTGTTGATGTACTTATTGCCGGCAACAGCTTAAGTGCAATGAGCTCACAAGTTGCTAGCATTGATGGCGTAGCTAATGTTTTAGTTGCCGATAACAGCGTGTATGAGCATCAGTTAGCTGAGAGCATGACTGATTTAGTTTTATCGCTTAGCGACAGCTACAGCCATATTGTTGCAAGTGCCACTACAACGGGCAAAAACTTTATGCCACGTGTTGCTGCGCTATTAGATGTTGCACAAATTTCTGAAATTATCGCAGTAGTGGACGCAGACACATTTAAACGTCCTATTTATGCAGGTAATGCAATCGCAACGGTTAAGTCACTTGATAGCAAAAAAGTAATTACCGTGCGTGCAAGTAGCTTTGATTTACAAGGCGAGCAGTCAGCAGCCGCTGTAACAAGTATTGATACAGTATCTGATTCGCAATTAAGTAGCTTTGTAAGTGTTGAACAAACCGAATCAGAACGCCCAGAACTTACAGCAGCTACCGTTGTTATATCAGGTGGTCGTGGTATGCAAAATGGTGAAAACTTCGCACTACTTAATGGCATTGCCGATAAACTAGGTGCTGCCATTGGTGCATCGCGCGCAGCAGTTGATGCTGGCTTTGTACCTAACGATATGCAAGTAGGGCAAACAGGTAAAATTGTAGCGCCTAACTTATATATTGCAGTAGGTATTAGCGGTGCTATACAGCATTTAGCCGGTATGAAAGACTCAAAAGTAATTGTCGCAATTAATAAAGACCCAGACGCACCTATTTTTCAAGTTGCTGATTACGGTTTAGTGGCTGACTTATTTGAAGTACTGCCACAGCTAGAAAATGCTTTATAACATCTAATTTAAATTTATTCTGGTTGAAAGCCGTGGTGCTCTTTGAGTGCTGCGGCTTTTTTATATGGTAAATTAAAGACGCAAAAAAACCAGCCAATTGGCTGGTTTTTAACGGCTAACTTAGTATTAGTAAGTAGCGCTTCCTTTAGTACGAGGGAAGGCAATAACGTCACGTACGTTGCCCATACCTGTTACATAAGCAACCAAGCGTTCAAAGCCTAAACCAAAGCCTGAATGTGGCACGCTACCGTATTTACGTAAATCGCGGTACCAGCTGTAGTCTTCTTTGTTTAAGCCCATTTCTTCAAGGCGAGCATCAAGTACATCAAGGCGTTCTTCACGTTGTGAACCACCAATGATCTCACCAATGCCAGGCGCTACTACGTCCATTGCGGCAACGGTTTTACCGTCTTCGTTTTGGCGCATGTAAAATGCTTTAATATCGCGCGGGTAGTTTTTAATAACTACTGGTGCTTTAAAGTGCTCTTCTGCTAAGTAACGCTCGTGCTCAGACTGTAAATCTACACCCCATTCAACAGCGTACTCAAACTTTTTGCCACACGTTTTAAGAATTTCTACGGCTTCAGTGTAATTTACCTGTGCGAAGTCTTTTTCTACAAACTCTTCTAAACGTGTAATTGCAGTTTTTTCTACACGTTGTGCAAAAAATTCCATGTCATCACGGCGCTCTTCAAGTACAGCTTTAAATACATACTTAAGCATATTTTCAGCAAGTTTTGCGATGTCTTCTAAATCAGCAAAGGCTACTTCAGGCTCTACCATCCAAAACTCAGCTAAGTGACGAGATGTATTTGAATTTTCTGCACGGAATGTTGGGCCAAACGTGTAAATTTTTGACATTGCAGACGCGTAAGTTTCGCCATTTAACTGACCAGATACAGTAAGGAATGCTTCTTTACCGAAGAAATCTTCGCTGTAATCAACATCGCCTTTGTCTGTAAGCGGTAAGTTTTGCATATCAAGCGTTGATACACGGAACATTTCGCCAGCGCCTTCACAGTCACTTGCCGTAATGATTGGCGTGCTGATCCAGTAAAAGCCTTGCTCGTGGTAAAAACGGTGAATAGCTTGTGCTAAACAGTTACGTACACGAGTTACCGCGCCAATCATATTTGTACGAGGGCGAAGGTGAGCGTGCTCACGTAAGTACTCAATGCTATGGCGCTTTGCCGACATTGGGTAAGAATCTGGGTTTTCTACCCAACCTAATACAGTCACAGTATTAGCTTGAATTTCGAAAGACTGACCTTGGCCAGCAGATTGCACTAAAACACCAGTAACCGACACAGAACAACCGGCTGTTAAGCTAGTAACTTCATCATAATTATTCAGTGAATTAGGAACTACCGCTTGAATAGGATCAAAACACGAACCGTCATGAACGGCTAAAAATGAAATTCCTGCTTTTGAATCGCGGCGAGTACGGATCCAGCCTTTAATTGTTACTTGGCTGTCTACCGCAACATTGCCTTTTAATAGCTCTGAAATCGCTAAATGGCTCATCTTCACTCCAATGATATAAGTTGCCTAACTATTTTATTTTAACTGTGCGCAGCACTCGGGCATAAATTGCACATAAACGGCGCTGCACTTGAACCCTGTATCTTACCTAGTAAAGTTAAATAAAAAAACTATTGTGGGCAACTCTTTAAAACTTTTTATGCATGCGGTTTATTTTTAAACAGTTTTTAGAGTTTAATTACCACTATTGTTATTTGTTACTCTTAAATTTAATGATTTTGTGGCATTATTAACACACAAATTAAATTTATATTTATTCACACTTAAAAAATCGATGCTATGAAACAAGTTTTTATTTTACGAGGACTACCAGGAAGTGGTAAGTCTTATTATGCGCAAAGCCTTGCTGACGAATTAGGTGGAGTTGACGAAAGCCAATACCTAATCTGCTCAACTGATGATTACTTTATTAACGAGCAGGGCGAATATCATTTCGATAAATTTAAATTGTCGCAATTTCATAATTTAAACTTAGCGCGTTTTATAAATGCACTTGCTCAAAATATGCCATTGGTAATTGTAGATAATACCAATATTAAAAAGTGGGAATTTATAGCGTACTCGCAAGCCGCTATTGCTTTAGGCTATCAAGTAAAAGAAGTGATAGTGGGTGAAGTGAAAGACAAGTCAATGCAGCACCTATATGCTAAACGTAACTCGCATAATGTTCCGCTTAAAACAATAAGTAAAATGGCCTACATGTTTGAGTGGTAGTACTTAGAGTGTTGTTAAAGCGGATATATCACATTGAGTAATTATATCTAAGTGAGCAGTGATTTTATCATTGCTCCAATCCCACCAAGCTATATCTAGCAGCGCATTTATTGTTTTATCGTCAAATCTGGTTTTTATCACTTTAGCTGGGTTTCCACCCACAACACTGTAAGCAGGTACATCGGTGGTGACAACTGATTTACTGGCAATAATAGCGCCGCTGCCAATTTTTACCCCAGGCATAATTGTAGCGTTATAACCAATCCACACATCATGACCAATTTCTGTATTGCCTTTAAAGGGTAAATCATTTGATTTTGGTGCAGACTTTTCCCAGTCATTACCAAATATAAAAAATGGATAAGTAGAAAATCCAGAAGTGTGATGATTAGCACCGTTCATTATAAAAGTAACGTCTTTAGCTATGGCGCAGAACTTTCCGATAATGAGACGATCTCCTATAAAATCGAAATGGTAAAGCACATTTTTTTCAAAATTCTCAGGGCCATCAGGATCGTCATAATATGTATAATCGCCTACTTCAATATTGGCAGAAGTAATAAAATTTTTTAAAAAACCAACTTGAGGAAAACCTTCCATTGGTGAAGGATTATTGGGGTTTGGTCCGTTCATTGTTTTACCTCTAATAGGCTATCGTTATATTACTTTTCGGCATACTTCTGTTTAATCGCTAAAATCTCTTCTTGAACTGCAAAAAAAGCATCTACTACTGCAGGATCAAAGTGATTACCGCTTCCTTCTTTAATAATGGCAAAAGTTTTCTCTTGTGAAAATGATTTTTTATAAGGGCGCTTAGATGAAAGAGCATCAAATACGTCAGCAATAGCAACCACGCGTGCAGCAATAGGGATGTCAGTGCCTTTTAAACCATCAGGATAACCAGAGCCGTCCCATTTTTCGTGATGTGAGCGGGCAATAATTTCGCCTAGCTTAATAACTTCTGAGTCAGAGCCTGAAAGTATATTAGCGCCTACAACAGTATGCTGCTTCATTATTTCCCATTCTGCTGCATCTAATTGACCCGCTTTTAGCAAAATATGGTCAGGCGTTGAGATTTTACCAAGGTCGTGCATAGATGCCGAAAATAAGATATTTTCAACGGTTGTTTCATCTAACCCAATACTACGCGCGACGGCTTCAGAATATAAGCTCATTCGTTGAATATGCGCACCTGTTTCTTCATCTTTATATTCAGCGGCTTTGGTTAATCTATTTATTGTTTCAAGCGATGCGTTTTTTAGGCTTTGCATTGCTTGTTTTAAAGATTCAGTTCTTTGAGCAACTTCAGCCTCTAATTGCCTCTGATAATTTGTTCTTAAATCGTTATAGTCTTTAATTTTAAGAAGGGATTTAACGCGCGATAACAACTCGTTTTTGTCTACAGGTTTTGTAATAAAATCATCGCAACCAGCATCAATTCCTTTAACTCGCTCTTTTGTCTCTCTTAAAGCAGTAATAAGTACGATAGGTAATAGCTTTAATAGAGCATCTTCTCTAACACGGCGCGTTACTTCAAAACCGCTCATACCCGGCATCATAATATCAAGTAAAATAATATCGATAGGTTGTTGAGCCAAAATGTCTAATGCTTCTTGCCCACTCGTTGCTGTAACTGTTTTATATCCCTTGGGTTCAAGATAAGCTTGCATAAGTTCAATATTTTGTAGGTTGTCATCTACAACCAAAATTAAAGCATCGTCTTTCATTAGACTTTCCTGTGTATTAAAGTTTAAACCTAATCGGTTATTACTTTATGTATAAACTTATTTGTTGAGCGAATGTGCGTGTATCTATAGGTTTAGAAATATAAGCACTGTTAGGTATACACAGTAATTGGTCTATATCTGCGGGTAAAACAGAAGCGGTAACAAAAACAATAGGGATATTTGCCGTTTCTTTTTCACCTCGCAAAATTTTAGCAACTTCTGTTCCAGACATATCTGGGAGTTGAACATCTAATATAATAATTTTTGGAGTCTCACGCTTTATTGTCAAAAGCGCATCTTTTGCATTCATAGCAGTAAATACTTCAAAATTTGCCATGAGTAAAAGATCTTCCTCTAGCAATAGATTATTTGCATTATCATCAACTACAACTATTTTGGTTTTCATTATGCTTTACCACAGATTTTTGTTTAATTGGCAAAGTGATACGAACTGATGTGCCTTTATTAACACCTTCAGATTCAATAACAAACTCGCCTCCATGCAACTTTACTAGACTTTTTGCGATAGGCAGCCCGAGTCCTGTACCTTCTGTTAATCTAGAGTAGGGGGTCTCTATACGAAAAAAGCCTTCAAAGATTTTTTCCATATTTTCAGCAGCAATGCCTATACCCGTATCCCAAATTATTATCTCTATTTCTGTATCAGTATGTCGTGTTTTTACGCCAATTTGCCCCTCATCTGGTGTGAACTTCACTGCATTTGAAAGCAAGTTATAAAGTATTTGTTTAACCTTCAAAGAGTCAGCTTCAATTGGTGGCAAGTCATCAGCAATATCAAGGCACATATCTAATTTTTTCTGATTAGCGGTATCGGCTGTTAGCCCTGTAATTTCGTGTAGTACCTGGCGTATCGGCAAATGAGAGATAGTCAAAGTCATTTTGCCTGCTTCAATTTTTGCCATATCCAGTATTTCGTTAATAAGTAACAGTAAGTGTTTGCCGCTCACCAATACATTTTTAACATACTGTTTTTGTTTGTCATTTAAAGTGCCAAATGTTTCATCGTAGAGCACCTCAGAAAAACCATTTATAGAATTAAGTGGGGTTCTGAGTTCATGCGACATATTTGCTAAAAACTCTGATTTAACTCGAGCAGCACTTTCCAAGTCACTCGTTAGCACTTCTAGCTCTTTATTCGCTTTTACTAGTCCTTCTTGAATTGCATTACGTTCGGTAATATCTTCGATAGATAATAAAATTATGCGATCTTTCGACTGAGTACGTTTAATTTGCCTTGCGTTGAGCAGCATTGTTCGCCAACCAATTGTTTTAAAATTGTGCTCAACTTTGTAATCATCAAAGCTCGTTTTTTGAGGCAATATGGTTTCTAGTAATTCACGTAGCTTGGGAATATTCCATTGATTATTACCAAGGTTGTATATTAATTTTCCGACGGTATCTTTGTGATTAGCACGAAAAAACTCATAGAATGAGCGGCTCGCTGTCACAACTCTTAAATGTTGGTCTAAAACAATCAGTGGTTCTCGAACCGTATTTACAATACTTTCAGAGTATTCTAATAGTTCTTTCTTGGTACTTATTTTATTCACTATCTAGTTCCTTTGTACCATTAAGGGCTGAACAACTTTATAAACGTTTAAAGGATAATTAGGGTTCAGTACTGCTGTGAATATAGCTTTATTTGCTTAATAAATTCGCTAAAATCAATGCTTAATGATGTGTTTTGCTGTGCGTGTGTGGTTTTAACTAATATAAAAGGCGTAACCTGATAAGTGATATCTGAGAGGAACTGTTAGAACATTAATCTTTGATCAGTAAACAGCAACAGTTGATTAATAGCAAGAGGTTCATAATATAACCTGCTATTTATTAATTATAGTGATATTTTTAAGGTAGAAAGTATTAGTTTTTAGGTGGTAGGGCTTTAACAACGCACGTATTTAAATTGATTTTTGAGCCTAGATAATAAAAATGTAAGGTATTAATGTTTAAAATTAATACCTTAATTAGCATTATAATCAGTCTATAGATTTATAAACCGCTAGCGGGTGCGATGTACTTAATGATACATGTACGGCATCACCAGGGTTTACCACAACTTCATGGCTCACTCGGCTAGTTACAATAGTAGAGCACGCAAGTTTTACAGCACACAAGCGGCTACCACCCTCAAATCGTACCCATACAACTTCACCGTTATTACCAACGCTACTTTGAACAAGTAATACATCGTCAGGCCTAAGCAGTACATCAACGTCGCCACTTTCACAGTCAACGCCGTGGGCTGGGGCATTACCAATTGAGGTAGTGGCTTGTCCGTTATCAAAGTTACCTGAAATAAAGCTGGCTTCACCTAAAAAGCGAGCTACAAAACGATTGTTAGGCGTACTAAAACATCGCTCAGGTGTATCAATTTGCTGAATTTCACCGCCTTTTAAAACGCCAACACGATCCCCAACAGAAAGTGCTTCTTCTTGGTCGTGCGTCACCCAAATAGCCGGAACGCCAGCATCTTTAAGTGCGTTTCTTATATCCCAGCGCAGCATATCTTTTAATGCGGCATCAAGATTAGAAAGCGGCTCATCTAGTAATACAAAGTCAGGCTGGTGGGCAAGCGTGCGCGCAAGTGCTACGCGCTGCTTTTGACCGCCCGAAAGCGTTGCGGGCTTTTTTTCTCTAAAATCAGTAAGTCCAAGTAAGTTTATCCAATACTCGGCAGGAGCCGTATCTTTTAGCCTAAAGCAAATATTTTGCTCAACTGTTAAATGCGGGAATAATGCAAAGTCTTGAAACACCATTCCTACGCTACGCTTTTCTGGCGGCACGTTTAACTTTGGCGTTGCACGCCACTTAGCTACGTTTATTTCGCCTTCGCTAATAGGAATAAGACCAGCAAGCGCTTGTAAAATAGTACTCTTGCCACAACCCGTAGGGCCAACAAGCATAAGGATTTCACTTTCGCCTAGCGAAAAGTTTAAATTGTTTACTACGCGGTTACTGCCGTAATCTATAGACAACTGACTTACAGATAGCATGTGTTTTTAAATCCTTAATGTTCTAACTGGTTGCGTTTTTCGCCTGAGAGCATAATAGCTAACGCGCACGCAGAAATCACTACTAACAATAATCCTGGTATAGCGGCACGGCCAAAATAACCCGCTTCGTAAACACGCCATAAATAGGTAGAGAGGGTTTCAAACCCAGTAGGGCCGAGCAATAGGGTGGCTTCTAGTTCGCGCATCGACTCTAAAAATACCAGTGCTGCACCGGCAATTATACCGCGCATAGTCAGTGGTAACGTAATTCGGGTAAATACTTCACGAGGGCTTGCACCCAGTACGCGAGCTGATTTTACTAAACTAGGATCTAAATGCTCGGTGCTAGTTCGAACTGAGCCTACCGCCAGCGGTAAAAAACGAAGCATATAAGCAATAATTAATAATGCGAGCGTTTGGTATAAAAAGGGAAGCTGCAAACCACCGTAAACAAGGGCTGTGCCCATAACTATACCCGGTATACCAAATCCAAAATAAGTAACGCGTTCCATTACCTTACCTGCTTTGCCACTTAATGCTGCATGGGCAACGGGCACGGCTACAATTACGGCAACAACAGCGGCAATAGCTGATGCATACGCTGAGTTCCATGCAATATTAAAGTCGAACGAGGTAAAGCCATCGCGAGCTAACCACAACGAAAATATCGCAAGCGGTAAGCCAATAGCTAATAGTAACACTGGCGCAAAGGTAGCAAACATGGCGCTTAGCTGCAATTTGCTTGGAAACAAAATAAGTGGGCGACCTTGTTTTTCGCTGTCTGTTTTTATTTGCGATTCTATTAATAATAAAAAGCCAACAATCACCATTAATTGCAATGAGAGCATGGCTGCACGGCCTAACGCAAAGGCGTTGTATTCAACGTATATAACACGGGTAAATGTATCTAAGCGCATCATTGCGGGTGTACCAAAGTCTGACAATGTATAAAGCGCTACCAGCAATGAGCCTGCGGCTATGCCGTTTACTACACGCGGTAATATGACTTTAAATATGCTTTGCGTCATCGACATACCCAGTGTACGCGCGGCGTTAACCATACTTGCATCAAGGCTCAGTAAGGACGAGCGAGTGGTCATCATTACAAATGGGAAGGTGTATAAGGTCATTACAATCGCGGCGCCCGTTAAACCATACATAGAAGGGGTTTCTATACCGGTTAACGTGTTTATTTCGCCGCCTGGGCCAAAGGCCGCATATAAGGTAAACGCACCAATATAACTGGGCACAGCTAAAGGCGCTGCAAAAAATACCAGCCATAGTTTTTTAAATGGTAAATGCACATACGCACTAATAAAGGCCAGTGGCACACCAATTAAAATAGAACCTAAAACCGTTAACCCCATTAGGGCTAAGGTATTACCTAAAATTTTTAAATTATGACTATCAAAAACGGAACTGGCATCACTAGCAAGCACCATTAATATAAAAACAGGGGTAAGCGTAATGAGCGCTGCAAGCAGCGCCATTGGGTAAGAAGCGGGTAGTCGCATTATAAAACGCCGTTATTTCTCATCAAATCGATGGTAGGTCGTAAATCTGCCAGTTGGGTTAAATCTATTTTAGGCGGTGAAATATCAGCAAGTGAAGGTAATCCCTCTGGTTGGCTAATATTATTGATTAACGGAATTTCGTAAGCTTCAGTTGCCAAATAACCTTGCACTTCTTTGCTGAGTAAATAACGCATAAAGTTAGTAGCAAGTGGATCGTCATTCAAAGCAAGCACACCAGATGCATTAACTAAACAACCTGCATCGTTTTGGGTAAAGGCTAAATCGAGTTTTGCATCGGGCTTGCCCGACTTAAGGCGTAGTGTGTAGTAGTGATTAGCAAAACCAATATCTACTTCACCGCGTTCAACACCCATAACTACACCAAGTTCACCGGCGTATGTTTTAGAACGTTTTTTGACTTTTTTAAGCCACTTAGCGGTTTTGTCATCGCCTTCTAAAATACGCATAGCGGTAACAAACGATTGAAAAGACGCATAAGCGGGCGCCCAACCAATGCTTAAATCGCTGTCGGCAATTTCCATAATACTTGTCGGAATTTGATCTTTAGTTAAACGCGACGTGTTATATGGCAATGTACGAATGCGACCTGTAACAGGTGCCCATTCTTTATACCTAAATTGTGGCTGTAATTGATCAGATAAATCGGTTGGAATTGTTTGAGCAAGGCCTGCATCGGTCACTAAACCAATGGCACCGGAATCTACCGCCCAAAAAATATCGGCACGTTTAACACCAGCCTTTGCCTCGGCTACGATTGTATTTGCAAGTGCAGCTGTTGGACCTCGGCGTATGCCTAATTTAAAGTCGGGATTTTTTTTCTGGATTGCTTGTAATACGTTTTCATACAAACCACCTTCGCCACGGCCTAAATAAAGCGTTAACTCGCCTTTAAGCTTTGGTAAATCATCAACCGAAACAGGGTTTGCTATATTGGCAGCTAGTGCGCGAGAAAGAGGAAGTGGCAATGAGCCAACAACCCCTAACGCAGCTAGGCCTTGTATAAAGGTCCTACGCTTCACTTAAAATACATCCTTACGCGACTTTTCAGCTTTTTCTATTAGCGTTTTAGCGCGATCTAATTTAGTTTGCATGTCACTTACCACATCGCGTATATCGTCTACGCTTTTACTATTTTTAATTGCTTGCGGCAGTGTTACGTTAAAGTCTTTTTCCAGCACTTCAACTAGGTTAGCGTCTTGTTCAATAAGCGTACCTTCTACGCCTTCAAATAGGTGCAGGTAAGTATCGTGAACAATATCTGTTGCTTCGTCTTGTAAACGCTCAGCAAATTTAGCGACTACACGGTCTAATTTGTGCTTAATTTCGTCAATTGTCGCACTTTGTGTCATTTCAGTAGTTGCAGTTGCTTTAACGCTCTCTAACAAGCCTTTTTGCTGGAATTTTGCAGCAAGCTTAACAGCCCCAAGACCCTGCCACAAGGCTATGTTCATCGCTTCTTGCTCTTTACGTACTTCAGCCGCTGGTTTGCCATTTTCAATGGCCATTTTTACGCCATAAATACCTTGCCAAATAGAAGCGTAAACAGGTACGAAATTAGTTTCTATTGCGCTATGAAACTTAACTGATTCCCAATATTCAATTAAATCATCAGTTTTAACTGCTTTAGCGCCTTTGGTATCGTAGTCGTTTACCATGGTGTCAACTTTGCCAATCATCCATTCAACTTCTTCATTGTAACTTTTAATGTTTTCTTGAAGATGATTTACATGCTCGCCAATTGGGCCATTAGCCAATACTGGTTGCGCCATAAAAGCTGAAGCAAGTAAAAGGCTTACACCTAACGTTTTAGCCGGTTTAAATAATAAATTCATTGCAAAAGAGTCCATAAAGGTAATTGTAAATGATAGACATTATCATATAGTTAAAGATTAAGGAGATCAATAACCACAAACTGTCAAAATAGATAAAAACACTAAATGTAGCGGTTAGTTACACATTGTTGGCACTAATCGACAAATTAACGGGTATTAATACGCTTAATATGAGTATTTAAACGTAGTGTTTGCCTTCAATAGCGTTATAAATGGCATCACACAGTGTTTTTATACTCGCATCATCACTTATATACGGTGGCATAAGGTAAATTAGTTTACCAAAAGGGCGGATCCAAACACCTTTCTCTACAAAATAAGCCTGAATTTTAGCAACATTCACATTGCCAGCTTTATCGGTAAGCTCTACAACACCAATTGCACCTAAGGTACGTACATTGGCAACCGCATCTAGTTCACTGCATTTATTAAGTTGTTGTAGTTGGGTATGTATTTGCTTTATTCGTTGTTGCCAATTTTGCTCAAGTAATAAATCGATACTTGCACACGCCGCAGCACAGGCAAGCGGATTACCCATAAAAGTAGGGCCATGCATTAAAACGCCAGCTTCACCTTCGCTTATGCCAATGGCTATTTTATCGCTAGTTATAGTGGCCGATAGCGTCATTGAACCGCCTGTGAGCGCTTTGCCAATACACATTATATCGGGCTCTATATTAGCGTGCTCTACAGCAAATAATTTGCCTGTTCTGCCAAAGCCTGTGGCTATTTCGTCGCAAATGAGTAGCACATTATATTGCGTACAAAGCTTGCGTACGCAGGCTAGGTAATCGGGGTGATAAAAGTTCATTCCACCCGCGTTTTGCACAATAGGTTCAATTATAAATGCAGCTACTTGGCTATGGTGGGCTTTAAAGTATTCTTCAAGATCTAGGGCTTCTGCTTGGTTGAACTCGCTACCAAACTTACTCACCGGTGCAGGTACAAAAATATGCACAGGTAAAAAGCCGCTATATAAGCTATGCATTGAGTTAACAGGATCGCATACGCTCATTGCTGCGAACGTGTCACCATGGTAGCCCTTGTATGGCGTCATTAATTTTTGTTTTGTTGTAATGCCTTGGCTTAACCAATATTGCAGCGCCATTTTAATCGCTACTTCAACACTTACCGATCCGCTGTCGGCTAAAAACACTTTAGTTAAACTAGGCGGCGTTATGTTTACTATTTTTTTGCACAGTTCTACCGCACTATTATGCGTAATACCACCAAACATAATGTGGCTCATACTGTTGATTTGCTCAACCATGGCGTTATTTATAACAGGGTGGTTATAGCCATGTATTGCGCTCCACCACGAGGCCATGCCATCAATTAATTGCTCGCCAGTTTCAAGATGAATAATGTTGTGGTTTGCGTGGGTAACGGGGTAAACCGGAATTGGCTGTGTCATAGAGGTATATGGGTGCCAAATGTGCTGTCGATCAAAATCAAGGTCTATTGTATTCTTTTTACTCATATGTAAACTTTAACTTGGTGGGCTTCGTTGACAATGGTACTTCAACTCGTAGACTAAGCCAATATCACCGTTATGAAAAAAATAAGAGAGTATTATGGAACTTGCACCTGTTCGTCACGATTGGACCCACGCTGAAGTTAAAGCATTATTTGAAATGCCATTTAACGATTTACTTTTTAAAGCCGCATCGGTTCACCGTGCTAATTTTAATCCCAATGAAGTGCAAATTTCTACGTTGTTATCAATTAAAACAGGCGCTTGCCCAGAAGATTGTAAGTATTGCCCGCAATCGGGGCACTACCGAACTGATTTAGAGCGTGAACGCTTAATAGAAGTAGAAAAAGTAGTAGAGCAAGCGCGCCTTGCAAAACAAAAAGGCGCAACGCGTTTTTGTATGGGCGCTGCATGGTCAGATCCAAAAGACAGAGACATGCCATACATTTCGCAAATGGTTAAAGAAGTAAAAGAGTTAGGCCTCGAGACCTGTATGACACTGGGTAAACTCACAAACGAAAAAGCGCATGAACTTAGAGACGCAGGGCTTGATTACTACAATCATAACCTCGATACATCACCAGAATATTACGAGCAAATTATATCAACCCGCACTTTTCAAGATAGATTAAACACCATTGATCACGTACGTGATGCCGGTATGAAAGTATGTTCGGGCGGAATCGTTGGTATGGGCGAGCAAGCAAGTGACCGCTACGGACTACTTATGCAGCTAGCTAATTTGCCACAACAGCCAGAAAGCGTGCCTATTAATATGCTTGTAAAAGTTAAAGGCACACCGCTTGAAAACATAGACGATTTAGATCACTTTGAATTTGTACGTACCATTGCAACAGCGCGTATTATGATGCCACATAGCTATGTGCGTTTATCGGCAGGGCGTAACGCCATGAACGAGCAAATGCAATCAATGTGCTTTTTTGCAGGCGCTAACTCAATATTTTATGGCGATAAACTACTTACCACCGAAAACCCAGACGCTGATGCAGATATGAACCTAATTAAAAAATTAGGTATGAACCCAGAAAAGCGTCACGACTATTCAGACGAAGCAGTAGAAGCCTCGCTTTCATCGCAAGTAGCCGACAAAGCAACCTCTGAATTGTTTTACGAAGCGTAGGCTTTTATATCTATGCCTTTTGATTTTATAAATACGCATCTGCAGGCTCGCAAGCAAAATGCGTTACTTCGTAAACGCCACGTAGTGCAACATGCAACAGCGCGCACCATAACGGTTAATAATAAAACCTACCTTAACTTTGCCAGTAACGACTACTTAGGCTTTAGTGATGTGGCTGTTAACCTTAATGACTCTTACGCATTAGGGAGTCACAGCTCCGCATTGGTTACAGGTTATCAGGCGCAGCAAAAATCGCTCGAACAATACCTATGCGAGCAATTTGGTTATGGCGCAGGGATGCTATTTAACTCAGGATTTAGCGCTAATAGCAGCGTAATTAAAGCGTTGTTTCAAGATAAAGCCGCTGCACAAAGCAGCGCTATTTTTCAAGATAAGTTAAATCATGCAAGTTTGATTGACGGTGCTTTGCACTCTAACGCGGCTTTAGTGCGTTTTAATCACAACGACATGAACCATTTACGCTCACGACTCGAAAAATCAAAAGCGCAAAACAAGCTTATTATAAGCGAAGGCGTGTTTTCGATGGATGGCGATACCGCGCCTCTTAAAGAGTTACTCGCACTTGCAAAACAGCACAACGCATGGCTAATGATTGACGATGCACACGGCTTTGGTGCTTTGGGTAAAACAGGGCTTGGCAGTTGCGAAGCACTTTTAGAAGAGGGTATTACACTTCCCGATATATTAGTAATCACCTTTGGTAAAGCCGTTGCCAGTAGTGGCGCGTGTGTATTAGGCAGCCAGCAATTTATTGATTACATGCTGCAATTTAATCGCGATTACACGTACTCAACCGCCATGTCGCCACTCATGGCAAGCCATACACTTGCGCGTATTAAAAGCATAAAAACAGCTGATGATAAACGCGATAAGCTAAATGCCAATATTGAATTATTTAAGCAACTCGCTAAAAGCCATAATATTGCTGTAATGGAATCAAACACAGCCATTCAACCCATTGTATTAGGTTGCGCTGAGCACACTTTAAAAGCGGCTGAAAAGCTAAAGCAGCAGGGTATTTGGCTTACCGCTATTCGCCCGCCCACGGTTGCACATAATACCTCGCGTTTGCGCATTACACTTACTGCCGCTCATACAAAGCAAGATATAACCACGCTTATTGAGCACTTAAAAGGCGCAATAGCATGATTGCTCAAAAATTTAGCAATACTAGCACTGTGCAAAAGCAGGAATATATAAACACGCCTGCAACGCTTACAGCTATAAAAAATGATTCTAATGGCGTTAATACTCATAAAAATGTGAGTAGCAATGCATTAAAAAAATCTACACAAAGTAACTTTTCAAAAGCTGCCGATGGCTACAGCAAGCATGCTAATGTACAAAAGCAGGCTGCAAGTGACTTATTCAAACTAATAAACACGCAGCAACATAATAAAAACAAGGTATGTGTAGATTTAGGTGCAGGTCCGCTTGTTAATACGCACTCATTACAAAGTATATTCGGTAGCGTTATAGCAATGGATTTAAGCATAAACATGCTAAAAAGCAGCGCATTAAACACGTTACGTATTTGCGCCGATATGGATAACCTACCGCTACAAGCAAACAGTGTTGATGTAATTTATAGTAATTTTGCAGTGCAGTGGTCAGCTAATTTTGAAAAGCTAATGCAATCGCTTTATCGTGCTTTAAAACCCGGTGGTAAAGCGTATATAAGTACAGTAGTTTCAGGGTCAATTAATGAAATTAAAACAGCCTTTGCAGCGCTTGATTCAAACAGCCATATAAATACATTTAATAGCGAGCTTTATATAAACCAATCAGTCCAAAAGGCAGGTTTTGTTATAAACAGCGCACAAAAAGTGGTTTATACCGATACTTACTCAACGCCTTTAAAAGCCATTAAATCTATTAAGGCTATTGGTGCGACAACGCAAAATCACAGTAATACACGCCGAGGATTACTTACAAAGTCGGCACTACAACATGTATGTAATGCATACCCATTAATAAACAACAAAGCATGTGTGTCCTACCATGTGGTATTGTTATCATTAGAAAAACACTAAATAAGCCCAAAGACATTAAAGGCAACGCATGAAAGAATTTTTTATAACAGGCACCGACACCGATGCCGGAAAAACTCACGTTACCAGCTTGCTACTAAAGCTACTTGCCCAACATAAAAAACACGCTATTGGCTATAAGCCCCTTGCTGCAGGCTGCGAAATGGCGTTCGATCAGCTGGTAAACGCCGATGCACTCATACTAATGGAAAGTGCAACCGTTAGTGCCAAGTACGATATAATTAATCCGTTTGCCTTTGCGCCACCTATTGCGCCGCATATAGCGGCTAAGCAAGTAGGCGTTACAATTACTGTTGATAAGCTTACCGAAGCGTATCAAAACGTAAAACAACAAGGCGCTGATTACCTACTTACCGAAGGCGCGGGTGGTTGGGCACTACCAATTAATAATACCGACTATTTATACGACTGGGTAAAGGCTGAGCAGCTACCAGTCATACTCGTTGTTGGTATGAAGCTAGGCTGCTTAAATCATGCCTTACTTACAGCCGCCCATATGCAAAGCTTAGGCGTAAATTGTGTTGGTTGGATTGCAAATCAAGTAGATCTCAATATGGAAGAATACCAAGCTAACCTTGATACGCTTAAAGCACGTTTGCCATTTCCTATTTTGGCTATAAGCCCATACAGCGAACAAACACCTAAACTACAAATATACAAAAGCTTACTCAATACTCTCGATCTAAATTCTTAAAAGTTAAAATACTGCTTTGTTAAATACAAAGCAGTATTTGTATTAAATACATGCGCTTATTTATTGTATTTAAGCCTTGAAATAGCCTACCTTAGTACACATATCAACTTTAATAACCGCAGCCTACATTTACAATAATGTCACCAAGGACAGCCCTCACACCATGACGCACCCATTTATTAAAAACTACACCCAAAATGTGCACCAAAAATCTGAAGTGGACGCACTAGGTAGTCGTTTACCAAAAACGCGTGTAGGCATATTAGGTGGGGGCACAGCGGGGGCAACAATTGCGATTCGTTTAGCTGCTTTGGGCATACAAACAACCATTTTTGAGAAAAAAAAGTCGTTAATTGATGGCCCGCCAATGTGTCACTTGCATGCTGGTGGTAATTTATATCGTGAAATACCCGACGAAGACTGCATAGATTTACTTAAGCAATGTATAGATATTTTGCGCCTTTATCCTTACACCATCGATGTAAGGCCAACTGTGTTTGCAGTACCCACGCGTGATGACGACTCGCCTGAGGATTTACTACCAAGGCTAGATAAGTTAACTCAAGCCTACAAAAAACTTATTCAGCAAGACGCCAAAAACAAAGTATTAGGGGAACCCGATAACTACTACCAGCTATATAGTCGTGAGCAAATGCTTGAGCTTAAAAATCAACAACAAGTAACAAAGCCCAAAACGCTTGATGAATGGATGATACCGGTAGCTAAGCATTTAAATTTAAGAAAAATAAAATACCCGCTAATAGTGGCGCAAGAATATGGTTGGAATATATTTAGGCTATCGGCCAGTGCGCAATTAGCGCTTGCACAGTACGACCATGCTGATGTTTTAACAAACACACTTGTTAAACAGGTATCGCCAGTAAAAACTAACGGTACCAATACGCGCGAGCAAATATCAAAGTGGAATATTGAATACCAATCATCGCAATCCTCAGCTACCCAAACACTTGAAGTAGATTACCTTATTAATGCGTGTGGCTTTCAAACCGGGATTATTGACGACATGGTGGGGGTAAATGTTAAGCGCATGGTTGAATTTAAAGCATCCTACATTACACATTGGCAGGGCGCGGGTGGACAAATACCCGAAATTATTATTTATGGAAAGCGAGGTACGCCAGAAGGTATGGCGCAGTTAACGCCTTATCCTAATGGGTATTTTCAAATACACGGGATGACCAACGCCATTACGCTATTTAACGATGGCTTAGCAGATACAACAGCAATAAGTGCACAACCTAAGCTACCTAATAAGTACCTGCATTATATTGAAGATGGCTGGGACAAAGCAGCGCTGCAAACACGCATCCAAAAAGCCATTGATTATGTAGCCGAATTTGTACCTGCATTTAAAAATGCCAATACACAAAATAATGCGCTGTTTGGCGGCCAACAAATACCAGGAGAAGACGACACTTTGCGCGTAGCCGATGTAAGCTTATATTCGCATATTAGTTATGCGCGTGCTGAAAATGTAAAAGCGTCATCAACCCTTACAGCAGCCGATGAAATTGTTGCAGAGTTTATAAAGTTAGGTTTAGTGAGCAATCAGCCCGATATTAATAAGCATCGTGAAAACCACCAATGGACATACCTAAATAAAACTAGCCATGCAGATATAACCGAAGTAGCTCAAGTATTAGCCAAAGAGCGTAACTTTCCTGTTGAAATGGCATTAGTAAACAACAGCATTTAAAAAATGGACTAACAGGCTGCGTTTCAATTGGCTGATTTAAAATAATATTTATAGGCTTTCTGTAATAAATTATATTTATAAACACATAAATAACCCTTGCGTTATGACATAGTTTGTCACAGAATAGCGCTAACGCTATGACATAGTGTGTCATAGCGCAGTGATTGCTTTGAGCTGATTTAATTCCAAATGCATTAATCGCTTAGTGATCAAACCTATTTTTGTGAGGACAATATGAAACGTATATTTTTGTTTTTATTAACTAACCTAGCGGTTATGTTGGTATTAGGTGTAGTGCTTTCAATTATAATGAGTGCGCTGGGCTTGAGCCATCGTAGCCTTGGCGGAATTTTACTTATAGCCACTGTGTTTGGTTTTGGTGGATCGTTTATTTCGTTGTATATGTCTAAGTGGATCGCTAAAAAATCAACCGGTGCACAAGTAATTACGCAGCCACGTAATGAAACAGAACGCTGGCTTGTACAAACGGTATCTGCGCAGGCACAAAAAGCAGGTATTAAAATGCCAGAAGTGGCAATTTACGACAGCCCAGAAATGAACGCATTTGCAACCGGCCCGAGTAAAAACAACTCATTAGTGGCAGTAAGTACAGGCTTAATGCACAACATGACCCAAGATCAGGCCGAAGCCGTACTTGCCCATGAAGTATCGCATATTGCTAACGGCGACATGGTAACGCTTACGCTAATACAAGGCGTGGTAAACACCTTTGTAATATTTGCTGCAAAAGTACTGGCTGGCATAGTAGATAACTTTATTAATAGCGATGAAGAAGAGGGCGGCAGTAGCTGGACTTATTTCTTATTCGATATGTTATTCCAAGTATTATTTGGCGTACTTGCCAGCATAGTGGTTGCAAGCTACAGCCGTAAACGTGAGTTTGCAGCCGACAGTGGCGCAGCTAAATTAGTAGGTGCAGACAAAATGCGCTCAGCGCTTGAGCGATTAAAGCAAAACCACCCATCGCAATTAGAAGGTTCAATGATGGCCTTTGGTATTGCAAGTGGTAAAGGTATGGCTGAGCTGTTTTCATCTCACCCACCGCTTGATGCGCGAATAGACGCACTTCGTAAGTAGCTATGTAAGTAACTATATAAATTAGTAAATATACTAAGCCAGCTTAACCGCTGGCTTTTTTGTGTTTACGTTAAAATACTAAAAACACGCGTACTGTGTTTATATACAGTTATTTTTAATGGGTGCTAAAATCGTTACTTATTTAAGCTATTTGTGTTTACGGATATTCTTTGCATGCGTACACTTAAACTCCTTAAAAGTCAGCACTGCTGGTGGTTTTAATACTTAACAAGGATGCTTATTGTAATGGTAGATATTCAGCAAACTAAAGAATGCATTATGTGTTTTAGCTCAATTGATTCTCGCGCTAAAAAATGCCCGCAATGCACCTCTCTTCAAGCTAAGTACTCTAACTTAGAAAATAATCCCATAATTATTGGTGCATTGGCCTTAAGTATCGTTGGTATTTTTGGGTTTGTTTTTTATCAAAATATTTATGTAGCAGGGCTTGAAGAACAAGCACAAAAAAACCTAACTGCTAATGTAAGCCAAATAAGCACTAAAAATGAAACCGATGGTTTGTATGTTGCGTGTATAGGGCAAATAAAAAATGAATCAGACTTTTCGTTTAAAAATATAAAGTTTAAAGTCGACTTTTTATCAGAGCAAAACGCACTAGTCGATACGCTATCAATAACCGACGAAGACCTAATAATAGCGGATGGCTTAACTAATTTTAGAGTAAGAGGAATAGCACAAAAGTCTGCTATTAGTTACAACAAGTGCCAAGTGTTTATAACCGATGCTTGGGCTTATAAATAGAGATAAATTTTACGAGTAAAACAAAAAAACCAGCAAAAAAAGCTGGTTTTTAATATAAAAAAATCAGTAGTTATTGAGAAAGTATAATTTCGGTAATTCCCTCAGCAGAGAGTATTTCAATCCAATAGCCGTCAGGGTCTTTAATAAACGCAAGACCTTTCATTGAGCCATCATCTGGCTTTTTAACAAACTCTACATCGTATTTTGCAAAGCGCTCACTTGCTTCGTAAACGTCGGGTACGCTAATACCAATATGGCCAAAGCCTTTAGGTTCTTGGTTACCACTGTGGTAGCCCTCAAAACTATCGTCGTTTTCAGTGCCCCAGTTATGGGTTAACTCAATTAACGCAGGGCGGCGAAACACCCATTCAGCTTTTGCTTTATCATCGCCTTCTGGCAGCTCTTGTTCGTAGCCTAAAAAGTAAAGCGTAAACTTCATACCAGGAAAGTCATACTTACCTAAAAGCTTCATACCTAATATATTTTGATAAAATTCTAAAGACGGCTTTGGATCTTTAATACGCAACATTGTTTGCTGCATTACATAGCCTTGCGTGGCTTGTTCAATTTGCTCTGGAGATTCGTTATAGCTAGACATGGCGATCCTTTCAAAATAATAAAGCGGAATAAATAATTATTGACCCATCATAATCAACCGTAAGATAAATTTAAACCGCTTTAAGTTATTCAAGAGTAATTCAACGTGTAAGAAGTAAATTTAATATAGTAAAGTGAAACTCTTCGATTTAACTTTTAAAATTGTAAATTTTAGTTACTTATATTCAAAGGAGAAAGTATGAAAACACTAAACATTATTTTTGGACTCGCATTACTCTTTACTATCACAAATAGTAACGCAGTAGAGGGGCTAATTTCAGTAAAAAGCCCATTAAGTGCAAAAGCCACTATGGATAAGTTTGAGAATTTGGCAAAACAAAAAGGGCTAAATATATTTGCAAGAATAGATCACGCAGCCGGTGCTAAAAAAGTAGAGCAACAACTACGCCCAACAGAAGTACTTATATTTGGTAACCCTAAAGGTGGAACACCTCTTATGCAGTGCGCTCAAACAATAGGTATTGATTTACCGCTAAAAGCACTGGTATGGGAAGACGCACAATCGCAAGTGTGGTTAAGTTACAACGATCTTGCTTATATAGCTGAGCGCCATAATGCAGCAAATTGCCCTGCAGCTAAAAAAATAAGCAAAGTATTACACACACTCGCAATAACTACAGTTAAGCAATAAATTAAAAAATGTAAGCAAGTAACGAGCACTTACATTAAGCGTTAAAATAGAAAAGGAGCCATTATGTTTTACGATGACATGCAGGGGTTATTACGTGTACTTATAATTGGTGTGCTGGGTTATGTGGCACTGGTGTTTTGGTTACGTGTATCGGGTAAACGTACGCTTTCAAAGTGGAATGTGTTCGACTTTGTAGTCACCATTGCGCTGGGCTCTATTTTAGCGTCTGTTATTATTTCAAAAAGTGTACCGTTAGCTGAGGGCATACTAGCCTTTGTAGTATTGATAGGGCTTCAATATGTTATTACTTGGCTTAGTGTGCGCTCGTCAAAATTTGCAGCGCTTGTAAAAGCAAAGCCCACGTTATTGTTAAGTAATGGCGAGTATTGTGATTCAGCCCTTAAATCACAACGGGTAACAAAATCAGAAATTCGCGCCGCTATGCGAGGCGCAGGTATTATTGCAATAGAAGAGGTCGCCGCAGTTGTGCTCGAAACAGACGGCAGCTTTAGCGTAATGCCACACAATAACAGTGGCTCTAAAACCGCGTTAAGCGATGTAGTGTGAGTATTAAATAGTAAGATCATTAAAGAGTAATAAAGATCATTAAAGAGAAGACAGGCTTTATTGCCTAGCAGATTCAAGCCTGTCTCATATAACTAATTTAGCTATTTAGCCGGTTCTAATAAACTAAACGTAGGTAAGCGCCATTTAAAGCGTATTGATGCCATACGTATTAAGTATCCTGCAACTAGGCTTACAATAATGCTTATGTTGTCGTCAATATTGTAATGGTGCAGCGCTAAATATAAGCACGCTACAATTAACGCCACGCTAGCATACAGCTCGTTGTGCAATACCAATGGCGCTTGACGGCATATTAAATCACGCAATAAGCCACCAAATACGCCAGTAACAATGGCTGCCACAACACAAATACCATAGTGCAAGCCCATATTTAGACCCACTTGGCAGCCTATAATACTAAATGCAGCTAAACCCAGCGCGTCTAAGCGCATAAATATGCCTTTAAATTTAACCACCCACTTAGCAAGCCATGTAGTCACAATACCGGCAATACAGGTAATTAATAAATATTCTGGGTGTTGAACCCAGGTAAGCGGGTAATTGCCTAGTAATATATCTCGTACGCTGCCACCACCAATTGCGGTCGCACTGGCTACTAGCACTACGCCAAACCAATCCATTTTCATTCGTCCTGCGCTAAGTGCGCCAGTCATGGCTTCTGCTGTAATACCAATAATATAAACAATCGTTAATAGCATGAGATAATCACTTGAAATATGTGCGTAAAAATAAAGGAGTGATTGTATAGATAAATGATCTAAAAAACGAATGAGAAATCATACTAAAAAAGCTTAATTCAGATAGAAATAACTAATGACAAAACACAGTGTAAACAGCCTGTTAAGTCACTGTAGAGCTGAGGGTTAATTATTAAAATTTAAAGGACATTTATCCGTTAGCCATAAAATAAAGCTGGTTGATTTTTTACTTGGTTTTAGTCCTATGAGCATTGTTAGGGCACTTGCTTTAGTGCTTTAATTAATAGCTAAGTTTAATAGTTAAGCTTAATAATTAAGTTTAGTAGGTAGAGCGTAAAATTAACGTAATATGAATAAATAGTTGCATGGTATTAATTTAGGGACGTATAATAACAAGTGTTAACTAAATGAAACTAGCGTAAAGCGCAGTTTAAGCATTACAGGTTATTAAGGGCACACATATGCACAAAGGATTGTTAAAGTCGTGGAAATCAGACAAAGGTTTTGGTTTTATTAAATCAGACACCCTAGAACACGATACGTTTATACACATATCAGCCCTCAAACACATGAGCCGCAAGCCTAAAGTTGGCGACACTATTTACTTTGAAGTAGCAACGCAGCCCGACGGCAAAACCAAAGCAATTAACTGCCGCATAGAAGGCGTTACAGAGCTTAAAGCACCTTACCAAAAACACACACAACAGCCGTACCGTATGGCTAAATCTAATTTTGCCAGTAGCTTTTTAGGTAAAGTTGCCTCAATAGCGCTAATTGCTGCACTTTGCTTTTATGCGATTAATAAATACAACGCTCACTCAAGCAGCCAAACTCCAGTTATAACCAACGCTGATTTAGCCACCTTTGATAAAAAATACCCAAAAATGGTTATTCCAAAAAGCACACAAAATTTTACGTGTGATGGTAGGCAGCACTGTAGCCAAATGACATCTAAAGACGAAGCAATATTCTTCATTAATAACTGCCCGAATACAAAAATGGATGGCGATAATGATGGTGATCCTTGTGAGAGGGATACAAGGTTTTAAAGGGTAGAGCTATAAAGCCTTAAATAAAAATAGAATTAATTAATTGCTGTGTATAGGTACAGTAATTTGATATTTGTCCCATAACATTATTGAAGTCGTGTTGGGGTTAAATAACAAAGACTACTGAGTAGCAATAGTAGTTACCTGTTTTTAAATGAGTTGTTTGGTGTAATTATCGAACAACGTAATATACGCCTTCTGAACAAATGGGCTTATTCTTATTTTTAGCTTTTGTGTCCATGATTATTTTCGACCGTATGTGGCGAAAAGATGGAGTAAACAACTTAGATGGGTGTACTAAAACAACTTAATGTATGTACAACTTATTTTCGCATAACAAGAAATTAAACAAGGACTAAAAACAGTTGGCTGTTTTCGTTCCCCAACATTTTAGCCAACAATTTTTAGACTGTTAATTGGGCGTTATGCGTCATGGCAGGCTAGAGTCATAAATTAGGAAATAGCATGAATAGAAAATTATTTGAGTTGGCTTTAGACAAAACAAGACCATCAGATTGGGAGTACTTCGAAGAGCTTAGCTCTGGTTTTCTGGCATCTGAGCTTCCATCACTTAGGACAATGGCATCTCCAAGTGGTGATGGAGGACGAGACTCGGAGTTATTTTCATCAGATGGATCGACATATGTAGCTGTTCAATATTCAGTGTCTAAAGACTTTGATCCTAAAGTTATGAGGACGATAAAGCGTCTTGAAGAAAACTTCGATCAAATAAGAGTTCTAATTTATTGTACAAACCAACAAATCGGTGCCAAAGGCGATACATTAAAACAAAAATGTCTTGGTAAAGGTATTTCATTAGATATCCGTGATAAAAGTTGGTTTTTGGAAAGATACGAGCTAGATGATAATAAATATAATTGCGCCTCTCAGCTAGTCGATGTTATTGCAAGACCACTCTTGGAATCTGAGTCAATCATTGAGAAATCTAGACCAGCATTAACTTCAATAGAGTCAAAAGCAGCGTTAACGTATTTAGGTATGCAGTGGGAAGATGAGAATACAGACAAGGGGTTGACAAAAATTGCATTCGAGTCACTTGTTAGGGCTGCATTAAGAAATACCAGCTCAGAAAATAGAATGGCGCGTGATAATGTACATAAAAAGGTTGTTGAGTTTATACCATCAAGTGATCCCCCCTGTGTCAGGATAGTTGTCGCCTCAATTAATTTACAAATAAACAGGGCGCGGTAAGTTAAAGTAAGTGAATTATCAAAG
>NZ_WTLB01000069.1 GCF_011378855.1 Pseudoalteromonas sp. Z1A8 | reverse complement strand
ATTCACTTACTTTAACTTACCGCGCCCTGTTTATTTGTAAATTAATTGAGGCGACAACTATCCTGACACAGGGGGTATCTTTACTTGGATGATGTTTGTCGAGATTTCATTTCATTTATTTAAAACAGCAACACTTGCAGAAAAAGAAACTGCTGAGCTTGTATTTGAAGAGATTGCTGGTTTAACATGTAGGCAGCTTAAAGAAGTTTATTGGATTGATGCACTTTCTGACGAGGTTTTACTTGAACTAAATGCCCGTAAATTACTATAACTGTGTAAACCCCTTTCCAGCCGAAAGCTTACCCAGTAAATTTTACTCGTTACCAGTGAATGGGGTCCAATCTTGACTTCATACATTAAGGGTTATGAATGTCCCTTCATGGCACTCTCCAGCCACTCGACAACATAAAATACTGATATTAATCGGCAAGATATTTTACTGTGTCGGATGGCGCTTCGCTTATCGACCTACACTGGCACATATTCGGCTGTCAGATTTAATTGAATCCTATTAATCAATTTTGACAACTAAACTTATCCCCGTAATTACGACCCTTTAACAACCACGTTTAACAACAAAGCTTTTTAAACATTAGAGCGCGCTGATTCTGCAACTCCTTTTAATAACTAGTTAAACACTCTCAATTATTACCTTTTTAGGACAACATCGATACGTTATATTATAATAATTATTGCATTTGGCTCTATTTTAAGTGAGGGTTAGTTTATGAAAGTGTTTACTCAAGGCCTGAGTGTTGCCCTGCTATTAGGGTTGGGCTTTAGTGCTCATGCTCAAAAACATGTTCATGGGGAAGGGGAGTTACTTATTGCTCAAGAGGGCAATGTGCTGCAAATGCAGTCTATTATTCCGGCTGCCGATGCGCTGGGGTTTGAACACCAAGCTGCTAACCAATCTGATAAAAATGCTATTGATGTACTTGCTCAGCAATTAAAAAATAGTAGCCACGCTATTGATATAGAAGGGCAGTGTATTTTACAAAGCACCGAAAACTCACTTGCTCACAGCCATGATGAACACACAGACTTTCATAGCCACGATCACCACAATATTGAAGCCACCTACAACTTTAACTGCAAAACACCGGTTATGGGTTTTTCAGTCACACTGTTTAACTTAATGCCTTCGCTGAATGCGCTTAACGTGCAATGGATTAGCAATACGGGGCAAGGCTCAACAAAGGTGACGCGCAATAATCCTGTAATAAGCTGGCAAAACTAATATTTAGCCGCCAACGCGTATTACTCCCACATAACCTGCTAATTAAAAGAGCTTATAAGCATGAAAAGCCAACTTATAGAAATGTCAGTGTAGTAAATCAAGGTATAACAAAAACCTTAGATGTACGTATTACTCACCAATTTATTAAGCGTCTTTACGATGGCAAAACGGTCTCTAAACCAAGCAAACCTGCTATGCCTCTTGTTTTTAATCGTTAACCGGAATATTTAAATTTATGAATGCTAAAAGCCATTTGTCCGATATTACTTCGCAGTCTAATTCTCTCAATGCCCGCCCGTTACAATGGGTCGGTATGGAAGGGGTTTCGCTGCCGTTACATATTTTAAATAACAAAGGTGAGCAAATACATACTCACGCCAAGGCTGGCATATTTGTTAGCCTTAATAAAGCAAATGCAAAAGGCATACATATGTCGCGTTTGTATTTATTGCTTAATGAACAACTGGCAAATAAGCCACTAAATGGCCAGGTTTTAACAACACTACTTAAAAACATGCTTAGCTCTCAGCAAGGTTTAAGCTTAAGTGCCAAAATAGATTTAGCCTTTGAGCTTGTAATAAATAAGCCGGCGCTTTTATCAAATCAATCTGGGTTTCAGGCGTATCCAGTGGCTATTAGCAAAACCATTACAGATGGCGTTATTAATACTGAGCTTAGCCTAACAATTCCTTATTCGAGCACTTGCCCGTGCTCGGCTGCGCTTTCAAGGCAAGCGTTAAGTGACGCTGTAGCAGAGCAATTTACAGAGCAGCAGCTTGATAAAAGCGCTTTATTAGAATGGCTAACATCGCAGCAAGGCAGTGTAGCTACGCCGCATAGCCAACGCTCGTATGCGTATATAAACATGAGTTTACAAGGTGAACAACTCCCCGATTTACCCACTCTTATTAAGCAAATGGAAGAGGCTATAGGCACGCCAGTACAAACTGCTGTAAAACGAGAAGACGAGCAAGCCTTTGCTAAACTTAACGCCGAAAACCTGCTGTTTTGTGAAGACGCTGCCCGCAGGCTAAAGCACGCCCTTGAACAAAAAACAGATATTTACAACTACAGCTTTAAGGTTGAACACCAAGAAAGCTTACACGCGCACAACGCCGTAGTGTATGACCAAAAATTTCCACAATAGGACGTTAATTAACAGCGAACATTAAACAATAAGGCATTGTATACTTGACGAAGAATTTTAATGAGTCGCAAGTAATAGCAACAAAAAAATAATCCAAAGGACATAAAAATGAAGGCGTTTAGTTTATTAACTATTACCTGTATAGCAACGCTAAGTATTGGCTGTACATCAACTATTCCCACAAAAGTAGCGAATAGCTCACCAAGTAGTGAGGTTGTTACTTCCTTGCAAAGTGTATCGCAGCCATTAAAGGTGGCAACATGGAACGTAGAGCATCTTGCTTATCCAATCGATACAGGCTGTAGAACACGAACGCCAAGCGAAATAGCAGCAATGAAAGCGTATGCAAAAAACCTAGACGCCGATATTATTGCGCTACAAGAAGTGGGATCTAAAGCGGCCTTACAGCAAATTTTTTCTGAAGACGACTGGCAACTTATTATGTCTACCCGAGCAGATAGTAAAGCCTATACGTGCCGACAAACAGGGGCTTTATCAACTCAACAAAAAGTAGCCTTTGCAGTAAAAAAAGCAATGCCTGTACTCAATACTGCTGCCATAGATCAATTAGCCTTAAAAAGAGCAGGGCTACGCTATGGCTTACAAATAACGGTAAATACACCAAACGGCCCAACCGATATACTTAACGTACACATGAAAAGCGGCTGCTTTGTAGATGACTACCTTAAAAGCGACTCACCAGCGTGTAAAACCTACGCCCAACAAGCACCTATTCTTGATAGCTGGATAGCAAAACGAGAAACTACAAATACGCCATACATTGTACTGGGTGATTTTAACCAACGTATTTCTGCACCTTATAACCGATTAACGCGCACTTTATTAAGCAATGAGCGCTCAACGAGCATTACTACTAGCCATTTAATTGGTTGCCAAGCACGCTACCCAGCGCCTATCGATCATATAATTGTGGGTAAAATGGATGCTAAAAGTATCGCAAAATCAGCCCAAGTCCATAAATATAAAAATATGGATGATAAAGCCATGCTAAGCGACCATTGTGCGGTATCGGTTTCAATTACAGATAACGCAAATGCGCTATCAGCATCGGTTTTATGGCAAACAACTAGTAAAGAGTATCAGGCATTAACAACTTATATGTATCAGCAAGCTCAAACTGCGGTTACGAAATTACCACGCTCTGCAACTAACTGGGTTGCTGTGATGGATGTAGATGAAACCGTACTCGATAACTCTGCCTATCAAAAACAAACCGAACTTAGCGGTAAAGGTTATACACCACAAACATGGCAAGCATGGGTAAAAAGCGAAAACGCAACGCTAGTACCTGGCGCTAAATCGTTTATAGAAGCGCTTTACAAGCAAGGAGGCAAAGTAGCACTGGTTACTAACCGCGATAAAGCAAACGATGTACACACATGGAATAATCTTAAAGCAGTTGGCTTACCTGTAACGGTTGAAAATACCTGTTTAATGGGCCGTTCAGAGGCCGATAAAACCGCTGTAGATGGCAAACACTTTATTAATGATAAAGACCTTCGCCGCCAACAAATAACACAAGGTACAGCCGATTGTTATACACCAAAGGGCATGCAAAATAACTGGAAACAACCGCAGGTTATAAAGTTTCAGGTAGGAGACAACATAGAAGACTTTAGCGGCATCACGCAAGAATCAGCCAATATAGAAGCGCTACAACCAAAACTTGGTAAGTCTTTATTTTTACTACCAAACCCTATGTATGGCTCTTGGTAAACACGACTAAAAAAAGGAATATGAGATGACAGATAAATCGCCTGCACCAACTGGCTCTAGCTGTACTAATATAAGCTGTTGCCCGCCACCGCAAAGCCCAATAACCCGTGGCATGCCTAAACTAGGTCGAAACGACCCGTGTGTATGCGGTAACGAGCGTAAATATAAAAAGTGTTGTGGGAAAAGCGCTTAACGCGTACTTATCACTTTTTATTAAAGCTAAAATAATAGGGCTAACGCAATGTTAACCCTATTATTTAGCCTGATCTCTGGTTAATAAATTTAATAACACGTTGAATAATTATGGTATTTAAGGATGTTCCTCTCTAACCAAAATTTTCAGTGAAAATAAGGCGAATCTACGTGTTATAGCTGGCCTATTGCAAATAAATTCAACGCAATTAGCGCTAAAAAAGGCTGCTAGATATAGATTTATTATCCACAGTTCAGACTTTTAGTAAGCGCCTGCGCTGTATATAAGCTCGTAGCTGTGGCTGTAAATCTCAAGAATATTACCAAACGGGTCTTCCATGTAGATCATGCGGTATGGCTTTTCACCAGGGTAGTAATAACGTGGGGCTTCCATACGTTTTTTACCGCCAGCCTCCACAATACGCTCGGCTAACCCTTCTACATCTGGGTCTTGAACACAAAAATGAAAGATGCCTGTTTTCCAGTATTCAAAATTGTCTTTTGGGTTTTCTTGGTTTTTAAATTCAAAAATTTCGACACCAATACGATCGCCTGTAGATAGGTGTGCTATTTTGAATTTTTCCCATTTTTCACCAAACACTTCTGTACACATTTCACCAATTGGGCTGTTATCTTCAGTTATTAAAGTGGGTTCCATTATGGTGTACCAGCCCATCACCTTAGTGTAAAACTCTACGGCTTTTTCAACATCCGGTACTGAAATACCAATGTGCGAAAAACTACGTGGATATGTATGACTCATAATGCTTCCTCTTTAACGTGTGACTTATTTTGTCTTGCGACTAGTTGATGGAGTTAGTTTACGAACCGCTACATATTAAGTAAAATTATCATTAATCATCATTTTGAGTACATTTTGTAATGATAAATCCAACATGGCTAAACACCTTTTGCACTTTGGTTGAAGTAAATCACTTTACCCAAACAGCTGAGCGCCTTTATATGACCCAGTCTGGCGTAAGTCAGCATATTAAAAAGCTAGAGCAGCAAGTTAACTGCGCTTTACTTGAGCGCCATGGTAAGCAGTTTTCTCTTACTCCTCAGGGCCAAAACTTATATCAGCAGGGCAGCCTACTTCTTAAAGATTGGCAGTTTTTAGAACAACAATTAAAAGATGATTCGCCGTACAGCGGAGCGGTAAAGATTCAATCTCCAGGCAGTTGTGGTTTAAAGTTTTATAATCAATTATTAGCACTGCAATCTGAGTATAAAGAGCTGATTATTGATTACCGCTTTGCGCCCAATGTAAGTGTTGAACAAGCTGTAGCAAACCACAGTGCCGACATCGGGTTTTTAACTCAAGCTCCAACATTTAGCGAACTAACCAGCCATAAAATAAGCCAAGAGCCACTACTACTTGTAACGCCTGCAGGTATAAACATGCCTAATTGGCAAACCCTGTGTGAGCTAGGGTTTATTGCTCATCCCGATGCAAGCCATCATGCGCAGCTACTACTAAGCGAAAACTACAGTGAGTTTGAGCATATTGACCAAATAAGACGTACGGGATTTTCTAACCAAATTAGTTTGATACTAGAACCTGTAAGCTTAGGGCTGGGTTTTACGGTATTACCTGCTCATGCTGTAGGTGCATTCAATAAGCCACAACTTATAAAAACACATCATTTAGAATGTCCGGTTAGTGAATCTATTTATGTGTGCCATCACCGAAATAGGCCGTTGGCAAAACGTATGAATACAGTAATTGAGCTAATAAAGGCGGGAATAAATAGGTAAAACGTAAACCCCCTTTACACCGACGATGTAAAATTTAATACCGAGCATAAAGGGGATGTAGTTAAATTAATTAACGCTTTCTAATTTAGCTTTTAAATCGAGTAAGTCGGTTGCGATGGTATTTGGCTGTATTTCCCAAGGATCGAAAATAGACTCTTTAGATCGTTGAATCCACGCCGCGCGCATACCATGCGAAATAGCGCCAGTTACATCAAACGGGTTGCTTGATACAAGCCATGTGTTTGCGCCGGTTGAATTGGTTTCGCGTAAAAAGTGACTATAAACCCCTGGGTTTGGTTTAAAGGTTTTAACGTCGTCGGCGCTTACTACGCCTTCAAAGTATTCACTTATTCCTGCCGTTTCTAGCAAAGTATTTACTGCATCGGCAGCACCATTTGAAAATGCGAACAAGCGATAGTCTTGTGCTTTTAATTGTTTAAGGCCTGCTTTTACATCGTCGAATGCTGGCAAGACTTTATATTTGTCGAGTAATTGTGTTTTTTGAGCGTCACTCAACTGTGTTTTATGCGCTAAACACGCATAGTCGAGTGCGTGTTTTGTACATAGCGAAAAGGGAATATAATTTTGCATTAAGCCGCGCCTAAACGAATACTCTAGTTGTTTTTCGCGCCATGTATTTGAAAATGCTTGGGCGTTATCGCCAATCATGTCGTCGAGTAAGGACAGCACACCATGGGTATTAATAAGCGTGCCGTATACGTCAAATGCGAGTGTAGTTGCCATATTTCCCTCTTAATTTTGAATATAAATTTATAGCTTAATTTCGCTAATTTGGATTTGTGGTTGCGTGTTTGTAAAGTTGACTAAGTCGGCCAAAATTTTATCGGTATGTGGACCAAATGAATTTTGAAATGATTCTACCGATTCAAATACAAGATGACCCATCGCTATATATGCAGGCGCTTCGTTTGGTGCACCGCCAGCAAGCCCGGCATCTACAGAACCACTAATTAATGCATCCCCTAATAGCTCTGTAATTAAAGGTATATGTACATTGCAATAATAATCAAAATCAAATTGGGCATCGCCTTTATTTGGGTATAGAACTGAAACTTTAATCATAATAAAATCCTAACTTTTAGGGAGTGCAAACAGTGCACTTAAATGTACCAATTTTTACATTGATGTAAGCCATAAGTGCGCTTTAATTAAACATCATAAATAGATGTAGCTGAACTCACTATAAACAAAACTGAACGATTGCTCAATTAATTATTGAACACTTGCTCAAATTAATTTATATTTGTCGTTGATATCTTATTCTATTATTAATTAAGGCTATTTATGAGCACGCAAAAATTACATCCTGGCGATACATTTCCTCAAGTAAAAGTGACGCTTATTGATGACAGCGAAATTAATTTAGGAAAGTCGGAAAATGGATTACCGTGGCAAGCTATTTTTGTTTATCGTGGTAAACATTGCCCTATTTGTACATCTTTTTTAAATGAGCTAGAAGAAGTTAAGTCGGCACTGGCTGATGCAGGCATCGATATAATTGCAGTATCGGGCGACTCTAAAGCGCAACTAGAGGAGCACATGGCAAGCTTAAGTATTTCGTACCCTATTGCATATGGCTTAACTGAAGAGTCGATGCAGGATCTTGGTTTATATATTTCTAAACCGCGTTTTGCAAAAGAAACCGATCATAACTTTAGTGAGCCGGGCCTATTTGTAGTCAATGAGCACGGTAAATTGCATGTGATTGATATTGCAAATAACCCTGTTAGTCGCCCAAATTTAAAAACTTTGGTAGGTGGACTTACATGGATCCGCGATCCTAAAAATGATTACCCAATTCGTGGTACTTTAAACTATTAAATTTTAATTTAAACACCCTAAGTTCAAGTTTAAGCTTAAAACACTTGAACTTGGAGCATTGATACAACGCTTGGCTCTATTATAATGAGTTACAAAACCTGCGTGCAGCTTTAAGCAAAAGCAAAACCAATCCAAAAACTAAATAACCCTCCTACATATACAAACCTTTTAAGTGAATTTATACGCATCAAGCGCTAAAACCCCCATTTCGATATCACTAAATATTTTTTCAACTTCATTTGTACCTGCTCCCATAGCCGCAAAAAGTGGTAAAAAGTGCTCTTGGGTAGGGTGATTAAATAATACGTGGGGCGCTTGGTTTAAATAATCTAACAGCGCGGGTGTATTTTGCGCTAAAAGCGTTTGTTCAACCCATTGAGTAAACTCATTAACCATTTGAACGCGATTAGGCGTAGGTGGTTTTTTAAATATTTCGGGTAGGTTATGGCTAATGCCACCTGAGCCAATAATTAATATATTTTGATCGCGAAGCGGTGCAAGTAACTGCCCGTATTCGTACATTGCCTTTGCGCCTAAACGGGTATTAATAGACACCTGCACAATAGGTATATTTGCCGCTGGATACATTAACCGCAGTGGTATCCACACGCCATGATCCCACCCTTGCTTTGCATCAAGCACAGCTTTAATACCTTTAGTGCTAAAACGCTGTGCAATGGTATTGGCAAGTACGGGCTCACCTGGTGCTGGGTACTGAATTTGATACATGTGCGCAGGAAAATTATAAAAATCATGAATAGTCTGCGGTGCATTACCGGCAGTGATCACTATGTCGTGTGTTGTTTTATCGTTAGCAATATCAAAGTGCGCCGAAAAAATAACAATAGCGCTCGGTGTTTTAAGAGTTTGACCAAGCGATGTTAAAAAATCAGAGGTTGCCGATTGCTGTACCGCCATCATTGGCGAGCCGTGAGATATAAATAAAGCGGGCTGAGTCATGCTATTACCTAATGAGTCTATTTTGATATAGCAATTTTATTACTTTTTAATTTGGTGATAAATGTGCTATTTATTTATAAATTACAAACAAGATATTGTTAAAAATGGATAAGCTAACCACTATGAAGGCCTTTTTAGCCGTTGTGCAAGAAGGATCGTTTTCAAAAGCGGCCGATAAACTCGATATTTCGCCGCAATTAGTCAGCAAGTATATTTCTGCGTTGGAAGACAATTTACACACGCGTTTATTGCACCGTACAACGCGAAAAGTAAGTGTTACAGAGGCCGGAAACCAATATTATCAGCGTTGCCAACAGGTCGTTATTGATATTGAAGATATGGAAAACTCACTCAATAACTTAAGCGAAAATGTATCGGGCGTGCTGAGTATTAGTGCGCCTATGTCGTTTGGGGTTAAGCATTTGGCAACGTTACTGGTTGATTTTCAAAAGCAGTATCCAAATTTAAAAATAGATTTACGATTGACCGATCAATTTGTAGATATAGTTGAGCAAGGTATTGATATAGCACTGCGTATCGGTACGTTAAAAAACTCAACATTAATAGCGAAGAAAGTAGCGCCTATTCGCTTAGCAATATTTGCATCTCCTGCCTATTTAAAACAAAACGGCACGCCAACCACATTAGAAGCGCTGCAAGAACATAACTATTTACGCTATGCTCACGCCGAGCCTACAAAAAGACTTAAAGGCTATGATGAGCTAAAAAATGAATTAAAGCTTGAAAGTAACTTAGTAGCTAATAACGGTGATTTGTTACTAAACACAGCCATTGCAGGAGGCGGTATTACCATGCAGCCTACGTTTATAGCAGGTGAGGCACTGGCTCAAGGTAAAGTGGTACGCATTTTAAAAGACTATGAGCCCGAGCCAATGGGGCTTTACATGGTGTATGCTAATAGGCAGTTTTTACCCAGTAAAGTGCGTGCTTTTGTTGACTTTACCAGTGGCTATTATGGCGATGTTCCTTATTGGGATTTAGGAGAGTGATATGTCGATAACTAATCAATTAACGTTATTTGTAGATGTAGTGCAACAAGGCTCATTTGCTAAAGCAGCAGCACTGCATGATATGGATAATTCGTCGCTGTCTAAACAAATTAAAAAGCTCGAAACCAGTTTAGGTGTGCAACTGTTAAATCGCTCAACGCGCTCATTTTCGCTCACCTCCGCAGGAGAGGAAATTTTAACGCAAGCGCATATTCTTATTGATACACTTTCTGATATCCATAGCATAGCCGACTCGTATCAGGCAAAGCCAAAAGGTATTTTACGCATTACCTCGGGTATGTTTTTTGGTCAGCAGTATATTCAGCCCGCTATTAATATATTTATGCAAAAGTATCCTGAGGTAAAAATAACCTTGATGCTTGACGATAAGCGTAACGATATTATTGCCGATCATTACGATTTAGCCTTTAGAATAGGCAAACTCAACGACTCTAATTTGATGGCTAAAAAAATTGCTAATATGCACTTTGCGCTTGTTGCATCACATGATTTTATAAAAAAGCACGGAATGCCTACCACACCAGAGGATTTATTAGCTTTACCCGCTATTATTTATGGCAATGGCGATGTAAGTCTCGACCAAGTTAAGTTAAGTACTGAGCCTCATGGTGATGAGCAAAAAATACATAAAATGAAAGGCAATTACAAAGTGAGTGATGTACGCGCTATGGTCGATGCAGTAAAAGCAGGGCTTGGGTATGTAATGCTCGATTTATTTAATTTAGAAGAACCTATTGATAAAATGGGCCTTGTGCCGCTTTTAACTAATTATAAACTATCAACTATGGGCACAGGTATTTACGCGCTTTACCCTCATCGTAAACAAACCCCATTGGTAAGTGAGTTTATTAAAACCGTGCAAGAGTATATTGGTACACCGCCATTTTGGGTTGAACATATGCCTAATTACAAACAGTTATACAAATAACAGATATAAAAAAGCCCCGTTAGGGGCTTTGCTTTGTATACTCAAAATGTATTTATAGAGTGGTTATTTAAAAACCCTCTAAAACAACTTTACCTTTAGCCGTTTGCGTTTCAAGATGCTGATGCGCTTTACGTAAATTAACGGCGTTAATAGTGCCTAAATGCTCACCAAACGTTGTTTTAATCAGGCCTTCGTCAATCATCCCCGCTACGTTATTTAAGATAACGTGTTGCTCTTGCATATCGTCTGTTTTAAATAATGAACGAGTAAACATAAGTTCCCAATGTACCGACACACATTTTGTTTTGAATGGCACAATATCAAGCGTTTCAGGGTCGTCAATCAGTGCAAACTTACCTTGTGGCTTAATCACTTTAACTATTTCAGGCAAGTGTTGAGCTGTGTTATTTAAGCTAACAACATAATCTACTTCACCTAAGTTTTTAGCTGCAAACTCTTCGCTTAATAAATTACGGTGATTAATAATAGTATCGGCACCTAAATCCTCTAACCACGACGTGGTTTCGGCGCGAGACGCTGTAGCAATAATTTTAAGCTTAGTGCGCTGCTTTAACAGTTGCACCATAATTGAGCCTACACCGCCGGCAGCCCCAATCACTAAAATACTTTTAGAATCATCATTTTCAGCTACGTTTAATCTATCAAACAACAACTCCCATGCGGTAAGGCTAGTAAGAGGAAGCGCTGCGGCTTCAAAGTTAGATAACGTCGTTGGCATTTTACCTACAATACGCTCATCAACTAATTGAAACTGTGCATTACTACCTGAACGCGTTACATCGCCGGCATACCAAACTTTGTCGCCAGGTTTAAATAAAGACACATTTTCGCCAACAGATTTAACAACGCCTGTAGCATCAAAACCAAGTACTTTGTATTCGCCCTCTGGCGCTGGCATTGATTCACGAATTTTAAAATCAGCCGGATTAACAGATACAGCTTTTACTTCCACTAAAATATCGTGGCCGTGTGCTGTTGGCATTTCAAGTTCGATGTCTTGAAGTGATAGCTCGTTTGAAACAGGTAAGTTTTGTTGATATCCAATTGCTTTCATGTGTTTTGCCTCTAGTCGTTTAATTCGCTGTGTTGATGACGCTATTTTGGCTTTATCGGCGCAGTTAAAAAAGAGGTAAAAAGCCCAATCATTATGGAAATAATATTCCACAATAGAAATTTTATAACAGCCCTAGTAATACACTTCGAAGCGCTTTAAACACTTTTTGATTACTATGCCGCTGATGCTGTAATACATCAACATTAGCCAACCAACCCATTTCTTCAAACTCAAGAGGAAGTTTAACCAGCTCACCACTTTGTACTGCATCTAGAGCTACATGGTTTGGTAATAAGCACCACCCGTTACCTTGTATTGCTAGTTCGAGTAATACAAAGTAATTATCGGCATACCAAATCTCTGGGCTAATTTTTAGCTGAAAGCTGCTTGTTTGTGTATTGCGCGAACGAAGAAGAAGTTGTCGATGTAGCCGAAGGCCATCCATATTTTCACATCTGCCCCCCGCTAAAGGGTGCGATTTAGCAACATATAAATCAAATTTTACCGATCCAATACATTCATAGTCTAAGTAACTCGGTATATTTAATTCACTAAAAATAATACCCGTTATAGGCTTTTCGCTATTTAGCATGTCAATTATGTCATGGCTCGATGCACTTAAAAACTCAAGCGATACATAAGGATACTTAGTTTGCAGCTTGCTAATAATACTTGCGATAGTTTTAAATGGGACCCCTTCGTCAAGTGCGATAGTGATTTCGGTTAGTGTTTTTTCGTTTAGTGCTAATGCAGAGCTTGTTAATCGCTGGTGTTGATTAAGCACAGCCTTAGCCTGAGGTAGTAACTGTTTACCGGCATCCGTTAATTGTGGATAGCGCCCTGTACGCTCAAATAATGTTGCATTACAGTCTATTTCTAAATTAATAATATGCTGACTTACTACCGACTGCGCTTTACTTAAACTACGCGCTGCGGCCGAAAACGAACCAGCCTCAACGGTAGCTACAAATGCCTGAAGTTGTTCAATACTAAACATATCGTTTTTACCGATACTAGCTAACTAACATGTATCTTAATAATGAATGAAAATAACCGTCTCGTCATTCACTAAAGAACTTATTTATATATGAACACATTAGAACGTATTTTTCAGGCCCTAATATTTGAGATGATTGCATTATTTATTATTGTTCCTGCATCTGTTTATTTTGGTGGGTTTGCAACAGGAAAAATGGCAATTGTAGGTATTGGTTTATCAATTTTTGCCATGTTGTGGAACTACATTTACAACATAGTGTTTGATAAAATAGCAGGGCATAACCGAAAAGATCGCAGCTTACTAACCCGTGTTACTCATGCATGTGGCTTTGAGCTGGGTATGGTTGTAATAACGCTGCCAATGCTCGCTTGGTATTTAAATATTACATGGCTGGCTGCTGCAGCATTAGAAGCAGGCTTTTTAGTATTTATACTCATTTACACGTATATCTTTAATGTACTGTACGATAAGCATCAGCCATACAAAAAGTGGGTTAATAAATCGCAATGTGCTTGATAAGCTAAAGCTAACTCACATACACTTTATAAAACACATAAAAAATAAGCCCGAATGGATATTCCTAACATTGGTTTTAACCATGATAAGTCAGCGCAAGCTGAGCTTGAAATATTGCCTCTTAGTAATTTGTATGAGCGAGACATAATTTCTCACGACCCGCAAATGCCGCATCGAGTCTCGTTTTATATGATTATTTATATAGAACAGGGCAGTGGAAAGCACATGGTTGATTTTACACAATATTCATTTGAGCCAAACACACTTATTTTTTTACAACCCGACCAAGTGCACGCGTTCGACTTTAGTAAGCAACCAACAGGGTATGTTGTATTGTTTACGCAAACATTTTTAGACCGCGTGCATACCAATATGCGCTTACCAAATTACACACCAACCCATTTAAACCAACAACATACGCCATTACTTAACTTAAATACGCATAGCCAAGCACGAGTATTAAGCGCAATAAACGAAATGAAAATAGAAATAGCGCACCCACAATCAGACCCACTCATAGTAATGTATTTATTTAGTGCGCTAGCTTTAGGGTTGCACAGGTTACGTCCACAATTACGCCACGATAAAATAAATCCAGAGCAAAGCATTAAGCTAGGTACATTTTATACTTTGCTACAAAGCCATTTTTTAACTATTCGCGATGCCAACTGGTATGCAAAAAAATTGCACACAACTTACAAAACCCTTAATCATATTTGCAAATTAAGTACTGGTCTTACCGCTAAGCAAATGATTGACGCATTTACCTTAATAGAAATAAAACGCCGCTTAATAATAAGCAATGTAACAACACAAAAACTCGCTTACGATTTTGGTTTTGAAGATGCTAGCAACTTTGTAAAATATTTTAAAAAACAAACAGGAGCTACACCGAGTCAGTTTCAAGTACGCCATAGTGCCACTACTTTATAGCCGACTTAGCTTAGATTGGCGGGGTTCGATTTTTACCATTTTAGCGCCAACTTACACTCTACTGCACATTATAAATATTACATAAAATGCCTGCATACCAATAAATAAGGGCATTACAATGAAACCATTATCACTACTTACTCGCAGTGTGTTAGCGACTGCAGTTATTAGCTTAACTGCATGTGCAAGTGTACAAAAAACCACATCTGAGCAAACTACACTTAGTAATACCGATAAAGCGGTTGCAGTTATTTCAAGCATAGAAACAGGCGATGCCAAAGCCATTAGCTATATAAACCCAACTCAATACACACAGCATAATTTAGCCGTTAAAGATGGCCTTGCAGGTTTTGGTGAAGTACTCCAGCAATTACCTAAAGGCAGCGCAAAAGCGCAAGTGAAACGCGCTTTTTCTGATGGTAACTACACAGTTACACATACTGAATATAACTTTTTTGGTCCGAAAGTTGGCTTTGATATTTTTAAGTTTGAAAACGGTAAAATTATAGAACACTGGGATAACTTACAAGCCATTACACCTGTAAATCCAAGTGGCCGCACGCAGTTAGATGGCGCAACAGCGATTACCGATTTGAGTAAAACAAAAGCCAATAAAGCGCTAGTTAAAGGCTTTGTAAATACCATTTTAATTAACGGCGACATGGCTAAAATCAATGACTCTTGAATTCAAGTATTAAGTGCAATCATTATGCAGCCACCAGAACTTCTGATTGCCCCGTAAATAATTCATGAGGGGTTTT